>JABFRS010000001.1:1968750-2625000 GCA_013141055.1 Cyclobacteriaceae bacterium | reverse complement strand
GGAAAGCCCACCAGCGAGATTAGTGCCTTATTAAAAGGAAGTCCAAACTCGGATCTGGATCTTGTGGTTGACAGAATGGGAAAGTCTATTTCCTTTAAAATCAAAAGAGAAAAAATAAAGATCAGCAATGTGGTCTATCAGGGAATCGTTGATTCTGGAATAGGGTACATCAAACTTGACGATTTTACTCCCGGTGCTGCAAAGGAAATTGAAGAAGCGATGATCAGTCTTAAGAAACAAGGAGTTACAAAGCTGATTATTGACCTTCGTGATAATCCTGGAGGTCTTCTTTACGAGGCCATTAACATTGTAAATCTCTTTATCGAAAAAGGAAAAGAAGTTGTTGCCACCAAAGGCAAAGTTCAGGATTGGAATAAATCTTATACTACTCTTAATAACCCTGCTGACACTCAGATTCCCATTGTCGTTTTAACCAGTGGCGGAAGCGCATCCGCCTCTGAGATTGTAGCGGGGGCATTGCAAGATTATGATCGTGCTGTTCTCATTGGCCAGAAAACATTTGGGAAAGGTCTGGTACAAACAACCCGTCCATTGGCTTACAATGGACAACTTAAGGTAACTACTGCAAAATATTACATACCAAGCGGACGGTGCATTCAAGCACTTGATTATGCCCACCGTAAAAATGATGGCACTGTTGAGAAATTCTCAGACTCGATGAAGTCTGCTTTTAAAACAAAAAACGGAAGAACTGTTTATGACGGTGGCGGACTAGATCCAGACATTACGGTGTCCAGTGATTTGTTGGGTTCTGCAATTATTGAACTTGTGAGATCCGGACTTGTTTTTGATTTTGCTACTAAGTATTCCAATGAACATGCACCTGCATCCAACATGCGAACATTCCGCCTCAGCGATGCGGACTATAAGCAATTTGAATTGTGGCTGAAAGATCAAAAATTTACTTACTCCACGGATCTTGAAAAGCAGGCTGAGAATTTAATTGCCGCCGCAAAGACAGAACGGTATTATGATGAACTTCAGGCTAGCCTCACCACCATTCAAACAAAGATCGGCCAGAACCATTCTGTATACTTATCTAAATTCAAAAATGAAATTCAGCAAATACTGGAAGATGAAATTGCATTTCACTATTCTTTAGATAGAGGCCGAGCTGAGATTGCTCTGGGTCGTGACAAAGAAATAGTTGAAGCCAAAAAGATATTAAACGATCCGGCTGCTTATCAGAAACTTTTGCTGCCTCATTAATGGCAATCATCCTTAGCATTGAAACCTCGAGCTCAGTTTGCTCTGCAGCAATTCATAAAAACGGGAAACTGCTTCAGGTTAAAGAACTTCATATTCCGCAGTCCGCAGCCAGTCAGCTTGTTATTCAAATAGATGAAATTTTCAACATAACCGGCATTTCAAAAAATGATATTGATGCTGTTTGCGTTTCCGGTGGGCCGGGATCATATACTGGAATTCGCATTGGTGTTGCTACCGCAAAGGGTCTGTGTTACGGATGGGACGTTCCCCTTATCACTATTGACTCACTAGTGATTCTAGCAGCCGCTGTAAATGAAAAAATTACCACCGAACTCCTGTGTCCAATGATTGATGCCCGAAGAATGGAAGTTTATTGCAGTCTCCTCGATCAATCTTTAAATATTACAGAGGATACGCAGGCAAAAATTATAGACGAATCAAGTTTTGGTAATATCTTAAGTAATAAAACAATATCTTTTTTTGGGGATGGAGCCGCCAAGTGCAAAACAGTTATTACGCACAGCAATGCAGTCTTTCTCGACAACATTTTCCTCTCGGCTGCCAATATGGGAAAGATTTCCTATGACAAATTTCTGAATAAGCAATTCGAAGATCTTACCTTGTTTGAGCCAAATTATCTAAAAGAATTTGTAGCGAAAACTAAACTGAAGTGATTCGTGTTTCACAATAAACGTTGACCTTTTGCCATGGAACAAGATGAAATTATCAATCGAGTAGCTTCAAGTTCGTTAGTCACCCTTAATCTTGAAGAACTTTTTCCAATAGGTGAGGTCACTCAAATCGACCTGAAGGATATTCTTTATCAAGGGTTGATCCTTCGTGAAAAAGATCTTCGGGATTTTATCAAGGCTCACTACTGGCAACAATATCAAAATAAAAATGTTGCCGTTTTCTGCTCAGAAGATGCAGTTATTCCAACCTGGGCCTACATGCTTCTTGGCATTGCGCTTGAGCCCTTTGCATTGAAAGTGGTCTTTGGCGATCGTAACACTTTATTATCACAACTGTATAAAGAAATTCTGGACAAGACGGACTGGGAAAAATTCAGAGGAGCGAAAGTTGTGATCAAAGGATGCAGCGATGTTCATGTACCTGAATCCGCTTACGTAGAAGCCGCTCTTCGATTACGGCCATTGGCCAGCAGCATTCTTTATGGTGAGCCTTGCAGCACCGTTCCGTTATATAAAAAACCGAAGTAGATGGAAGAAAAATCCATTGTCCTTTTTGATGGAGTCTGTAATCTCTGCAATGGGTTTGTAAACTTTCTTATTCTCAGAGATACAGAAAATAAATTAAAATTCGGATCACTTCAATCAGAAGCCGGACAAGCATTGTTGAAGAAATATAACTATTCAGAAAAGAGTCTCTCCACAGTTGTGCTGATTGAGAACAACCAACTTTACTCTCAATCTACAGCTGTCTTAAGAATTCTTAGAAGATTAAATGGAGCTTATTCATTGATGTATGTCTTTATGATCTTGCCCCGATTTCTAAGGGACTTCTTTTATCAATTGATCTCAAAAAACAGATACATGCTCTTTGGCAAGAAGGATGAGTGTATGCTCCCTACACCTGCCTTGAAAGCAAAATTCATTCAATAGAGAAGGTTTATTGCCTTTAAAGCACATCTGACTCCTCATCATCCATATAAATAATTCCTTTTCTTTGTAACGAATTACATCTATGAAATTCGAAAGGAAAAAATACTCCGATACTCTTCTCAAACAACTTTATGAAGAGTTGTTGTGGCCTCGCATGATTGAAGAGAAAATGCTCATTCTGCTAAGGCAAAACAAAATCAGCAAGTGGTTTAGTGGAATTGGTCAAGAAGCAATCTCAGTAGGCGTTACACAAGCATTGGAGAAAGACGAGTATATTCTTCCGATGCATCGAAATCTTGGAGTCTTCACGGGTAGGAAATTACCATTTGCAAAATTGTTTGCGCAGTGGCAGGGAACAATGAGCGGCTATACGAAAGGTCGTGATCGTTCTTTTCATTTTGGCACAAACGAGCATCATATCGTTGGGATGATCTCACACCTGGGTCCACAAAATGGTGTCGCTGATGGGATTGCCTTAGCTTCCAAACTAAAAAAAGAAAAAAAGATCACGGTTGTTTTTAATGGAGATGGCGGAACAAGCGAAGGTGATTTTCATGAAGCCATCAATGTCGCAGCTGTGTGGGATTTGCCAGTTATCTTTTTGATTGAAAATAATGGCTACGGACTTTCTACTCCAAGCAATGAACAATTCCGTTGCAAGAATTTTATTGACAAAGCCATCGGATATGGTATTGAGGGGGTTCAGGTAGACGGAAATAATCTCCTTGAAGTTTATGATACCGTAAAGTCACTAGCAGAGAATATTCGTAAAAAACCAAGGCCCATTTTACTGGAGTGTCTTACGTTTCGCATGAGAGGTCATGAAGAAGCATCGGGTACAAAATATGTTCCTAAGAAACTGATGGAAGAATGGGCTGCCAAAGATCCATTATCCAATTACGAAAGTTACTTGCTCGAAGAAAAGGTGATCGATAAAAAATTTGCGGACGATCTGCGAAAAAAAATTAAAAAAGAGATTGACACTGGGCTTGAAGAAACTTTTAAGGAAACACATCCCGAAGCAAGCACTAAAGATGAAGTTAATGATGTCTATGCAGAATTTTCACAAACGATCATTCAGCCAACAACAGAAATAAAATCTGAAAAAAGATTTATCGATGCCATCAGCGACGGACTTCGTCAGAGTATGGAACAACATGATAATCTTGTGTTAATGGGTCAGGATATTGCGGAGTACGGTGGAGTATTCAAAATCACAGATGGCTTTGTAGAAAAATTTGGGAAAGATCGCGTTCGGAATACTCCTATTTGTGAATCAGCGATTGTAGGTGCTGGACTCGGGCTTTCTATTAAGGGCATGAAAGCCATGGTTGAAATGCAATTCGCAGATTTCGTAACGGAAGGATTCAATCAGATAGTCAACAATCTTGCAAAGGCTCATTGGCGATGGGGTCAGAAAGCAGATGTCGTGGTGAGAATGCCAACGGGTGCAGGTACAGCAGCAGGACCTTTTCATTCACAAAGCAATGAGGCATGGTTCTTTCATACGCCTGGTTTAAAAATAGTCTATCCATCTAATCCTTATGACGCAAAAGGATTGCTATGTGCAGCAATTGAAGACCCGAATCCTTATTTATATTTTGAACACAAACTGCTGTATCGATCCATAAAGGATGTTATACCCGATGATTATTATACAATTGAAATTGGCAAAGCAAAATTGGTTCGTGAAGGTTCAGATCTTACCATTATCACTTATGGAATGGGAGTTCATTGGGCCAAGGAAGTAATGGATGGGATGCCAAATATTCATGCCGACATTCTTGATCTTCGGACTCTTCTTCCCTGGGACAAAGAATCGGTAGAAGTGACAGTTAAAAAAACAAATCGCATACTGGTCCTCCACGAAGACACGCTCACAGGAGGAATCGGCGCCGAGATTTCGGCATGGATCAACGAAAATCTGTTTGAATATCTGGATGCTCCGGTTTGCCGTGTTGCAAGTCTTGATACTCCGATTCCGTTTGCTCCAACGCTTGAGAAGAACTTTCTTCCCCCTGTACGATTACAAAACAAAATTGAAGAGCTTCTACAATATTGATCTTAAAAAATATCACATATTCCCTTCAACCTCTCACATCATAAACCTCACCCTCAGAGCGTTACCAGAGAGGCTAAAGGGAAAAGAAGTTGATTTTTTGCTATCTTAGCCTGTTTTCATTTTGATTTTTGAAACTGCACCTCATCCATAGCGCTCCCTTCTTTTCAAGGGCACTGAAGTTCATCGGATTTTCAGTGCTAATGCTTTTTCTATCAACTTATTCTTTTGGTCAGAATACGAAGGGCGACAAGCCTGTCAAAAATCAAAGACAGGTCAGGGAAACAAGAGGAAAATCTGTTAAAAAGAAAGAAAAAGGAAGAACCAGAGATATTGCTAACCGACGACTTAGAACAAAAGATCAGTCTTCCGCCAACCGGGCAAACCGATATCCACAAACGTCACCGTATTCAAACAGAAGCAGAAATAAAGAAAGAGCTGCAAAGCCCAGAGGAAGAACTTTTTCGCAATCGCCAAGAGAGAGCAAGACCCAGGCATGGAAAGGGGATGTTTCTGGTTACCCAATCAAAAGAATAAAGCCTGGACGAAATGATGCGGCAAGAACAAATGTTTATCCTCAAAAAGGTCCTTATGTTCGTTACGCAAGAAAACAACCAAGCAAAAGACCGCCGACCTATTCCCGTACCATTAAGGGAAAGAGATTTGTAGAACATCAACCTCGTTATAAAGAAAAGGCATGGAAGGGTGGGCTTGATAATCGTCCAATAAAAAATCAAAGTGCAACTGGCTCTGTGAGAAATACCTTTTCACAGAAGGGACGTTATGTTTCTTCTTACAAGAGACATCCAACAAAAAAGCAAACTCCATTTTCAAATGGAAGAGAGATTGGTCAGGCGGCAAGAAATTCCCGAAGACCACTTACCGGTGGTTCGGAAGGAAATATCATTCCGGCATCCGTTAGCAGACTTTTTATCAAGCGTGGTAAGAGAAATGTTTATTGGGGAAAGTATTCAAAGAAGGAGAAGCCATTTCTTAAGGATATAACAGGCGGACCTTTACGTACAAAAAATTTCAGAACGATGCCCGCTGGCCTCGTCGGTAGAGATACCTTGAATTTCTTTGGAAGAAAACCATCGGGTGATCGCGCTAATAAAGTTCAAACCGGCGGTTATGTTTCCGGCAGTCAAGGTGGGCGATGGAAAAAAGGAGATATAGCAGGATGGCGTCTTAGGAGATCTGCAAGAGGAAGAAAAGAGGTTGCTGGCAGATTTGTTTTTCCAAGAAAACTTTCGATCTCAAATAAGATGGGGAGATCAGGAAAAGTTCCCGGAAGTGGCTTTCAAACAGGGACAAAAAGAGGTGAGCAAGCTCAACTCAGTTCAGTGCCATCCAAAGTTTACAACAGAAACATAAACGGAAAAGTCAGGAAAGGTGTCAAGCCATTTGGTGGTGGTCCGGGAAGTTTTGCAGCAGGTTTTAGCGGAAACATTCGTCGACGTGGAGGGTTCTCACAGCAGGGTACAAATTATTCCGGCAACATTAGAAGAAATCGTCTTCGCGGATTTTCTACTGATGGTGTGAATTATTCAGGAAGGATAAAAAGAAGCAGTCAACGAGGTATATCTACAGAGGGAGCTAATTACTCAGGCAACATCAAACGCAATAGACTAAGAGGATTCTCTACCGAAGGAGCAAACTATTCAGGCAACATTAAGCAGAACAGGTTAAGAGGATTTTCAACTGAAGGTGTAAACTATTCCGGAAGGATCAAGAGAAACAGCCAGCGGAGATTTTCAACGGATGGGCTGGGTTATGCAGGAAATCTAAGGAAGAGAGGATTCTCAACGGATGGAGTTAATTATTCCGGAAGAATCAAAAGAAGCAGTCGCCAGGGATTCTCTACTGAAGGGTTAGGTTATGCAGGAAATTTAAGAAGGAGAGGATTCTCAACGGATGGCGTAAACTATTCCGGAAGAATCAAGAGAAGTAGTCAGCGCGGATTCTCAACAGAAGGTCTGGGTTATGCTGGAAATTTAAGAAAGAGAGGATTCTCAACGGATGGAGTTAATTATTCCGGAAGAATCAAAAGAAGCAGTCAGCGTGGTTATTCGAATGAGGGCCTTGGCTATGCTGGGAATTTGAGGAAGAGAGGATTTTCTGAACAAGGAGTTGGCTCTTCAGGAAATATTAAAAGAAGTAGTGTACGAGGCATATCAACCGATGGACTCGGTTCCTCCGGCAGAATAAAAACGTCGAACATCATTGGATTCACTCCACAGGGGGTAAATTTTGCAGGACACTTAAAGCGTGGAAGAATTGAAAAAGGTGGAGGTAGCGTTAGCGGAAAGCTTAACAGCAACAAGCCATTGATAGGAACGCCACCAAAAACAACACAGGGAGGAAACTATTCAGGAAATATAAAATTCAAGAAGCCGGAAAAAGGTGGCGGCAGTGTTAGCAATCAACCAAGAAATAACAACGACAAACCTGTTTTATCTACGCCTCTCGGCTCTGATGAAATCAATTACTCAGGTAGAATCGCTTTGTCAAGATTCAAGAAGAACTACATTCAAAATCCAAATGCATCCAAAGAATCATTGAAGAAGCAAAGACCTGACAAGACATCCTACATGGTCACAGGTTTACAAATCAAAGTGCGTCAGGGTGACTATCAGAAAAAACCAAATGCTGCAAAGAACTCTCTTCCAGGAATTGCTCCGTCCAAAGCAACTGTAAAGGCGAGTGAGTATTCTAAAAGCATGAAACAATACTGGGACTATAAACATAATCCAAGCAGCTCAAAAGAATCCCTAAAAGTAAGAGCACCAGGAAAGGCTTTTGCAAGAATCAGTGACTACCAGGGTAATGTTAAAATGCATAAATACAGTGGAAGTCGTTTACATCCGGATGCCCAGTTTGCTCATGGATACGAGGATAATGTAAAGGGAGAACGAACTCTTTTAATGAATGTGAAGTTGATGTGGGGAAAACTTTTCCGCAAGAACGAAACGCAGCCTGAAAATCTGAAAGAAAAACTTCAGAAGCCACGTTACGATAAACGCGAAAAGGGAATGTGGAACGATTAATTCTTTAAAAGATGGAGTGGCAAAAACTGGAATCTGTTGATCAGATTGAAAAGATCAAGGACGAATCAAAAACAAATCAGGTATTAATTTTCAAACATAGCACAAGTTGTTCAATCAGTCGTGCAGTTCTGGACCGATTGGAGAGAAACTGGAATACTGATCAAATGTCAGGTGTTGTTCCTTACTATCTTGATCTTTTGAAGTTCCGCGAGGTGTCCAATCAGGTTGCCAAAGCTTTTTCCATTGAGCATGAATCTCCCCAGGTAATGCTGATTGAAATGGGGCGTGACGTATATCATACTTCACATTTTGATATCAGCTATCAAAATCTTGTTGCAGCGAGAAAAGAAAAAACAGATTCTTAGAAATTAAAGGTGATCACCTGTTTGATCCCATCAGAAATGCTAAGGGCAACCGGGCATGTATGAGCTGCATTTTTAAGTTTCTGCTTTTGAACTTCAGTTGCCTGAAGATTGGGATGCACAAAGTTGATATGAATTTCAGAGATCTTTCTTGGACCGGAAACCATAACTTTAGTGATGTCGGATTTTAATCCGGTGAGGTCAATATTTTCTTTGGAAGCCTGAATTCCCATGAGAGTCATCATGCAACTATTTAATGCTGCACAAACCAGATCGGTTGGACTAAATGCCTCTCCTTTTCCGTTATTATCCGGTGGCGCGTCAGTGATGATTTTGGTGCCGGAAAGTAAATGTGTGTTTTCTGTGCGAAGTGAGCCGAGGTATTCACTGGTCATTGATGGCATAAGGAAAATGCTAAAATTTTTTGTGTTGTGCTTTTATCGATTAAATTTAGCCTAAAGTATTCAAAATGAAGTTTTTTGCGCCAAAATGGTTTTTACTCACGCTTCTGGTAGTAGGCTTTTCAGCCGGAGCGATGGCGCAAACACAGGACAGTTATGAGTACAATTCAGAATTTACCTGGGCTATTAATAAGAATTCATCCGGTGGATTAATCGGTGGATTTATCTTCAAAAAAGCGAGAAAGCTCAACGATCGGATGTTGGAAACATTTGGGTTGGAGATTATGAATGTCAAGCATTCTCAGGAAGTGAGAAAAAGCTCACGTTACACAGGGAATTACTTTATCTATGGCAAGAGTAATTATCTCTATGCCCTTCGCTTACAATATGGACGGGATCTGATTGTCTTTACAAAGGCCCCTCAGCAGGGTGTTGAAATCAAATTGGTTACTGCTATTGGCCCATCGATTGGCTTTGTGGCCCCTTATTACATCGAAAGATCTGTTGATAATAGTGCTTTCCAGACCGTAAAAGAACAATACGATCCAGCCAATCCTGCTCATGGATTTGGAGCTATTCTGGGCACTGGAAATTTATTCCAGGGTCTTGGAGAATCCGATATTCAGTTAGGGGTAAATGTAAAGGCGGGTGTAAATTTTGAGCTTGGCACTACCAAGAGTTCCGTTACAGGTTTTGAAGTGGGATTTCTTCTGGATACCTATTTCAAGACAATCGTCTTAATGCCCACTACAACAAATTCAAACTTGTTTCCTACCGTATATTTCTCCCTGTTTTACGGCAGCCGGCGCTGATTATTTTCCCATATTTCTTTGATTTTCTGTGACTATCTGGCCAAAAGTGGATTCTGTTGCTATATTTGAAATCCTAAACCGTGAAACTGTATGGAAGCGAAAAAGACCGAAAAAGCAGACTTGACGAAAAAAAGCAGCTTTTTCTTCAGTATAGGTCTTCTTATCACAATGGGGCTTGTTCTAACAGCCTTTGAGTGGAAGAGTTATGAAGACAGCATTGCTGATCTTGCCGGAAAGAGCACCAATACGTTTGAAGAAACGATGGAAGTTCCGCCAACAGAACAGCCACCTCCCCCAGCTCCTGTTATTCAACAACCTGTGGTAGTTGAGGTACCCGATGAAGAAGAAATCAAGGACGATATCAAAGTAAATCTTGACGTTGAAGTAACCGACGATACGAAGGTTGAAGCGATTGTTGTTCAGGCTGAAGAAGCTAAAGAAGAAACAGACGAAATTTTCACAGTCGTAGAAGAATCTGCAACTCCAAAAGGTGGAATGCAGGCTTTCTATAAATACGTAGGTGAAAAGATCAAGTATCCTGCGCAAGCACGACGCATGGGTATTGAAGGACGTGTATTCGTTGAGTTCGTCATCAACAAGGATGGAACTCTTTCAGATGTAAAAGCAATCAAGGGAATTGGTGCAGGATGTGATGAAGAAGCTGTCAGAATTATTCAATCTGCCCCAAACTGGAATCCAGGTAAGCAGCGTGGTAAGGCTGTAAAGCAACGCTACACACTTCCTATCATTTTCAAATTAGGATAATCATCCATCAGACTTTAACAAGAGACCTGCTTCAGAAATGAGGCAGGTCTTTTTGTTTAATGATCTCTCACTAAAGCACAAATAAATTTCAGATTTCCGTGACGGGACAATCATGAAAGGATTATGATAAATAAATCCTACGCACTATGGAAACAAAAAAGAATCCCTCGGTAGATCTCACAAAGAAGTCAGGGTACTTCTTTAGTATCGGCTTACTGATTGCAATGTCATTGGCTGTGATGGCCTTTGAGTGGCAACAGGAAGAAAGCTTTGCTGTTATAACAGAAAGGAATCAGGATGTTCCAATGGATTGGACCGAAGTTATCCCTACAGATCCAACACCACCAGCTCCCATTCCTGCTAAAAATGTTATTCTCGTTGAAACACCAGAGACTGAATTGATCGAATCGCCCATTTTTGATCTTGATCCTGAAGATTCTCCTGAGACCATCGCCATTCCCGCTATTGCAATAGACGAACCAGAAAAAACAGAAGATCTTCCATGGGATATTGTTGAAGTGTCCGCCACGCCGAAAAACGGATTCAAAGAATTCTATAAAAGCATTGGTGAGAATATACAGTATCCATCACAAGCGAAGCGAGCCACAATCGAAGGAAAGGTGTTCGTTCAATTTGTGATCGCAAGAGATGGTACGCTTTCCGATTTCAAGGTGCTTAAAGGAATTGGTGGCGGATGTGATGAAGAGGCTGTCAGGATTATAAAATTATCTCCGGCCTGGAATCCAGGTAAACAAAGAGGCAAACCTGTGAAGCAGAGATTTACTCTTCCTATAACTTTCCGGTTAGATTAAATAGAGATTAAGTCTGCTTCGATTCAATGAAGCAGACTTATTAAAAAATATATCCCAGTAACAGTCCGAGAGCAATGATCAATCCTGAAGGGATTCTTTTGAATGTCAGAAGAATGAAAGTTCCGATTGTAAAAGCATAGGTAACAATTTCATTATCCAGTGGCTGAAACAGAAATATTGCAGCAGCAGCTACCAGTCCTGCGCTTGCGGCAGTGATTCCTTCCAGAGATGCACGGACAGCTCTGAATTTTTTTAAGCTATCCCAGAAGCGGATAAGAAAGAATATCAGGAATGTACCCGGTAAAAAGATCCCTGCAGCTGAGATAAACCCACCTGCGATCATGCCTCCTGTGCCCATTTCCTTCATTGAAAGTGCTCCAATGTAAGCGCTGAAAGAAAAGACAGGGCCAGGCAAAGATTGGGCAATTGCATATCCCGAAAGGAATTCCAGAGGCGTGAGATAGTCTTTAAGTTCAACAAATTCAGTATACAAAAGAGGTGTTAAGACCTGGCCTCCACCAAATATCAAACTTCCATTTCGGTAGAAGTTCTCAAATAATCGAATCGGCAGATTATGAGTGAACGCTCCCAGAGAAGCGGCAAGCACCAATACTCCGGCCCAGAGAATAAAATTCTCCCATCGTATGCGAATTGGAATCTTATCCTCTTTTGGCTGATCCTTGTACTTAAAGGAAGTGATTACTCCAGCGACAACAAGCGCGGCCGGATAAAAGATTGGAGACCGAATAAAATAAGACAACACTGCTGCCAGTATCATCAGGATAATTCCTGTACGCGTATGAATTGTCTTCACACTCATGGTGTAGGCAGCATAGCTTACAAAGCCGACCGCCATTGCAGGAACAAATCGGGTAAATTCAAGAGATATATTACGATCCTGAAAGATCTCCATAATGATTGCTGCCAGTGTCATCAGTATCACGGCCGGCAAAATCCAGATAAGCAAAGTCAGGTATGCAAGATTGGGACCGCCGATCTTAAAACCGATAGCAGTAAGAGTCTGAGTTGATGTAGGTCCAGGCAACACCTGACAAAGAGAATTTATTTCAATCAGATCTTCTTCTGAAAGATATTTTCTCTTCTGAACAAGTATTTTCAGAAAGTATGCGAAATGAGCCTGGGGTCCTCCAAACGTACTTACAGAAAGTATCAGTACATCTTTTAGAAAAGCAAGATAACTGACGCGTTGATACAAGGCTTTCGATTATTTCTTAAGGCCGATCTCTTTCAGACGTTGATTGAGGAAATCTCCTGCGGTGGTATCCTCCCAGAGCTTTGGATGATCCTTGTCGACACATTCAGGAATCGCAGCAAGACTCATTTCACTTCTGGGATGCATAAAGAATGGTATGGAATACCTGGGCCTGTTCATCAACTCACGAGGAGGATTTACCACTCGGTGAATCGTTGACTTAAGTTTTTTATTGGTCAATCGCTCAAGCATGTCTCCAACATTTACAACAAGCTGATCGGGCAATGCGGTGATAGGGATCCATTTTCCGTCTCTCCTTAAAACCTGCAGTCCATCAGCACTGGCACCCATCAGCAAAGTGATAAGATTAATATCACCATGCTCTGCTGCACGAACAGCATCAGCAGGAACTGAATCCGGATTTTCAATTGGATAATAATGAATGGGTCTCAGGATACTGTTGCCATGTCTGACTTTTGCATCGAAATAGTTCTCAGGCAAATGAAGATAAAGGGCAATGGCCCGCAACATCAAGACTCCCGTCTTTTCAAGGCGTCGATAAACTTCGGTACCAACTTCCTCTAAAGCCGGCAGCTCCTTCGGCCATATATTTTCAGGATATTCCTTTTTAATCGGATCATCATCTTCAACCGTTTGGCCGACGTGATAAAATTCTTTTAAATCGCCAGTATTTCTTCCCTTGGCATGTTCCTTTCCCTTGCCAATGTATCCACGCTGTCCGGCAAGCTCAGGGATTTCATACTTCTTTTTCGCTTCATCCGGGAAACTGAAGAATTTCTTAATGGTATCATACAGTTTCTCAGAGAGTTCATCTGTCAAATAATGATTGCGGATAGCAACAAATCCAATGCTGTTGTAAGCCGCTCCAAGATCTTCTACAAATTTTTTCTTCTTTACTGGATCACCGCTTGTAAAATCAGCCAGATCAAGTGAGGGGATTTGGTCGTATAATTTATCTGCCATAATGGGGCTATTTAATACACTAAGCTAAAAATTTTTGGGTAAATTTACCTTGCTTGAAAAGGCAGATTCTGCCGTTTAAGCCAAACCTATCTTTCCTACAACCCGCATTAGGCCTAATATTTGTATAGGAAACTAAAAACAACGTTCATCATGAAAAACATTGATAGAAGACAGTTTATTAAGATGTCAACAGTAACGGCTGTTGGATCATCTTTAATGCTCAACAGTGATTATGCTACTGGCGCCGAAACGGGATTAAAGTTCGCTCAAATTCCTCTGCCTTATACTTATGCTGCTCTCGAACCGAACATTGATGCTATGACCATGGAGATTCATTACTCCAAACATCACGCTGCTTACATAAAGAATGTTAATGAGGCTATCATAGCAGAGAACATCACATATTCGAATGAAAAAGATTTCTTCGCCAATACATCGAAGCTCTCAGCAAAAGCCCGCAACAACGGTGGTGGTTCATGGAATCACAATTTCTTCTGGCAGGTCATGAAACCTTCCGGCGGGTCTGTCAATGGTAAAGTATCGGAAGCTATTAATGCGGCATTTGGCTCAATGGACAAATTCAAAGAACAGTTTTCTCAAGCGGGCATAACGAGATTCGGATCTGGCTGGGCATGGCTGGTAAATGATGGAGGAAAGCTCAAGATCGGATCAACACCTAATCAGGATAATCCAATGATGGATGTTAGCGACCTAAAAGGAACGCCTTTACTTTGTCTTGATGTATGGGAGCATGCATACTATCTTAAATATCAAAACAAACGTCCAGACTACATCGCGAGTTGGTGGAATGTTGTGAATTGGGATGAGGTTGCAAAGAGGATGGCATAATCAATTTTAAATTTTCTATAATATTACTTCTAAGCATGAAAAGACATCTTTTTGTTCTTTGCGTTTTATCATTTGGCATTAGCTTTTCTTCAGTGGGTCAGGTTGACTCACTGATCATGCACAAAACTTTTGGTGGTGCCAGGTTTGAATATAAAAAAGATACCTCTGTCTTCATCGTCAGTCCAAAGCAGGTTCTGGATATCATGAAAAATGATGCTGAGGCATTGGCAGAATTTAAAAAGGCAAAATCAAATTATGGTGCCTCAGGAGTTATAGGCTTCATCGGCGGAGCGTTGATTGGATTCCCTGTTGGCACTGCCATTGCTGGGGGTCAACCGGAATGGGGCCTTGCTGCAGGGGGTGCCGCACTTTTATTAATTGCTGTAATCCCTCTTGACAAGGCATTTAAACGTCATTCAGAAAATGCTTTGAATATTTATAATAGAAAGCATAACACCGCTTTCCGGCCAAGAACAAATTATTTTCTTTCTGGCCTGGGTTTGAAAGTTATTATCAAATTTTAGTGCTATTGTAATAAACAGAAAGAGTATCTGATTCAATTTTCTGCTCTGTGATCAGTTTTCCCTTTAATGACGGAGCTGCGATTCCAAGTTCAAAAGTTTTCGACGAACGAAATACCCTGGCTTCATCCCAGGTATTCCCTGCTATGAATGCTTCCAGTGTTTTCGTACCGCCTTCTACAATCACTGATTGAATGCTTCGATTAAATAAATCATTTATTACTCCACTTATAAAATCCCTTTCAGAAAGTTTTATAAAGAACAGATTCTTACTTTCTCCACTACGAACAGTGTTGTAGCAAAGAGTCAATTGAGATCCGTCAAAGAGTTTTAAATCAGAATTTAATCTTAGATGGCGATCAATTACTATCCTGATTGGATTTCTTCCTGACCATTCACGCACGTTCAATTTTGGATTATCATGTAGAGCAGTGTTGGTTCCAATAAGAATTGCATCCTCTTCAGAACGCCATCGATGAACAAGCTGTCGCGACGAAGCATTGCTGATCCACTTTGAATCATAATTCTCACGAGCTATGAAACCATCCAGTGTTTCTGCCCATTTAAGAATGATGTAGGGTCGCTTAATGTTCACGAAAGTGAAAAATCGTTTATTTAATTCATGTCCTTTTTCATTCAAAATACCTGTGACAACTTCGATGCCTGCACTCCTAAGTTTATCAATACCCTTACCAGCTACTTTTTCAAAGGGATCTATGTTGGCGATGACTACTTTCTTGACCTTATGATTAATCAGCATGTCTGCACAAGGTGGAGTTTTTCCATGGTGTGCGCATGGCTCAAGATTAACATAAACAGTAGCCTCAGAAAGGCTCGTTTTATCAGCAACTGATGAAACCGCATTTACTTCTGCATGTGGTCCGCCATAGATATCGTGCCACCCTTCACCAATAATTTTATCATTCAATACAATGACACACCCTACCAAAGGGTTTGGACTGACCTTTCCCATGCCCAACCGAGCGAGATCCAGTGCACGTTGCATAAAATGTTCTTCGTGAGTCACAGATAAAAAACAAAAGCATAAAGCTAAAAAACAAAATGAGTACGCGGTGATCTGCAAAATGATTATTACCATTGCAGAGATGCTGATCAATTCAAAAATCCTTTTTCAGGAACTTCTGAGTGAGTTAAATGTTGACGCCAATCAAGCTGAAAAAGAAGCAATGATCTTTTGGGTGCTGGAGAATCAATTAAAACTGCGGCCGATCCATGTAATGAGCGGCAAAGAAGTGGAATTCGATCGATCAAATTTCAATTCCATTATCAGACGATTGAACAAAAATGAGCCACTTCAATATGTGTTGGGAGAATCTGAATTTTATGGAAGGCGATTCATTGTAAATCCGGCTGTCTTGATTCCTCGTCCGGAGACAGAAATAATGATTGATTCCGTTCTTTCTTTTATGAAAGATCGCGCTGACGAAATCTCAATTCTGGATATTGGAACTGGCAGCGGCTGCATTGGAATAACACTTTCGCTGGAGGTTAAATCCTCTCATGTTTCAGCAACAGATATCAGTGAACAAGCTTTGATCATCGCAAAAAAAAATGCGAAACAACTTAACGCATCCATAGAATTTTATAAAAGAGATGTCCTTAGTGAATTCTTGCCTAAGGATTCTCTTGATGTCATTGTGAGTAATCCACCATACATACTGGAGAACGAAAAGAATACACTTCATGAAAACGTTGTGAATTACGAGCCATCACTTGCTCTTTTTGTACCAAACGATGATGCATTGATTTTTCATAGGGCATTGACAGAGCATTCAAAAAGATCATTAAAATCAGGTGGAATGCTAATGACAGAGATTAATGAGCGGTTTGGCAAAGAAACATTGGAGTTATTTCAATCAGCAGGATTTGAAGCTGAGATTGTCAAAGATCTTGATGGGAAGGATCGGTTTATCTCTGGGATCAAAAGAACTGACAGGTAATTTTTCAATCACCCGTCAGTTTCTCAGTTTCAGAATTTCATTGTTATCATAACCATAAAGTTCCTTCCTGCCTGTGGATAGTAGTACGCAGTGCTTCCATAAGCTGCCCCATTAGAGGAATACTTAACATCAAAAAGATTATTGGCCAGAAAACTTAATCCAATTTCCTTCATTCCTTTCGGAAAGATCTGATATGCTAATCGAAGATCATTTATAAAATAATCTGCCAGCTTTAGGTTTTCATTTTCATTATTATCCAGGTATTGCTTGCCGACATATTTTGACAGCAAGGTGGTCTGAAAATTCCGCAAAGGAGACCAGGTCAGTTGACTTCCTGCGATTACACCAGGTGAAAGAATAATAGATGTATTTCTTACCATTAATGCATCATCCACATAATCTTTATTCTTGCTTATACTAAAGGTGGTGTTTAAATTCCAGGAGAATCGATCTGAGAACTTTATCATACCCGACAGTTCAATTCCTGTGCGATAGCTTTTCCCAACATTAGCACGAATCGGTGTTCCGGTATTATCAAGGGCTCCTGTCAAAACCAGTTGATCCGTGTAATTCATCAAGTAATAATTCGCCTCAAACCCATAATCAGAAGTTGTTCTTCGCCATCCTATCTCGAGATTTTCAAGATGCTCAGACCGTGGCTTTACTTCACCATCAATATAATCTGAGCGGTTTGGTTCACGATTCGAGACAGCGTAAGAGCCATAGAGAACACTCTTTTCTGAAAGCGTATAGCTCAATCCGAACTTAGGATTGAAAAAATTGAAGCTTTCATTAACATCATATGGACTTTGGTCATCGCGAATACCGGCAGTCTGATAGTCGACACGGCGATACTGAAGATCAACAAATGTGTTAAGTTCCTTTGTCAGATTATAATTCCATTTAACATACGTATTGAAATCATTCTTTTGAGACTGACCTTGATAATAATTGTATCGAACAGGAATTACTCCGGCATATTCTGACCATACGATCTCTCCAAAATGCCTGGCGTGAGCATATTGATTGTAAGCTCCACCTACAACAATAGTATTCCTATCCTTAGAATAATTAAACGAATATGTCGCTCCATAGAATTTATTATCAAGCCACTTGCGCACTATTACATCGCTGCTGGTGAGCGTTGTGTCCTTCAGAAGTATATCAGGCAAACCCATACCAGCAAAGCTTTCGCCCTGATTGTATTGTTCGTAAAAACCCCGGCCGTATGTGTAGTGCATCGCAACATTGGCATTCCAATACTGACCGAGCTGATGTGAAATATGCAATTGATAATTGTCCTGCTTATAGTCATCTACCTGATTGTCATAGTAGCGGGAGATCGTCCCATCTGCGGCATAGATCGCTCCGGCATAATTCATGGTTCGATTTGTGGCCAGGGTTTCTTCATCGACACCGTACCAGGATTGATACGTTTTTTCACTTCCCCCAAAGACTATTGCTTTGACAATCGTTCTCTTTCCATAAAAACCTCCGCTGAGATAGTATGATCCGAGGTCCGAAGATGCACGATCGACGTAACCATCAGAAGTTATTTTAGAGACCTTTCCATCAAATGCCCATCGATCATTTATCAATCCTGTACCCGCACGGAAGGTATAACGCTGAGTATTGAAAGATCCAAAGGCTGTTATGAAGTCTGTGTAAGGATCTGCTTTTAGTGAATTCGTTTGAACATTGACACTTGCACCAAATGCACTTGCACCATTGGTTGATGTCCCTACTCCTCTTTGAATTTGAACGCTTTGGGTGGATGAAGCAATATCAGGCACATCAACCCAATAGGTTTGTTGCGACTCACTGTCATTGTAGGGAATTCCATTGATGGTCACATTCACACGGGTAGCATCACTTCCGCGAATCCGGATGCCCGTATACCCAACACCGCCTCCTGCGTCGGAAGTAGTGACTACGGATGGAGTCCAGTTAAGAATGATCGGAAGATCCTGACCAAAATTCTGTTTCTGGATGGATTGTGCATTGATGTTCGTGAATGTTGTCGGTGTTTTCTCATTTGCGCGGGTAGCCGTGACAATAACCTCATCTGTCAGCACGGAAGATTCTTCCAGAGTAATATCAAGATCGATACTCTTTTGAAGATCAAAGTTTTGCGATTTTTCTTCATAGCCAAGAAATCGGACTCTTAAAACATGATTTCCGGGAGCAATGTTGACAAGACTGAATGCTCCAAATTCATCTGTAATAGTGAATACAGCATTCCCATCGAGTTGGATGGTTGCACCGATAAGAAGAACATTGTCCTTTGCACCACGGACCTTTCCATTGATGTTGAGCTGTGCATGGGCGTCTAACGCCAGCACGAGCAGCAACGCTGCCATAAAAGATTTTAACATTTTAAAAATTTGGTTTAAACCTGCTACGCATCGGGGAATGCGCACGCGTACGTTTAACCTTGCCTCCCTTCGTCCGCATTACCGGCATCAGGTTCTATGGGTATAATCTCAGCCCGTTGTTATTGGCACCCCTTAAGCGTGTAAAATTAATAAAAAGATTGACTTGTAAAATTTTACTATTCCTTCAACACCAGATCAATGCACATTACGGCGGATAAAATAAGTTTCCTCAAAGCATGATCGGCTGGCACTTCAGAACTTATCTGAAGGATATAATTGTCTGCCGTGGTGAATAACTCCTTTCCCAATCCGCTCCATTTTTTTGTAACCGTTGCAAATTCTTTTCCATCATTAGCAACGAATTTAAAATCCCAGCTTGTCCATTTTCCTTTCAGCATGCAAAGTGACGTACCATTAGCATCAAGTACTTCAAACTTCCCGCCAATTGAAAGAAACTTTTGTTTGAACCTGCCGATTAGCATTTCATTTTCGTCAAGGACATCTACTTCAGACAGAAAAAGTGAGATCCCGCGGCGAACTGTAAGAATTTTCTGACCTCCGGGAGTCTTGATCACCATATTGAATGGCGTCGCTCTTTTCAAATCTGTAAATCGAAATATCTTGGTGAAGATACCCAGGTTCTCTTCCCTGCATTCCATTACAATCTCTTTGGATTCCGGATCCAGAACATCAAAACTATTAGAAGCCTTGAAGACCTTGACATGCTCTTTAACAAAGAAAATATTCTTATTTAGAGGCTGATTCATGATGCTGAAATTTTAAAATTTAAATCGACCTTAATAGATTATTAATTGAGCATTCTTTTTCAATGACAGTTTTAATCTCTGTTATTTTGATGCGATCCTGTTTCATCGTATCGCGATGGCGTATTGTAACAGTATCATCCTGCAGTGTCTGATGATCGATCGTTATGCAGAAAGGAGTACCAATAGCATCCATTCTCCGATAACGCTTTCCAATAGTATCCTTGTCCTCGTAGTAGCAACGGAAGTCAAACTTAAGATCGTTCATGATCGCTTCAGCTTTTTCCGGAAGGCCATCCTTCTTCATTAATGGAAGAATCGCGACCTTATTGGGTGCAAGAGCCGCAGGAATTCTAAGAACCGTACGCTCACTTCCATCCTCCAGTTTTTCTTCAACATAAGAACTGGCAAGAATAGACAGGAACATTCTGTCAAGACCGACAGAAGTTTCCACAACGAATGGAATAAAGTTCTGATTATCTTCTGAATCAAAGTATTGCATTTTCTTTCCGGAAAACTCCTCATGACGTTTCAAATCATGATTGGTACGGGAATGAATGCCCTCAAGCTCTTTGAA
The DNA here is from genome assembly GCA_013141055.1 of Cyclobacteriaceae bacterium. NCBI lineage: Bacteria > Pseudomonadati > Bacteroidota > Cytophagia > Cytophagales > Cyclobacteriaceae > Cyclobacteriaceae bacterium. The sequence continues at coordinate 2,604,646 of JABFRS010000001.1, read as the reverse complement.
TCCCATTGGAAAGTTAAATTGAATATCGGTTGCCGCATTTGCATAAAAGGCAAGATTGGCATGATCATGAAAGCGATAATTTTCCTTACCAAAGCCTAAAGCCTGATGCCACTTCATTCTTTTTTCCTTCCAGAATTCATACCATTTCATTTCCTCACCTGGCTTCACAAAGAATTGCATTTCCATTTGCTCGAATTCACGCATGCGGAAAATGAACTGTCGTGCAACAATTTCATTCCGAAAGGCTTTTCCAATCTGGGCAATCCCAAAAGGAATTTTCATCCGACCGGTCTTCTGCACATTTAAAAAATTAACAAAAATACCCTGAGCAGTTTCAGGTCTTAAAAAAATAGTATTTGCTTCTTCTGCAACAGATCCCATTTCTGTTGAGAACATCAGATTAAACTGGCGTACATCCGTCCAGTTTTTTGTTCCGGAGACAGGATCGGCGACTTCAAGATCAATTACCAATTGTCTCATAGCCTCCATGTTGTTGTCATTCATGGCGTTTTTGAGACGCTCATTGGCCTCATCCGCCTTTTTCTGATACTCCATCACCCGTGGGTTAGTGGCGATGAACATTGCTTTATCAAACGAATCTCCAAATCTTTTAAAGGCCTTTTCAACTTCCTTGTCGATCTTCTCTTCGATTTTACTAATGGCATCCTCCACCAGCACATCAGCCCGGTATCTTTTTTTAGAATCCCTGTTGTCGATCATAGGATCATTAAAAGCATCCACGTGACCGGAAGCTTTCCAAATCGTTGGATGCATGAAGATTGCTGAATCCAGTCCAACAATATTTTCGTGAAGGCTTGTCATAAACCTCCACCAGTATTCCTTGATGTTGTTTTTTAACTCAACACCATTCTGACCATAGTCATAGATGCCACCTAAGCCGTCATAGATTTCACTGGAAGGAAATACAAACCCATACTCCTTAGCATGGGACACTACTTTTTTAAGAATATTATCGTCTGGTTGCGCCATAAGCCGCAAAGATACTTTCAAATTTCAGATGGGAAACAGGGGCCTTAATTTCTTTGGACAGGAAGGGCGAGTGTGAATTTTGTCCCCTCTCCCAGCACCGACTGAAGAGAGATGGTACCACCGAGTTTTTCAACCGTCTCTTTTACAATATAAAGGCCCAGGCCACTACCCTTTGAACTTTCAGATGCTCTGTAAAACATATCAAACACTTTCGGCTGATGAACAGGATCTATTCCAATGCCATTATCTTCAAAGTGCAACGACAATTGTTCATTTGCCTGATGACTTGTAATTTTAATATAGCATACATCATTTCTCTCCTTACGATACCTGATCGCATTTGATATTAAATTATAAAGAACGATCTGAAGGCGGGTCTTATCCACTAAAATCACCTCAGATATCTGTGTGTGGTCCTGTAAGGCCATGGTCTCAGCGCCACTGATAAATTTAAGTGACTCAAAAGTTTCGAAAATAAGGTCTTTAAGATTAACTGGTTCGAGTCTGACTTCAGAACGGGCATTGCGTGAGAAGTCAATGATATCGCGAATAAATATTTCCAGCTTTGCAATCCTGCCCTTCATCAAATCGAGGTATTCCATTGTTTCTTTTCTATCATTCGACTTTTCAGTCAAATGAATTAATCCGGAAAGCGAGCTGAGTGGAGCTCTCAGGTCATGAGAAACGCTATAGACAAACCGATCCAGTTCCTTGTTAGCTTTAACCAATTGCTGGTTTTGCTCCAGAATTGTTCTTTCATTTTCTACAAGGTTTTTTTCTACCTGATAGTTAAGCTTTGAGAATAGCAAAAAAGAATAAATACAAACAGCGCCATTAATGGTTGCATTGATTACAAAAAAGATCTTGGCATTTTCCAACGAAAAATTTCTGTGTTCAATGACTGAATAGTCTGTTAGGTAAACAAGAATATTAAGTAGGATCGAAAGAGATGCAAAGAATAATGACTTGGGCCAGTTCTGAAAATCATAAATGGTAAGAGCAACCGCTCCGGCTGCAAAGAAATAAAGATGAATTCCAGTATCGTAGGGCTCACTTGAGGCCACCACGTAGATCATTGCGTTGAATGCAATCAGACTAATTGCCTTTGCTGAAGCAGGCTTGCCAACACGATTCAGAAAAAGTGTTATCAACGAAAAGGAGAAGAAGCTGAAATAAATAAATGGCTGAGCATGGATCTCAAGCCACCAGTCCAGGAAAAAGTAAATAGTGGTGAGGAAAAAAATAAGGATGGAAAGCCTGTTGATCAGTACTTTTCTTTTCTGCTCTGATTCGCTTTTACTGTCGTACATTAAAAATAATTACCAGAGTAAAATCTTCTGATCTTTAAAAGTAGACGGAATTTGAACTTTTACAAGGGTGTTTTATCGAATTTAATTTATTTTAAAGGTCTGCTCTCCTTATTTTAACGGCATGATCCAAACCATTGGGCTTGCTGTCGCATTTTCACCTACCGCAGAGCGCATGCTCGCTGAAGCTGCAAATATTGCCCGGCATTTCAATGCAAGATTGGTTTTGATTCACATCGGAGAACATGGTCAGAAGGAAGACGTTCTCATGCAAGGACTGCTTGAGAGCAGGAAACTTTCAAAAGATGATGTGACCATCCGATGGGAAAAGGGTGATCCCGCCCGCACTATTCTTAAAGCCTGTGATCGGGAGAAGGTTGATCTTTTGATTGCCGGCGCGTTAAAAAAAGAGAATTTATTTCAGTACTACCTCGGTACCATTGCCAGACATATCATGCGTCGCTCAAAATGCTCTGTGCTTTTGTTAACACAGCCTTCATTGGAGCCAGAAGGGTTTAAAAATGTTGTCGTGGATGCCGATGAACGTCCGCGTGTGGAGGATTCACTTTCATTAGCATGCAAGATTGGCAAAAATGGTTCATGGATTCATGTGGTGAGGGAGTTAAAGATGTTTGGATTGGCAATGTCGGCCGCAGATCAAAGCTCAGAGGACGAATATGAAAAGATCCGGCAAGGATTGATTAAAGATGAAGTAGAGAAAGTTGAAAAGCTTCTTCAGAAAATCCCTCATGATAATTTCAAGATTAATATTAAGATCATCACGGGTAAATCTGGTTTTGAGCTTGCTCAATTTGCAAAAAGAAAGCAGGCTGATCTTTTGGTAGTCGGAGCTCCACCCCGAAGATTCAAATTTCTTGATCGTGTATTTACTCATGATCTGGAGTATGTTTTTGCCGATCTTCCTTGTAGTCTTCTGATCGTACAACCAGGGAAGGGGGACGGCCGTGGCTAAACTCTCCCATTCAGAATTAATTCATCTAATGATCCAGCTAAGCGTGATGCTTGCTTTTGGAAGGGTCATGGCTGAAGTCGCAAGAAAATTTAAACAACCTGCCGTCGTTGGTGAGCTCATTGCCGGATTGATACTGGGCCCAACGATACTGGGAACATTCTCTCCGGATTCTTTCGATATGCTTTTTCCGAAAACCGGCGCTTCTGCAATTGTGCTGGATGGCTTCACCAAAGTAGCCGTTGTCATGCTTCTATTCATTGCTGGCCTTGAAGTAGATCTTCGAATAGTTTTTCAGCAAGGAAAGCAGGCCTTGTTCTCCAGCTTCTTTGGATTGATCATTCCTTTTCTTCTTGGGTTTATTATTCCTTACGCTTTCCCGGCGTTTTTTGGAAACAATGGGGACGTCGATACTTTGTTGTTTGCGTTGTTCATGGGAACCGCAATGGCCATTTCTGCTTTGCCCGTGATTGTTAGGATCATGATGGATCTCAAACTTTTCAAAACAAAGATTGGAATGTTGGTGGTCGCCTCGGCAATGGTAGATGATATCATTGGCTGGATGATCTTCTCCATCGTCTTAGGTATGATAGGAAAAGGAGGAAACATTTCTGTCGGATACACCTTTCTTTTAACAGCCGGATTTGCTGCTTTTATGCTTACGATCGGCCGCGGTTTATTGAATCGCCTTTTGCCTTGGGTAAATAAAAAGCTTGCATGGCCTGGAGGATTATTGTCTCTATCATTATCTCTTTGCTTTTTGGCAGCAGCCTTTACGGAATTCATCGGTATCCATGCGGTATTCGGTGCTTTTATAATTGGGATTGCGTTGGGCGACTCAGAGCACATGAGTGAGCGAGCCAAAGAGATCGTGCATCAATTCATCAATAATATTTTCGCTCCATTATTTTTTGTTGCAATAGGCCTGAAGGTGAACTTCCTTGTCAATTTTGATGCATGGCTTACTCTTGTAATTCTTTTCATCGCTTTCGCTGGAAAAATTATTGGAAGCGGCTTGGGAACAAGGTTGGGCGGCTTCACTTGGCGTGAATCGCTGGCGGCAGGCTTTGGAATGAATGCCCGCGGTGCGATGGAAATCATCCTTGGCATCGTAGCACTTGAAAACGGACTGATCAACGAGAAGATATTTGTTTCATTGGTCATCATGGCATTGATTACGAGTATGACGAGCGGACCTTTAATGAAATGGATGTTGAAAAATCCAAAGAAGGATGATGCCCGGTTAGGAATTTAATATTCATCTTATGATCATACGACAAGCCATTGCATTCGATTCAAAGGCTATTCAATCTTTATTGGCACAATTGGGATATCCTGATCTGACGGATGAAGAAGTTGCTCTTAAGATTGTTCAACATGAAAAGCCCGGGTATTATATTCTAGTTGCAGAGGTTGATGAAAAAGTGATTGGGTTTATTTCCATGCATTGGTTTGAGTTAATGCACTGGAAAGGTCCTTTAGGACGATTTACTTCTTTCTGTATTGACGAGTCTTTTCGCTCAAAAGGTATAGGCACGAAGCTTCTGGAATCCGGTGAGAAATTTTTAACACAGAAGGGGTGCATCAAGTTGGAGGTAACCAGCAATCTGAGACGAAAAAAGACTCACGAGTTCTATCTTAGGCTGGGATACACAGAAGATTCAAGGCGGTTTGTAAAATACCCCGTTCAGTAATTCCGGATTCACCTACTGAACTCCCTGTTTCACCGACGTCTTACCAGAAATGGCCGTTTTTACATGGCTGCCGTGGCATTTCACCCGTTTCTTTGAGAAAAATTAAAACATATGGAAAAGCAAACCACCCCAAATTATCTCGATCAGGATAATAGAAACAATAAAAGCTCAAAGAGCAGTGGAAGATCAATGGGCGGACTTATTTTAGTTGCCATTGGTGTTGTCATCATGGCTGACCGGATGGATCTTGGATTACCTTATTGGGTAACAACCTGGCCAATGATTCCGATTGCCATTGGATTATACATAGGCGCAAGACAATCTTTCAGAGTAGGTGGCTGGTTAATTCCAATACTTGTTGGAGTAATTGCTCTTCTTCAGGAGGAGATATTGGATCGCGATATCAGGCATCTCATTTTCCCAACGGTGATCATCGCTATTGGATTGTATATGATCTTTCGTCCAAAAAAAACAAAATGGGGGAAAAATCATATAACTGAAGATATTAATGATGGCGATTTTCTCGACTCATCAATACTCTTTGGAGGAGCAAAGAAGAACATCATCTCTAAAAATTTTACAGGAGGAAGAATTGAAAATTTCTTTGGCGGAACTGATCTGAATATGATGCAGGCAGATTTTAAAGGTACAATCGTGATGGATTTCAATGTTGCGTTTGGTGGTGTGAAGATACTGGTGCCTCCACAATGGAATGTTAAAAATGAAATTACAGCAGTATTGGGTGGAATAGATGACAAACGTCCGTCTGTTCAGGATGCTGATCCAACCAAACTATTAATCTTAAGAGGCAGTGTAATGTTCGGTGGTGTGGATATTAAAAGCTATTAATTATGAAATGGTACGTCGCCAAAATAGTATTCAAAATTTGCAATGGTGTTCGTCCACAGTTTGACGAACACCTGCGCCTGATCGAAGCACGCGGATTTGAAGAAGCTCTGTTGAAAGCAAGGATCTTGGGCATCAAAGAAGAAGACAATTTTATTAATGATCGCCAGCAGCCTGTAAAGTGGGAGTTCGTAAATGTTGCCGAATTACTCCCACTACAGGAAATTAAAGATGGTCTTGAAGTATATTCACAAATCAAGGAGACAGAAGAAGCCAATGATTATGTTCACTATGTTCATCAAAAGGCTGCCTCTCTTCAGTTAACTCACAGTCCGGCGTTTTAATAATGGCGAAACCATCAATACCCTATTACAAGCTTGCGCTCCTTTATATGGGATGGTGGGTGGTGTTGGCAGTGGCTCAGGTTGTTATTCTTGTTCAGGCAGGCCTTGACTTGAATGCAGCATTGATTGATGCCAGTATTACTCAGATTGTATTTGCAATGGGTGGTTATGTTATTAATGCGTCTATGCATTCCTATCAACCGAGTGCACGAAATTCATGGTTCGTGCTGGCGTGGAGTATTGCACTAACAACCTTGTGCGTATTCCTTCAGCAGTGGATGTTGCAAGAGCTGATTACTGGCGGTGGATTATACACTCAGTTTCTGTCAGGCACTTTATTAATTCGGGGAATTGTGGGATGGCTGCTCATTATTCTTATTGCAATCCTTACCTGGTTTTGGGTGTATGTCGGGGATCGCAGGGAAAATGAAAAAAGACGAGATGACGCAACGAGACTTGCAAGAGAAGCGGAATTAAGCAATCTCCGCCAGCAACTTCAGCCACACTTTTTATTCAATAGCCTTAATTCCATCAGTGCATTGGCGGGAAGCCGGCCGGAAGAAGCCAGAAAGATGGTTCAGCAATTATCTGATTTTCTGAGGGGCACATTAAAAAAAGATGATCATCAAATGGTCACACTCGAAGAAGAATTAAAACATCTTCAGCTTTATCTTGACATAGAGAAGGTCAGGTTTGGTCACAGACTAAACATTGACATTAAAACAAACGAAGAGAACAGTGGACTGAAGCTTCCCGCATTATTACTACAACCGATAGTAGAGAATGCTATTAAGTTTGGATTGTATGATACCGTGGGGGAGATTACGATCTCTATCCTGGTTAAACAAGAGAACAATACATTAATGGTGGAGGTTAAGAATCCTTTCGATTCATCAACCTCTCAACCTAAACAAGGAACAGGCTTTGGTCTTTCTTCCGTTCAAAGAAGACTCTATCTTCTTTTTTACCGAAATGATTTGCTGATTACTTCACAGCAACAAAATATTTTTACAACATTGATTAAAATTCCGCAACACGCATGATCAAAACGGTCCTCATTGACGACGAACCATTAGCCAGAAGTATTGTAAGAGAATATCTTTCATCCTTTTCAGACATCGAGATTGTTCAGGAATGCAATGATGGATTTGAAGGAGTGAAAGCTATTACTCAACACAAGCCCGATCTTATTTTTCTAGACATTCAAATGCCAAAGATCAATGGCTTTGAAATGCTTGAGCTTATCGAAAATCCACCTTCAGTTATTTTTACAACTGCCTTTGACGAGTATGCCATTCAGGCATTTGAACGACATGCAATTGATTATTTATTAAAGCCCTTCAGTAAAGAACGCTTTGACAAAGCTGTTCAAAAATGGAAAGGCCAGCAGCAACACTCACAAAAAAGCACTACCGATCTTATTGAGAACACATCACAACCTGAAGAGCGGCAAAGGATTGTGGTAAAGAAGGGAATTAACATCGTTATACTTCCTATTCACACGGTTCACTACATTGAAGCTTTTGACGATTATGTCAAAGTTCATACAAAAGAAGGCTTCTTCCTGAAAAAGAAAACGATGGCACATTATGAGAAGGCGCTGGACCCAAAAACATTCGTGAGAGTACATCGCTCCTATCTCCTCAATCTTCAGGAACTTACCCGAATTGAACCACTGGAAAAAGATACACACGTTGCACTTTTAAAAAGCGGCGTGCGAATTCCATTAAGTCAAACCGGATACAGCAAATTAAAAGAGGTGCTGGGAATATAATTTCTAGCCGCTTGAATTAATCAGGCAATGGCTTCCTTTAAAAATTCATTCATAGGTTTTAACGCCTTTGCTGCTTCGGCCAGTTGCTTGATGAATTTTTTATCTTTTACCTGCGAGTCGGTGAAATAGTGTGAAACAATAAAGCTTTTGTTTTTCAGCAATTCAATTCTTGGGTGATCCTTTGCATAGCCTTTTGGCATGGTCTTCAGTTTATCAATATCATCCATGCCCTTATACCACTTCTTGAGTTTTTTATCTTTTAATATCTTATCAAGCTTATCTCCATTATAGTCAATCTCCTGACGAATTTTTGCAAGATTTGAAGCATCCGGCATATAGATTCCCCCGGCGAAAAAACTTCCGCCCGGTTGAATGTGAAGATAATATCCTGGCTCCTGAACCAGTTTACCATTGGGAGAGAACCCTGCACCCATGTTCGTCTTGTAAGGACTCTTGTCTTTACTGAAGCGAACGTCGCGATAAATTCTGAAGGGAAGTTTTTTAGGATTGAGTGTCGCAAATTCAGGATTGAACCTGATGAGCTCATCAAGGAATTTTCCAACAAACATTTCGAAGTTGTCTTTAGCCTGAAGGTAGGTTGGCTTATTCTTTTCAAACCAAACACGATCGTTGTTTTTTGCAAGGCTTTGAAGAAACTTAAAGATGTGCGCGAAGTCCATCGTATTTTGTAATTGATTATTGGATCACACTTAAATGAATTCTACTACTTTTTCCATTGCCATGCCTCTTGATGCTTTCACCAGAATCAATGCGTCATGTATCGGATTTGATTTCAGTTCTTTAATTAATTCATCTCTTGTCGCAAAGAATTTCGCACCAGGAAATGTTGTCTGAGCTGCCTGCATCAAAGGACCGCATAAATAAGCTTCACTAATTCCTTTTTCCATTAATGTTTTCCCGATGATTTTATGTTCTGCTTCCGTTTCACCTTCGAGTTCATACATATCACCCAGAATGGCTATTTTTCGTTTAGCATCCATTGAAGCCAGATTACTGATTGCTGCTTCCATGGAGCTTGGATTTGCATTATAGGCATCCAGTAAAATCGTATTGGTTCCTTTCTTAATTACCTGAGATCTCATGTTCCCTGGAACGTATTCAGCTATCGCCAGATTTGCTTTGGATGTCTCCACTCCAAAATATTTTCCAATGCACAATGCCGCTGCGATGTTTTCAAAATTATATGCTCCAATAAGTTGAGTAGTAATTTCTTCTCCACCATCAGCCTTGATCCTGACAAACGGATCTACTCCTAAAAATTCACAATGGTAATAGTCACCTTTGGCAGGATAAAGCACAGGATCCTTAAAACGATTTGCCATATTTTGCAGAAGTGGATTCTGCGAATTAATGAATGCTATTCCATTACGTGTCAGCAAGTGTTGAATAAGTTCTGACTTACCGCGCACAATATTTTCAAAACCCCCAAACGTTCCGATGTGTGCTCTTCCAATATTAGTGATAAAGCCATGCGTTGGATTTGCGATGTCACTTAACAAAGCAATTTCCCCCAAATGATTCGCACCCATTTCTATTACGGCGATCTCATGACTTTTATCAATTGACAAAATCGTAAGTGGAACTCCGATATGATTATTGAGATTTCCTTTTGTCGCAATGACGTTGAATTTTTTGCTCAACACCGCATTCAACAATTCTTTACTGGTGGTTTTTCCATTGGATCCTGTCAATCCTATAAATGGAATCTTCAATTGAGACCTGTGATACCGGGCAAGATTTTGCAGAGCTGTCAGGCTATCGTCTACCAATATGTATCGCTTATCGACAGCAAATCTTTTTTCATCAACCACGGCATAGCTGGCTCCTTTTGCCAGGGCTTCCTGAGCAAACTCATTTGCGTTGAATGCCGGCCCTTTTAGTGCAAAGAATACCGAACCAGACGTGATCTGTCGGGTATCGGTAGATACTTTACCGCTTTCTAAATACTTTTGATGCAATTCGTGGATTTCCATACTATTTTCCCGCTTGAAGATAACAGTCAAAAAATATCCAGCGTTAGGTAGTTATAAATTATTTGCGGTGAAAATCCTTTTGATCTTATTATTCCCGCTTTCCTTATCGGCCCAGTTCACCTACACGATGGACCAATCCATCCCCGTTGAGATAAACGAGAAGTCGCTGCTTAATCCCTGGGCAGGCGGGTTAAATTCAGCTCAGGTTAATACTATGAATCTGAATGCTGACGGGGTGGCCGACATTGTGATTTTCGACAAAACCTCTTCACGAATATTGACGTATCTGGCAAAAGATAATTCTTATCACTACGCACCAGAATACGAAATCTATTTCCCAACCGACATCAGTACGTTTTTTGTTCTCTATGATTATAACTGTGATGGTAAAAAAGACATTTTTACTTTTGGTCAGATCGGCATCTTCGTTTACAGGAATGTGACAGAAGTTGGCAAACCTCCATCCTGGAAAAAACTTTCATTTTATACAGGACCAGGACTAAAAAGTGAAGTGTTATTAACGCAGGGCAACTCTTTAATCAATCTCCTACCTGGCACCAACGACCTTCCTCATTTTGCTGATATGGACGGTGATGGAGATATGGATGTTTTGAACATGAAATTCGTTAGTCCAAGTCAGGCAGAATATCACCGGAACTTCAGTGTTGAAAACAATCATGGCTGTGACTCACTCGAGTTGGTACGTCAGACACAAACATGGGGCGGATTTCTCGAATGCAGTTGTGGAAAAATTGCTTTTAACGGACAGACTTGCGCCGATATTGGCGGACGTGTTGAACAGACTGAGCATACAGGAGGTAAATCATTACTCACTCTTGACATGGATAATGACGGTGATCGGGAATTAATATTTTCTGAAGAAACATGTCAATCCCTTTACTATATGAGAAATGATGGTGATGTGAATAACGCTGTATTGAACAGTGCTTCGCTGTTTCCGTCCGCTCAACCTGTTGCGTTGCAGCTTTTTCCGGCAGCCTATCTTGAAGATGTGGATTTTGATGGCAAGGCTGATTTGCTATCCTCCCCGAATTTATATCTCCGTACAGATGTGAATACAAATTTTAAAAGTTCAGTTTGGCTTTATAAAAACACTGGAAGTGCAGCTCTTCCAAATTTTACTTTTGTAAAAAATAATTTCCTGCAGGATGATATGATCGATGAAGGTGATTTTTCATCTCCTGCCTTTACTGATATCGACGGAGATGGTGATCAGGATATGTTTGTTGGAAAATATGTTACTGGAGTTTTTCAAACCTCCATTTCATTTTATCAGAACATCGGTACCGCTATCGCTCCTTCATTTAAATTTATAACTGACGATTTCACGGGCATGGCCAGGTTTCTCTATTATAATATCAAACCTCAATTTGTTGATATCGACAAAAATGGAATTGTAGACCTGGCATTTGTAGGTACAAGCGCGCAAAACGGAAGGACCCGGGTTTACTATATCCTGAGCTCCAGCGCTACCGTACCGCTTTTCGGAGGTCAGAGCATTGTAAATTTTCCTCTTGTCCTAAATGCCAGTGACAACGCGACTGTTGTGGACATTGACAGGGATGGCAATGTCGATATCCTCGTAGGAACTTCTACAGGTGCCCTTCAATATTGGAGAAATTCAGGAACAAATACTTTCGCACTTATAAATGATAAGTACCTGGGTCTTGGCGAAAGCATTCTTCGTCAAAATCCTTCTGTTGCTGTTGGCGATGTTGATCACGATGGCCGTGAAGATATGATTATCGGGGATCAGGCGGGAATTCTATCTCTATATTCAGATTTCCGATCAGCAGGAAGCAATCCTGAACCCCTGAAAAATCTGATTTATGATTCTTTTTCTCAGAGCTATACTTCAAAAAATCTGGGCGGAAAAGTCAGACCTACTATAGCCAACTTATTTGGAACCGATAAACCAGAAGTGATCGTTGGTAATTCAATGGGCGGACTTCATGTTCTAAAAAATGACAATGGTCTTGCCTATGGAGAAGAGATGATCATTGGTTTTTATCCTAATCCTGTTCAACAGGAGCAAGCTCTTTTCATTATGCCTGACAGAAATGTAACAATGGAAATTTACTCTGTTCTTGGAAAGAGGATTGGGACTTCAGTGTTTATTCCTGGTAATCAAACACTCCAATATACTCTTCGTGGAATATCCGCCGGTGTCTATATTGCACGCTTTAAAGCCGGGGGTAAGTCTCTGGCAAAGCGATTTGTTGTATTGTAATCTATAAACTTCATGAGAAATTCAGTAGCTGTCATTTTTGACATGGACGGCGTTATTGTCGACACCAATCCGCATCACAAAATATCGTTACGTCAATTCTGCGAAAAGTATGGCTATCAGCTGAGTGATGAGGAGCTTCTGAAAAAAATCTATGGCCGCACAAATAAAGAATGGATCGCAAATCTCTTTGACAGACCGCTAACAGTAGCAGAATTAAGTGCTTATGGAGAAGAGAAAGAAAAGCTTTTTCGTGATATCTATGAGAAAGACATTGCGCCAGTGGCAGGTCTGGAAGATTTTTTAAAGAAACTTGAAGAAAATAATATTCCGAAAGCTATCGGTACTTCAGCGCCGAAAAGCAACGTTGATTTCATACTCGATAATCTTCACCTTAGAAAATACTTCAACACCATTCTGGATGAATCGAATGTAAATCATGGAAAACCAAATCCTGAAATTTATTTAAAGGTTGCCGCAGCTTTGCAGTTTCCCCCCGAGCGGTGTATCGTTTTTGAAGATTCACTTTCTGGAGTGGCTTCAGCCCAGGCAGCTGGATCAAAAGTTGTAGGCATTACCACTACTCATTCAAAGGAAGAATTATCGCACACTGATTATGTGATCGACAATTTCATTGGATTAGACCCAAGTGATCTTATCAAAAAGGTCTTTAAGTGAAAATAAGAATAGTCTAATGCAGGATTATTAAAATTCAAGAATTATAAACTCAGTCCTGCGATTCAACTGTCTTCCCTCCTCACTATCATTTGCAGCAATCGGACTTGATTCTCCATAACCTTTTGACTGAAGTCTGATGGCCGGAATTCCACCGTTGACAAGATATTCACGCACAGCTTTTGCCCGCTCATGCGAAAGTTTCAGGTTATAATCATGCTCCCCAACATTATCAGTATGTCCTCCGACTTCAATAATCATCGTTTGATTTGATTTCATCAGCTGAATTGCTTTTTCGAGCTCCAACCGACTTTGTAAAGTGAGTGTAGCTTTCCCTGTTTCAAAAAAGATATTGTTCAAAACAACTTTTGCACCTTTTTCAATGGGCTTTAATCCGATGTCCTTCTTTACATCCTGATAGCGCGAAGTCATCGGCACATCAAAGCGTTCGGAATGAAAAAAGAATCCTTCCTTGTTTGCAGACACACTATACGTTCTTCCAATCGGGAGAACTACCAAATACTTACCACTAATGTTATTGCTTTTGTTGACAGCTATTAATTCTCCTGTATTCAAATCCTCCACCATCACATAAGCTCCAAGTTTTTCATTGTTTTTGAGATTTGTTACAACACCTTCCACAACAACGGTGGGTTGGGGTCGCATATTTTCAGGAATATCAATCTGATAAAGATCTTCCTGCCCTTCACGATTAGAAGAGAAATATCCAATTTCACCAGAACCGCCAATTGTAAAATAATTATCATCACCCGTCGTATTTACGGGCTTACCAAGATTTACCGGAGTTGTCCATCTTCCGTTTTCAAGAACTGTTTTGAAAAGATCATATCCACCATAGCCAGGATGTCCATTGGAAGCAAAGTAGAGTGTCTTTCCATCCTGAGCCAAAAATGGAGAGTGATCACTGAAAGGTGTATTTACCATTCCACCAAGATTCATAGGGGGGCCCCATTCACCAAAAACATTTCTCTCAAGCATAAAAAGATCTTCCGCTCCGTACCCACCCTGACGACCAGAAGCAAAAATGATCCTGTTTCCATCAAAAGACATAGATGGTTGAGAATCCCAGGCATCACTGTTAACAACATTCCCAAGGTTGAAGGGTTTTGTCCATTCATTTCCTTCTAACGTGGCGATGTATAAATCACAATTTCCAATACCTCCTTCTCTTGCGCACGCTGTATAAATCATTGTCTGACCATCTGCTGAAAAACAAGCAGCGCCTTCATTGCTAATAGAGTTAAGAGGTTCCGGAAGAAGTTTGGGTTCTCCCCATTTACCATTGATTTTCTCTATGTAGTAAAGATCTTCATCTCCTTCATTGGCGTTCGGTACTTCCTGACTAATGCCTCCTAATCGCTTGGAAGTAAAATAAAGTTTTGTTCCGGTGGGATCCAGAGCGGGCATGTACTCAGGATACTTTGTATTAATTGTACCTGACAGTTTTATAGGCTCCTTCATGCTTGGCTTCATTGCCAGAAGTGCCTTTTGATCTTTGGCATACTTCATTTTGTACTGGGCATTATGACGAAATTTTATCCGCGCGCCTGTGTTTGGAAATTTGTCAAGAAATTTTGCATACATCTGTGCTGCGTCGTCAGGTTTTCCAAGGCGTTCATAGGCTAAACCGGCTTCATAATAAAACCACGCCCAATAATTAGGATTAAGGGCTTCAAGTTTCTTAAAATAAATTAGTGCCTTTTCATTCTGGTCAAGATTACGCAAGGTCAACCCGAGATGGTAAAGCGTCTCAGGATTCGTTTCATCCATTTTGTGCGCCGCTTCAAAAAAAGGAATTGCTTCTGCCAGCCTCTGTTGATCATAAAGCATCTTTCCCTGATCAAAATTTGCTTTGGCTTGTTCGCTTTTGGTTTGGGCCGAACTGATTAGAAAAGCAAAAATTAAGACGATTGCTATCAAAAATCTCATACACATACTTTTATGGAATTCGAAATTCAGGCCCGTGGATGCCGGGTTTTTTGTAAAGATGCGAATTTATTAAATCAGGTTATTGGCGAAAGCGAATTTGATAAGACCCACCAGAGAAGTGGTATTCGTCTTTCGAAAGATATTCTTGCGGTGTGTTTCAACCGTGCGTTCACTGATAAAAAGTTTTTCTGCGATCTGTTTGTTGGAGCACTCTTTGGCAATCAGGCGAAGAATGTCTCGCTCACGATCGGTTAATAAAGAATTTTCTTCAGCAGGATTATTTAAATCATGCATCAGAAGCTTGGTGATCTCAGGACTTACGTATGGCATTCCCATCATCACTTGCTTAAGGGCATTCTTCAATTCAAACTGCTGGATGTTCTTCAGCAAATAACCATCTACACCTTCTTTCAAAATATTTTTTACAAGATGAGCTTCATCATGCATGCTGAGGGCTACTACTTTTGTTTTAGGATAATCTCTTTTGATGGCGCGCGCCAGCTCAAGACCAGAGATACCTGGAAGACTATAATCTGTCAATAAAATGTCGGGCTGTTCCTGCTTAAAGAATTCAAGCACCTCTTCACCTGAACCCAATGCCGCCAGTATGATAAAGTCAGCATCGCTTTCGAGAAGCGAGACCAGTCCATCAAGCACAATTCTGTGATCATCTACCAGAACGACCTTTACCCTTTTTCCCTTCATAAAGGTTAAAAGTAGACGGTCGATGTGGTTATCTGCAAGTATCAAGGAAGGAATTGAATGGGCACTTCGGTAGGTTGGTACGTTTTAGGCAGATTACGGGCATTTAATGTTATAATAATCGCTGCTGCAACACCGCTCAGGACAGATCCTTGTATATAGGGATTAAAAAGGCTGATGCTCCAATAATTCGCTAAAAGCGAACCGAGAAAAAAGAAAATCGTTGAAATTCCAATCAGTTGCCAGATTTTTTCACTGTTTCCTCCACATGAGAATACAGACTTGCTCTTATCTTTTAAATGGTGGTGTAGAACTCTGACTAATAATGAATATTCTCTTGACTGATCTACAAGCTTGCCGGATTTGTCAAAACACTGATTGGAAATTATGATAGGACGATGCCCATCCGGATACAGATGCATTCTGTAAACCTTTCCAGAAAGTTTATTGATGCGGAGAGAGAGAATATTCGCGTAAGCAATGACCTCTTCCGTTTCTCCTTTGCGGAAGATGAGGCTATAGTCCCCAAGAACGAGAGCCATCTGCTCATCCTTTGGCGAGTTTTTGCAGGAGTATTCCACAATTTTTTTCCTGAAAGATGGATGACTTTCAATGGGAAGGAAATACCAAAGAGTGGGTATTTTGACATCCGTACTGGCACGGATAAGTCAAAAAAGGAGCTTAACTATCACAAGCTCACAGCTATCTGCTCTTCCGGGACAGTAATTATTACAGTAGTCCCCTCGCTTCCAGCGGTGGAATCTATTTCAATGGTGCCCTTAATGAGGCCAAGTCGGGAATTAATATTCTTCCAACCGTTACCCTGACTCGAAATCAATGTTGCCGGGTCAAATCCTTTTCCATTGTCTTCAATGATTGTGACCAGTTCGTCCTCATGCTGTACCAGTTGAAGAGATATCCGTGTCGCGCTGCTATACTTTAATATGTTATTGACCCACTCCTGGCAAATTCGGTAGAGTGCGATTTTTTGTTGCGCTGACATTTGAGGATTCACATCAAAGGCCTGAATAGAAACCTGAATTTTCCCAGTACGATTTATTCTGTTTGCAAATTCCGTCAATGCTTCCGTGAGTCCGCTATTCATTAATACCTGAGGCATCAGGTTGAATGCAATTTTTCTGATTTCAACATTCATTTCATTCAGAATATCTACGGCTTCCTCTACCTTGCTGGCGGGCACTGGCTCATTGGAAAGATTCAGTCGCAGTGCTGAGATCATTTGTCCCATGCCATCATGGAGGTCGGCTGCAAAACGACGACGCTCTTCTTCCTGAGAAGTAATGACAGCCTGAAGTTGAGCGTCTTTTAAAAGTGCTTTTGTGGATTCAAGCTCTGCTTGCTGCTTTAGTTTAACACGATTTCTCCACAAATAGCTGATGCCGAATAAAGCGATCAAAAGGACTGCCAGTAAGGCTGTGATAAATTGTGTTCTGAGAAGATGAAAATCTTTTAGTTCATTTTCCTGTGTGAGCAATTGTATTTCACTTTCCTTTTTTTCCGTTTCATAGCGAGTTTGCAATTCCGCAATCTGCTTTGATTTTTCCTGTTCAAATACAGAATCCTTTGCCGACACATATCGAAGATGCTCTTCATATGCTTCCTTATAATTTCCTTTTGCTTCATTCAGCTGTGAAAGTTCTTGCCGTGCCATAAGTATTTGTTCGCTGGCACCTATTTTTTGAGCAATCGCTAATCCTTTTTCAACATTAGCAAACCCTGACGCAATCATTCCGGTTCTCCGGTCAATACCAGCGAGCCTGATCAAGACATCAGCGATTTCTTTTTTATTTCCATATTCTTCATTGAGTTTCAGAGCTCTCTGCATATAATCTCTGGCATTGGATTGTTGCCCGATTTTATCGTAGGCAAGACCAGCATTGCATAATGTGCTGGGAAGAAACTGGCGAACATTCTGTTCTTCAAATTCGCGGGAAGCTCTCAATGAATAATAAAGAGCACTATCGTTCTGATCAAGAATCAGATAAACGGAACCCAGATTTGCATCGCAGGCAGCGATACCGAATTTATTATTGATACTAACATAGATAGCTCTGGCCTCGTGATAAAGGACGATCACTTTTTTAAATTCCTTTTGAGCTTTCAGTACAATCCCTATGTTGGTAATGACCATCGCCGTTTTGGAAGCATCTTTAAGTCGCTCAAAAATTCTTCTCGCCTCGAAATAATACTCAAGAGAAGTCTGATAGTCTCCTTTCTCATCATATATAATTCCAATATCATTAAGTGTTTTGGCAGTCCTGGAATCGTCTCC
The DNA here is from genome assembly GCA_013141055.1 of Cyclobacteriaceae bacterium. Lineage (NCBI taxonomy): Bacteria > Pseudomonadati > Bacteroidota > Cytophagia > Cytophagales > Cyclobacteriaceae > Cyclobacteriaceae bacterium. The sequence goes on along the minus strand of JABFRS010000001.1, from coordinate 2,586,859 downwards.
CAATTTTCTGCGAATGGCAAGTGCTTCCAGTTCGAAAGTGAGCGCTTCGCCATAGTTCCCCTGGGCTTCATGGGTAACTCCTACATATGTAAGAGCCTCCGCTTCAAGGTCTTTAAGTTTGGCTTCCTTGGCAAGAGAAAGGCCTTCCAAACCCAGCTGCCGGGCGGTATCTGCATTGATAAACCGGTATTGCCAGCAGAGATCCAGAATGACCCTGATTTTCTTTTCTCCGGTTACTGATGGCAGTAATTTTCGAAGGCTGTCAATGTCGGAATTTTGTCCAAAACAGGAGGTTGAGAAGAAAACTGCCAGAAAAATGGCGATGGGGTATTTCATAGTCAAAAATTAGCCCTGTAAAACCACATTCCAGAGGGTCGGCCTCATTATTTTCAGACGTTCTTGGATAATTGAGGTGATTTTCCCGATCTTTGCAATCCTTTTTAAGGAAAGGACTAAATATCAACGAGTTATGGCAAGGGTTTGCGAAATCACTGGAAAGCGTCCGCAAGTGGGAAACAAAGTTTCTCATGCGAATAACAAGACCAAGAGAAAGTTCTATCCCAACCTTCAGACAAAGAGGTTTTTCATTCCTGAGGAGAATAAGTGGATTACTTTGAAAGTTTCCACCAAGGCGATCAAGACGATCAACACAAAAGGCATCACTGCTGTGTTGAAAGAAGCGCGTGCTAATGGAATGTTGGCAAACTGATTTTTGGTAGACTATTTAAATTAGAAGACAATGGCAAAGAAAGGCAATCGCATTCAGGTAATTCTCGAGTGCACAGAACATAAGGCATCAGGACTTCCTGGTATGAGCCGTCACATCACAACAAAGAATCGTAAGAACACTACGGAGCGTATTGAATTGAAGAAATACAATCCTGTGATGAAGAAGTATACCGTTCACAAAGAAATTAAATAACCATGGCAAAGAAAGTTGTTGCATCCTTAAAGAAAGCCGACGGAAAGAACTTCGCGAAAGTGATCCGCGCCATCAAGTCTGAAAAGACCGGAGCTTATACCTTCAGAGAAGAAATTGTACCAGCAGAACTGGTAAAAGAAACTCTCGCTAAGAAGGGTTAATTTTCCTCAAAGAATTTATTAAAGTCCCAATCGGGACTTTTTTTTTCTCCACACTGAGACTTTCTCAGTGAATCAAACCAGGCACCCCATTCAGCTATGTCATTATTCGGCAATCTGTTTTCCAAAGAAAAAAAGGATTCTCTTGATAAAGGACTTGAAAAATCCAACGAAAACTTTTTCGGCAAGCTGAGCAAGGCATTGGTTGGAAAATCAACCGTGGATGATGATGTGCTGGATAATCTGGAAGAGGTGCTGGTCGGTTCGGATGTAGGTATCGAGACCACTCTCAAGATCATTGAGAGAATCCAACAACGTGTAGCACGCGACAAATACATTGGCACCAGTGAGCTGGATCGTATTTTAAAAGAAGAAGTAGCGGCTCTTCTGTCAGAAAATAAAACTCTGGAGGTCATTGATTTTGAAACCCCTGCGGGCGTTAAGCCTTACGTTCTTATGGTGGTGGGCGTCAATGGTGTTGGTAAAACAACCACTATCGGAAAGCTTGCTGCGCAATTCAAAAAGAATGGTAAAAAAGTAGTGCTTGGTGCTGCTGATACTTTCCGTGCCGCTGCCGTCGACCAGTTAAAGCTCTGGGGAGAACGCGTTGGAGTTCCTGTCATTGCAAAGGGGATGAACACGGATCCGTCAGCGGTGGCGTTTGAAGCTGTTCAAGAGGGTGTTAAGCAAGACGCTGATGTAATTATCATTGATACTGCAGGAAGACTTCACACGAAAGTGAATCTGATGGCAGAATTATCCAAGATCATGCGTGCCGCACAAAAGGTTCTTCCAAATGCACCGCATGATGTTTTATTAGTTCTGGATGGAAGCACAGGCCAGAATGCAATGGTTCAGGCGCGTGAGTTTACAAAAGCAACATCTGTTACCTGCCTCGCGATCACAAAACTTGATGGCACTGCAAAGGGCGGTGTGGTAATTGGAATTTCAGATGAGTTTAAAATTCCCGTGAAATATATCGGGGTTGGAGAAAAAGTTGAGGATCTTCAGGTATTCAACAAAATCGAATTTGTTGACTCACTATTTGGGAAGAACTAGCCTTTAATTTGTTATTTCGCGACAACAGGCTTCTTCTGTTTTGCAAAGGGAATTCTGTAAAAGATCTGGTAGTTAAATCCCCATGCAACATCTTCACCATTCAATCCATAACCGGGGATGTCAAATGCTTTTAGCTGAAGATCTCCACTGGTATTAACTGCAAATTTCATTCTGCAGGTAAATCCCATCCAAAACTCTTTCAACACTTTAACTCTTAATCCTGTCGTAAGCTCACCCCAGCTCGCCTTAACGGAAGGGTTTTCCAAATTAGTTGCCGATGATCCGAAATTTGTACTGGTCACAATTACATAGGCAGACTCTCTGAAAGAAGATTGTCCATAGCGCAAACCAAAAAAGAACATGTTACGATCCGGATCTTTTTTAAGAAGATTAATATCTGCACCTACTCTCCAATAGGTTCCATTATTTTGGTAAACGCCAAGGTGCCCGGAATCAAGTTTACTGTAACGGGACCACTGACCGATGTCCAGCGTGAAATATATTTTTCCAAAATCAACATCTCCATTGACCTCCCATCCAGAAAATGATTTACTCAATGGAGTTCTTATGAGACTGAGGATATCCGTTCCGATCCGAACAGAACGAGGGTAAAATTTCTCTTTAAGGCTATCAGGTTTCTTAGGCTTCTCACGAACAACCGTATCCTGCTCCTCTGCCACTTGTGCAAAGGCGCTGGAGATAAGAAGAAAAAACAAAATGCTATAGCTTAATTTCAACATTGACTGTTTCTCCTGTTGATAGTTGACTGTTGAGAAGCTTGCTTTCCATTGATGAATCCACCACTGTCAGATCTGAACAGAATAGATATGGTCCACAATCCGTGCTTATTATTATGTACTGTGCTTTATAGCCAAGAATGATGCTAACATTTTGTGTTTGAGCCACAGAATTTACAATCTTATCATAGGTAAGATTGTAAGTTGTCTGACTCGTAAAAGGGTCAACCGGCAATCGCAATGTTCCTATCGAATCAGTTGTATGGAATGTGTCAGTAGTTCCTGAAACAGTAATGGACGAAAAAATGAATTTTGTGTACTTATTGGTCTCTGCACTTCTGATCTTCAATTGAACAGAGTTATTCTTGGTGGACACGCAATCCGGCTCTGAAAGGCACCCGGAAAGCAACAGAACCATAAAACAGGGCAATAAAAATCTCACGAATGGGAATTAATTTTCAAATATAGAGGTTCACTGCTCAAACCACTTAATTTTGTATCCTCAAATATCATACCGTGCGGGCAAAGGGAAATAAAAAGACAAAAGTTAACATCGTGACACTGGGGTGCTCAAAAAACCTGGTGGATTCTGAAGTGATTTTGACTCAGTTGAGAGGAAATAATATTGATGCTGTTCACGAGTCAAAAAAGGACGACGCAAGCATTGTGGTGATCAATACTTGTGGATTCATAGACAATGCCAAGCAGGAATCAATTGATACCATTCTCCGCTATGTGGACGCCAAGGAAGAGGGACTCGTTGAAAAGGTGTATGTCACTGGATGTCTTTCCCAACGATACAAAGATGATCTTGAAAAGGAAATTCCTTTAGTCGATGCCTGGTATGGCACCCGGGATCTTTCCAGGTTATTAAAAACCCTGAATGCAAATTACAAGCATGAGCTGGTGGGTGAGCGCATTCTCACCAATCCAAATCATTACGCTTACTTAAAAATATCAGAAGGTTGCGATCGGCCCTGTTCTTTTTGCGCCATACCATTAATGCGTGGTGGCCATATCTCCAGACCAATCGAAGAGCTCGTTCTTGAAGCAAGGAATCTTGCAAAGAACGGTGTGAAAGAATTATTATTAATCGCTCAGGATTCTACCTATTATGGACTTGATCTTTATAAAAAAAGAAGTCTTGCGGATTTACTGAAAAGACTTTCTGATGTAGAGGGGATCGAATGGATACGATTGCACTATGCATTCCCGGCAGGTTTTCCGATGGATGCATTGGATGTGATGGCAGAACGGAGCAACATTTGCAACTATATCGACATTCCCTTACAACATGGATCGACAGAAATGTTGAAGATCATGCGTCGGGGAATTACTCGTGAAAAAACTCAGCAATTGATTGAGACTATTCGTGAGAAGGTTCCGGGGATTGCGATTCGGACGACGTTGATTGCAGGTCATCCGGGAGAAACAGAAGATCACTTTCAGGAGATGATGTCGTTTGTTGAGCGATCACGTTTTGACAGATTAGGTGTTTTTTCCTATTCGCATGAAGAAAATACTCATTCTCATTCAATGCCTGATTCAATCCCTGCAGAGATTAAGCAAGAGCGGGTGGATGCGATCATGGATTTACAACAGGGCATTTCTCTTGAATTAAATCGCGATAAAATCAATAAGATCTACAAAGTGCTTGTTGACCGAAAAGAAGGAGGAAATTTTATAGGAAGGACCGAATTTGATTCACCGGAAGTAGATAACGAGGTAATCATTAAATCGAAGAACTACCTTCGCATGGGCGATTTTTTTCAGGTAAAGATCACAGATGCTTCTGAATTTGATCTGACTGGGGAGGCCATAAGCTAATCCCTAAACCTTATAGTAAAATTGCCGTTATTCGATCTATGTTTTTAACCTATTCCTGCTGTTGATTATGCTGCTTCAGAAAGTTCCGTTACGGAGTACACGCTCTTTTTCCGATTTTTTTCTGAAGTACATCGAACAGGATGCTGCATTAAAGCCCTACTATTCTCAGTTTCCGGAAGTTAAAAATTTCAAGGAGCAGATCAAGGAGAAAACTCCCTTTCCATCTTCTTCCAGAAACTCATTGGTTGAGACTCTTAATAAACAATATTCAAAGATCACCAATCCCTCCGACGCGGTTAAGAAAAACATTCAATCTTTAGCAGACAAAAATACTTTCACTGTAGTCACCGGACATCAGCTAAATATTTTTACCGGACCGTTGTATTTCATTTACAAAATTGTCACTGTCATTAATGCCTGCAAAAAATTAAAGGCGACTTATCCTGAATCTAATTTTGTTCCGGTATACTGGATGGCTTCAGAGGATCATGATTATGAAGAGATAAAGTATTTTCGACTATACGGAAAAAAGTACACCTGGGAAACTGATCAAAAGGGTGCGGTTGGGCATTTTAACACCAAGGAATTAAAGAAGCTATTGCAAGAGCTTCCCGGTGATGTCTCCATTTTTAAGGAAGCCTACGAAAAAAATGAACTATTAAGTGATGCCGTACGACATTACGTTAACAAACTATTTGGAAATGAGGGATTGATTGTCATTGATGCTGATGATCGTTCATTGAAAAATATTTTAAAACCCGTCATCAGGGAAGATCTGATGGAACATACTCCATTCAATCTTGTTTCAAAGACGAGCGAAAAGCTTCAGGCTGCCGGGTTTCATACACAAGTAAATCCTCGGGAGATCAATTTCTTTTATAATGATAAGGGATTAAGAAGTCGCCTGGAGAAAAAAGATAATGACTTCATTGTAGTGGATACTGATCTGAAATTTTCAAAAGCTGAGATCGATAAGATGATTGAGGAAACTCCCGAAAAATTCAGTCCTAATGTAATCCTCAGGCCACTTTATCAGGAGATGATACTTCCAAATCTGGCATATGTTGGGGGACCTTCCGAATTAGTCTACTGGCTGCAACTAAAAGATGTATTCAAGCATTTCAATGTTCCATTTCCAGCATTGATGCCAAGAAATTTTGCGATGATCGTGGATCATTCAACCGGTCGCAAACTTGCAAAAACAGGACTTGAAATTCAGGACTTCTTTGAAGAGAAAAACTATCTCTACAATCATTGGGTGACTAAAAATTCATCCCACAATCTTTCCCTCGGGAAGGAAATGAAAACCCTGGAAGCACTATTGGAGGATATCTACAAAAGAAGTATTGGCATTGATCCTACCCTTGGTCAAATGACAAAAGCTGAAAGCAAACGCATCCAGAACGGACTTGAGAGGGTTGAGAAAAAAATGCTTCGCGCAGAAAAGCGGCTGCAGTCAGACAAGCTACGTCAATTGGATTCCGTCAAGGATTCTCTTTTCCCCAACGGAAGTCTTCAGGAACGCAGTGATAACTTTTTAAATTTCTATCAGCAGGATCCTTCTTTTATAGAAAAAATGCTTAAGAATTTCGACCCTTTCGATTACCAATTCAATGTTCTGACCTATCATGAATAAAAGGGAGCTTCGGATAGAGTACACTGCCAGGAGAAAAAACCTATCCACTGCTCTATGCTCTCAATACAATCTTCAAATTTATAATCACTTCTTCTCAAACATTGATCTTTCCTTTATAAAGGTTCTCCATACTTATCTTCCGATAGAAAAAAATCATGAGCCGGACACCTGGCAGATACTGGATAGAATTAAAAGGGAGTTTCCTCAGATCAGAATTTCTGTTCCCAGAACCGCTGCTGATGAAACTCTTGAAAATATTTACTTTGAAGGATTGCATCAACTGAAACCAAATGCATGGGGCATTTCAGAGCCTGCTCAGGGAGTTCCTACACCTGCAGATAAAATCGATTTGGTGTTGATCCCCCTACTAACTTTCGATAAGCTGGGTCACCGCGTAGGATATGGGAAAGGCTATTATGATCGTTTCCTTAAAGATTGTGGAAAAAATTGTCAGAAAATCGGCCTATCCTTTTTTGAGGCAGTAGACCGTATCGATGATGTAAACGAATTCGACATAAGGATGAATGCCTGCATCACTCCATCCGGATTTATAGTTTTTTGATAATTGATCAATTCCTGGTTGCCCGTATCATTTGCAATTTCCCGGGTGGGCCAGGCAATGTTTCGACTTCCAACCCTAAAGATTTCAGATCACGTTTCACTTGACCTTTTGCACAATAGGTCACAAAAATCCCTTTTTTATCAAGCACATTAATAATCTTCGTCAAAACGGGGAGTGTCCACATATCAGGCTGCTTTGAAGGACCAAACGCATCATAATAAATGATATCAAACTTTTCAGACGGATTAATCTCTTCGGTAAGAATATCACCCTTATGTTTTCCAAGAATGAATTGAGAAGAAATAGCAACAGACTTTTCCCAGAATGCTGAATGGATCAGTGAAAATAATTCAGGAGATCCAAGCTCCTGACCATAGTTTAGTTGATTCGTTAGCGATGAATCCAGTGGATAGGCCTCCCATGAATTGTAATGTATCGCTTGAGCTTTTGAATAAAGGATTGTTAGTAACGCATTTAATCCAGTACCGAACCCAATTTCAAGAATTCTAAGATTTGCGGTTTTATTCTTGTCAAGCCAATGTTCAAGTCCGGCACGAATGAACACATGTTTTGACTCCTGAATGGCTCCATGAATAGAATGATATGTTTCGTTCAGGTCGGAATTAAAAAGGGAATGAGAACCATCTTCTGTGACGATGATATTAATTCCACTCATGAGACAGGTCAGATTTTTGATATCAGTGCAACTGCAGACGCATTAACACCTTCCTGTCTTCCAACATAACCCAGCTTTTCGTTAGTGGTAGCTTTAATAGAAACCTCTTCTTCAGTGACGCTCATTAAAGAAGCAAGTACCTTTCTCATGTCAGGTATATGCGGCTTAATTTTAGGTTCTTCAAGAGTAAGGGTGCAATCAACGTTCTCGATCTTCCAGCCTTTCTCATGAAGCATTCGGGTTACCTCTTTCAGAAAAAATTTGCTGTCCATGTTTTTCCATTTCTGATCAAGGTCAGAGAAATGAGTTCCGATGTCTCCAAGATTTGCAGCTCCAAGTAATGCATCACAGATTGCATGAATCAGGACATCTGCATCAGAATGACCCACTGCACCTTTACTAGCAGGTATTTTTATTCCACCTAACCAAAAATCATGGCCCTCTTTCAAAGGATGAACATCAAATCCAAGGCCTACCCTTATTTTCATTTTCAGTTTTTTGACATGGTTGATTTATAATACATCACACTTGCATTCTCTTCCTTGAAAATTTCTTTTGCGACTCTTTTAATATCCTCCAATGTTACGGACTGAATATTCTCCGCTTCCTTATTAACCAGGTTTGGATCACCAGAAAGCGCAGCGAAGGCGAGATTCATAGCACGATTCATTACTTCTATTTCATCAAAGGCAAGAATTGATTCAGCCTGATTCTTCACTTTCATCAATTCTTCCGGAGTAACACCGTGCATCAAAACTTCCTGAATAAGAGCGTCCACTTCTGCTTCTCCTTTTTCAAGACTAATACCCTTGTTCATTCTCCCACTCACTACCAATAATCCCGGATCAATAGATCCCATTCCATTTATTGAAATCGAATTGAATATCTCCTTTTCTTTAACAAGCTTTTGAAACATTCTACTGGATTGACCATGTCCAAGAATATCTCCTAAAAGATCAATGGCATAATAGTCAGGATGAAACCGACCGGGCATGTGATAGGTTTTATACAACGCATCTGCCGGAACATTTGCTTCAATAATTGCTGATCTCTTTTCTTTCTGAACAGGTTCGGCTGCAAGCTTTCTTCCTGATCTTTCAGGGGAGGGTATCGGTCCAAACCATTTTTCAGACAATGTTTTCACCTGATCAACTGTGACCTTTCCTGCCACCACAAGAATCGCATTTGAAGGTAGATAATGCTGATAGAAAAACTCTCTTACGTCTTCCATTGTAGCTTTCTCTATGTGAGAAATTTCTTTCCCAATAGTGGCCCATTGATATGGATGAACTTTATACGCCAAGGGACGAAGCTTGAGCCACACATCTCCATATGGTTGTGTTAAGTATCGCTGCTTGAATTCTTCAATAACTACACCGCGCTGAGCTTCGAGCACGACAGGATCAAACGATAAGCTAAGCATGCGATCACTCTCCAACCAAAAGCCCGTTTCCAGATTTGCAGCAGGCACTGTCAGATAATAATTAGTGATGTCGGTGCTGGTAAATGCATTGTTCTCTCCTCCTACCAATTGCAGTGGTGCATCATAGTTTGGAATGTTCTTTGAGCCGCCAAACATCAGGTGCTCGAATAAATGAGCGAACCCGGTTTTATCAGGATTTTCATCACGTGAACCCACGTCATAAAGAATATTCATCACAGCAATATCCACCTGATGATCTTCATGCACCAATACGCGCAGACCGTTATCAAGTGTGAAAGAAGAAAAAGAGATCATACCGAGTAATTAAGCCGTTAGATCCGCTAACACTTTTTTGGCTTGCTGAAGTTCCAGACGAGGACCCCATTGGCTGACGATCCTTGAAGACGCCAGAGAGGCAAGCTTTCCTGCCTCTGCGTAACTATGTTTGTGAGTAATGCCATACATAAATGCTCCAGCGAACATGTCTCCTGCACCATTTGTGTCAATGGCTTTTACTTTATATGGTTCAATTTGAATAAAAGTATCTCCATCATAGATCATTGCACCATTAGCGCCCAACGTAATAACAAATCTTTTTGCTACCTGCTTAAGTTTTTCACGAGCTTCGTTGGTAGAATTGGTTCCAGTAAAGATCATCGCCTCTTCTTCATTACAGAATAAAAGATCTACGCTTGCTCCAACAATCTCATTCATTTGAGTTGAAAAGTATTTCACCATGCTGGCATCCGAAAATGTGAGTGCTACTTCAACTTTATTTTGCTCAGCCACTTTCTTGGTGTGTTTCATAGCATCCAGCGCACTGGGACTTGTCACCAGATATCCCTCAAGATAAACGTATGAAGAGCTTTTGATCGCCGATTCATCAAGTTGTTTAACTGAAAAATTCGAGCTTACTCCCAAAAATGTATTCATGGTGCGTTGTGCATCCGGAGAAGTCATTACAAGGCAACGACCCGAGTGACCCTGAGCACAATCGCTATGCTTAAGATTAGTATCAACTCCATTTAGCTTTAAATCATCCAGGAAAATTTTTCCAATTTCATCCTGAGCGACTAGGCAGGAGTAAAAGCTTTTGCCTCCAAACTGATTCACAGCTACTACCGTATTACCAGCTGATCCACCGCCTGATAGTTTACTCTTTTTCATGTCGATGACTTTCATAAGTTCCTGCTGACGCTTTTCATCAACAAGTGTCATAACACCTTTTTCGACAGAATTTTTGGTAAAGAAATCATGCTCTACTTCAGTCACGATATCCACAATGGCGTTGCCGATGCCATAAACATCATATTTCATTATTAACGGGGTTTATAAGGCGCAAAAATAAGCTTAAAACCATAAGGGTAAAGAAGAAACCTGGCAGAAGTAATTTATCCTATTTGACAGGTTTGGGCTTAAGGCCAAGAGTCATCTTGATCTTTCGTGCACGATCAGGATAGTCAGTGATAAAGCCATCAACATTCATTCCTTTCAGAGAGATCATTTCCGCTGGATCATTCACAGTCCATGGAATGACACGCATCTTCATTTCGTGACAATGCTTTACTTCATCCTTTGTCAGTAATTTATAATCGGGGCTATAGATTGAAGGTGTGAACCCAAGGCTTTGGATATTCTCATCAATGCTCTTCAAATTCTCCACCAAAGCTGCCAACCTGATTTCCGGATACTTTTTGTGCCAGTATTTTAACACACGAAAGTCAAATGACTGTATGACGACTCTCTCCATTGGAAGATACTGATCAAGAAGAGCGTAAACCATTTCTGAAAATTCCTCAGGCTTTGGATGAAATTTTTCATCTCCATCAGGAAGACTTTTTATTTCAATATTGTAATCCACTTCATACTTTGTATAATTCTTAACATGATTTTCCACTGCAAGGATAACATCTCTTAATAAGGGCTTGCCGGTAATCATCTTCTCCTGTTCAGGAAATCTCGCATTGCCTTTCGACCCACAGTCCCATTGCTTCACTTCATCATAAGTCATTTGAAAAATGTTGAACTTCATCTCGTTCTTTGAAGTGATTTCTTTTCCAGCACATTGGCAGATTGCGGCAGACATCCATGGTTCGTGAGAAACTACGATTTGCTTATCCTTTGTAATCGCGACATCCATTTCAATAGTAGTAACACCTGAATCCAATGCCGTTATAAAAGCAGGAATTGAATTTTCTGGTTTCAAACCCCGTGAACCACGATGACCCTGAACATCAAATTTTGGAATGTACACCTGACCAATAGCTGATTGCATAGTCAACAGGATAAAGAATAAGAATAAATAGCGCATTCTCAAAGATAAAATAAATCAGGCATTGCCTGTAGAACAAAAAAACCCGAAGCAATTACTGGTTGCTTCGGGTTAACCTAAACATTATTACTACTAACTACGGTCTGAATATCATTCTTTGTCCGCCGCCTGGTCTTCCTGCGCCCATCGGATTAAGCTGTTTATTCAAGGCGTACGTAAAGCTCACCATGAAGTATCTTCCCAGATTATTTGTCACTTGCTGTTGCAGATAATTGGTTGTGGCGGATTGTGCTACACTCAGGCTCTGATCCAGAATATTGTTCACACTGAATTTCAACTCTCCAACATTATTCTTCAACATGAATCTTGAGATCGACATGTTCCAGTATGGAATTGTCTGATTGTAATCCGTTGTCTGACTCGTATACACGAGGTAGTCAAAGCTTGTGTTGAACTGATAGTTCTTTTTGATGGTAACGTTGGTTTCAGCAGTGTATGTTTTATTAAAATACGTTTGGTTATTTGCCTTATTGAATTCATATGTGGTTTCCTGATGGCTTAGGTTAGCACTCAGATCCAATGTGAAAAATTCTTTATACGTAAAGTTATATCCGGCTCTTCCACCTAATGATTGCTGCCATGTGTAACTCAATTGATCGTTCAATGAATTGATACCACGGGTATAGCTTGCATTTGGTCCGATGTTGAAGCGACTAAGTAATTTCTTTACAGGCATTCCAAAATTGAAGTTACCAGTAAGGTTCAGGTTATCGCTTACGTTAATTGGTTTTGTAACACGAACCAGGTTAGCATTAACTGATTGAGAACTGATGATCGGATTGGTAGTATAGCTTGCCGTGAAGAGAGCAAAAAGATTAATGAACTTCCCTGGATCAAAAGTTGTAAAGTTAGTAACCACACGGTGCTGATAACCCGGACGCAATTCCGGATTACCGGTAGAAATATTTAACGGATCCGTGTTGTCAATAACAGGCTGAAGTTGTTGAATGCTTGGCTCCTGCATCGATGTTTCATAATCAATGCGCAAGTGTTTCACCGTTGAGAAATCGTAATTGAAGTGAACTACTGGCAGAATGTTTTCAAATGAACGATCAATTTTTGCTCCTTTTGAAATCAAATCTCCTTGCAGGTGAGTATTCTGATAGCTTGCCCCTACAGAAAAATTATACTTCTGACGATTTACGCGGATGTTCAATCCGGGTCTGCTATAGAGATACGTACTGTTATATTTGTTGGTCAACTGCGTGTTCAACGTTGCCTGACCATTCTTTTCATCAAACACTTCGCGATTCACCTGATTGAGGTTTGTGCGGATTGCATAGGTTGCCTCCAGGTATTTTCTTCCGCCCAATGGTTCGATATAAGATAATGTCGTTCCAATTGATTGATTTTGTGTGGACTGAGTATTAGTCTGAACAATTTCCTGCGTACCCGGATTTGTATTGAAGTACTGATTTGTCGACTGAAGATTTCCATTGCTGTTGGTTTGCGTTAATCCAAAAGCAAGTGTGTTAGAAAATGATCTTCCCTTCTTCGCAAACTTATGGCGATAGAGAAGCGATGAATTCAGGTTAAAGCTGGTTTGCTCATTATAATTATAGCGTTGACTTTCATTCTGAAGAGAATTGTCAGTCAATGTAGTTCGCCCAAGGGTATTTGAATTCATCTCTGATTGTGAGTATGAAACAGTATTGGTCGACTTGATTGAATTTGCCGAATCAATGCTATGATCAATATTAAGTGTTCCACGATGACTATCGCTTGCTGTCCTTTGAATGGAATTCTCATCATAGAAATAACTGCTGTCATTTGGCAAATAGTTAATACGGTGAGTATTCTTGGTGATGTTCTGATCCAGTCTGTTATAGAAATAGCTTGATGTCAATTTTGTGTCCTTATCAAGATCGCGATTGAAGTTTACTCCACCTGCATAGTTTGTCATGATTCCATTCTGACGACCGGTATTAAGTTGAGCACCACCACCGCCTCCACCACCACCACCGCCGATCTGAAGATTGAATCCACCGCCACCGCCTGCCAGGGCTTGCGATCCACCACTGAAGTTCATGAAGTCATCAATCGAAAAACCCTGTTCGTTCACATTGTTTCCCATTCCGAGGAATGAAAGCTGCTGACCTTTTCCGAAACGATTGATGCTTGCGCTTGCGCGAAAACGATCATCCGTTCCAGCGCCAGCCATGATCTTACCAAAAGCTCCGTTTCTCTTTTCTTCTTTCAATTCCAGGTTAATTGTCTTTTCGCGTGATCCATCTTCAATGCCAGTAAAGGCTGACTGATCTGATTTCTTATCAAATACCTGAACTTTTTCAATTGCATCTGCAGGAAGATTACGTGTTGCAAGTTTGGGATCACGACCAAAAAATTCGCGACCATCCACCATGACACGCTGCACATCCTCACCCTGAGCTTTAACCGTTCCATCGGTAGCGACTTCCATTCCCGGAAGTTTTTTCAGAAGATCTTCGACCGTTGCATTCGCTTTTGTTTTAAACGAGCCAGCGTTAAACTCAATTGTATCTCTCTTTACTGTAACAGGAGCTTTTTCGCCCATGATCACAATACCTTCAAGCTCTTTGCTGTAAGGCTCCATTTTTATTCGGCCTACATCCAGGACAGATGTGGATGACAACGTTGAGATTGGTTTAAGGAATGGCGCCAGTCCTACGAAAGTAATTTTAAGAAAATAATTATTCTTGGCAACATTCTTCAACTCAAAAACACCACGCACGTCGCTTACTCCAAAATTTACCAGTGAGGAGTCAGTTGCATTTAACAACATGACGGTCGCTGACGGAATTGGATTTGAAAGCGTATCAAGAACCTGACCAGTAATGTTTACCTTCTGCGCCATGGCAAAAGAAGACAGTCCTGCCAAAAATAAAATCAGTAAAATCTTTTTCATCGGGGAGAAATTATTCTAAGAGACTATCGGATAATAAATGTGTTGTTACCACCCATCTTTTTCATTTGCTCTTCCATGATAGCACGGAATTCTACACGTGAAATTTTTGTTCCTGAAGTAGGTGCTTTGAGATCATTTTTCTTCAACTCTTTAACCTCAACTGATTTCGCAATAAAGACTCTCTCCTCATTATTGATATCAAGCGCAAGAATTGCACCTGGCAATGTGTTGAATCTTTCAGGCCCTAAGAAAGGACGTATCTTATCAGTATACCATGCAGTGATTTCCTGCTTTCCGGAAGGCTGTGTTTCGTCAGTATAATATGCCTGCTTGCACTCATACCCTGCAATTGTCTTGGTTCCGGTTCCAAATTTCCACGGTGAAACTTTTACGGTATCGGTGACAAGATATTCCTTGCCCATAAACTCCTGTTTGGTCAACATAATGTTAGTCGCCTGGCTCAGGTAGATCTCTGTATTTGGATTTCGCATGGTCATTCTCATACCACCACCAGAAACGGTAGCCGATGTTGCCTCGTCTTCATCTTCTATGAGTGGCTTGTAAATAGATTCATCTGCTTTAAAGAACAGTTGTTGCTTGGTTGTTCTGAACTCAGGAATCATTTGTTTCATCTGTGCACGCTCAGCAGGAATTCTGCGGTGCATATTAATTTTCACTTCGTAGGTAATAACACCTTCGGCCACTTGTCCAAAAACTACCTGGACGGTAGCAATTGAAACTAAGAAGCCCACTATCAATAACATTCTTTTCATAAAAGTTTGATTTAAAGTCATCATTGGTTACAGGGGTAAATTTACGGGGATCAGCGCGATACAATGGTTAATCCAATCATAATAAAGGTTAATTAATGTTAAAGACTGAACGTCAGTCGATCTAAAGCCGTTAATTTGTCTTCAGGTTGAAATGAATTATCCGGTCAGGATGACAAAACGAAAGAAATAGTTTGACAAGGGTCTCATTAATTTAAAATGAAGAAAAACAGAGCCATATTAATTCTTATGATCAGTAGCATAGTTTTGCTGCTCGCATTGCAGGCATTCTGGCTTACCAGCTCATATGAAAGAGCTTTTTTTGACTTGCGACGTGAATCCAATGGCCTTTTCCGATCTTCTATTATTGCATTGAGAGATTCAACTTTAAGTCGTCAATTCATTGAAATAAAAACTGATACTCAAAAAATCAGAGGAAATATTCTTCTTTCAGGCGCAACGGATTCTATAAAAGGCAAAGAGGTACTGAAGCCTTCAACATCTTCACAGATAAAAATCTATATTTCATCTGAACGTAAGGGTGGCGACTCAATAAAATCGTTCTTCAGCCCACTTGCCTCGCGAATACGTGAAGGAAGATTTCAAAGGGGGGAAAATTTTATATTTCGAATGAACGATGACTCATTGTCCATCGACAGTGTTAAAGCTCATTTTGAAAAAGCAATTTCGACAACCCGCGAACCCATAAATTTTCATATACGATATAGTTCGTTTATTCCAACGCCATCAAGTTTCCATCCCGGAAAAAATCTTTTCAAAAGAAACGAAATGGAAAGGGAGGTTGGAAGAATAAGCCCGTTCTCCGATTCACTTTCAACAGAATGGGTATCCTCTGATCCAATTCACAGATATGCTGCAGTATTGACTGACTTTCGGTCAATCCTTTTGAAGGCAATATTCCCCCAGATTTTATTTTCTCTTTTTCTTACGCTGATAACCATAACATCATTTGTAATTCTGCACAGGAGTCTTCGTTCACAGCAGCGACTGGTTGTCATGAAAAATGATTTTATCAGCAATATTACACATGAGATCAAAACACCTATTGCTACCGTAAGCGTGGCACTGGAAGCTTTGAAGAATTTCAATGGTATTGATAATCCAGTCCGGACCAAAGAATATCTTGAGATTGCTCAGCATGAATTGCAGCGATTGTCAATTCTTACCGATAAGGTTCTTCACACTTCCATCTTTGATGAAAAAGGTGTTAAGCTTGAACTGGAAACAGTGGACCTAGAAAAAACCATGAGTGATATTCTCAACTCCATGAATCTGCTTGCGGAAAAGAATAACTCTACAATAGAATTTCAAAAATCAGGAAGTGATTTTACTATTGAAGGAAGTCAGGTTCACCTCACCAATGTTATTTACAATCTGATCGATAATGCATTAAAGTACAGTCCTGTAAAGCCGGAGCTGAACATTTCGCTAAAAGATCTGGGTGAGAATATTCAGTTTTCCATCACAGACAAAGGATTGGGGATCGCTAAAGAATTTCATGAAAAGATCTTTGAGAAATTCTTCAGAACACCAACCGGCAATGTCCACACTATCAAAGGATATGGTCTCGGATTGAGTTATGTTGAAGGGGTGGTGAAGGCACATCATGGAAAAATTTCAGTGGAGAGTGAATTGGGAAAGGGAAGTACCTTTACCGTTACACTCCCAAGAAAATTCAAAGGGTAATGAGTAAAATAAAAATCCTTTATGTGGAGGACGAACCTTTTCTTGGAAGGATTGTAAAAGAGAGTCTTGAAAGTCGGGATTTTGAAGTGAGCATGGCAACGGATGGAAAGAATGTAATAGATCTCTTCAAGCAAACACAACCTGCCATCTGTGTACTGGATGTTATGCTTCCCAATAAAGATGGTTATACACTTGCGCAAAATATACGTCAACTCAACCCAACCATTCCAATCATTTTTGTAACCGCAAAAACTCAGACAGAAGATCTGGTAAAAGGTTTTGAAGTGGGTGGTAATGATTATTTAAGGAAGCCATTTAGCATGGAAGAATTAATTGTCCGAGTGAACAATCTGTTGAGATGGACAAAAAAAGATGCAGTCAATGTTCTTCCTGAAATTTTGCCGTTAGGGAAATATGAGTTCTCTCCCAATCGATATGAATTGAAGAACGGTGGTTCTGTAAGAAAGCTTTCGCATCGTGAGGCAATGCTTCTTCAGGTATTGTGCGAAAACAAAAACAAGGTGGTGAATAGAAAAGATGTACTGCTACGTGTCTGGGGCGATGATTCTTTCTTCAATTCCAGAAATCTTGATGTTTATATCACAAAGCTTCGTGATTATCTTAAAGAAGACCCTTCCGTTGAGATCATTACCATCAAAGGGGTAGGGTATCATTTTGCAGTAGCATAGATTTTGTTCTCATAGCAATAAAAGGGAGGCCAATCGTCTCCCTTTTTTATTAACTATCATTTCTAAAATCTCATTACCTTAGTTTAATTAATTTACTGATGCCCTTAATACCCAATAGCTCCACTAATAAATAAGCTCATGTCCAACTGGAAAATCAAAGTTTCTCTCTTTCTGAACTATTTCGTTTTCGCAATACTCCTCAACAGCGTTGGAACCGTTATCCTGCAGGTTCAGAGCAACTACGGTGTTTCTGAATCATCCGCCAGTGTACTCGAAGCATTTAAAGATCTCAGCATTGCTGTCGTTTCATTTTTGATAGCTTCCTATATTACTCGCATCGGATATAAAAATTCAATGTTGATTGCTCTCGGATTCATAGCTTCTGTTTGTCTCTTGATGCCTTCTCTTGGAAGTTTTGCGATGACGAAGCTTTTATTTGCAGCAACCGGAACTTGTTTTGCCCTGATCAAAGTCTCTGTGTATGCTACCATTGGAATTGTGACCAAAGACAAGAAGGAGCATGCCAGCTTTATGAACTTTATCGAATCCTTTTTCATGATCGGAATTCTTACAGGCTATTTCATTTTCAGCGCCTTTGTTCAGGATGGGCAGCCTCAATCCACAGAATGGTTAAACGTTTACTATCTGCTTGCAGGGATTTCAGTTGCCGCATTTTTACTTTTGCTAAGCGCATCACTTGATGAATCTTCAGTGAAGGCAACTGAAGCAAAGCCTTTTCTGGAAGATTTTAAAGAAATGGTAATTCTTGCACTGAAACCTCTTGTACTGGTTTTTATCATGAGTGCTTTCACATACGTACTCATCGAACAAAGTATTATGAGCTGGCTGCCAACATTCAACAGTAAAGTATTAAGTCTTCCGGTTACACTCAGTATTCAGATGGCCAGCATCCTTGCCGCATCCACAGCGGTAGGAAGATTCACAGCAGGTATTTTATTAAGGAAAATTCATTGGTTTAATGTCTTAGTAGTTTGTTTGATGGCCGCGAGTGCTTTGGTGCTCGTAGCTATTCCGTTGGCGCAATCCAATAGTGGACAACCCGTAACAGGTTGGTCTGACGCACCCATTGGCGCATTCGTTTTCCCGCTCATCGGATTGTTCATCGCTCCTATTTATCCCGCCATTAACTCCGTTATTCTTAGCACGCTTCCCGCGCGACAGCATGGACCCATGTCAGGCCTTATTGTAATTTTCTCAGCTCTGGGTGGAACAACCGGATCCATCATCACCGGAAACATTTTTGAAGTGTACGGTGGTCAGACTGCATTTTACTTTTCCCTGGTTCCTATCGGAGTTCTCATCATTTGTCTTTTCTTTTTCAACAGAATCCAGAAAAAGTCAGAAGCAAAAATTGAATTTGGTTCCACCGGGGGACATTAAAAATATTTTCTATGAAGGATCTTCAAATACATGAACTCGGACCTTTATTCGAAGAAGTTCAATTAAAAAATATTCTGGGCGATGGCAAAACATTTCCTGATTGTATTCCAAAAAAACCACTGGACAGTATACGATCAGAGTATAGTCGCGAAAAAGCCATACCAGGATTTGATCTTCAGAGATTTTTCAACGAAAACTTTTCATTACCTAAAACATTTTCAACAGGATATGTCAGTGACACATCAAGATCGGCAGAGGAACATATCAAAGCTTTATGGGAAGTACTAACCAGGACGCCAGATGAAGAGGCCGGATCCTTATTACCACTGCCACATTCTTATATAGTTCCAGGTGGTCGCTTTCGCGAAATCTACTATTGGGATAGCTACTTCACCATGCTGGGTCTTGAGCTTTCCGATCGCGGGGATCTTATTCAAAATATGGTAGACAATTTTTCCTATCTTATTAATACGGTCGGATATATTCCAAATGGCAATAGAACCTATTTTCTGGGAAGGTCACAGCCTCCTTTTTTCTCATTGATGGTCAATCTGCTGAGCAAGCAATCATCTACTACCCGAAAAGAAACGTTGGTAAAATATCTTTTCGTTCTTGAAAAAGAGCATCAGTTCTGGATGAAGGGAGCTGAGCTTCTAACTCCTTCTCAAACTTCACAACGTCGTGTTGTAAGAATGAATGATGGGAATATTCTCAATAGATATTGGGATGAAAATGATACACCCAGGCCGGAGGCATACAAAGAGGACCTCGAATTATCTCATTCATCAAAGCAAAAGCCTGAAGAACTGTTTCGTCACCTGAGAGCTGCTGCTGAATCAGGTTGGGATTTCAGCAGTCGTTGGTTCAGAGACGAGAAATCTTTTGCTACCATTCACACAACGGAAATCATTCCGGTTGATTTGAATTGTTTGCTTCTTCACCTTGAGGAAACACTGGAAGAGGCATGGAATTTATCTGGCAACGATGTGAAATCTGGCGAATACAAACAACGCCATGAAAAAAGAAAAACTGCAATAATTCAATATTGCTGGAATGAAGAGAAAAAATTCTTTTTCGATTTCGACTTTGTCAGTCAACATCAAAAAACACAGTACACCCTGGCTGCTGCATTTCCATTATTCTTTAAGGTAGCAACGCCATTACAGGCAAAAGCGATTGCCGAAATTTTACAGACAAAATTTCTAAAACCCGGTGGGCTGATTACAACTTTAAAATCCAGCGGGCAACAATGGGATGCCCCCAATGGTTGGGCACCTCTTCAGTGGATTGCCTTCAAGGGACTTATTAATTATAATTTGCTGAACATCGCACAGCAATTGAAATCCAATTGGATCAATGCAAATCGCAAAGTCTATCAAAAGACGGGAAAGATGACAGAGAAGTATGACGTGTCAAGTGATCATGCAGAAGCAAGTGGCGGCGAATATCCTAATCAGGATGGCTTCGGATGGACGAATGGTGTTTTTCTCGCGATGGTAAACTCCTGATGCTATTTTTTCTTATAAATAAGCAATAGCACCTCCTCTTTTCCATCAATCACCGGAAGCGGAAGTCTCAGAATTTTTGCAACGAGAGGGTATACATGAATGTTTTGAAATGCAGGAATTATAACGCCGGTTTTAATATTGGGACCATTGGCATAAAATATCCCACGAACATCTTTCATCATATCAGGGTCATAGCCATGCACCCCGAAAGCACTCCCGATTTTTGCTGATCTCAACATGTTCGCCCAACCAGATTCACGGAAGTAATGATTGCCATCCACCTCCAGCAACAAATCACCTACCCGATCCACTTTATAATGCCATCGTTCAGGAAAATCTTCTTTTTTATAAACCTTGAATCCACTCTCCTTTGTTTTCAGGTATTGATACACCGAATCTTTTTTATGAGCGTTCTTAAAATAAAGACCAACATGAGTCCCTCCATTCACAACTACAACTGAAGAGTCTTTTCTATTGATAAGCTCTTCAATAAAAATATAAGTCTCCTTCTGGACAGTAAGCTCATGCATACCATGATCTGAAACAATGATAACATTTACCGGAAGGTTGACAGATTTCAGTTGATTCATAAGATTTCCCAATAGCGAATCAGCACGAAACACAGCTCCACGAACTTCTTCAGAGTTAGGGCCGAATGAATGTCCTTCGTGATCGGGAAAGGAAAAGTATAAAGTGATCATATGAGGACGTTCTTTCTCAGGCAATTTGAGCCAGGAGATTACCTGATCAACTCTTTTTTGTGGAAGAACGGTGTCATCAAAAGGAAAATAGTAATCAGGTCTTTTGCTTTCAATGTTCAATTCAGAACCGACCCAGAAAAAAGATGCTGACTTGATTCCATTCTCACGTGCAAGTTGCCACAGCGGTACTCCACCATAGTAATAGGGATCTTCCACAACCTTTCTGTCTCTCATGCCATAGACCTGCTTGCGCTTTCTGTCGTAAAATGAATTATCAACGAGACCATGATGACCTGGGGTAAGCCCGGTTACAAGAGTATAATGATTGGGAAATGTTTTACTGGGAAAGGATGGTATGAGTGCTTCCGCCTGAGATCCATTTTTAATGAAAGTGTTGAGGTTAGGAGGGTTATACTTTTCTACATAATCGTGGCGAAAGCCATCGAATGAGATCATGATAACATAAGGTGTTTCTGATTTCGTTTGAGCAAACGATATTCCGAAGGCAAACCAACCAATAAGAAAAACAAGAAATCTTCTGATCATAATTCCTTAACAAATGCCTTTGAATGATCCGTAAAATACAAATTCACGGTTTGTTACCTAAATCTTTTTACGTGTACAGAGCTACAGTATGACGGACGCGAAAAATTAATATTTTTCATATCTTGAAGATTCCTCACCTTTAAAAATGCGTTTTTACAGCGTTATACTGATCTGCCTGCTGGCATTTGTCAAAGGGTTCAGTCAGAATTTAAAAAAACTGGATACGAATTTCATTTATGCTATTGCTGGAAAGGACACGATCAAGTCACCTGTAAGCAATTCTCTTACTAATCCGTCAACGAATTCCTTGACGGACGAAAAGCATTACATCGTTCGATTTAAAAGTAGTCCAATTTTAACAAGTCAGAAAACACTGAGTGCAGGACAACAGAACACCGTAGAACAAGAGCATCAGCTTTTTGAATCAGATCTTCAATCGCTTCATCAAAAAAACAATTCCCAGGCACGCGCCATATCTCCCTTAATACATCATCATTTTAAAAATGTTTTTAATGGAACATCTGTTTCCATGACTTCAGCGGTAGCAGAAAGTGTCAAAGGTCTTTCATATGTGAGTGGTGTGATAGAAGATGTTGAAGTCAAAGCATTTGATGATGTGACACAGGTGTTGATCGGTGCTGATAAAGTATGGTCTCAGTTTTCAACAACCGGCTCCGGTATCCGCATTGGAATCATTGACACCGGAATTGATTATCGTCATCCGGCTCTTGGTTCAGGATTTGGTCCGGGGTTTAAAGTTGTAGGCGGATATGATTTCATAAATAATGATAATGATCCATTGGATGATAATGGGCATGGAACGCATGTCGCAGGTATTGCTGCAGCGAATGGCACTACTATAAAAGGTATCGCTCCCGGCGCAAAATTATATGCATACAAAGTATTAGATCAAAATGGCTCAGGATATTCCAGTTTGTCAATTGCCGCTATTGAAAAAGCTGTTGACCCCGATCAGAATCCTGCGACGCCAGACTATCTCGACGTAATTAACATGAGCCTTGGTTCTCCAGCCTCAAACACACGCGATTTTCTTGAGGAAGCTGTTAACAATGCTTCTGATATTGGAATAATTTTTTGTATTGCTGCCGGTAATTCAGGCAGTAGTATCCAAAGTATTGCCACTCCAGGGATCGCTGAAAAAGCAATTACAGTAGGCGCATCATCCAACCAGGATGATATCGCGCCATTTTCTTCACGGGGACCTGTACCATATTCGTTTCGCTTGAAACCTGATGTTACTGCTCCCGGAGTTGGTGTCAACTCAACCTTTCTGGGAGGTGGTTATTCTGCTCTTAACGGAACATCAATGGCTTCTCCACATGTCGCGGGAGCCGCAGCACTTCTCAAGAGCCTTCATCCCGATTGGACTCCGGAAATAGTGAAAGCTGTATTAATGGAAAGCTCTTCAAACATTGCAGGCTTTGCCTGGGACAAGGGAGCAGGCCGAATCGATTTATTGAAGGCTGCCAAATCGGGTTTTGCCATTACACCCGGCTCGCTCAGCATTGGTAAACTAGACAGAAGCCAGCCAGAAACAACCTATACTTTTCCTGTCAAGGTTGTTAATCTAAATGCTGATGCAAAAACAGTAAACCTTGATCTGTCACAATTAATCAAAGCCGGAGTTGCTGCAACATTAAGTGCGAACGCGGTGACACTGAATGCTTTTGAGTCCAAACCTTTAACACTAACTGTTAAAATAACACCCACATTGTTGACATCTATTCCCTATCCTGGAATTTTTGTTGGAAAAATAGTAGGAACATCTGGCTCTGAGTCTATCTCTTCAAGTGTTTCATTCATTAATCAAAAGTTATTTAAAGTCCGCTTTCAAAATGGAATGCCGGATATTCTTTGGGTTGCCAATACCAGTACTTTAGGGTCATACAGTTTACTGACACGTCCATTAGAGCAGGAGATGGAACTTCTGATTCCTGATGGTCTATATGATGTGCATACTGCGTTTGGTCCAAAATCGATTTACAGGATAGAAGTCCCATCAAGCATTGGTGAAATATCATTGGATCCTTCAGAAGCTATTCATAGTCTGGATTTTGCTCCACTGGATGAAAAGGGGGATCCGATTGACTTCGATTTCAGAAGTGCCTGGTCAAGCGTCAACAGACGTGGTGCTTTGTCAACATACTATCCATTCAGGATCAGCACACTTTATTTTAATACAATTCCTGTCCTGGAGTTTGGTTTTAATGCTATGGGAATTCCAGCCGGAAAGTCCAGTTTTTATAATACAGAGATTGTTTGGACCAAAGGAATCAATCAGAGTATGGTTTTGTCAAATGATCCACTGAATTATACAAAAGTTAAGTATAGCTTTCCAACGCTACCCAATGAAGTTCGTCAAATTAGTAGTACACAGTCCGGCATATATTTCACTCCTGTTAGTATTGAAGATGTTGTAGGCTATTACACCAGAAAGAAAAAAGATGCTCCATTGGATTTTGTGTCTCAGCGTTTCAGTTTCATGCATGAGTTTTCTATCCCGAGTGGATTGTCTAAAAATTTCTGGATAACTCCAGGAATGACATTTTTCACCAACGATTCGCTCGCTCTTTATTCAGGTATTAGTTCAATTTCTGGTCCTCAGATTGCCAGCTTGCTTGGGAATTCAATTAATTTTTCGTTTGGAAGTTCAATCATGCGCTACAACGAATTCGCATCGGTCGCGAATGGCTTGGTTCAATACACACCAAAAAAAGTCAATGGGTATTTTACAAGAGCTTTGGGTGATAAGGAAATCGGCCAGGTCAAATTTGAATTATTACAAAATGATGCCATCCTTCGTACAGATAGTATTCCTAACTTCTTTCATGATCAGGACATTTTGTTATATACTTCTTATCAAACTCCAGCACCAAAAAGCTTTGCTGTAAAAAATGAATCGTATGTATTAAGGACCATTTACACAGACTATTTTGTACGAGGTCATCCGGCAAAAGCAACTGTTGATTATAAATTTAATGGGGGGTCCATCGATAGTTTTTTACCAACAATGTCAACTTTTACACTACAATCCGGCGGCTCAATCACAGATCGGATAGAGAATCAAGCTCCATCTCTGTTCTCCATGACCAACATCGGAATCGTACCTGAGATCGCAATCAGAAAAGAAGGAGAAGATGAGTGGGTGAATCTAAAGTTTGAAACTTCTGCTAAGAAAAGAATTGCAAATATTCCTACGGATCTTAAGGATGGCTATTATTCGTTAAGGATAAAAGACAAAAGTTTGTTGGGTAACCCTATCACCTACTATGCTGAACCTGCTTTTATTAAAGGGGATATTCCGACCGCAATACTTCCAACTTTGCTTATACCTGAAAAGGATAAAGTAGAAGTTCCGATAAATGAAGTTTTTAAATGGACCCGTATCGATGGTGCCTTAAGCTATACCATTCAACTTTCCAGAAATAGTGACTTTACTTCCCCCTATCGGATCGCCACTTCAAAGGTTGAGACTCATCAATTCACAGAATTACTTGACAAGTTCACAACTTTCAATTGGAGAGTACGGGCGAATTATACAAATTCTTCCTCTGCATGGACATCTTACCGGGGATTCTCTACCGGCGAAGAGATCGTTTCAAAATTAGAAGCACCCTTTACCGTGGCTACATTGGTCGCTTCACCTAATCCTTCTTCAGGAATAGTTAAAATAACTTACTCGAAAGAAAGTAAAGGCTCAACGAAAATCTCTATTCTCAATATGCTGGGAGAGCTGATCAATCAGTACATTGATGACGATGATCAAACAGGATTAAAAAGCGCCACATGGGATAGTAATTCCAGCAGGGCCACACCCGGAGGAGTATATGTTGTCATTCTTCAGGATGGGAATACTTATCTTACCAGGAAAATTGTAATTCAAAAGTAGCCTCTCACCAGAAAACACATACACATTGAATTCAAACAAAAATGCTCAATACTGGATTACTCAATTAAAATTACAATCACATCCTGAAGGCGGATTCTTTAAGGAAACTTACAGATCCATTGAGTCCATCTGGGCTACTGCCTTACCGGATCGCTATGCAGATTCAAGAAGTTTTTCCACAGCAATTTATTTTCTGTTACGTTCAGAAGATAAATCCCTTTTTCATCGCATTAAATCTGATGAGATCTGGCATTTTCATGCCGGTAGCGCACTTACAATTTATGTTTTGAATAAAGACGGACTTTCTGAGCAGAAGCTAGGACCTGAGCCAGAAAATGGAGACTCACTTCAGGTTGTAATTCCTGCTGGGTCCTGGTTCGGTGCCATCGTAAACAAACCCGACAGCTTTACATTAGCAGGTTGTACAGTAGCTCCGGGTTTTGATTTTGATGATTTCGAATTGGCGAATTCTGAAAAATTGCTAAAAGAATTTCCTGATCATTCTCAAATAATAAAAAAACTCACCAAATAATTTCAGGCAACGCTCACTCTCAGGAGTAGTGTGTTATAACTTTGTCTTTTCTAACCATCAGTTCAAATGCGAAAAAGCATCACTATTGTCTTATTGTGTGCAGGATACTTTGCACTCAACGCTCAAACATTATACACACCGCGTAACATTGCCAGAACTTTTCAGAAAGGAACGCGCGATATAAGTGGTAAGCCCGGGAAAAATTACTGGCAAAACCGTGCACGATATGCTATCTCGGTAACAGCAAATCCTCCTAATCGAAATATCACCGGAACTGAAGAAATTACCTATACGAATAATAGTCCCGATACTTTAAAATCTTTGGTCTTTAAGCTGATCCTTAACGTTCATCAGCCAGGGGCGGTTCGTCAGTCTCCTGCAAGTCCGGAATATCTCACCTCAGGAATTCACATCGATAGTTATTCCGAAAACGGAAAATCAAAAAAATGGACAGTAAATGGACCTGTTACTGCGGATCGTGTGGGGCTTATGAAACCACTTGCACCTCATGATTCAGTAAAATTATCAATCGGTTGGCATTACGATGTTTCTGTTGAAAGTGGACGAGAGGGCGCAATTGATTCTACTACTTTCTTTCTCGCCTATTTTTATCCACGGGTTGCGGTATATGATGACTCCAATGGCTGGGATCGCACGGCATTTACAGATGCACAGGAATTTTATAACGACTTCAATGATTATACTTTTCAAGTCACAGTTCCCAAAAATTATATCGTTTGGGCTACTGGCGATCTTTTAAACACAACTGAAGTATTACAGGCAACGTATGCCAAACGCCTGAATGATTCATTCACAAGTGATGAAATTATTCCCATTGCAACTGCTAAGGAGGTTTTAGCGAAAGGTGTCACCACTCAAAAAGATTTTAACACCTGGAAATGGAAAGCCAATAATGTGCCTGACGTGACAGTAGCGATCAGTAATCGTTATGCATGGGATGCCGGCAGCGTTATTGTAGATCAGTCAACAAAGAGAAGAGCCAGTGTTCAGTCAGCGTACGACGATGCCGCTCAGGACTTTCACCAAATGGTTTCTTTTGGCAAACACGCCCTTGACTGGTTTTCAAGCAAGTGGCCTGGGGTGCCATATCCATATCAAAAAAATACAATCGTTCAGGGTTATGCAGATATGGAGTACCCGATGATGGTGAATGATAGCCATCAGCAGGATCCGAATTTCGCAAGGTTTGTTGCTGAACATGAGATAGCACATACCTGGTTTCCATTTTATATGGGAATCAACGAGAACCGCTATGGTTTTATGGATGAAGGATGGGCAACTACATTGGAGTATCTTATTGGAACGGCCGATGTTGGAAAAGAAAGAGCTGATCAGCTTTTTAAAGGTTTTAGAGTTTCCAACTGGACGAATGATCCCTCCGCTGAACAGGATATTCCTATTATCACTCCCGGCAATATTCTTAGTGGCGTTGCTCTTGGAAACAATCAATATGGAAAAGCTGCCCTTGGATATCTTGCAATGAAGGACCTTCTTGGAGATGACATGTTCAAAAAATGTCTTCACGAATTCATGAATCGATGGAACGGAAAGCATCCTTTACCCTGGGATATGTTTAATACTTTTAACAATGTTTCAGGAAAAGATCTAAACTGGTTCTGGAGCAATTGGTATTTTAGTAATGATTACATTGATCTCTCAATACAAAGCGTTACTTCCTCTTCAAAAGAAATAACAATCACCATCTCCAATATCGGTGGCTATCCGGCGCCCGTAAATGTTTTGCTAACCTATGATGATGGATCTAAAGAAATCCTCCATCAAACACCCGGAATCTGGATGACCAATCCAAAGCAGTCGGTGGTAAAAGTTTCTACAAAGAAGAAAGTTCAATCTGTTATTCTGGATGGCGAGATCTTCATGGATGCCAATAAGAAAAACAATGAGTGGAAAGCAAAATAATTCATTCAGCTATGCAGGAATCATTCACAGAGGAAACATTTGAGAAAAAGAACTTTACAACAGATTCCTTCATAAAAGGTGAGTATGAAAACTGCATTTTTAAAAACTGTGATTTTTCAAACTCAGATCTCTCGGAGGTAATTTTCATAGAATGTGAATTCATAGAATGCAATCTCAGTTTGGCAACCCTGACGAAGACTGCTTTTCGCGATATAAAGTTCAATGGATGTAAGATGCTTGGACTTCATTTTGAGCATTGCAATTCCTTTGGGCTGTCGTTTGGATTTGAGAAATGTACACTCAACCACACCTCATTCTATCAGGTAAAACTGAAGAAGACACATTTCAAGGAGACTCAACTACAGGAGGTAGATTTTACTCAATGCGATCTGACATCTTCTTTATTCGATAATTGTGACCTGAGGGACGCAAAGTTTGAAAATACAATTATTGAAAAAGCTGATCTCAGAAGTTCGTTCAATTATTCCATTGACCCCGAAAGTAATTATATCAAAAAGGCCAGATTCTCCCTGCATCAGGTATATGGACTTTTAGCAAAGTATGATATCGATATTGAAGAGTAGAGATTGATTGCATCAAAAAAAGAAAGTCTTTCCATCAGTTTGACGGAAAGACTTTTAATGTGTGACCCCGGAGAGATTCGAACTCTCGACCCAATGATTAAGAGTCATTTGCTCTACCAGCTGAGCTACGGAGTCATTATCTTTTTACTGTGGGACGTACTGGGTTCGAACCAGTGACCCCTACCTTGTCGAGGTAGTGCTCTAAACCAGCTGAGCTAACATCCCTCTTCAGTTTCTCAATAATGAGGGCGCGAATATAGCAAAATCATGGATTGGGCGTAAAAGATTTCAACGACTAATTCCTTAAAATCTGTGCCAGGGCACTAATTGACCAATTTCAGGAATTCAAAAGTAAGTCAGGGCCCCAGAAGGGCATTTTTTTACCTGCTCCACAATTTTTTCCGAGGTCGCTTTCTCAGGGGTAATCCATGGTAATTCTCTGGGATGAAAGACCTCCCCAAGTCCTTTAACGCACACAGCAGAGTGTATGCATAACAAAGGTTTCCAGACGATCGTTACCTCACCATTTCCATATTCCTTAGTGATATCTTTCATTGTGCTATTCAAAGTTAAGGGTTTTCACATTTTTTACAGAACCCATCTTCAAACTTTCAAATCACTTTATTCTTCTATTAAGACTCCCATCTTTCCTTTCTGGTAATCTCTCATGGCTTCCATGATCTCCGTCTGTGTATTCATAACAAACGGTCCGTATGAAACAACTTCTTCGTTTAAAGGTGCGCCACTCAACAATAGAATACGGGTATCTTCCAATCCTTCAAGAGTAACGCCTTCGCCATCATTCTTAAAATGAGCAGCATTCAATTCTTCTACCAGACCAAAGCCATCGATTGTAAGCTTTCCATCCAGTAAATAAATGAGGGCATTATGATGCACTGGCAATGGTATTGAAATTTTACCACCCTTTTTGAAAGTCAACGTTGCGGCATTCACTTCTGTATGTGAAGGAATTGGTCCCTTTAATCCAAGGAGTTCTCCTGAAAAAAGTTTTACACTCACCTTTCCATCTTCACTCACCACGCCAGGAGCTTCTTCTTTGCTAAGAGGATGGTAAACAGGTTGATCCATCTTATGCTCTGATGGAGTATTAATCCAAAGTTGAATGATCTCCTGCCTTCCACCCAATTCTTCAATATCATGTGGTGGACGTTCGCTATGAATAACACCCATGCCTGCGTTCATCCATTGTGCACCACCTTCATAAACCACACTATCATTACCACGACTATCACGATGGTGAACGCCACCTTTGAAGATAAAGGTCACGGGTGAAAATCCACGATGAGGATGAGGCCCCACGCCTGCATGATCCGGATCCAAATGCTTAGGTACCTTTATGTCTGCATGATGCAACAAGAGGAACGGATCAATCTGCTCGACTCTTTGTGAAGGCAATGGCTGACGGATCGGCATTCCACCCATGTCGACTTTGTGTCCGTATAATAAAGAAGATACTGTCCTGTTTTTCATAAAAATCCTTTCTTTTAATTCATTGGAACTTCTATTAATAAGACTTCGGCATCGCTATCAGCAGCAATTGAAAGTTTATCGGTGTCCCAGATTCCCAGACCATCTCTTTTATTCAAAGATTGTCCATTGATAGTCACATCTCCGTCTACAACAAAAACGTAAACGCCGTTTCCTTTTTGATTTATTGTGTACTCCGTCGTATGTCCCTTTTTTAGATCACCCAGATTAAACCATGCATCCTGATTGATCCAAAGAGCATTCTCATCTTTCTTTGGCGAAACCACTACCTGAAGTTTATTGATACGATCCTCTGGTTTGAATTCCTTTTGATCATATCGTGGTGTAATGTTTCTTTCCTTTGGGAACACCCAAATCTGAAGAAAATTAACATCTTCATTTGAGGAAGCATTTTTTTCACTGTGAGCAATTCCGGACCCAGCACTCATGATCTGGACCTCTCCTGACTTAATAATGCCATGACCACCCGTATTGTCTCCGTGCTCAAGCGAACCCCGGAGCGGAATAGAAATAATTTCCATGTTATCATGTGGATGACGGCCAAAGCCCATTCCTCCCGTTACGATATCATCATTTAAAACTCTTAGCATTCCAAAGTGAACCCGGTCAGGATTGTTATATCCCGCAAAGCTGAATGAATGATATGAGTTGAGCCAGCCATGGTTGGCATGGCCTCTTGTGTCGGCTTTATGCAATGTTGTTTTCATATGTTTTTGCTTTTGGTACCGTTATAACGAAGACTTGTAGAACAAAGTTACATACAATAGTTGTAAATACAACTATTGTTGAGGGGATTCTTTTTCATTGTTTTTGAGCATTAAAGAAGGCTTTTTTTAGATTAAGCGCGGAGCTTGTCCAGAATCCGGTTCAATTCCTGGACCTCTGCTTTTGTGACCTTTTTCATGATCGCAGTAACAGAATCAGATTCTTTATCAATTTTTGAAAGAGCCTCCAGGCCCTTGGGGGTTATCATGATATCCACCTGGCGGCGGTTATCTTCACAGATCTCCCTTTTCACAAGACCCTTCTGCCGAAGTTTTTCAACAAGTCGTGTGGCGTTACTGCTTTTATCAATCATTCGGCAGGTTATCTCCGCCAGCATTAATGCTGTGGGATGACTGCCCCGAAGAATTCGCAGCACATTGAATTGCTCAGGAGTAATATCATGAGCCTTGAGACGGACGGAATTGATATTATGAAGCCAGCTGCTGGTGAACAATATATTCACCATTCCCTTGTGGTGCTCACTTTCAAATTTTTCCTGCTTTATATCCTGCTCGATTGACATACTCCCAAATGTAGACACTATTGTTGTTAATACAACTGTTATAACATTCTAATGCATGAAAAGTTTCAATTCAATAATTCTTTCATTACTTCATCCCTTTCATTTCCTAACTTTAACATAAATCATTGCGCGTGTCTCAAAAACCATTTCAAAATAAAGTAGCCATCGTCACTGGTGCAGGTCAGGGAATCGGATTAGAGATTTGTCGTCAGCTGGCGCGACAGGGTGCCCATGTAGTACTCAATGACATTGAAAAGTCTTTGGCTGAAGAAGGAGCCAAGTCCATTCTCTCAGAAAAAGGAAGCTGCATTGCTTTCGCTGGAGATGCTGCTGATATTTCTTTTATTCAGGAAATGGTAAATCAAGCCATTGCTCATTTTGGTAAACTCGATATTGTAATTGCCAACGCTGGTATTACTCTTTTTGGGGATTTCTTTGAATACAAGCCAGAAGATTTTTACAATGTTCTTCGCGTCAATCTAGGTGGAAGTTTCTTTTTGGCCCAAGTGGCTTCCAATCAAATGAAACTTCAGGGTCATGGGGGAAGTATCCTATTTATGTCATCGGTCACAGGACATCAGGCTCATAAAAATCTTTCAGCTTACGGAATGAGCAAGGCCGCTCTGGAAATGCTCGCCAAGACTTTAGTGATTGAATTATCTCCTTTCAGGATTACTGTCAATGCGGTTGCTCCAGGAGCTACCATGACGGAACGAACCAGTCATGATCCGGATTATCAGAATACATGGTCCACACTAACTCCTTTGGGAAAACCGGCTTCTCCTGAAGATATCGCAAACGCAGCGCTGTTTCTGGTTTCACCCCAAGCCTCCCACATCACTGGGCAGGCTTTGATCATCGATGGCGGCTGGACAAGCGTAAGCCCTTCTCCTTATTGATTTCAGCCTTTAGCAAAATTCCGGTAAGTTATATTGAAAATTAAGATACCGATCGGTATCTTTGATCATGCGTCAACCGGAAGCCACAAAAGCAACAATCTTAAAACGTTCAGGCGAGCTGTTCAATACGCATGGATACAAGGCTACATCTATCAGTGATATCACCACGGCTACCGGATTAACAAAAGGCGCGATCTATCGCCACTTCAAAAACAAAGATCATCTTGAAAAAGAGGCATTGATGAATCTTTCACAGGTGATGTTTGAACAAATCCGCAAAAGAATTAAAGATCAACCGACAGCTTCCTTAAAATTAAAATCTCTCTTCGGATATTTTGAAACTTACATCAGCAAACCTCCGGTTAAAGGCGGATGCCCTCTGCTGAATGTTTCTACAGAAGTAGATGATGCTCATCCTATCTTAAGAAAACAGGCAATCGTTATCCTTGACATTCTCCGCGATGCGATCATTAAAATTCTGGAGAATGGAATGCGGTACAAGCAATTAAAATTCAATCTTCAGAAAGAATATTATGCTTCCATTATTATCGCGATGCTCGAAGGTGCGATCATGATGAGCAAACTTCGTGGGAACAACAATGATATTAAAATGACCATCCGTCATCTGGAAAAACTGGTGGATGAACTGGAGGCTTAAAATTTTTTTATTCATTAAGATACTGATTGGTATCTAAAAAGATTGATATGAAAAAAATACTTGCACGACTGGTTGGCTTTTACTTCAACATCCTTGTCCTGTTTGCACCCAAGACGGCAGGCAAGAGAGCATTCCTTCTTTTCTCATCACCACAGCGGCCAATACTGAAAAGCAATCATCTTGAATTCTTCAATACAGCACATCAATTCACCTTTGAATTCAACGGTCATAATATTCAATGCTATAAATGGGGAACGGGCAGCAAAGTATTGGTCTTCATTCACGGATGGCAGAGTCATACTTTCAGATGGAAGAATTACATAGAAGCATTCTCAAAAGAAGAATTTACCATCTACGCCATGGATGCTCCAGGCCAGGGACTTTCAGGCGGGAAGCATTGCAACATTCCACTCTTCAGTCACGCCATAGAAAAATTTCTAACACAGATACCTCCCGTTCACACACTTATAAGTCACTCTCTTGGTAGCATATCGGTTCTTTATGCTTTTTATAGAGTTCCTGATCTTTCGGTAAAGCAATTGATCATCACCGGAACACCAGGAGAAGGGGCAGATTATGTCAGGTATTATGAAAAGATGCTTGGGGTTTCGAAAAGAACATCAAAGGCTATTCGTGACGCATTTGTAACCTATACTGGTCATCTACCAGAGTTCTTCTCCTCGTTGCGATTTGCAAAGGCAGTTACCATCCCGATGCTTTCAATTCATGATGAGGGTGATGCAGAAACTCCATATCACTATGCTGCGGCGGTTCACAAGGCCCTGCCCCATTCAAAACTGATTACCACAACTGGTTTTGGTCATAACCTGCGATCCCCCGAAGTTGTGAAATATGTTTTTGATTTTGTGATGCACAATGAAACTGAAAAAGCTGTTGGTAAGACAATAGAAATCAATTCACTTTAAAAAATTCTTTATGAACGAACGTACCCGAACCTATTCCTGGCAGGATCCGATGGAGAGCGCAAAGAAAGGCCTTCAGCTATCAGGCATGGATTACCTCATGGCTATGAAGAATGGTGAATTGCCTCCACCTCCCATTATGAATACGCTTGATCTCAACATGGGCACATTGGAGTTTGGAAAAGTCTCTTTCGTTTTTCAACCTCAGGAATTTCATTACAATCCATTGGGCACTGTTCATGGTGGAGTGATTACAACATTACTCGACTCAGCGATGGGTTGCGCGCTCCATTCAACATTGCCCCAAGGAACGGGTTATACAACACTGGAGTTAAAAGTCAATTTCCTCAGACCCATTTCGATCAAATCAAAAAAACTGACATGTTCAGGCAAAGTTATCAATGCAGGAAGCAAAACAGCTTTAATGGAAGCTCAACTGATTGATGATGATGGAAAAGTTTATGCTCATGGTGTAAGCACATGTATGTTATTGTCACTTGGAGAAAAATAGTATTACTTGGGCCGTTCGAGGCATCCATCATAGAATATGGAAAGCTTCTGAATATCAGCAACAAAAAGATTATTACTAATGGCCACATCGGCATTAATGATCTCCTTTGCTTTGATCATGGACGGTGCTGCAATAACGATTATTCCTTTCTCAGCATAGCGGGCTCCGAATTTAATGACTCCGTCTTTCCTCAATTGACTTAATCGTGATGAATGTTCTTTAAAGAATGGCTGCTCTGCCGGACCTTTGGATTGATCCCATGATGCTCCGGTGGTGTACGTAACAATGTACAGGCTGTCGATGCTCATGGCACTTGCGGCACTGGTGATCACACAAAGAAGCAGGATGGTTAGGATTCTGTACATGGTGTTTGATAATGACCTTGATCACTCGTTTGACAACCGGAAGTTAGATCTAAGCGGCAGGCTAAAACAAAAAAAGCAGTCACTTTCGTAACTGCTTTCTTCTTCTGTGGGAGCTGAGGGGTTCGAACCCCCGACCCTCTGCTTGTAAGGCAGATGCTCTGAACCAGCTGAGCTAAGCTCCCTAAAACACTATTTAATACTCAAATATGGCCAATTGACCGTTTTTGAGGACTGCAAAGGTAATTGAGATTTCCAATTGAGCAAAAAAAAATGCCAAAAGCCCTAATGACAAAAACCTGAACCTGCTTTTCAAAAAAATAGCCCACAGCTTTTCACTGCAGGCCATTGGCTTCAACCTCACTCTTGAGCTTAGTTGGTGCTATCTCTTAATGCCTTGATAGAATCATGAGACAACTTAAGTTCCACTTGCTGGCTCTTGATCAACGCGCGGATACCTAACGGAAGCTCTTCATCTTTCAATGCTGTCCTGTACGCACTTTGTGCAGCGTCTTCCCCGAATTCGCAGGCATTCAAAATGCCCTTGCGATCCTTTCCATTAAAAGTTGCTTTCACATCCATCCATACGCGATAAATCTTTCCTGGATTGGTAGTGCTTCCTGCTTCCGGGGTGCCACCTAAAGATGCTATCTCTTTTATAAGAGAATTCACAATGGATTCACTCTCGTCTTCCATTTCTTCAAACAGATTCTTCAGATCCTCATCTTCTGTTTCTTTGTTTGCTTTCCTGTAACCTTCAATACGGTCATTATTGATCTTCAGAAGATCATTAAGAATTTCTGAAGCATGCTCTTTTTGTTCAGTGCTCATGTCAATTAGTTTTTTCAAACTCATTAAAAAAAGCATTCCATGGAATGTTCAAGGTTGATTACGAAAAAATACATTCATAATGTGTATTCAATTACACATTCAAGGCACTCATCACACAATAACGGGGAGAGTATATACTTGATTCTATATACACAATAGTTATACAAGCAAAGGTTTGATAACTGGCCAGACTTTATTCGCAATGACCTTATAACCTTCCGCTGACGGATGAAGTCCATCGTTGAGATTAAGATGTTGAATACCAGCAACACCATCCAGGAAAAATGGAACCAAGGTAAGTCTGTTCGCATCTGACAGCTTGCGAAAAATCTGCCGGAACTCCAAAGTCAAAGAACCAGGAACAAAGGGAGGTAATTCCATTCCCATCACCGCGATCTGTACTTTCGGGTTTTTGATTTTTACTTTATCAATGATTGCCTGAAGATTCTGAAAGGTGATTCGGGGATTGATGCCCCTCATGATATCATTGATGCCAAGCTCAAGAATAAATACATCGATGGGACGACTCAACCAGTAATCAAGTCGCGCAAGACCACCTCCCGAAGTATCACCGCTGATACCGGCATTGACTACTTCATATGACAAAGATGCTTCCGTAATCTTCCTCTGAATCAGTCCTGGAAATGAATCATTTTTGGCGTCGCTTAATCCATATCCTGCCGTCAGGCTGTCACCAAAAAATAGAATGGTCTTCATAGTGGTGGAATATGCTTCGGTATTTCTGTTACTCTTTTATAATACAAAAATTGTGGCACTGTTTTTATAACCTGTACTTTTGTCTTCTTATCCCGGACTATTGAAGATTCTCAAAAAAGTCATTCTCTACACTCTGCTGGTGCTTTTCGTGCTGATCAGCAGTCTCGTAGCGTCCGTATTCATCTTTAAAGACAGAATCATTCAGCAATTTATTGTTGAAGCCAACAAAAATATTGGCACTCCCATTAAAATCGGAAAGATCGAAGTATCTGCCTTTGATGAGTTCCCAAACCTGGCAATCGTCCTTCACGACGTTTATGTAGAGGACAGTCACCCCGGAGAATACCCATTATTAACAGCGAGGAAAGTTTCCTTCGTCCTAAATCCTTTCGAGGTCTGGGCGGGCAACTTTGCGATTCGGGGGCTCGAAGTTCACGACAGTGAAACGAATCTTCGGATCAACAATGCGGGAAAAAATAATTACACCATTGTAAAGCACAGTGGTGAGAGCGGCGGATCAGTTTCATTTGATCTAAAGAACGTTAAACTCATCAATACGCTTGTCACGTATGTGGATCTGCCTGCATTCCAGCATCATGAATTATCAAGCAGTAATCTGATGGCCAGCATCAACGCCAAAGGTGACATCTATCACATTGAAGCCATTGGGGATATTGTTAGTGAGCAAATTGGCATTGGCAATTCCATCTGGTTTCGTAAAAAGATTTTTGACATAAATGCTATTGTCGATTATGACGATCTTGGAAAATCATTGACGATCATGCCATCTCAATTGCTGATGGACAAGGCAATGTTTGAAGTCAGCGGAACCTATGCATTCAAGGAGAAGAATCAAATAGATATTCATACGATTGGAAAGGAAACAGATATCAAACTTCTGCTTTCATTTTTCCCTTCTGAATCAATTGAGAAGCTAAAGAAATATCAAAGTAAAGGTGATGTCTACTTTGATATGAAACTCCAGGGGGAAGTGAGTAAGCAGAAAAGTCCATTACTGTCCGTTTCGTTTGGATTAAAAAACGTGACGCTTTTCCATCCTGACTTTAAATCAAAAATTGAAAATTCGAATCTCGAAGGTTCCTTTGCCACCCCCAACTTATCAAAGCTTGATGATGCAGAATTGTTTCTGAAAAATATTTCCGGATCCCTGAATGGTGATGCTTTTACAGGAAATTTTGTCATGAAAAATTTCAATAATCCTTTTGTAACGGCAGACTTTCATGGAGAGGTGAATGCAGAAGCTCTTTTGAATTTTTATCCAATGAAAGAGATCAATGATTTGTCGGGGCGTATCAAGGCAAATGTTTCCATCAGTGGTCCAATCAATTTATTAAAAAATAAATCCACAGCTCAGCAGGTTCGTACAGAAGGAACGATAGAATTAAGTAAGCTTGATTTTAGATTAGGGGAAAACAAGTTACACTTTTCAAATCTTGACGGCTCGCTGCAATTCAACAATAATGATCTCGCCATGAGCGATCTAAAAGGTCAGTTTGAAAACAGTGATTTTCTTTTGAATGGGTTTTTCAAAAACGTTATCACATTTCTGATCTTTGAAAATCAATCAATCGGCATTGAAGCAGATCTTAAATCTGATTTTCTGGATATTGATCAATTGTTTGCCATTGGATTCGGTCAACAGGAAAAAGGTCCTTACAAATTCAATATCTCCAATAATCTGAATTTGAACTTCACCTACAATGTGAAGTCCATGAAGTACAAACGCTTTCATCCATCTTCTATTAAAGGTGATTTATTGGTAAAGGGACAGGTAGCAGTCGCTCGCAATATTCATCTTAAGGCGATGGGAGGAAGCATTGATCTTAACGGAATTGTTGATGCCAAGAATCCCAAAGCAATCGACCTGATCAGTTCGGCAAAGCTCAATGGAGTCCAGATTGACTCTTTATTCTATGTCTTTGAGAACTTTCAACAGACATTTATTGATCACAAACATATCAAAGGACAAGCCTTCGCGGATCTCAGTCTTGAAGCTACATTAGATGAAAGCCTGCACATCTTTCAGGAGACTTTGATTGCCGATGCCAGCACGACCATTAAAAATGGTGAGCTCAACAATTTTGCTCCCATGCAAAAATTAAACAAGTACCTTGACGATGAGGGATTAAGTAAACTGCGTTTCGCCGACCTCAAGAATGATATTCACATCGAGAACAAAACAGTTTTTATTCCACAAATGGAAATCAGAAGCAATCTCACGACGATCACGTTGAGCGGCACTCATACTTTTGATCAGAAGATTGATTATCGGGTAGTCACTCCTCTTCGCAACAAGAAGAAAATTGATCCTGATGAAGCATTTGGTGCCATTGAACAGGATAGCAAAGGGCAGGCAAAACTATTCTTAAAGATCGTGGGCACAACTGATAAGTATGATGTTCTTTATGATAAAGAGGCCGTGAAGAAAAAAATCTCAAATGATATCAAAAAAGAAGTCCAGGAATTGAAAGAAGCATTCAAACTGAAGGGAAAAAAGAAAAAGAAGGAGCTTGAGTTGGAGAAAGACGAGTACTTTGATTTTGAAGATCCGAAACCTACTAAACCTTAAAGGATTACTGAAGTTCTCAATCTTCATGTTCACAGGTTCTTCGCCCGATTCCAATATTGATCCATTTCCGTCAGCGTCATCTCACCCATCTTCTTTCCGTCTTTAGCAGATTCTGATTCCAGATACTGAAAGCGTTTGATGAATTTTTTATTGGTGCGCTCCAGTGCTTCTTCCGGATCAATATTAATAAAGCGGGCATAGTTCACCAACGAAAACAGCAGATCACCAAACTCTGCCATAGCACGCTCGTGATGAATAGGCTCGTTCTTTTCAGTATTGAATTCTTTTTTGAATTCACCCATCTCTTCCTCTACCTTTTCCCAAACCTGTTCTTTTCTTTCCCAGTCAAAGCCAATTCCCCTTGCCTTATCCTGAATCCGGATTGCTTTGACTAACGCGGGCAACGATTTGGGCACTCCTTCCAGTACAGATTTATTTCCCGATTTCAGTTTTATTTTCTCCCAGTTAGCCTTCACTGTTCCCTCATCATTGGCAACTACGTCTCCATAAACATGAGGATGACGCTCTACCAACTTGTCACAAATAGCATTGAGTACATCGGCGACATCAAATGCTTTTGCTTCCGCAGCGATGCGTGAATAAAAGACAAGATGAAGCATAACATCTCCGAGTTCTTTCTTCACTTCTTTTAAATCACCTTCAAGAATGGCGTCTGATAATTCATAAACTTCTTCAACGGTAAGATGTCTAAGGGTTTCGATAGTTTGCTTCTTGTCCCAGGGGCAATTTTCACGGAGCTCATCCATGATGGTGAGCAGGCGATCAAATGCTTTTAACTTGATTTCACGGGTTAGATCGGGAGCAGAAAGCGACTTTTTCATTCAGTGTAAACTTTATTCAGAATCCAGGTGTTTTACAATAACTTAGCAGCAAGTTAAGCCAATTAACACTTTTGCCATGGCGGTTTTCTTAGTTACTCTTGCGGTTTTTGGATTGTTTTTCGCGCTCATGTCAGTGCGTCTGATCTTTATTAAGAACGGTGAATTTCGTGGGACATGCGCTACACAAAGTCCGTTTCTTGCCAAAGAAGGTATTGCTTGCGGGTACTGCGGCAAGACCATTGGAGCAGGGGAAGAATGTCCTAATGCTGATAAGAAAGATATGATGCTGGCGCCTCTTCCGGATCTAAAAAATCGCTGAGATTCCTGATAATCCTTACTAATTTTGCCGTCACACTTTAATATTCACTGTGACATTAATCAAATCTATTTCAGGCATTCGTGGTACCATCGGGGGTACACCTGGCGATGCACTCACTCCTGTTGATATCGTAAAATTTTCCGCTGCCTTTGGTACCTGGATACAGTCCCGTAAAGGAAAAAAAATCATCATTGGCAGAGATGCAAGAATTTCTGGTGAGATGGTTAGTAATCTGGTTTGCTCAACACTTCAGGGACTTGGTATTGATGTCATTGATCTTGGACTTTCTACCACTCCTACTGTTGAGATGGCAGTTCCGCTTGAAAAAGCCGGAGGAGGTATTATTCTAACAGCAAGTCATAATCCGATTCAATGGAATGCGCTTAAGCTATTGAATGAAAAGGGAGAGTTCATTTCCGCAGCAGACGGGGCAGAAATACTAAGACTTGCGCACGAAGAGAAATTCAATTTCGCAGAAGTTTTAAAGTTGGGTTCCTGTACAAAGAATGACACGTATATTGATAAGCATATTGCTTTGGTGAAGAAATATCCGCTGGTAGATGTTAATGCTATTCGCAAGGCAAATTTTAAGATTGCTGTGGATGCAGTTAATTCTACAGGGGGAACGGTGATCCCAAAATTACTGGAGGCATTAGGTGTAAAGAGAATCAAGAAACTTTATTGTGATCCTACCGGGAACTTTCCTCACAATCCCGAACCATTACCAGAACACCTCACAGAGATCAGCAAGCTTGTAAAAAAAGAAAAGTGTGATCTTGGAATCGTAGTTGATCCAGATGTTGATCGTCTTGCATTTATTCAGGAAAATGGCAAAGCATTTGGTGAAGAATATACTCTTGTCGCTGTAGCGGATTATATTCTGTCAAAGAAAAAAGGAAATACAGTTTCCAATCTTTCCTCGACACGAGCCTTGAGAGATGTTACAGAAAAAGCAAAAGGTCGTTACACCGCAGCTGCCGTCGGAGAAGTAAATGTTGTGAATGCCATGAAGGAGACTAAATCAGTCATTGGTGGCGAGGGCAACGGTGGAATTATCGTTCCCGATTTTCACTACGGACGGGATGCCCTCATTGGAATTGCTTTATTTCTTTCCCATTTGGCAAAAAAAAAACTGAAAGCTTCGGCTTTGCGTGCCTCCTATCCTGCCTATTTTATTTCCAAGAACAAAATTGAACTAACGCCTGCTATTGATGTTGATCAGGTATTGAAAGACATTCAAAAGAAATATCAGCATGAAAAGATCAATACCATTGATGGCGTGAAAATTGATTTTGAGAATGAGAAAGAATGGGTACATCTGAGAAAATCCAATACAGAGCCCATCATTCGCATTTATGCTGAATCACAGGATTCCTCCAAAGCGGATGCACTTGCCAATAAAATCATAGGAGACATTAAGGCGATCATAAAATCGTAAATTTGTCCTGCAAATTGTGAATGCTATGAGAGCTTACCTTGACAACGCTGCCACTACCCCCCTCGATCCTGAGGTGTTCGAGGCTATGAAGCCTTTTATGCTGGAGGATTTCGGAAATCCTTCTTCCATTCATTCACACGGAAGAAAGGTCAGGGCAGGAATCGAGTCGTCCAGAAAGAAGATTGCAGAGCTTTTAAATTGCACACCAGGGGAGATCATTTTCACATCGGGTGGTACAGAAGCTGATAATACTCTAATCATCAGCGGGATTCAGACGTACGGTATTAAACATGCTATCTCCACTCCCATCGAGCACCATGCTGTTTCTCACACATTGGATATCCTGGAGAAGCAAAACATTATAAAATTGCATCACGTAGAGCTTGACAGCAAAGGTCATGTGAACATGGCTGATCTAGAAAAGCTCTTGATACAATATCCCAATGCACTCGTATCATTGATGCATGCTAACAATGAAATCGGGAATCTACTGGATCTGCAAAGAGTCGGAGAACTTTGTGGGCATCACAAGGCTTTCTTTCATTCCGACACGGTACAGACCATGGGACATTATCGCCACAATATGAAAGAACTTCATGTGTGTGGATTGACTGCTGGTGCTCATAAGTTTCATGGACCTAAAGGAGTTGGCTTCATGTATATTCGCAAAGACAGGAAGATCGGACAATTCATACACGGTGGTGCTCAGGAGAGAAACATGAGAGGTGGTACTGAAAATGTTTACGGTATCATCGGCTTATCTAAAGCTTTGGAAATATCCTATCGTGATATGGATGAGCACACCATTCATGTGAAAGCATTGAAATCAAGAATGATTGAAAAACTCCGCGAGAATATTCCTGGCGTTTTATTTAATGGCGATTCAGCAAGCCCTGATAAAAGTCTCTATACAGTATTGAATGTTAGTCTTCCTGAGTCGGAAGAGAACGACATGCTGCTTTTTAATCTTGACCTGGCGGGTATTTCAGCATCGGGTGGCAGTGCCTGCAGTAGCGGAGCATCTACTGGATCGCATGTACTTGGCGCATTGTATCCTGAATCAAAACGTGGAGCAGTAAGATTCTCATTCAGTAAGTATAATACCAATCAGGATATTGACTTCGCGGTGGAAAAATTAAGCGAACTGGTTAAGGTCAGCGTTTAATTTCTCGTCAAGCTTTGGTCCTGGCATGACTTTTCTAATGCCAATCGCATATCCTTCGGGATTAATTTTTTAAACTAATGGCAGAGCAACTCAAAGTATCATTCATCGGCTCAGGGAATCTCGCCTGGCATCTGGCTCCCGCATTTGACAATCTTGGATATGTCGTGACAGAAGTTTACAGTCGCAACCCAAAACATGCTGAGGCATTAACCGAACGTCTATACCAGGCAGAAGTAAAAGCCTCACTGGATTTCTCCACCAGCACCTCACGCATTTTTATCATTGCTGTAAATGATGATGCAATTGAAGAGATTGCAACTGAGATCATTCTTCCGGACGATGCCTTCCTGATTCACACTTCCGGAAGTCAGCCATTGGAAATATTGCAGTTTGCAGGAATTGATAATATAGGATCATTTTATCCTTTGCAGACTTTTACAAAAGGAAAGAAAGTTGATTTTAAGACTGTTCCGATTTTCATTGAAGGTAATACCGGAACAGAAAAAGTGATGATGGCTATCGCAAAGGGTCTTAGCAATAATGTGAAGAGAATAGGCTCAGAAGAAAGAAAAGCCCTTCATGTTTCAGCGGTATTTGCTTCAAATTTTACCAATCATCTGCTCACCATTTCAAAAGAAATTCTCCAGAAAAACAGTCTCAGCTTTGAGCTTTTAAAACCGCTGATCACAGAGACGATAAACAAAAGTCTGACGATCGGACCAGAAATAACACAGACAGGCCCCGCATTCCGCAGTGATCTTGAAATTCTGGATCATCACATGGAATTTCTTAAAGAGGATGAAGAATGGGCTCAAATCTATCAATTGATCAGCCAGTCGATCATCGATAAGTATCCAGGTAAGGATTGAAAAAAATCATTAACTTTCTTCTAAATATATTTTTATGAAGGTGATACTAGGAATGCTTTTAATGCTTGCTTCTTTTTGCATGTATGCGCAAGAGAACAATAAAGAAATAAAACTCAATCCATCAACAGATCTGAACAGCAAACCCATGATCATCATGGATAGCGTACGGTTGTCTCCTGATTTTGACTTGGCAACA
The DNA here is from genome assembly GCA_013141055.1 of Cyclobacteriaceae bacterium. NCBI lineage: Bacteria > Pseudomonadati > Bacteroidota > Cytophagia > Cytophagales > Cyclobacteriaceae > Cyclobacteriaceae bacterium. The sequence goes on along the minus strand of JABFRS010000001.1, from coordinate 2,543,237 downwards.
TTGAAATCTGAAAACATTGCTTCCATCAATGTTATTAAGAATATTGACAAATTGAAACTTTATGGAGAAGCTGGAAAGAATGGTGTTATTATTATAACCTCCAGAAAATCCTCCATAAGAAAACATCAATAGGAAACTCCATTTTATCTATTTCGAATAAATAATAATTTCTATGCGTAACAAAATTGTATTAGGCTTATGCCTTATCTCAGCCGGCGTATTCGCACAAGGAACGCCCCGTGAATCAATGGATCCTAAAGTTTCTGAGGTGTGGGATCTTAAACCGAAAAAAATTACTGCTGGAGTTAACCCTGGAGAAGCTCCTTCTGATGCTATCATCATATTCGATGGAAAAGATCTTAGCAAATGGAGCACACTTGCTGGTGGTGATGCAAAGTGGGAAGTGAAAGACGGGGCACTCACCGTTGCAAAGGGAACTGGCGATATCAAAACGAAACAAACGTTTGGTGACATCCAGCTTCACATCGAATGGCGCTCACCCGCTGAAGTTGTAAGTGAAGGTCAGGGACGAGGCAATAGCGGAATTTTTCTGCAGGAACGTTATGAGCTTCAGGTTCTTGATAGCTACGAAAGTGTTACCTACTCCAACGGACAGGCAAGTTCGATTTACAAACAATCCATTCCTTTGGTAAATGCTTGTCGCAAACCCGGTGAATGGCAAACGTATGATGTGATCTACATCGCGCCACGTTTTAGCGACAATGGTCGGGTAATAACACCTGCTACTATAACTGTAATTCATAATGGAGTGGTGACGCAAAACAATACACAGATCTATGGAAGCACTGAGTACAAAGGCTTACCCGTTTATCAGTCGCACGGAAAGGCATCAATCAAATTACAAGATCACGGCAATCCAGTGAGTTTTAGAAATATCTGGATAAGGGAGTTGTAAGGAATCAGAATACAGGCGCCTTGGAATCCAAAGCTTGCCCTGCTTAGAAACAAAAAAGTCAGACCTATGAAGGCCTGACTTTTTTGTTTTATGTTTTTAAAACGATTATTGAACTACTTCTCCGTGAATACGAAGCATCACAACACCACCTTCAACATTCGCCATCACTGTTACTGATTTATCGAAAGCGCCAACACCGGCAGCATTATAAGTAGCTTTTACGAATCCAGTTCCACCTGGAGGAATTGGATCTTTTGTCCAATCAGGAGTGGTACAACCGCAAGAAGCATTCACACTGGAAATAACCATTGTGGTTTTGCTTTTATTGGTAAAAGTAAATTCATGCGTTGCAGGAACGCCAACCTTGATTTTTCCGAAATCAAAATTCTGTGTATCAAAATTCGCTACCGCCATCTCCGATTTTGGAGCTGAAGTAACAGCCGCTGTCTGGCTAAAGCTGACCGTGGTAATCATCACCAAAGCCGCGAAAAACACTAATTTCTTCATGTTTGTATTAAAATTTAGGTTAAAAATACTTGGTTCGACCGAACGATACAAACGTCGTATCAAAATCCGGGCCTTGCTGTTAACGAAGTTATAATTGATGTTAATGACTTGTTAAACCCTCCGGGCGTGGATAAATACGAATTACCTTTACAAGGTGAGTCGCACTACCCTCAGAATTGTAATTGTTCTCGCCGCCCTGAGCATCCTCGGAATCACCTTTACACAGGTGTACTGGGTACGCAAAGCATTTGACTTGCGTGAGAACCAATTCTATCGCGACGTCAACACTTCTTTGAATGGTGTCGCTCAGAAAATTTTTGAGATCAACAAAACTCCCGCCCCTGGAAACAATCCGGTAAAACAATTATCCACTAATTATTTTGTCATCCTGGTGAATGGACCCATCGATGCCAACGTACTTGAGTACTTACTGGTAACTGAATTTGAAAGAAGAAATGTAAGCGCTGACTTTGAGTACGGGATTTACGACTGCTCTGAGCAATGCATGGTGGGCGGCAATTACATCTCTCCAAAAAAAGTTAAAACCATTTCCAATTTTCCTGTTACTCCGAAGCTAAAAAACGACGGATACTATTTTGCGGTTCAATTCCCTCACCTTCAAGCCAATCTTATCAGCCAAATGGGAATTTGGGGATTCTCATCCATTGTTATGCTGGTGGTGATTTTTTTCTTTGTCTACACCATGTTTGTTATTCTTAAACAACGCAGACTTTCAGAAGTTCAGAAAGACTTCATCAATAACATGACCCATGAGTTCAAGACGCCGATATCAACTATCGCCATCTCCTCAGAAGTATTGAAAGATCCAGGCATCATTCATTCACCAGAAAGATTGTTTAACTACGCAACCATCATTCAGAATGAAAATCACCGCTTAAAGCAACAAGTGGAACGCGTTCTTCAAATGGCTCAGTTTGATAAAGAAGCAATCGATCTTAAGAAACAGGAGGTCGATATTCATGAGGCCATTCATGAAGTCGTCAATAACATCAACATCTCACTCGAATCAAAAAACGGAACCATTCATCTTGAATTGAATGCCTTAAACCCGGTTCTCAATGTTGACAGACTTCACTTTACAAATGTTATTTACAATCTGCTGGACAATGCTATAAAGTATAATGAGCAATCACCTGAAATAACCATCAGCACCCGGAATCAGAATAATCATCTGGTGCTCTCTGTAGAGGATAATGGAATTGGTATTGCCAACGATGAGCAGAAAAAAATCTTTCATAGATTCTATAGAGTCTCCACCGGAAACATCCATGATGTAAAAGGATTTGGGTTGGGATTAAATTACGTTAAACTAATTGTAGAAGGTCATGGAGGAAAGATCACTTTAAAGAGTGAACTTGGAAGAGGCAGTTGTTTTACCATTTCTGTTCCAAATAATAAATAACAAATGGGCGCAAGAATTCTCCTGGTTGAAGATGATCCGGGTTTAGGTTTTGTTATCAAAGACAACCTTTCTGTGAAGGGGTATGACGTTACACTCTGTGTGAATGGAGAAGAGGGTCAGAAAGTTTTTGATCAGAAGGCTTTTGATCTCTGCATATTTGATGTAATGATGCCAAAAAAAGACGGCTTCTCTCTCGCTCAAACTGTCCGGGAGAAAAATCAACAGATCCCGATTCTTTTTGTAACTGCCAAATCTATGCTTGAAGACAAGATTACTGGCTTTAAGGCTGGCGGTGACGATTATATTATAAAACCTTTCAGCATGGAAGAACTCTTTCTTCGCGTTGAAGTTTTCCTTAGAAGAACCGCTCCCACTCCTGCCACCGAAGATGTTTTTTCTCTGGGTAAATACACCTTTGATCATAGTAATCTCAAACTCGTTCATGACAAGGGCTCCAAAACCCTTACTCAAAAAGAAACTGACGTTTTAAAATTGCTTTGCCTCCACAAGGATCGCGTGCTTAAACGTGAGGACATTCTGAAGTCGGTTTGGGGCGAAGACGATTACTTTATGGGCCGAAGTCTTGATGTGTTTATTTCGAAACTCCGTAAATACCTCAAAGAGGATTCATCCATAGAGATTGCGAATTATCACGGTGTAGGATTTCGCCTGGAGATCAAAGAAGGTTAATTATTTTCCCTTGTATTCCTTTTGAGGAGCTCGCTCTTCTCGCTTGCTTCCAGAATAGAGTTCATACTCCAACAGTCTGCAATCAATCTGACTGGTATAAAATTCTATTTTTTTAGAGGCACGAAGTCCGATTTTCTTTGCAAGATCCAGATTACCTGTAAAAATGTAGCCTGTATAACCCTGACATTTCTTCTTCAGAAAATCACCTATCCTTGAATAGGTCTCTTCAAGTTCCGAGAACTCACCAAGGCGCTCGCCATATTCAGGATTAAAATAAATAACCCCAGGACCCGCCGGAACCTCTGTTGATTCAAAGTCACAAACAGAAAACTTCATCAATTGTTCCACACCCGCCTCTGCTGCATTGATCTTAGAAATGAAAATGGCGTCCTCACTCAAATCACTTACAATTACTTCTAATCCCTGAACTTCAATTATCTGCTCTTCAATTTTTTTGAATTCAGAATCATAAACTTCCTTATCGTAACCATTCACATGCATGAATGAATAGTTATTACGATATAATCCTGGACGACGATTGGTCGCCAGCAATAATGCTTCAATCGCAATGGTTGATGATCCGCACATCGGATTGACAAAAGGTGTTTTGCGATCCCACTTCGATGCTATTAATGTTGCCGCTGCCAGCGCTTCCAGCATCGGTGCCTTGCCTGGGATTTTACGATATCCGTGTTTGGCCAGTGTATGACCAGAGGTATCAATGAATATTTCTGCGTCTTCTTCCTTCCAGTATAAATTAATCACAGTGTGTTCTAACTCTGGTCCTGAATCGGGGCGCTTGCTTGTTTCTCTTCTGATCCGGTCCGCTATCGCATCTTTGACTTTTACGTTCATGAATAGATCACTATTCACTGTAAAGTTGTCTACGTTGCTCGTAACCGATATGTAACCATCTTCAGGAATAAGTTTTTCCCATTGATAGCGGATCATTCTGTCATAGACATCCTCCGGATTTGTAGCACGAAATCTATCCAAAGAGTAAAGTACCTGACTTGCACATCTCAGATTCAAATTGAGGCGAATGCAATCATTCATTGTTCCTCTGAGCTCCACACCCGTTGAAAAACTTCTTTCTACGGTAAATCCCAACTCCTCCACCTCCTGCTTCACATATGTGGACAAGCGTTTTTTACAGGTTACAATAATGCGGCTGGAGGTCAAAAAGGGATTCAATGCTCAATAATTTTTACAAAGATGTCAATTAAACATTTCTTTCAGGACCTGGATCGATTTTATCTCACCGAAATTATCAATGTGTGTGCTGTAAAATCGCAGCAATGCCTCCAAAAGATTCTTACGACTGGTATAATTCATCTGAATCAGAGTATCGTATTCTGCCACCAAAAGTTCCTTTAAGGTAGATTCCTCCTTATTACTCAAGAGCCAGACTCCCAAAACCTCCTCCGTGGTTTGCGGACCAAATCCAAGGAAGCGACTAAGCCTGATAAGAAATATTAAATGAAAATTTTCAGGTTGGGAAATCTCATCCAGCGCTTTCAATGATTGAATTAAAAATTCACATATCTCTTCAGCATGACTTTGGTCTTTAACGGATCTGTTTAAAAATTCATTGAGGAACATGGCAATAGCAGATTTGCGAATGTCATGATGGATTGTTTGATATGCATACAGAACTTTTACTTCCTTGATGCGAAGAATATCAGCATTCTCGCGATGATAAACGACGAGGTCCAGCAAAGTCAAAGGTTGAAAGAGTGCTATCTTATTTTTTGAGGACTTAGTGCGGACACTATTGACAATGTAACTCTGTAATCCAAAAAGTTCAGTAAAGATGCTGACGATGATAGAAGTCTCACCGTACTTGGTAAGACGAAAGACAACACCGCGCGTTTTATGAAGCATTGCAGAAATTGAAAACTAAAAGATTAACGATCAAAGATGAATAGATTAAAGATTGTCACTCTTTCTCTTTTTCATTCATTCCCTCAATAAAAGATTTTCTGCTTCGTGCTTCATATGCATCTTTTTCACCCAGTAAAACCTGTGATTTGTTTTCTGCCAGACGAAAAGAAAACGAAGCCAGCTCCCCTGTCTGAGCACAGATCGCATGTACTTTGGTGACAAATTCAGCAATCGCCAGAAGTTGGGGCATGGGACCAAAAGGCCTTCCCTCAAAGTCCATATCCAATCCGGCAACGATGACTCTCTTTCCGGAATTCGCGAGGTGATTACAAACATCGATAATGGCCTCATCAAAAAACTGAGCTTCATCAATCCCTACAACGTCACAATCTCCTGCCAGTAATAAAATATCATTGGCGAAATTCACAGGTGTTGAACGAATCTCACGGGACGAATGAGAAACAATCTTTTCATCGTGGTAACGCTTATCAATCGTCGGTTTAAATATTTCCACCCTCTGTTTTGCAATCAAAGCCCGATTGAGGCGGCGAATCAATTCTTCCGTTTTGCCTGAAAACATGCATCCGCACACCACTTCAATCCAGCCTGCGCGCCCTCCCGGCTCTTTTTTCCCTAACTGAGGTTCGATGAACATACCGCAAGTTAATCGTCTTGAAGAAATAGTTACCGTCGATTCGATAACTTTGAAATCTGATTATTTATGAGCCTCAACTTAACATCCCGACTTCCCAATACCGGCACTTCGATTTTTACCATTATGTCGCGCATGGCTGTTGAGGAGGGTGCCATCAACCTGTCACAGGGGTTTCCGGATTTTCCGGTATCTCCCAAACTGATTGATCTTATTCACCAAAACATGCTGGCGGGTCATAATCAATATGCGCCCATGCCTGGACTTCCGGTTCTCAAGAATGTGATCGCAGAAGTAGTGATGAAAACATACCAGCGTCCCACTGATGGTGAATCTGAAATAATCGTCACCGCTGGCGGAACCGAAGCTTTGTTCTCAACTATTGCCGCACTTATTCACGCTAACGATGAAGTTATCATGTTCGACCCATCGTATGATTCCTATGCTCCTGCAGTGGTTTTAAATGGTGGCATTCCAGTTCAGATAAATTTAAATTCTTCTGACTTTTCAATTGACTGGGATGTTGTCAGGTCTAAAATAAATTTCAGGACGAAAATGATCATGATCAACACTCCTCACAATCCAACAGGAGCTGTTTTGAAAGAAAGTGATCTTAAAACACTTGAAGAGATAGTCCTTAAGCATGGCTTAATTATTCTGAGTGATGAGGTTTACGAAAGGCTTATTTATGATCAACTTGTTCATCAAAGTGTTCTGCGATATCCTGGTCTGGCTTCTCAGAGTGTAGCCGTATTTTCGTTTGGAAAAACTTTTCATGCAACAGGATGGAAGGTAGGTTATACTGTTGCTCCAGAATCTTTGACAAAAGAAATCCGCAAAGCACATCAGTTCATTACCTTCAGTGTTAATACCCCGGTACAAATGGCATTGTCCGAGTACATGAAAGATCCAGATCACTACATACACCTCGGAGAGTTTTTTCAAAAGAAGCGTGATTTTTTTCTTGAGCAGATAAAGGGATCATCATTTAAACCATTGCCTTGTCATGGCAGTTATTTTCAATTACTCTCTTATAAAGGAATTTCCAATAAATCAGACACGATGATGGCTGAATGGATGACACGTGAGCATAAACTTGCTTCCATCCCGATTTCTGCCTTTTATAAGGACGGAAGCGATCATCATCTTCTCAGGTTTTGTTTCGCAAAAAGCGAAAGCACTTTACAAAGAGCAGGCGAAATCCTTAGAAAGTTTTAAACTACTATGAAAGATCTTTCCATAAGCATTATTCAATCACCTCTTCACTGGGAAAACCAAGTGGCCAATCTTGCTATGTTTGAAGAGAAGATATGGAAAGTTGAGAAATCGACTGACGTGATCATTCTGCCGGAAATGTTCTCAACAGGATTTTCAATGAATGCACCAGCATTGGCGGAAGTCATGAATCAACACACCTTCAAGTGGATGAAGCAAATGGCCAATCAAAGTGGCGCACTTATCATTGGAAGCTTTATAGTGAAAGAAAATGGAAATTTCTTTAATCGATTGCTTTGGATGGAACCCGGCGGAAATTTTAATACCTATGACAAGCGGCATCTGTTTCGTATGGGGGAAGAGAACACAGTTTACTCTGCGGGGAAAAATAAATTCATAGGTCAATGGCGAGGATGGAACATCTGTCCGCTGGTATGCTATGATCTTCGTTTCCCTGTCTGGAGCCGTAATACATGGAACAAGGGTGAAAATAAAATGGAGTACGATCTTCTGATCTATGTTGCCAACTGGCCGGAAGCCCGTGTATCTGCGTGGGATGCCTTACTTCGGGCCCGCGCTATAGAAAATCAATCCTATGTTGTCGGTGTAAATCGGATAGGCAGCGATGGAAAAGAAATTCCCTACAGCGGACATTCTGCTGTCATTGGCCCAAAAGGTGAAACACTTTACTCTGCTGAAGAAGCTGAGACGATCAACACACAGATCTTAAGTGGGAAGGCTCTTAAAGAATACAGGGACAAGTTTCCGGCTTATCTGGACGGAGATAAGTTTGAGATTCAGCAAGATTGAATCTGAATACATTTCTGTTACCGGGTAATACAAGTGCATCCGTTTGAATTATCAAGGAATGGGATGTATTAAATCAACGGAAATCTGCCAGGGAAATGAATCCCTTCTGCCGGAAATCCTCTTAGTTTTGCACCTTAATTTTTCCCTATGTCTACCCGCAAAATCACAAGAGCCTTGATTTCCGTTTTCTATAAAGACAATCTGGAACCTATCATTCAGACTTTGGCTCAGCATGGAGTTGAATTTGTTTCTACCGGAGGCACCCAGGACTTTATTGAAAAGTTAGGCCATAAAGTTACTCCTGTCGAAAAGCTTACTGGATATCCTTCCATTTTCGGTGGTCGGGTAAAAACACTTCATCCTGCAGTTTTCGGTGGAATTTTATATCGGAGAGAAGATGCCACTGATGTGAAACAGGCTTCCGAGTATAATATTGGGCCACTTGATCTTGTAATTGTTGACTTATATCCCTTTGAGGAAACTGTTTCAAAAGGTGGGTCGGAAGATGATATCATTGAAAAGATAGACATCGGTGGAATTGCCCTCATTCGTGGTGCTGCCAAAAATTTTAATGATGTCTTGATCGTTTCTTCAAGAAATCAGTATGCGGAAGTTCTTGATCTATTGAAATCAAAGAATGCAAGTTCGGAACTCAGCGACCGGAAACATTTCGCAGCCATGGCATTTGACGTCACGTCTCACTACGACGGTGCGATCTTCAATTACTTTAATCAGGAACAAAACATACCAAGCTTTAAAGCAAGTGTGCAAACCGGCAAAACACTTCGCTATGGTGAGAACCCTCATCAGAAAGGTGTTTTCTATGGTGATCTCGACGCAATGTTTGAGCAGTTAAATGGAAAAGAGTTATCCTATAATAATCTTGTAGACGTTGATGCTGCCGTAAATCTTGTTCAGGAGTTCAAGGATGAGACAGCTTTCGTAATTATCAAGCATACAAATGCCTGCGGTGTGGCAACTGGCAGCTCAATAAAGGAGGCGTACCTGAAAGCTTTCGCCGCTGATACCATTTCTGCATTTGGCGGCGTACTTGCTGCCAACAAGACTATTGATTTAGCGGCCGCTGAGTCGATTAACTCACTCTTTTTTGAGATCCTCATTGCCCCCTCCTATACAGAAGATGCTCTAGCCCTTCTCAAATCAAAGAAGAACCGGATTCTCCTGACCCAAAAGCAACCGGTTACAAGTACCAAACAAGTTAAAAGCCTCCTCAACGGAGTAATTCAACAGGATAATGACTGGAAAACAGATTCCAAGGAAGATCTTAAAGTCGTCACAAAACGGTCCCTTACAGACTCTGAGGAAAAGGCTCTTCTGTTTGCCAGTAAGATCTGCAAGCACACCAAGTCGAATACAATTATCCTGGCGGTGGAGGGTCAATTGCTGGCCAGTGGGGTGGGCCAAACGAGTCGCGTTGACGCATTGAAGCAAGCGATCGAAAAAGCCAGGGAATTCGGCTTCTCACTGGAAGGTGCAGCGATGGCTTCCGATGCCTTTTTCCCATTCCCGGATTGCGTCGAAATAGCCCATAAACATGGCATAAGGGCCGTTATTCAGCCAGGTGGATCCATCAAGGATCAGGATTCAATTAACTATTGCGATCAGAATAATATGGCGATGGCCTTCACTGGTTTCAGGCATTTCAAGCATTAATAGGATCGGAGGCAACTCACCGTGTGTTTTAAAACACCCTATAAGTAGAGGGGTTCACGAATTAGCATTCATTGTTCTGAACCTGATTTGGGCATAATCGATAACATTTGCAGGCCTGAAATCAGCTAAATCGCCCAGGCTGGATCTGGTTTGAACTTAGTTAGAACCTAGTTAAGACCTAGTTAGAACCTAGTCAGAACCTAGTTAAGACCTAGTCAGAACCTAGTATGGACCTGGTAGTGCATTGAAAACACTCTGAAATATCTCACTGAACTGACTATTGAGACCCATGTGGTTGATGTCCTAAGCCAAAGTATCGTTGACCTGGGACAAAACCGTGATGACTCTGATAAGAAATCCACCGGCTTACAAAATACTTTCAAACTTGTAACATCTCTCAAAAGAGGATACTTGTTTGTTATCTCTACTTCGTGAATAGCCTGTCGAAACCGGTGTCATTCCGGCGATCAATAGGATTAAAAAATCTCTTTTAATCACTCTTAAAAAACTAATATCGAAAAAGCTCCTAACCTCCATCAAATCACCTGATTATTTACGTAATTTTGTTGCGATTTTTAACAGCATTCAACGGAGGATATTATAACGAATGGGACTTTTCGATTTCTTCACCAGTGACATTGCGATTGATCTGGGTACAGCAAACATCTTAATCATACATAAAGACAAAGTGGTAGTGGACGAACCCTCCATCATTGCTCTTGACAAACTCACAGGCAAGGTACTTGCCATCGGTCGGGAAGCCATGCAGATGCATGAGAAGACCCATGACAACATTAAAACGATTCGTCCTTTAAAAGAGGGTGTTATTGCCGATTTCCATGCTGCAGAGATGCTGTTACGTGGCATGATCAAGATGATTGATACAGGCCGTCGCCTTTTTCCACCTTCCCTTCGAATGGTTATCTGCATCCCCTCTGCTATCACAGAAGTAGAAAAGCGTGCTGTGCGTGACTCTGCTGAGCATGCAAATGCAAAAGAAGTATATATGATCCATGAGCCAATCGCTGCAGCTATTGGAATTGGTATTGATATTGAACAACCGATCGGAAATATGATCGTTGACATCGGTGGGGGTACAACTGACATAGCAGTCATTGCTCTTTCCGGTATTGTTTGTGATCAGTCTATCCGTATTGCAGGAGACACTTTTAACCGTGACATTCTGGATTACATGCGCCGCCAGCATAATCTGCTTATCGGAGAAAGAACAGCAGAGCGTGTGAAGATCGAAGTAGGTTCGGCATTGACGGAGCTCGATGACGGTCCGGATGATTATGAAATCCGTGGTCGTGATCTTATGACCGGCATTCCTAAAACTATTAAAATCTCTTACAGCGAAGTTGCCTTTGCTCTTGATAAATCTATTTCCAAGCTTGAAGAAGCCGTATTGAAAGCACTCGAGCTTTCACCTCCTGAACTTTCTGCTGATATATATGAGCGCGGAATTTATCTCACCGGTGGTGGTGCGATGCTTCGCGGTCTGGATAAGCGTCTTTCTTTAAAAACAAAATTGCCGATACACGTTGCTGATGATCCATTGCGTGCTGTTGTGCGTGGCACAGGAGCCGCTCTGAAGAATCTGAACCATTATCGCAAAGTATTGATGACATGATTTCATGCAGCGATTACTTAACTTTTTCTACGAGTACAGGGCTTTCTTTACTTTTTTATTCCTAGAACTTTTTTGTGCCTGGTTATTGGTTCAGAATAATCAATACCAGAGCACAAAATTTTTCAATTCATCCAATCGCCTCGCCGCAGGTCTTCTTGGTTTCTCTCAAAGCACCCGTGAATATTTTTCCCTTCGTCAAATAAATGAAGAGTTGGGGCGTGAAAATGCTCAGTTAAGAACCCAGTTGGAAAGGCAAGCCCAACCCACTGGAACCACCGTTGTAAAAACGGATAGCCTGATGGTCCGCTATGATTTTGTCAGTGCAAGGGTGATCAATAATTCTGTGGCACAATTCAAAAACTATATTACCATTAACCGGGGATCAGATTCCGGAATAAAGCCTGGAATGGCCGCTATCAGCATTTCAGGGGCTGTTGGGAAGGTAAAATCCGTGTCGGAACATTTCTCGGTTCTCATCTCTATTCTGAATATTGATGAGCAGGTTTCCAGCGTTCTTAAACGCACTGCGAATTTCGGAACCACTCAATGGGACGGAACAGATCCACGAATTGCAAACATGCTCTATGTGCCAAGACACGTCCAGCCCGTTGTTGGTGATACCGTTGTCACCTCGGGATATAGCGGAGTATTTCCTCCTGGAGTATTGATTGGAATTGTGAGTGAGGTCAAATTAAAAGAGGAGGCTTTGTTTTATGATATCCGCGTGGAGCTCGCTCAGGATTTTAGAAGATTATCATTTGTGAAGATCATCAAGAGTCAATTGAAATCAGAACTTGATTCATTGGAGAAAACAACTGTAGGAATACCGAAATGAACCGCTCTGGAATTTTCGTTGGAATTTATTTCATCCTTTACCTGCTGGTTCAGGTGATGTTGTTCAAACAATTGGTTTTATTCAACACTACTTTTTGCTTTCTGTACGTCGCCTTTATTCTACTTCTTCCTATTGAAACGAATGTGCTGATCCTGATGGGCATTGCGTTTTTCCTGGGATTTATGATCGATGTCTTTTATGATAGCCTTGGATTACATGCTTTCAGTCTTGTCTTCATTGCGTACATAAGAAACTACTGGTTAGGAACAATCACTCCTCAGGGTGGATACGATGCGGGTGAAGGTCCAACACTCGCTGTGAATGGCCTGCAATGGTTTATGGTTTATTCTGTGCCGCTGGTATTTGTACACCACTTTGTATTGTTCTTCACAGAAGCCGGTGGATTTGGAATCTTCTGGTTCACGATGTTGAAAGTGATCACGAGTGTGACATTCACCATGATCGTTATTTTATTTTTGCAATATTTTTCTTTTGACAGAAGACGATGAACGAAGGAAGAAAAGAAATTTTTCAAATTGCAATTGTGCTGATCAGCGTAGTATTCCTGGTCAAGCTTTTCTTTATTCAGGTGCTGGACAGTCGTTATGCGGAGTTAGCCGATAGTAATGCCATTTTACCTCAGGTCGAATATCCTTTTCGCGGTCTTATCAGTGATCGTAACGGAAAGCTGATTGTTTATAATACACCAGAATACAAACTTGATGTTCTTTTAAAAGATGTCAAGAATTTTGACTCTGCAAGATTCTGCGAAGTCTTTCAGATGTCACAGGAGGATCTGAAAAAGAAGTTTAAGGAGATGAAAGCGAGGAAGGAATATTCCCGATACAAGCCAACTCTCTTTCTCGATCAGCTTTCCAACACTGACTTTGCAAGAGTTCAGGATTATCTTGATGAATTCCCTGGATTTTATGTTCAGGCACGTACCACCCGGGCTTATTCTTCAAAAGCATTGGCAAACGCATTGGGTTATGTAAGTGAGATCAGCAAGACCCGTTTGGAGAATGATGCTACCAAAATTTATCGTCAGGGTGATTATGTCGGACAAAGTGGAATTGAGGCGTTCTATGAAGAACAGTTGCGTGGAAAAAGGGGTGTACGCTTCAAATTGCGCAATGTAAAAGGTATTGTAAAAGGCTCTTTTAAAGATGGCGCTTATGATACTCTTTCCGTACCAGGGCAAAATTTAACTACTGGTATCGATCTCGATTTGCAGCAATATGGTGAGTTTCTCATGGAAGGTCTTGCAGGAAGTGTGGCCGCAATCGAACCTTCTTCAGGTGAGATTCTTGCATTAGTATCAGGACCATCTTACGACCCAAATCTGCTCACTGGAAAAGAATACAGTTCTAATTTCAGATTGATCAGCAGTGATACTCTCAAGCCATTATTCAATAGGCCGTTAATGGCTCAGTACAGACCAGGATCCATTTTTAAAATTGCTCAGGCAATGACCGCCCTGCAAGAAGGCGTTATTACTCCCGAAACCAGAATCCGATGTGATCGATCCATCATTGGTTGTCACGGGGCTCATTCAAATGAAGACCTTCGTGGCGCGATTACAAACTCATGCAACCCATACTTTCATAATGTCTTAAGAAGAATGCTCAATCAGGGAAAGATCAACGATCCATTTAAGGATACACGCATTGGTCTCGCTGAGTGGGATAAGCATATCATGAGCTTTGGCTTTGGCAAACCTTTGGGCATTGATCTTCCAAATGAAAAAAATGGAAACATTCCGACTCCGGAATATTATGATCGCGCCTACAATAATCGTCCATGGAAATTCTCAAATATTTATTCCATCGCAATTGGTGAAGGAGAAAATCTTGTGGTGCCCTTGCAGATGGCAAACTTTGCGGCAACAGTAGCAAACCGTGGATTTTACTACACTCCGCACATTGTGAAGACCATTGGTAAAGAAGGCAAGCCTCTTCCAAAATATACAGAGCGTCATTACACCACCATTGATTCTGCTAATTTCCTGATCGCTATTGATGCCATGCAAAATGTGGTGGAGTCAGGAACAGGACTTCGCGCAAAGCTCAAGGATATTATTGTCTGTGGGAAAACAGGGACTGTACAAAATGATCCTCTTCCTTCTCACGGTGTATTCATAGCATTCGCACCACGTGATAATCCAAAAATCGCAATCTCTGTTTACGTTGAGGATAACGGGCAAGGTGGTCGTGCTGCTGCCTCCATTGCTTCCCTGATGATTGAAAAATATTTACTGGGTCACACTGAACGTCCCAACATTGAACAGTATGTGAAGGCCGGAAAATTTCTTGATGTAGTTAAACATTGAAAAGAGAAGATAACATATCGGGTAGTCTTGATTGGCCCACCATTGGTCTTTACATGGCCCTGGTGTTATTGGGATGGATCAACATCTATGCAGTCGTGTATGATGAAGGGGTTCATCAACCCATTTTCAGTCTTGACCTGAATTCCGGGAGGCAGCTGCTTTTCATTCTTGCTTCTTTCATTATCATCGCCGGCATTGTTATTCTTGATGTCAGGTTCTATGAAACTTTTGCTTACGTTTTGTACGGAATTATTGTCGTCATGCTCTTTCTGGTACCGATCGTTGGTAAAGAAGTTGGTGGAAATAAAGCATGGCTTGGGGTGGGGTCATTTGGAGTACAGCCATCAGAGTTTGCAAAGTTTATCGTCACCCTGGCGGTAGCCAAATACATTGGTTCTGTTGGCTTTAGAATGGACAATTTGCGCAATCAGGCCTTCCTTTTTGGAATGATCGGTATACCGATGTTCCTGATCCTGCTGCAAAAAGACACCGGAACAGCACTAGTTTTTACTTCTTTCATTCTGGTATTCTTTCGCGAAGGCATGTCGCCATTCCTGATGATTGTCGGCATCTGTGCCGCAACAATTTTCGTTCTTACGCTTCTCATTCCGAATCAGCTTTACTTGCACGCTGCTATTATTGTTATTCTGGCAATTTTAATTGGCTTTGGAAAAAAGAAGTTAAAGCGCATTGTGCTCCTTACGATTGGCGCCATTGTGATCATGGGTGTCATTGAGAGTGTTGACTATGTGATCACAGATGTATTGAAGCCACATCAGCAGAATCGTGTCAAAGCGCTTATCAATCCCGATGCTGATCCTCTTGGCTATGGGTGGAATGTCACTCAATCAAAAATTGCAATTGGAAGCGGTGGATTCTTCGGCAAGGGATTTTTAAAAGGGACACAGACAAAGTTTGATTTTGTTCCTGAACAAAGCACTGATTTTATTTTCTGTACAATTGGTGAGGAGCACGGCTGGCTGGGAAGCCTGATCGTAGTGTCCCTATTCGTTGTGCTTTTAATGAGAATCATTTTTATTGCTGAGCGACAGAAAAGCAGGTTCGCCCGTGTCTATGCATATAGTGTCGCGAGCATTTTCTTTTTTCACTTTGCGGTAAATATTGGAATGACGATTGGATTGTTTCCTGTTATCGGAATTCCTCTCCCCTTCTTCAGTTACGGTGGATCATCCTTATGGGGATTTACAACCCTGCTATTTATTCTTTTGAAGCTGGACGCTCATCGTGGTCAGATGCTTCAGCGTCTTTAGACTGTCAGGCAAATCGTCTTTCCACCAGTTCTATAAATTCCTGGTATTCCTCACTTTCTTTGCTCCACTCTGGATAATTATTTGTGAGGTAGGAATTAGCCTGGGATAGATTATCCAATTCATCAAGTCTGTCAACAGCAGCGGAGAATAATTCAAAGTCACCATTAAAAAGAATTTTGGTGAACATGAATTTCTGATTGATCGTGAGGATGTCCTTGATCTTCTTCCTTTTCTGAAAGTCTTCTACCAAAGAAGTCTGGGTGCTTTTAGGTAACTGATCTATTAGTGCCGACGCAGAAACCTGCTGAGGCTTAATCTCTTCTTTCCTTGGCGCTTCCTTCACGGCCTCCACTTTGACTGGTTCCGTTTTTATTGAAGGCTGTACAGGTTTCACCTCTATTTTAGGAATCTCCTTCTTTTCCGGCTCAATCTTTGGAATGTCAGATTTTACATGAGGCGGTGTGTGAATCGTTATGGTTTTCTTATCATAAAGCTTTTCAACATCCAAGGGAGTGATGGTAGAGAATTTCGTGACGTACGCATCAATTTCCTCTGGGGTGAAATTTACTTCCTCCAGGATCCGATCCAGCAAAGCAAATGCTTCGTTACCAGAAATTGTGGAGAGTTTTTTCTCATCCAGTGTCTTCAACAGATTTTGAAGTGGTGTATTGTTGATCTTCACATACTTCACTTCATTCTTTAAATCCTCTATTTTCAACTGACCACCAAGGCCATTGTCCAGGGTTTCGGAATAAAAATCATAAGGATCCAGAATGAGAAACAAAGTCTGATGAACAGCTTTCTTCAGCAACGGCTGGAAGTTTTCTCTTGAAATTGAAATATGATTTGATAAAAGGTTTTGAAACTTTGATAATGATTCTGCAACCTGAGGAGCAGAATAATCAAAGAAAGGACTTCTGAGTTTTTGAAGTTCATGCTTCCAGACATGGAGAAGTTCGCGTATGATGAATAGATTGATCTGATGAACATCGCATACTTTGAGGATCTCAGCCCCTGTGATTTTCTCTTTAGAAGAAAAGAAAGAAGCTGTTACCTTAGAGGCGTAGTCGTCACTGTAATCCTCCAGGGCCTTTAAACTGATTTTTTCATCCATGCGGCAATCCGGGTAAGAATATTTTTTGAACGATGGTAAAGATAATCATAGAAAATCTCGGACAAAAAGAAGTAGAAGTGCGGGAGCTTAATAAAACAGCCCTTTATCACTTCCAAACCAACTATATCGATTGGATGCACGAATGTGGCGGAAAGGGCAGATGCACCACCTGTAAAATGGCAGTTCGGCAAGGCATGGAAAACCTCAGCGGAATTACCCACGCCGAAAAAAAGTATAAAGAAGAAGGTCTTTTAAAGGAAGGCGAACGCCTTGCCTGTCAGGTGCGCGTCAATGGAGATCTTACTATACAGGTTCCGGACGAATCCAAGCTTCGTCATATCCAATACACACAGTAAGAATTACTTTTTCAATGGAGCAAGAATGCGGTATTCAGTATCCACATCTCCCTTGCTGATGTTGGTGAGTTTGCCTTTCAGCATGCGTTTCTTCAAAGGTGAAAGATAATCAACAAACATTTTACCATTCAGGTGATCATATTCATGTTGAATGATGCGTGCTTTCATTCCATCATAGTCTTCTGTCTTTTGATTCCACTCTTCATCATAATAGCGGACCTTTAATTTCTCAGGACGGTTAACATCTTCACGGATATTGGGAATGCTGAGGCAACCTTCTTCGAAAGGCCACTCATCACCTGTTTCCTCCAGGATTTCAGGGTTTACAAATATCTTTTTGAAAGCGGTCATATCATCGTCAACATCTTCCAGTGTTGTACCATCCACTATGAAAATACGGATGCTCTTTCCAATTTGTGGAGCAGCAAGACCTATTCCATGAGCCGCGTACATTGTTTCAAACATGTCAGCCGCAAAAGCTTTGATGTCCATTGAACCCTTTTCTACTTCTTTTGCACGTTTTCGCAAAACCGGATCTCCGTACATAACGATGGGGTAAACCATTTTTCAGTGAGCTGATGAGTCACAAAGGTAGAAAAAAAGTGTTGAGGTGATGAAGGCCCGTAATCTATTTTGGGGAGTTCATGTAGGACTGGAGGATCAGTGTGGCGCTGATCTTATCGACATTCCCTTTTACCCTGCGTTCCTTTTTTTTCATTCCGCCATCAATCATGGTTTGAAGTGCGATCGAGCTTGTGAATCTCTCGTCAATGAGGGCAACGGGTTTATCTGGAAATTTCTGAGCCAGCAATTCCATTAATTTTCTGACATGAGGAGTCATGTCAGTATCTTCATTATTAAGGCGTTTAGGCATTCCCAACACTAATTGATCAACGACTTCCTTTTTAAAATAGTCTTCCAGAAATTTTATAAGGCCGGGGCTTTCCACTGTTTCCAGTGAGGTTGCAATGATTCGATTAACATCCGTGACAGCGATGCCAGTACGTTTCAATCCGTAATCGATTGCCAGAATCCTTGCCATTAAGATTTTAAATTAAGAGAATTGAGTCAATCAATTGAACTTGATCTTCTCCATGAATGAAGTCTTGATCTTGTTCTCCAGCATCATTGCTTTCGGGAAAAGAATTTCATTCTCAATCCTTGCATGAACCTGCAGACTTTTCTCAAGTTCGGTGAGTTCGGTGTAAATCACGCGCACATGAAGTGGTGTGTGAGCGTCAACATTATAATCCTGTGTGATCTTACGAATGCCTTCCATCTCATCATCGTGAACTTCATGCTCAACAGCAAAGCGCTGAAGAGAATGTCGTTCCATCATATAGAATAACTTCGATGGATTATATTTTCCCCTATCCGTTTTGTCCAAAAACTTGATGTATCTGAAAAGCGTGGCCTCTTCTTCATAGATATGATGAACAAAATCTTCCACAAAAAGAGGAAAAAGAGTTTTCAGATCTTTTGAAATCGATTCATAGGATGAATGATCTGCTTTAAAGCTTTCCACTAATCTTGAGATATAGGGAAGTTTTCTTTTTATGAAAAGAAAGTGTGCGTGCTTAAGGTATTCGATGATCAGATCGATCGGATATGAAAGCAATGGAAGGCTTTCCTCAGAAAGAGCATGAGTAGGCGATTCCAGCTGGCGGACCACATGATCCAGTTTCAGTCCCCTGAGATGACAAACCTCCTCAAGCGTCTTTTCGGAATACTCATAGAACCGTATACCGAAATAATACAGCACATAGGCCCTGACATTGTCCTGCTCGACAAGGTCAGCGATTCTCCTATTTCTAAGCCCGGTTTTTTCCATGGAAGGGTAAATATAAAAATAGGGCCGCCCTTCTGCAATATTCATTCTGGGCCAGTTTCCTCGAATCTGAACTTTGGCGCATCTTTGACGTTCTAGAAAGGAAGTTTAATCCTATGAGCGAAGAAGTTAAAAACAACCCGCGTCAGATCGCCCTTCCACTGGTTTTATGCATTGGTTTGGCAGCAGGCGTTCTGATCGGTAGCAGCATCAATTCTACCTCTATTCAGGTACCTGGAAAATCGTCCGGAGAGGACATTCAGAAGTTCCGGGAGGTGCTGAGTCTCATCAAAAATGAATATGTCGACACGACCCAGACCGACATTCTGGTGGATGATGCTATTCAACATATGCTTGACAAGCTTGATCCTCATTCATCATATATACCCATCAGCAATAGAGTTGAAGCCAATGAGGATCTTCAGGGAAACTTTGAAGGGATAGGAATTGAATTCAGCATTTTCCATGATACACTTGTTGTCGTCTCTGCTTTGAGCGGCGGCCCGTCAGAGGCAGTTGGATTACATCCAGGAGATAAGATTATTAAAGTTGGTGACAAAGCAATTGCAAATGTCGGATTGACTAATCCACAGGTGATGAAATTGCTGAAGGGGCAGAAAGGAACAGAAGCAAAACTTGAAGTTATAAGGAAAAATGTAAAAGAGATTCTTAAGTTTTCAATCATACGAGATAAGATTCCTCAACATTCAATGGATGTATCTTATATGATTGACAATGAAATAGGATACATCAAGATCAATCGTTTTTCTCAAACAACTTTTGAAGAATTTCATGCAGGACTTGAAAATCTGCGCGGCAAGGGAATGAAGAAACTTGTGCTGGATCTTCAGGGCAATCCCGGTGGATATATGAATCAGGCGATTGATCTCGCCGATGAATTTCTCTCAGAAGGTAAAAAAATTGTTTTCACAAAAGGAAAAGATTCCCGGTACAATTCGGATGCGATGTCCACTAAAAAAGGAGACTTTGAAACAGGTGACCTGATCGTTCTCGTTAATGAAGGTAGCGCATCTGCCTCTGAAATTGTTGCCGGAGCCCTGCAAGATAACGACAGAGCATTGGTCGTTGGCAGAAGATCATTCGGCAAGGGACTTGTTCAATCACCGTTTGATTTGAGCGATGGGTCGGAATTAAGATTAACCATTTCACGCTACTATACACCGAGTGGTCGTTCGATTCAAAAACCTTATGTGGATATGGAAGAGTATTCCAAAGACATGCTAAAGCGATACCGTCACGGTGAATTCTTCAATGCGGATAGCATCAAATTCAACGACTCTTTGAAATATACTACTCTCAACGGTCGTACTGTCTATGGTGGCGGTGGCATTATGCCGGATTATTTTGTTCCTCTCGATACCACATTAAACAGTCGCTATCTCAGTGAGCTTGACAGATCAAACTCCATTCAGGAATTTACTTTCACCTATGCTGATAAGAATAAAGAATCTTTGACAAAAATGGGTTACGAAAAGTATTACAGGAATTTCAATGTTGATGATGTAATCCTTCAGCAACTTGTAAAAGTTGGGGAGTCGAACAAGGTAAAACCTGATTATAAGGATATGGCAAAAAACAGAAGAGCTTTTCAGATCCACATCAAGGCTCAAATCGCCCGCAAGATCTGGGGCAACGACGGTTTCTATCCTATCTACAATCAATCCAATGAAGTTCTTGAGCAGGCAATAAAACTGTTTGATCGGATACCTGATTTGAACAGGAGCAAAATGTAATTTGACTGCATCAGCGCTTTTCGGCGTGATTGCGAATTGCTGATGCACGTAATGAAGCTTTAACAACAAGTGCCTGCTGCTAATTTGCAAGCTGATAATGTTGTTTTTCGTAGCTTCACATACTAATTCAGTCTAATTATGTATTACCATCGACTCGGAAAAATCCCACCCAAACGCCATACTCAGTTTCGTCAGCCTGACGGAAGTCTTTACAAGGAAGAAGTAGTAAGCTCAGAAGGATTTTCCGGGATCTATTCAATCCTGTATCATATCAATCCTCCGACCAGGATCAAAATGTTAAAGGATCCTGTTAAATACGGACCAAAAAAACTCGAAGAGTATGGTTTGCGTCAAACACATTTGAACACTTCGAAAGTTGGTGTCACTGGTGATGATTACCTGGATGCAAGAAAAGTATTGCTGATGAACAATGATTGTTCAATGGCAATCTGTTCACCAAAGAACAGGAAGATGGATTATTTCTACAAGAATGCTGAAGGTGATGAAGTCCTCTTCATTCATGATGGAAGCGGAACATTGATCTCGCAATTTGGCAGGATTGAGTTTAAACAAGGGGACTATGTAGTTATTCCACGCACTGTAATTTATAAACTTGAATTTAACGAGGGGCCTTTGCGGTTGCTTATCATTGAATCAACTTCTCCTGTTGAAACTGTGAAGCGATATAGAAATCAATTGGGTCAACTATTAGAACATTCTCCATACTGTGAACGAGATATCCGCCCACCCGTCGAAACACCTCCGGATACCAGCAAGGGAGAATTTTTAATGAAGATCAAAAAGCAGGGTCATTTGCATCAGTATGTCTATGATTACAGTCCCATGGATGTCGTTGGATGGGACGGATTTCTCTGGCCTTATGCATTTTCCGTTCATGAGTTTGAACCGATTACCGGACGTATTCATCAGCCGCCACCAGTACATCAGACGTTTCAGGGCCGCAATTTTGTGATCTGCTCTTTCGTACCAAGATTATTTGATTACCATCCTCTTTCGATTCCTGCGCCTTACAATCACAGCAATATCGACAGTGATGAAGTTCTGTATTATGCAGAGGGAAATTTCATGAGTCGCAGAGGCATTGAACGCGGATCATTCACCCTTCATCCTGGCGGATTGCCGCATGGACCACATCCTGGAACAGTAGAGAAAAGCATTGGCGCTAAAGAGACAAAAGAGCTGGCAGTAATGCTGGATACATTCCATCCACTGTTTCTAACAACTGATGCAGAGGAGTTTGTTGATAAGAACTATCCGATGAGCTGGACAGATCATGCAGAAGGATTTAACGAAGTGAACACACCATAATTTCCTGACTAAACCGTTTTCCGCCCGACATTCACTAAAAATCCAAAAGCAGCCGCAGTCACGAACATGATCAGGCTATAGATCGCCGGAGGTATGGACATCGAGGAATTATTGATAACATTCAGCGCAATGTAGATTGCAAGCGTTCCGTTGTGAATCCCAATCTCCAATCCAATAGCAATGGCTTGCTTCTTTTCAACTTTAAATATCATTGGTAGATAATATCCCATCAGCATACTGAGAAGATTGAAGCAAAGCACAGGCAAACCCAGTGATGCAAACATATCAGCCAATTGATTTCTCTCTTTTAAGGTTACGCTGATGATTACCAGCAATAAGAATAGTACTGAAAGGATCTTGACAGGTTTATCCATTCTGGCAGCAAATGCAGGTTTTTTGCTTCGGATGAGCATTCCTATCAATACAGGAGAAAGAACTACCGCAAAGACTTCAACAATTTTTATAAACTGCATCGGAACGTATTGATCCGAATTCATAAAATAGGAAAGAGAAAAATTCACGATCAGTGGAAGCGTAAATAATGTCAGAACACTATTGATTGCGGTAAGACTGATGTTCAGTGCGACGTCTCCGTGCGAAAGATGACTGTAAAGATTGGCGGTAGCACCACCCGGTGAAGCGGAGAGAAGCATAAGGCCTACACACAATGCAGGTTCCAGTTTAAAAACAATCACCAATCCAAAACACAGGGCTGGAAGCAATATCATCTGGCAAACCATTGCAATGGTAATTGCCTTGGGATAGAGTGTTACTCTTCTAAAATCAGCAATGGAGAGTGAAAGCCCTAATCCCAGCATGATCGTGCCGAGTGCAATAGGCATTAACGTTGTGGTCAACGAAGATTTTTCCATTTGGGTGAGGTTAGGTTATGAAAATGTAGTCAATCCGGGATACATTATAAAATCTTAACTTTCGGATGAAATTGTGTTATGCTAAACTTTTCAATTCCCATCCAGGTACGCTGGTCTGATATTGATCCCAACCGTCACCTGCGTCATTCCGTATACTATGATTATGGAGCAACGGCACGAATTGCATGCTTTTCGAATCATGGATTAACAAATTCAAAATTGGATGAATTTCGGATTGGCCCGATCGCTTTCCGCGAAGAGGCCGTATTCAAAAGAGAAATAAAATTTGAAGATCGTGTTACTGTAGATTTAGAAGTGATAAAAGCAACACGTGATTTTTCACGATGGAGTATCCGGCACCAGATATTAAAAGAAGATGGAACCTTATCAGCTCTTTTAAATTTGGACGGCGCCTGGATAGATCTCGATAAACGAAAACTAACAGTTCCGCCACCAGATGTTCAGAAAATATTTGAAGACTTCCCCAAATCTTCAGATTTCATATGGTTAGAGAAAAAAGAGAAATAGAATAATGAAAGTCATCAATCTTCCGGACGATATTTTTCCAGGCAATAAAATGCTGATGGATCCTATCCTGATTCACCATTACTCTGCTACTGTTGGATCAATGAATGGAAGAAGCGTCCTTAATAAAAATGCAATCAGTCTGGTATTGAAAGGTGAGAAAACCATGCATTTCTCACAAAAGGTGGTTAAAATTAAAGATGATGAGTTTCATTTTCTTTCTGCAGGAAATTGTCTGGCGTCCATCGATCTTTCAGGACAAGATGTTTTCACCAGCATTCTGATATTCTTTGATACAAAAGTGCTGGCTGATTTTCATGTGAAGTATAATGAGCAGATCAGTCGCATAAGGAAGAGAATCAAAATTGTGCAAGAATCTTATATTTCATTCAAGAAAGATTCTTTCGTTCTAAATCTGATCACCTCACTGCAATTATCTACTGAAGGCGGGAAGCAAATGTCTCTGCAAATGCGATTATTGAAATTTGAAGAGCTCATGCTTCACCTTTTGGAAAAATATCCGGAAACTATTCTTTCTTTTCAGATACCGGAAAAAGACGGCAACGATGATCTTACGCTAAGGAAAGTTGTGGAAACAAACGTCCTTAATCCAATCAGTATCGAAGAACTTGCCTTTCTATGCAATCTCAGTTTATCGACATTTAAAAGAAGGTTTATAAAACTTTATGGCACTACTCCAAGCAAATGGCTGGTTGGAAGACGAATGGAATTTGCAGCGAACCTGTTACAGCATCATCACGCCAAGCCGAGTGAGGTCTTTTTTAAAGTTGGTTATGAGAATCATTCAAGTTTTACACACTCGTTTAAGCAGAGCTTCGGTTTAACACCCAAAGAGTTTCAGGCAAAAAATTGAACGTTCAGGAACATTTGTTGAATCAAATGCCTTAATTCCGACAATCAGGTTGATGGTAGTTTTGTTGAAAAACAAATCAATCATGAGCACTTCAATTCAGGAAAAAAAAGAAATTGTAATTCGTTTCAATAAAGAAGTGATTGAAAAGGGAAGCATGAGCTCTTTTAATCAACTTGTTTCAGAAAAAGTAATTAATCATTCAGCACCTCCAGGAACTCCACAGGGTCCGGAAAGTATGATTTATTTTCTGTTCCACATGCTTCGGGCAGGATTCCCCGATCTCAAAGTTGAAATTCTCGATCAGGTTGCAGAAGGAGATCTCGTTACCACCAGAAAAAAAATTCATGCAACTCATCTTGGAGAGTTCTTTGGAATTGCTCCCACGCGAAAACCGGTTGTTATCGACATCATCGATATCATTCGCATAAAGGATGGAAAATATGCAGAGCATTGGGGGATAAGTAACATCTCTGACGTTGTGGCTGAGTTAGCCAAGTAACAGAATTATTTCAATATCCAGTTTTCAATCACGACAGGATAATGCTGATACTCCAGCGCATGGACTTTGTTCCCAATCTGTTCAATGGAATCGCTTGTTTCTATAGCTATGGAAGCCTGAAATAAAATTTTGCCCTCATCGAAATTACCATTAACCTCATGAATTGTAATTCCAGTTATAAATTCCCCAGCTTCCTTTACAGCATGATGTATCTTACTTCCATACATTCCCTTACCTCCAAATTTTGGCAAGAGGGAAGGATGAATATTAATAATGGGATAAGTGTTAATCAGATAATCCGGTATTAGCCAAAGAAAACCCGCAAGAACAATATGTGTTGCCTGCGCTTTCTTTAAAACATCGAGAATCATACTGCCATTTAAAAACTGAGGCTTATCAAAAATGTATGATGGCACATCGAGATTCTCAGCTCTCTGTGAGGCTTTGGCAGAAGGATTATTGCTCAGCAGAGCACAAACAGATATCTGCTCGT
Organism: Cyclobacteriaceae bacterium; assembly: GCA_013141055.1. Classification (NCBI taxonomy): domain Bacteria; kingdom Pseudomonadati; phylum Bacteroidota; class Cytophagia; order Cytophagales; family Cyclobacteriaceae; species Cyclobacteriaceae bacterium. Next base: position 2,517,754 of record JABFRS010000001.1, on the reverse strand, counting down.
TCCCTAAAAAATATTTTATGATCGCTTCGGCATTGGTACCATTACCCGAAGCAAAAATTGCAATGTTAAATTTCTTTGGACTTTCCACGGCGCAAACCTAATTAAAGAAATGCCATGCTCAATACGCCGGCGATCATGATGATCTTACAAAATTGACTTAGTTGATAGAAATCTCTTCGGGTATCAGCCCGCACCAGCCAGCCAGCAAGTATTACCATTGGCACAAAAAGCGACCAAAGCAGGAATTGCAGTGGCAAGGGGGCAATCCACTGATTGAGCGCAAGCACTAAAAGGGAAAAAAGTATCAATAGGAAATAAATAAATACTTTGGTCCTGCGTATTCCCCATACAATCGGAAGAGTTTTGCATCCAAACGTATCATCTCCCCTCAAATCTTCCAGATCTTTAATGATCTCTCTTACCAGCGTGATGAAAAAAGCAAAGAGGGAGTAGATGATTGTTAGCGTCAGCAATGGAGGGTATAGAAGGTTGATGATGAAAATGGATAAACCAGTGAGAAGACCGACGGTAAAATTGCCAATGAATGGCAATCTTTTCAAGGCATTGGAATAGAGCCAAAGAGTAAAAGCACAAAAAAAATTCAATACACCAATCTTCCAGTCAAGAAGAAATCCAAGGGCAACCCCACTTACTGAGAGGATAGTATGAAATAAGATAGCATAACGTCTTTTAATAGACTTGCCTATCACAACTCTCTCAGGCTTGTTGATAAGATCAATTTTTACATCATAATAGTCATTGATAATGTATCCTGCCGCAGCAATCAACACGGTAGAAATTGATAGTTGCAGAAGTCGGAAGTCAAATAAAGAATCTGGGGATATAAGAAAGTACGCTGTGAAGTACTGAGCCAGGCCTATGATGATCAGGTTCCAAAACCGGGTGAGTACAAACAAGGAACGTAAAAGAGACATTCCGCAAAGTAATTTGAAGATTTGAAGATTCGGAAATTTACTTCTTTAAAAAACTGTAAAGGATCATCTTACCTGATCTCTCACATTATTAAGTGCCTTTTGAGTGCAGTAAGACTGATAAGGCTTTGAAAAAATTGGCTCCAATATTCTGGCTAAAAAAATCCCTGGCCGTGAAAACGTACGAATTTTGAAAAAGAGTTTGCCATTTATCTCTTCCATCGTAAACATTGATTCCCCTTTCTCTACATGACCTTCCAGGGTTTCGTAGCTGAACCCTATGCGATTAGGCTCATTGATAATTGAATTGATCCTGACTCCAAAAATTATCTTTTGCGAAAAGCCTGGTATTGGAGGAATGTAAACCTGCTGCAAAATGTTATCTCCCTCTCTCATTTTCCTATTCTCATCCTTCCATTGCGAGAGATGTGTCATAATAGTTTCCGGAAAAATAGAATAGTCAAAAAGGAAACTTGTGTCTACTTCATTTAATCGCTTTGCTGAAGACAGCCTGATCGTTGAAACACTTTCACGCAAAGTACCTTTCTCATATTCCATTACGTTTTTTGCAATGAGCTGAGATAAAAGAACCTTGAAATGGGACTGTTGGTCCGTCAGAAAAATCTTCAATTATTAAAATTTAATCTTCAAAAAATGCAACTGATCCGCCTACCCATGTCTTATCCTTATTGTACTTCACTCCGATCATCTCTCCGCGACTGAGGCGCGCGAGGTTTGTTATCAATTGAGGTCGGGGCTGTCCATCTTCCCAGATGAATAGTAAACGAATCTCGATCTTAACCATTCCATCAGGAGCTTGCAAAACAGGTTCATACTCAACCTTTCGCTGCAACATAAACTCATGTCTCTGATTTTCAGGTATCGTTTTAAGATCATCGGCTGTAACATGAAAGATCACTCCGCTTCCTGAGAATGAAAAAAGTGGCTTTAAAACGTAATTCTCAAGATCTTTTGGAAACTCCTTATAATCGGATAAAAATTTACACTCCGGAATATACTTGCTCTTGATCAGCGGCATTGTGTACTTACTGATCCGGTAAAACCAATTAGGATGACCTGCCCACTCCACATCAACATCGTCTGTCATTTTAAATGATAGCTGAAGATCTGGACGTTTTACCAACTCATCAAAAATCACACGGTTATAGATTCTTTTAATGGCAATTCTTCTACCATCCTTTATGTAGAATAATTTTCTACCCTCGCGAATAACATCACCTATATGTACAGGTTCGATGCCGGTGAAATCTTTTGTAACAAGAAAATCAATCGCTGTGTTCTGCTTTAAAGGATCAATCTCAAGGAGAATGACATTTTCGGAATCATGACCATTCAATAAAACTTTTCTGATCTTTTCGCGATACTCCTCTGATGAGAAACCAAAATGGCTTTGCAAGCGATCAGGAATATCGAAATGTTCACGGTATTTCTGTGAAATCAAATCCTGCCATCCATAGAGGGAAGGAAATCCCTGCATCTCAATCAATCTGGGCTCAAGTTCATTACCATACTTTACCACGGCAAAATCAAGCGCGAGGAAAAGAGTATGATCTGTTTCGTTTGGAACATTAAGTTCAGGAGGAAGCGCTGGTGCCGTTAGTTCCTTTACATCCTTTCTGACCAGAAAATCAATAATATCATCTGATGCCTGGATAAGTTTTTTTTTGAAATCGTGTCCGACGAATAATGGAGTCTCCGCAACCCTGAATGTGATCTTGTAATTATAAAGTGCATCAAGTTCGGCAAGAAAAGCAGCATACTTGCTTTCAGAAAAACTTTTGTTGTAAGCTGCCCGAACTTCTGGAATCATAATAGGACTGCGTTCATTTTTTTCTTAAGAGCCATTCTTAAAAAAGAAGGAACGATTGTTTTATATGTCAATTTGATTTTATCTGGCTCATTGAGATACTGAAGCATCTGATAGTATTTCTTCTCACCGTGCTTTTCAATCACATCTCTCTTCTTTTCTTCTGTGATCAGATATTTATACATACCATCAGAGTCAGCCTCAGGATGAAATTGAGCTCCGAAAATAGCTTCATCAAAACGAATTGCCATTACAGCTCTTTCCAATTCCACATGCGGTCTGTCTTTCTCTATACAAACAATCTGCCCTCCTCCAGAAATAATTTTTTCTTCACGGGGCTGTACAATCTGATACGTTCTTGAATCTACACCGTAGAAAGGATCTGGAAGGTTTTTCAATAAAGGCTCTGTCCGTCCCGACTTGGTTTTATTGATCATCATCACACCAAACGCCGCTCCTTTTCTTTTCTTCACCTGGGCGTAGTTGTAATAGCGGCAATAGATCTGGAGCGAATGACAAATCAGAAATATGGACTTTCTGTCAAATGGGTTTTGAGAATTATGCTTGCGGATTCCATCCATCAATCCAAAAAAATTTCTTTCCCAATCTGAGCCTTCACTTTCCAATGGGCTTCCCGGACCACCGGAAGAAATATATGCGTCGTAGCTAAGGTCAGCGATTTCTTTTTTTAAGCGGACATCGATTACATCATACGTCAGATTGAGACCAAAGTCGTGTTTAAACTGCTCTACCAACTGAAGAATGCAACGCATGCCTTCATTCGTCTCTCCTTCATATAAATCCAGAATGGCAATTTTAATTGAACTCATATTCGCAATTATAAAATCTAAACTCCGGCCAGTGTCTGGTCCGTGATGTAGTCAACTACTTTTTCAAGACTATGGGTCTTTTCAAATACCTGCAACTGGCGATCAGCTCCTGTTCCTTGCTGCAAGATCTTATGCACATAATTGATTGCCGGGCGACTTCCAAGATCATCCACAACATCATCAATAAAATCGAGGAGCTCAAGGATCAAAAGACGGGTATCAACTTCTGCCTGCTTTCCAAAGTCAATGAGCTTGCCGTCAATTCCGTAGCGGGATGCACGCCATTTGTTTTCACTGATAAGAGCTCTGTTGTAGACAATGAAACTCATGTTCTGCAGTCGCAGTTTATACAACTTTACTGTTAATGCCTGAAGCACAGCTGTAATCGCAATGGTTTCCTCGACATGCATTGGAACATCGCATATGCGATACTCGATTGTGTCAAAGAATGGGTGAACACGAACATCCCACCAGATCTTCTTTGCATTATCTATACACTTGGTGCGAATAAGAAGATTAACATAGTTTTTAAAATCATCCCAGTCATTAAAATAGTCGGGCAGGCCTGTGCGTGGAAACTTATCAAATACTTTTGTCCGGAAAGATTTGAATCCAGTATTTCTACCTTCCCAAAAAGGAGAATTGGTAGAAAGAGAATAAATGTGAGGAAGAAAGTACCTCACCGTATTCATGATGTGGATAGCCATGTTCTTATCAGCTATCCCTACGTGAACATGCAGTCCAAAAATGAGATTAGATCTGGCCGCTTCCTGCATTTCGTTTACAATTTCGTCGTAGCGGGGATTAGGCGTTATGAGTTGCGTGCTCCAGTGTGAGAAGGGATGTGTTCCGGATGCTCCGATCTTTAATCCGATACTTCCGGCAATCTCGGCAACCGTTTTCCGAAGCATCTTTATCTCGCTTTGAGCCTGAAATACATCCTTACAGATGCCTGTTCCGACTTCTACAACAGCCTGATGCATTTCAGCTTTTACACTGTCACCCAGCATCTGCGCAGCGATGTCTACAATTTTATGTTCATGTGACTTCAATTCCCGCGTAACGGGATCAATGACCATATACTCTTCTTCAACGCCTAAAGTGAATTTTTCCATATTCGCGCCATGCTTCTGGCAAACATTATTTCTTTGTTGACTTTTTTGCTGCTGGTTTTTCCTCTTTTGGCTCAGCCGGTTTTGATTTACCTGATTTCAAAAAGTTTGCAACACCATCGGATACAAAAGTTCCCCAGGTGAGGTTATCCTGTCCGTCCTTCTGAGCTTGTGCGCGCTCAACAGCCATCTTCGCGGCATGTTCTACTACCCATTCAAAATTTTCCTGACCCACTGAAGCAACATCCGCATCGGGTGCAGGATTGCAGAAGTCAATTGCATAAGGAACTCCATCACGGACTGCCATTTCAACTGTATTGAAATCATATCCTAATGCATTGTTAAGATCCATTACATAGTCATGAACTTTCTTTAACAATTTTTCAGAAGCTGGCCCCTTCTCGACAACATATCTTAAGTGATGCGGGTTGCGTGGCTCATATTGCATAATGCGAACATGTTTTCTGCCAAGGCAATAACATCTGAAATAATCATCAAAAATAATTTCTTCCTGAAGCATCATTACCAATTGTGCTGTCTCGCGGTAAGCTTCAAAAAATTCTTCAGGACCTCTAAGCTTGTAAACACTTTTCCAGCCTCCACCAGAGTGTGGCTTCATGTATGCTGGCCATCCAATATGTTCAAAGATTGCATCCCAACCCAAAGGAAATTTTAAATTGCTGAAAGAACCATCCTGGGTATCAGTAGGTTTCTCATGTGAAGGGAGGATAACTGTCTTTGGAACCGGTACTCCGATCTTTACAGCTAACGCGTTATTAAAAAACTTTTCATCAGCGCTCCACCAGAAAGGATTGTTCATAACGGCCGTTCCGGAGATTGCAGCATTCTTAAGATAGGCTCTGTAAAAAGGAACGTCCTGAGAAATCCGATCCAGAATCACGGAATATCCTGATGGATCTGCCTGTTGAACTTTGTCGATCATAACGGGCTCAGCCGAAATGCCTTTTATCTTAAGACTGTTAATGCGCTCAACAAATGCCTGAGGAAAGGAGCGTTCCATGCCGTGTAATATTCCGATTTTCTTCATGATGGTTTTAATTTTTTGACTTCAGTGAAATAACGATCTGTTGGAATTTTCGTGATTCGGTTAGGTTAAGATTATGTGCTGAATTAGTAAACCAAAATAAGTCCTTTTTTCCTGCTTTCAGCATTTTATAATATTCTTCTGTCAATCCTGAATGTGTCTGATAATCTCGCTTTCCCACAAAGAAGTATATAGGGCATTTGATTTCAGGTGCGACCTCAAAAAAGTTAACTTTTGAAGCTTCCAGAAATAATCCCAACCATTTCTTATCCCAGCTTTCCACAAAAGCTTTGAAAGGTGCTTTCGATCCCATTCCCACAGCCAACCACTTACGGTGATAATAAAGATCACCCACAGATTGAAAAGGGATCCTAACCATGGCAAGCTCTTTTAATTCCTGAGTATTCCCCTTGCCCTTTTCTTTCATCCATGCAAGGGAGCGTTGTTCGCTTTCGTCCTGATATACCATGGGGCTCACAGCAAAGTAAGCCTCAAACAGATCGGGATGATCCGCTGCTAGTTTAAGACCCAGAAATCCGCCCCACGAGTGACCCATTAGAAAAATTTTATCGCGACTGAATTTTAATCTCAGATAATCGACAAGCTCCCGAGCATCTTCCTCCATTAAAGCTACTGTCAAAGGTTGATTGGAGGCATTCAATTTTGCCGTGGTTCCCGCTTCACGCTGATCCCATTGTACTACGATAAAGTGTTTTTGTAAGTCATTTGTAAACTTATCTGCATAACTCATGACCGAGTTACCCGGACCTCCATGCAAAAAAAGTAAAACCGGATCGCTATCGTTAGCTCCCTTGATACTGATCCATTGTTTAATACCTCCGATGTCAACCGATGTTTGGATGTTGACCGATGCCAGCAGGAAATTGGAAGAAGCTACAAATAGGGTAAGTGAAAAAAGTTTAATAAAAATTCCTTTCACGTGGCTCAGGTTTAAAAAATGATTTCTTAGCGGATCATTGATAAATAGTGAGGGAACATTTCTCTCCACGCCGGCCAGTCGTGAGGAGCATTGTGTCTGACATCAAGCCAGTGATGAATGCCTTTATTACGAAACACTTCTGCCATTTTCTCATTCGCGCTCCAGCACATATCGTGTGTACCAGTACCTAATACGACAAACATATCGTGGAAGAAATCATTATGTGCGTTGGGAATGAAGTCGGGAGGATTGTTGAAGTACACATTATCATCATAATATCCATCCAGCTGATCCTTGATATCAAAAGCTGCACCCATATTAAAAACATACTTTACAACTTCAGGATGTCTGAATGCAAAATTGGTAGCATGATATCCACCAAAACTGCAGCCCGCGGTTGCCACGCGACCTACTCCGGTTTCGCGCTGCATGAGTGGAACAAGCTCTGTCAGTAAAAAATTATCATACCACATGTGATTAATGACTCGCTGCGCAGGATGAATATTTTTATTGTACCAACTCGAAGAGTCGATTCCATCAGGGCAATAAATTTTCACAAGTCCTTCTTCAACAAACCATGCAACACTATCAATCAGTTTAAAATCCTTGTTCTCTGTAAAATGTCCCATGGAAGTGGGGAACAACATGATTGGATAACCACGCGTCCCAAACGCAAGCACTTCAATATCGCGACTCAGACTTGGGGAATACCAACGATGATAATGTTCGTACATAAGATTTGATTTGAAATACCCTGATAATTAATAAAATCAGTCAGGTAAGTTAACCACCGTTGTTCTATTTTTGCAAGCATAAATGCCGGAAGACCTAAATAAAGCTGAAGATCCATCTGCTATTGCTGAACCAGCGCTTGCCTACCGTTCTGAAAAGCTTAGCGATATCTACACGAAATTGCTTCAGCGCAATGTCGAGGTGGAGATTATGACTCCTTTGGTGCTTGATAAAAGCAAATTGTATCCTTTGTTGATCCTCAATGACGGTCAGGATAGCGATGCAGTCAAAGTAAAGGCGACAGTGGAGAAGCTGGTTGCCGAAAAGATTATTCCGGAAATCATTGTGGTTGGAGTCATGGCTGCGGATCGGATGCAGGAATATGGCGTAGCATTCAGATCAGATTATTTTGGTCGCGGAAAAATGGCAAAAGCCTATTCAGATTACATAATTACAGAGCTCATCCCCTACCTCACATATAAATACCCTATCGACCCCTCTCTTTCTGCCCACGCAATGGCGGGATATTCATTGGGCGGCTTATCCGCAATTGACATCGTATGGAATAACCCGGAAGTTTTCAGCAAGGCTGGAATTTTCAGCGGATCATTCTGGTGGAGAAAGCGTGACACACGCAGCATTTTTTATTCAGATTACCGCGACCGGCTGATGCATCTGCAAGTAAGAAGAGGAAAATTCAAACCTGGAATGAAATTCTGGTTTCAAACCGGGACGCAGGATGAGAACAGTGACAGAAACAAAAATGGCGTCATCGATTCTATTGATGATACGATGGACCTTATCACAGAGCTTACGCGAAAAGGATATCGTCCCTTTCATGACATTCAATATCTTGAGATCAAGAACGGCAAGCATAATCAGGAAACCTGGTCACAAGCAATGCCTGAATTCCTGAAATGGGCATTCGGAAACAATGAGTGAACCTAAAGTCATCATTACTACCCAACGCCTGGTGCTGAGAGAATTTCTTCCGTCAGATGCGAAGTTCATGTTTGATTTGAATTCCGATCCTGAAGTCATTCGCTTCACTGGTGATGAAGCTTTCAAAACAATCAACGAAGCCTCTAATCTCATCCGGGAGTACGATCAATACAAAAAGTATGGTTATGGACGATGGACCATTCTATCAAAAGATCCGGCTGAGTATCTGGGATGGTGTGGCTTGAACTTCAATAGAGAAAATAAAGAAACTGATATCGGCTTTCGTCTCTCAAGAAACTATTGGGGCAATGGATTCGCAACAGAAGCCGCCAGCGCTTGTCTTGATTTCGGATTCAATCAGTCAGGATTAAAGAAAATAGTTGGCAAGGCAATGAAAGAAAACCGTAATTCAATCCACGTCCTTGAAAAAATTGGAATGCAATTTGAAAAAGAATTCGAAGCTCATGGCGGCAAATGTGTTCAGTTTATCAAACTAAAAAAATAAATTCTCAAGACATAATTCATGCAAAAGGCAGATACCATCATATTTGATCTCGGAAACGTTCTGATCGATTGGGATCCTCGTTATCTCTATAATAAGATTCTGAAAGGTGAAGAAGAAGTCACCTGGTTTTTAAACAATGTTTGTACACATGAGTGGAACGAAAAGCAGGATGCGGGACGCACATTTCAGGAAGCTACTGAAGAGCTTGTCTTACAATTTCCTCAATACGAACATGCTATTCGTGCATGGTATGATCGGTGGAAGGAAACCATTGGAGGGCCTATTCATGATACAGTGGCAATTTTAAAATCCATTAAAGAAAGTAAGAGTCATCGTCTATACGCTCTAACAAACTGGTCGGCTGAAACTTTCCCCTGGGCACTGGAAAACTTTGAGTTTCTTCATTGGTTTGAGGGAATTGTAGTAAGTGGTGTCGAAAAAACGCGCAAACCATTCCCTGAATTTTATCACATTCTCCTAAATCGGTATTCCATTTCTCCTGAGCGATCGATCTTCATCGATGATAATCTGAAAAATATTGAAGCCGCAAAGGCCATTGGCATAGACGCCATCCACTTCAAAGGAGCAGACACTCTTAAAACAGAGCTTAAAAAAAGAGGACTAGAGTTGTAGGTAAAATCAAACTACACCTGTGATGGACTTTACCACATCTTCCACTACGCGTTCGGCGGAAGCCAAAGCTCCATTGATCATACCTGCCTGACCAGTGACATCCGTCGCTTCGCCAGCAAAGAATAATTTATCAGAAATTGGTTTGCAAAGTGTTTTGCGGTCTTCATTTGTGGCACCTGCTAAAGGATAAGAAAATCCTCCTTTGATGTACTCACGCTTTGTCTAGTCTTCAATAATGTAAATGTTTTTCTCAGTATTCACATCCTTGCGGATAAACTGAGTTCCTTGTCCGGCGTAGATTAAATCAAGATCAGCAATAATGGCATTCACAATAGCATCATTGCTCATCGCTGAGTATTGCGCAGCCTTGTCACCGTGCACTGTGATGGAAAGAGTCTGATTAAATTCGCTTCCAACTCCCGCGCTGAAATATTCAGGCACTTCCGTTGATCCCCAGACAAATCCAGTTGCTGGCCCCCAGAAATTCTTTTTGAATTCAAGAATAACACGAATGGAAGCTCCCATTGAAAACTTGGCGAGCGCTCCTGTAAAATCACCTGGCAATCCCGGGGCGAAAGAGATACCACCACTTTTTAAAATACTGATGGGTACAGTAACGATAAGTTTATCGACTTCAAAAGTTGAATTGTCTTTTGCTGTTAAGGTTATTTTCTCACCTCCATAATTCACCGATGAGATCGGGGTGCTAAGTTTTACAAGATCCTGAACAGTACTAAAACGTGAAATCAGAATGTCCTGTAAAGGATTTGAACGAAGTTGAAGTACCTTAAGATCATTGCCACTGGTGGCTAAAAGTCTTTCGTCTTCAGCAAGGACACCAATACCAATGGATGTACTGCTTGCTCCATGTGCGTTACTGATCTGTCCATTTACCATTCCAAGTCCTCTTGGAGCAACACCAAAACTTACTGCAGCATCATTCACTGTCAGACCACTTCCTACTTTATTAGGAACATCGGACTTAAAATTTTTAGCTTTTATGAAATCAACATCATTTCCCCAATCACCCTCAGTCTTGGCCTGATTGCCTAAAACAAAAGTGTTATCGGAGGGAGCAAGCTCAATGGACGTTAAATTGTAGTCCTTGAAAATTTTTCCCAAAATAGAATTTGAACCAACAATTGTCTGGGCCCCCAGCTCCAATGGAAAGACTGAACTTAGTTGTGGTATATACGGGTGCTGTAAAATGGATTGATTGCGAAGTGAGCAAACCCTTCCACCCAACTGATCCTGAGCTTCAAAAATAATCACCTTAACTCCTTTTGATCGGAGAACGTCTGCTGCGTATAAGCCCGCTGCGCCGCTTCCAATAACGCCTACCGTTCCGCTGTAGTTAATTTCCGGCCCTGGATCATTGCTGGCACAAGCGTCCAATAAAGAAGGCAGCAAAATACTTCCCGAAAGACCCCAACCAATCTGCTTTAATGCTTTCCTGCGCTTCACTTAATTCAATTAATTAATTGACCTGAAAGATAAGGAGACCTGACGTCTTAATAAAATGGCCATTCAACGTCACAGTCAAAAACCGGTCAAATTGACGCTAATTCTGGTATCTTGCATCAATGCTGGCGACTCACCCTACTTCTGATCTCGTTAAAAAAGTGGCAATTATTGGCCCTGAGTGCACCGGCAAAACTGACCTTTCTCAATATCTCGCCGGCAGGTTTAAGACAGAATGGGTACCTGAATACGCACGTGCCTATCTCAACAAACTTAATCGTCCTTACGATCAATCAGATCTAACAAAAATTGCTCACGGTCAGTTACGCGTTGAGGATGAGTGGATGCAGACAGCCAAAGGTGTTCTCATCTGTGATACGAATCTTATCATCATAAAGGTCTGGAGTGAAGAAAAATTCGGCATATGTGATCCGGAGATTCTTAAAGCAATGCAATCCCGTCATTATGATCTGCTTTTGCTTACCAACATTGACATTCCCTGGGAAGAAGATCCACAAAGAGAACATCCTGATAAGCGGGAATATTTCTGGAACATTTATAAAAAGGAAGCAGTTGAATCAAAAATACCAACAGTAGAGATTTCGGGTAGTCGTGAAGAAAGGAGAAAGAAAGCAACCGACGCTATTGAAAGAATTTTAGTTCCAAGTTAATGAGCAGTCCTTACGCCGCACTTCATATCCGCGACTTTCGTTTATTCATCAGCGCACGTTTTTGTGTAACGCTTGCGATTAACATCCAGGCAGTCGTTGTCGGATGGCAGGTATATGAAATCACCAAAGATCCTTTATCACTTGGATTGATCGGACTTGCAGAAGCCATTCCGTCAATCGTTGTTTCATTGTACGCGGGACATCTTGCAGATATTATTCAGCGCAAACAAATCATCGTTGTCACATTGGCAACATTATTCCTCTGCTCCTTAGCTCTATTGAGTTTCACTTCTGATCTGGGTGGCTTCATTTTGAATTATGGCATATGGCCCATCTATGCGGTCATTTTCGTAAGTGGTATTGCAAGAGGTTTTATTACACCTGCACTATTTTCTTTTATGCCTCAGTTGGTTCCACGCGAATTGTATCAAAATGCAATTTCCTGGAACAGTACTTTATGGGAAATGGCATCTATCGGTGGCCCACCGATTGGAGGATTGATCTACGGCTTTTTTGGAATCAGTGCTGCCTATTCAATGGATGTTGCCTTGATGCTGATTGGATTATCGATGGCGATGATGGTGCCTAACAAGCCCTTACCACCCATGACAGAAGAGCAGGGTATTGCTGATAAAATCAAAGCAGGATTAAAATTTGTCTTTCAAAACAAGATCATTTTTAACGCCATATCACTGGATCTGTTTGCCGTTCTGTTTGGTGGCGCCATTGCATTGCTTCCCATTTTTGCCGATCAGATTCTTGGCGTTGGAAAGGTGGGATTAGGATTTCTTCGGTCAGCACCTGGCATTGGAGCTGTGTTGACAGCGGTTTACCTAACGCATTATCCTATTAAAAAGAGTATGGGGAAAATCTTACTCTTCGCAGTGGGTGGCTTTGGAGTATGCATGATCTTATTTGCTGTCTCCACTAATTTTTGGATATCGATGGGAGTGTTAGCCATTAGTGGTGCTTTTGATTGCGTTAGTGTTATTGTAAGAGGAACATTATTACAAACCCTAACTCCCGAAAACATGAAGGGTCGTGTCTCTGCAGTTAATAATATCTTTATCGGATCTTCAAATGAAATTGGTGCTTTCGAATCAGGTATTGCCGCGCGAGTTATGAAGGTTGTACCATCGGTTATCTTTGGAGGAGTTATGACTTTATTGGTAGTGGGTCTTACTGCATGGAAAGCTCCTGCTATCAGAAAACTGGAAAATGTAAATTGATATGCAAATCTCCATCAATACCCCCGCTCTTCTCTTTCCAGCCATTACGTTATTGATGCTTGCCTATACAAATCGTTTTCTGGCTTTGGCATCTCTCATCCGAAAACTTCATGCTGAGTATAAGCTTCTCACTGAAGATAAGCATCTTGTAAAGGCGCAGATCGTCAATCTCCACAGAAGGCTCACCCTCATAAAACAAATGCAGGCAACAGGGATTCTCAGTTTTTTCTTTTGTGTACTTTCAATGCTTTTCATCTATCTCGAACATGAAACAGGGGCATATGCAATTTTTGCTTTGAGCTTATTGTTTCTACTTGTCTCTCTCGCACTTTCGTTAAATGAGATCTACATCAGCACACGTGCTCTGGAAATAGAATTAAAAGACATGGAGGATTAAATTTTCTGATGGACTTTCCGTCAGAAAAATCTCACTTCAATTCGCTATCTTCATTGTTCATTTTAATTTCTCATTATGAACTCCCGCAGATCGTTCTTTCGCAAAACCATGGGTATTGCTGGTGCTGTTTCATTAACATCCTTTGCGCAACAGGCAGCCGCAGAAGATATTTCCGATGCATTGTTTTCTCTTAATGAACTTTCGCCAGAAGCTGCGGCAGATGATGAAGAACTGTGGACAAGAATGGCTCAGGCTTACACCGTCACTACCAACATATTAAATCTTAACAATGGAGGAGTAAGTCCCCAGCCCAAAGTGGTTCAGGATGCCGTGGATCGGTATTACCACCTTAGCAATGAAGCTCCAACTTATTATATGTGGCAAATCCTTGACAAAGGACGTGAGCCCCTCCGAAGAAAACTGGCTGATCTTGCCGGCGTGCCGGGTGAAGAAATTGCTATTAACAGAAATACTACTGAAGCTCTTGGAACCTTCACATGGGGAATCGATTTGAAACGTGGGGATGAGATTGTAATGACAAAGCAGGATTATCCCAACATGATCCATGCCTGGAAACAACGCGAACTTCGTGAAGGAGTAAAGATCAGTTGGATTAATCTGTCCCTTCCGGTTGACAATGATGATGTGGTTATTAAAGCATACATCAATGCGACCACTCCCAAAACAAAAATCTGGCACATCACTCATCTTATCACATGGACGGGACAAATTCTCCCTGCCGCAAAACTTTGTGCAGAGGCACGAAAAAGGGGAATCACTACCATTGTTGATGCAGCTCATTCATTTGCTCATCTGGATTATAAAATTTCAGATCTCAATTGTGATTACTTCGGCACCAGCTTGCACAAATGGCTTTGTGCTCCTTTCGGAACAGGTATGATGTACATGAAAAAAAATCTTATTGAAAAGACCTGGCCATTATTTCCAAATGATAAGCCCCAAGGAACAGATATCAGAAAGTTTGAAGCATTGGGAACACGTTCCTTTGCACCTGAGCAAGCCATCGGACAGGCTATTGATTTTCATCTTGCCATTGGTGCCAAAAGAAAACAAGAGAGACTACACTATCTCAAGACCTATTGGTGCAACGCCGTTTTGAAAAACCCAAGAGTAAAAGTTCACATCTCTCTTAAGCCAGAATATTCGTGCGCCCTTGGAACTTTCAGCATTGATGGAATGACGCCGGGAGAAGTAGGTTCAAAACTATTCAGTGAATATCAGATTCACACTACTACAATTGTATGGGAAAATGTAAGTGCAGTCCGTGTCACACCACATGTGTATACAACTACCAAAGATCTTGACAGATTAATTGAAGCCGTTGGAAAAATGGCAGCGTCTTAGAGCACGGCCAGTGCTGCTTCATAGTCTGGCTCGTCGTCAATAGAGGAAACCAGCTCAGAGTATTTTATTTTGCCGTCAGGCGCAATCACAACAACAGCCCTGGCAAAGAGGCCATTTAATCTTCCATCGGTCATTTCGACACCATACGATTCTGAAAATCCTTTTGCTTTAAAATCTGAAAGCATTGCGATTTTATTTATTCCTTCAACACCGCAAAAACGTTTCATAGCAAAAGGAAGATCTTTCGAAATGCTTAATACGATTGTGTTATCAATAGCAGCAACAGCCTTATTAAATTCACGAACAGAAGCAGCACAAACATTTGTATCAATACTTGGGAAGATATTCATTACAATGTTCTTGCCTTCATAGTTTTTAAGACTTACCTCTTTGAGGTCAACACCTGTCAATGAAAAATCAGGAGCTGCACTTCCTGCAACCGGGAGTGTTCCATTGGTATTAACTGTACTTCCACCAAGCTTAGTTTGAGCCATTTAGTATTTGTTTTCTGTTTGAACTTCTGTGCTGAGGTTATCGCAACCGGTCTGAATCTCTGACTAGCTTTTCATCTTGCCGGATAAACCGATTGGCAACCATATTATTGATCATTGCTGCTGCCGGAAGCCAAAAGCCCCATCCTCTCTCTCCTCCTATTTGATTTACTTTAATAAGATCGATCATGAAATAAACTGAAAATCCGATTGCTCCTGCCATCAGCAACGAATTCAAAGCAGCAAGTTTTAGTTGAAGCAAACGGTTTTCAAATTTTCCTATTTCATAGATTGCCAGTGTTGCAGCGGCGATTAAAAGTATAGAGACAATTGCGTAAGGAAAGTATACTGTATTGCGGACATCTCCGGTTTTAATGGTGTAATGAAGCGGGAAAAGCATTTTGTCCACTCCCTCTTCTGTACTCGACCAAATAGGAAAAAAAATAGATAATACCAGACAAAGCACTGTCACCGTCAGGAATATTGTTTGCTTTCTTTGCCACATAAATAGGTTGAGCTAACTTGAGTCGTTTTATCGAAAGGCCAAAAGTAGGAATTTTTGCCTTTGTTCGCACTCCATTATGAAAACGGCTTACATTGTTGATATTCTTAGAACTCCCATTGGGAAGTATGGCGGATCACTCGCTTCTGTGAGACCTGATGACCTCGCAGCGTTCACAATTATTGAGTTAATGAAGAGAAATCCTTCTATTGATTTCAATCAAATTGAAGATGTGGTTTTTGGAGCAGCAAATCAGGCAGGAGAAGATAATCGAAATGTCGCCCGAATGGCTTTGCTGCTTGCCGGACTCCCTGTATCCGTAGCGGGCGTAACCGTCAATCGTCTTTGTGCTTCGGGTTTACAAGCGATCATGGAGGCATCGCGCGGTATCATGACCGGAAATGGAGAACTCTTTATAGCAGGTGGTGTTGAAAGCATGAGTCGTGCTCCCTTTGTAATGCCTAAATCAGAAGAGGCATATTCGCGCAAAGCAGAAATTTTTGATACAACATTGGGTTGGCGATTTGTGAACACTGCTCTTTCGAAAATGTATCATCCCTATAGCATGGGTGAAACAGCTGAGAACGTCGCAAAAAAATGGAACATCACTCGCGGACAGCAAGATCAGTTTGCTCTTCATTCTCAGGAAAAATATTTTACCGCTCAAGCTTCCAATAAATTTAAGGAAGAACTTATCTCCGTCTCCTTCAAAAAAAATAAAGACAGTGTTGTTTTTGATCGGGATGAATATCCCAGAACTACATCTCTTGAAAAGCTTGCGACACTTAAGCCCGCATTCATTGAAAACGGAACTGTAACGGCTGGCAATTCATCTGGCATTAATGATGGCGCAGCCGCATCCCTGATTGCAAGTGAAGAAGCTGTTAAAAAATATAACTTAAAGCCATTGGCAAAAGTGGTTTCGATGGCAGTCGCCGGAGTAGATCCTGCATACATGGGGATTGGTCCTGTCCCTGCTTCTCGAAAAGCACTACAACGAGCCGGTCTTAAAGTTGCTGATCTTGGTTTGGTAGAATTGAACGAAGCATTCGCGTCTCAATCTCTTGCTTCGATTCACGACCTTGGATTAAATCCTGATATCGTTAATGTTAATGGCGGAGCTATCGCAATTGGTCATCCTCTCGGTTGCAGTGGCGTTCGGATTAGTGCGACTCTTATACATGAAATGCGGAAACGTAAAGTGAAATACGGTCTGGCAACAATGTGTATTGGTGTTGGACAAGGAGCTGCAGTGGTTTATGAAAATCCGGAATACACAAGTTAGCCATCAGCGCAAAATTTGAGAGAACATAATTATCTCTTCACTTCGAGTTTACCATTTTGATTTCTGATTCTTATGCGCTTCTTCTTTGAAATCTCATACAATGGCACAAACTATCACGGATGGCAATCTCAACTGAATGCTATAGGAGTTCAGCAGCGAGTTGAAGAGGTAATGAGTCAGCTTTTTCGTGATGAGATTTCTATTGTCGGAAGTGGTCGCACCGACACAGGTGTTCATTGTAAACAACAATTTTTTCATGCTGACATTGAAAAAGTATTTGACGTTGATAAAATGATTATCCGGTTGAATTCTTTTTTGCCCAAAGACATCGCGATACGTTCGGTACAAAAGGTAAAACCTGAAGCCAGTGCCCGGTACGATGCTTTTGAAAGAACTTATGAGTATCACATTACGCGAGTAAAAGATCCTCTTCGTGAAGGACTCGCCTTTTATTATTTTAAATCTATCGACATCCCAACCCTGCAACAAGCTGCTGCGTTACTGACCGGGGAACATGATTTTGAATGTTTCAGCAAAGTAAAAACTGACGTGAACCACTTTATTTGCAATGTAAAACTGGCAGAATGGAATCAAAAGGATGATTTGCTCGTTTTTACCATCACTGCCAATAGGTTTTTGAGAGGAATGGTTCGTGCTGTGGTGGGCACATTGCTTGATGTCGGCACAGGAAAACTAAACCTGGAGGATTTTAAAAAGATCCTGAAAAGCAAAGACCGCAAAAAAGCAGGAATGAATGCCCCACCAGAAGGGCTATTTTTGATGAGTGTAAAGTATCCTAAATCGATTTTTATTAAATAGTTAGTCGTTTTCGAGGGCAGGAAGGCAAGCATGGAAAAAGAAAAGGTCAGTAGTGGTAATATTATAGACTTCACAGTACTGAAACGTATTTTTCAGTTTATCAAACCATACAAGGGGAGATTCTACTTTGTCATTGTCCTTACTTTTTTTCTTGGATTCCTTTCTCCTTATCGGGTTTATCTAACACAACTTATTCTGGATGACTATGTCTCAGAAGGTAATTACCAAATGGTAATCTATTTTACTGCACTTCTCATCGGCCTCCTTGTATTTCAATCGATCCTTCAATATATCCACACCTACATTTCAGGAAGGATCGGTCAATATATAATTCGGGATATCAGAATAAAACTTTATGAGTACATCATCAGTCTTCGCATCAGTTTTTTTGATAAGACTCCCATCGGGCGATTGGTTACCCGCACCATTTCAGATGTAGAAACTCTTGCCGATGTTTTCAGTGAAGGTTTGGCGGCGATGATGGCCGATCTCCTTCAGATCATTTTCATTCTTGCTTTCATGTTCTGGACGGATTGGAGACTGTCTCTTGTAAGTCTGTCCTGTATTCCATTGATGTTTCTGGCCACCTATATCTTTAAAGAAAAAATTAAAGTTGCATTCAACGATGTTCGTAATGCTGTGTCTAATCTGAATTCTTTCGTTCAGGAGCACATCACTGGTATGAACATCGTGCAGATCTTTGGAAGTGAGAAAAGAGAATTTGAAAAATTCAAAGAGATCAATAAGGAGCACTTTGATTCTAACCTGAAGTCTGTGCTTTATTATTCAGTTTACTTTCCTGTTGCTGAGATCATTGCCGCCATGGGCATTGGATTGGTGATGTGGTATGGATCAAAAAGTGTTTTAAATGTTGAAGAAACGGGAATCACCATTGGAACACTGACTGCGTTCATCATGTATATACAAATGTTCTTCCGGCCAATAAGGATGATTGCCGACCGGTACAATACTCTTCAAATGGGAATTGTGAGCTCTTCACGAATTATTAATCTTCTTGATAGTGAGGAACACCTTATGAAGAATGGTGAGCACCATCCGGAGGTAATGAAAGGAGAAGTTTCATTTGATCATGTGTGGTTTGCCTATACCGAATCACAATATGTTTTGAAAGACATCAATCTTGATATCAAACCGGGAGAAACCGTTGCTATGGTTGGAGCAACCGGTGCAGGCAAATCTTCTATTATCAATCTTTTGAACAGATTCTATGATATTGAAAGAGGATCTATAAAAATTGATGGTGTCGATATCAAGAATTATGATCTCAATTCATTGAGAAAAAATATCGGTGTGGTTCTTCAGGACGTTTTTCTATTCTCCGATACGATCCGAAACAATATCACTCTGGGAAACACAGAAGTAACGGACGAAATGATTCTTCATGCGGCAGACCTTGTTGGGGCGAGGAAGTTCATCGACAGATTGCCTGGCAAACTTGATTACAATGTCATGGAGCGTGGTTCAACATTATCAGTGGGTCAGCGACAACTTCTGTCTTTTATCCGGGCCATGGTCTATGATCCCAAAATTCTCATTCTCGACGAAGCGACTTCTTCTGTAGATTCCGAAACAGAAGAAATGATACAGGATGCCATCGGCAAAATGATGAGTCATCGCACCTCCATCGTCATTGCCCACAGGCTTTCCACTATCCAGAAGGCAGACAAAATCATTGTTCTTGAAAAGGGCGAAATCAAGGAATCCGGACGGCATGAGGAGCTTTTGGAGCAGGCAGGCTTCTATTCTCAGCTTCACAAAATGCAGTATAAAGAAGTCGTCTGACGTTTGGCTGCCCTTTTGGCGTCAAAACCCTTGCTTATTGCAAAACCATTATATTTGCTCTAATGCGTTGCTCAAAATTCGGCTGGATTATGGTTTTGTTGCTCTTTGGAGCTGCAAGCTGCTATGCTCAATCCAGAAAAAGTCCCAGAAGCTCAACCTTCACCGTGCACAAAATTCACGGCAACAAGGCGCGTATTATTTGCCCAATCTTTGAAGAAAGTCGCTATCCATACCAGGGGATCGGCTTTAAACTCGGTGATCCATTTGCAATTACTTATAAGTTCTACGCCACCAAGCATTTTTCATTTGCAGCCGATGTAGGCAAGGCCGCCAGTGGACTCTACAACCGCTATTATCGTGAAGCATTTAATGGCTATCTCCCGGATACATTGAAAAAAGATCAGAGTATTGCTTACCTGACTCACAAGGCTCTCAGTGATTGGTTTGTTGAAACCAAATTTTTGTATCAGTGGGATGCTGAAAAAATTTCTAAGGGACTTCAGCTTTATGCGGGTGTCGGCTGGCAGTGGAGAAACACCAGTATTCAATACGATTACAACTTCAATGACCGAGCATTCAATACAGATGATGGAAGATTCGGAAAGTTCACTGAGAATCGCTTCACCTATGGACCCGTTGCCGTTGTTGGTTTTGAATATTCCTATTTTTCATTACCCATCTCTGCTTTCATTGAGATAGAAATGTTTACCGATGCCTTGATTGATCCTGGATATACTCGATTTCAGGGCGGCGTTGGTTTACGATATGTTTTCTGATAACGTCATCTTTTCCTCATGTTATCTAAAGTCACAGCAATCATTTGTTTAGTTCTCCTGATGCAGAGTTGTTCAATCGAACGATTGCAAAATATGAGGAAGGTGAATCAATCATCTCCCTACGAACAACTGGATTTTAAGGGATTGATGAGGCGATACATGAAAAAAGATAAACTCAATTCCATTGAGGGAATCTATTCTGTATCGGGTTCAGTAACTAAAAAAGGAAAAGGCTTTCTGGGATCTGCTGATAAAGTAAAAACTACGGATCAGAAAGATAATTATGCAAAAGTTGCAATCATTCGCGACCCTGAAGGAACCGGAAGAGAATACATCGAGGTATCTCTTGACAAGGAAAATCTCACCAGCTATTCTATCATTGGCGAATTCAATACAACAGAAGGAGGAAGCATTCTGGTTTACAAACACATGGAAGGCAAAGGCAAGTCAACTTCTTTTAATTTCACTACTGAAAAAATCTCTGATATTCTGGAAGGAGTAAGAGTGGAGAATGATGGTGGCACCGTTATTACATATCGGCTGACGTACGTGAAGCTATCAACCCAATAGTTAATTTTCAGTCTCTTCCGTCATCATTTGCTTCTCATACAATTCCTTATAAACACCATTGTGTCCAAGCAGAGACTCATGAGTGCCTTCTTCCACCAGTTCCCCATCGCTCAACACAATAATTTTATTTGCAAGTTTAGCAGAGGAGACACGGTGTGAAATAATAATTGTGGTCCTTCCCTGCATGATGTTCTTCATACTGTTAAGGATTGTATTTTCAGTTTTTGTATCAACTGCTGAAAGAGCATCGTCAAGCATTAATATCTTGGGCTCCCTGACAATGGCCCTGGCGATTGAAACTCGCTGTTTTTGACCACCTGACAGGGTTATTCCTCTTTCTCCAACTCTTGTATTAAAGCCAAGTGGGAAGTCCATAATGTTATGGTATACATCAGCATCCTTGGCAGCTTGCTCTACCTTGCTTTCGTCTGGAGATTTGAGACCGAAAGCAATATTGTTAAAGATGGTGTCACTGAATAAAAACACATCCTGAGGTACATAACCAATCTGACTTCTCAGGTTGGTTATGTCAAAATCTTTGATGGGAATATTGTCAATGGTAATTTCTCCATCTGTAACATCGTATAGTCGCGAAACAAGATTGGATATTGTGCTCTTTCCGGAACCCGTACCTCCTATTATTGCAAGAGACTCTCCAGGCTTCAATGAGAATGTGAGATTCTTAATCGCTCTGACGCCAGTATCCGGATAAACAAAAGATATGTTGTTGAATTTTATTTCACCATTGATAGGATGATGGATGTTTTTGGCAGACACAATGTCCGTTTTCGTATTTAAAAACTCATTAATACGTTTCTGCGATGCTTCTGCTCGTTGAACAAGACTGCTGGTCCACCCAAGAGAAGCAACGGGCCATGTTAATAGGTTGACATAGATGATAAACTCTGCAATGTTGCCAAATGTCAGAGATCCATTGATTACTTCAATGCTGCCTTCATACACGGTAAGAATTGTGCTTAAACCAATCAGGCCTAACATTAATGGAAAAAAAAGAGATTGAACTCTTGTTAAACGAAGAGATTGTCTTTTATACTCTTCATTTTCAATTGCAAACTTTGCGGTTGACTCTTTCTCACGGGTAAAAGATTTTAAAACTCTGATTCCCGAAAAAGCTTCCTGTACGAATGTGCTTAATCTTGACTGGCTTTTTTGAATTTCTTCCGACCTCTTTTCAATAATGTTATTCACATAATATATGCTGAAGGATAGTAATGGAAGAGGAATCAACGCAAACCAAGTCAGCTTCACGCTGATCATAAACATTACAGGAATGAGCATGAAAAAAAGTGTAAACAACTGCAATCCATACATAATGCTCGGTCCGAGATACATGCGCACTCGTCCAACATCCTCAGATATCCTGTTCATAAGATCTCCGGTGTTATTGCGCCTGTAGAAACTTAAAGGAAGAGTCTGATAATGTTCAAAAATATCGTTCTTAAGATCAAACTCTACGAGACGACTCATAACAATAAGCGTTTGACGAACAAAATATAAAAACAAGCCCCGCAGAAGAGCCATGGCCAAAATCAGGACCGCATAAACCAGAATGCCTTGAGCAAATACCGTAAAGAATTTATCCTGAGCTGCAGAATCACCAAATGACCGGTAAATCTGAATATTTCCCATTACAAGGTCTATGGATTGACGCACCATAATGGCAGGTACAATCTGAAAAACGTTTGAAATGATGACAAACACCAGTCCCCAGATAAGGTGCCATTTATATCGAATCAGGTATTTATTGAGCTGAGAAAGTTCTTTCATGAATGACCGAATAGGCCCAGGGGAATTAAAACGAGAGCGCCAAATTTTAGTTCAAATCAACCAATTATCCTCTACAAAATGTAACTTGCGACGTTCTTTTTTACCGTTCCTTGCCATGCTTAACCGACGCACCCTTCGAATCAAAATCATGCAGAGCCTGTTTGCTTACGAGCAGTGCAAAGAAGCTGATTATCAAATTGCCCTCGAGCATATTGATGCGTTTTTTCAGCCGGACCTCAACTCCATGAAAGTCCAGGATAAAGTCCTCTTAAAAGGACAGCGTACGGTAGCACTTAAGCAATTCGAAAATAAATTCCAGCAAAAGCCAGTAAAGGAAAGTTCTGATCCAAGGATCAATCAGGCCATTGATGAAGCTTTTACTCTCAATCAAAAATTAGTAAAGAAAGACTTCGATTTCTTTCGTAAGAATATTGTACTGGAGGTTGAGAAGATCAACGTCTTTTATCTTTCGGTACTGAATCTGGTGCCAGCTCTGGCTTCTATTGCATCTCATGATAAAAAAATTCCAACCAAAAACTTCTCTTCGAACCCATTAGTCTCAGCATTGAAAGACAATTCCGATCTGAAAAAGGAATCTCTAAAAAATGGAAGTGGTTGGGATCAGAAAATGGATCTTGTCCGTGGATGGTTCCGCGATTGTGTTAAACCGGATAAGGAGTTCCTTCAGTATGCCAATCTTGCTACTGTTGAGTTAAGTGATCATAAAGCTTTTGTCAAGCATTTGGTTCGTAAAATTATTCTGGGAGACACAGCTATCAATGCACACTTTGAAGAAGAGGATTTACGATGGGCAGAAGATCATGAGATTGTGAAAAGTATGGTCGACAAGACTCTGAAATCTCTTGAGGAAAAATCAGGTGTGGTCGAAATACAAAAACTGTCGCTGGATTGGGAAGAAGACAAGATATTCATCGAGAAACTTTTCGTAGCAAGCACAAAACTTGATAAAAGTTATAAAGAACTGATCGCAAACAATACAAAGAACTGGGAAGTGGATCGTCTACCACTCACTGATCGTGTGATACTTGAAATGGCTTTAGCGGAGTTAACCGATTTTCCGAATATTCCCGTAAAGGTGACGATCAACGAATACATCGAGCTGGCTAAACAATACAGCACTCCAAAAAGCAGGCAGTTCATTAATGGTATCCTGGATGTTATTTCAAAAGACCTTAAAGATTCAGGAAAAATCAAGAAAAGCGGTCGTGGGCTGATGGATAATAAGTAAGAAACCCTTCGTTTTCGACCTTTAAAAGGACTATTGAGAGTCATTTGAATAAATTATCTTTGCACCTTAAGTAATTCGTCATGGGTAAAAAAAGCAGTAATACATTAATAGCATTTCTCGCAGGAGCAGCAGCAGGAGCAATTTTGGGAGTTTTATATGCACCGGATAAAGGGTCTAACACACGGGAAAAGCTTTCCTTTCGTTTAGATAAATACAAAAAGATGCTGGAGGAATATATTAATGATCTCGTGTCCGGAAAAGAAACACCACTTACCACAGAAGCTAAGGCACAAGGTCAAAAAGTAGTTTCAGAAGCAAAAGGCAAAGCAGAAAGATTGCTGGAGGATGTTGACGATTTACTTGAGCAGATTCGCGGAACCAAGAAAAGTTAATGTATTGTTAACGATCTGAATCTGACCAGTTTTCTCGATAATTTTACAAATTCAAGATTAAATATTACAAGTTATGAAACGTAGCATTTCCATATTAATGATAGCAGCGTCACTGCTATTGTTTATCAACTGCTCTGATAGAAAGGCAGAGAAACGTATTGCGGAGCTTGAAAGTCGTCTTGCTCAGTTAGAGACAAACAAGACTACACCAGCTAACCCTGTTGCAAATCCTGTGGCAGAGGCTGCCCCTGTTGCAGAAGAGAAGCCAGAAGGACCGCTTCCTGTCGCTCAATTTGAACAAATTGATCATGATTTTGGAACTATCAATGAAGGATTGAAAGTTTCTTACACATACAAAATTAAAAACACAGGAGAGGCACCTTTGATTATTCAAAGTGCTGCACCTTCATGCGGTTGCACAGTTCCTACCTGGACAAAAACTCCAATTCCTGTAGGTGGCACAGGTTCAGTTATTGCTGAGTTTGACACCAATGGAAAACCTGGTATTCAAAATAAAACCATTACAGTAACTGCCAATACATGGCCAAAAACTACAACTCTTCGCTTTAAGGCGATGGTGACTCCAAAGGCTGAGCAAAACGGTCCAACGAAGTAGTTTTAACAACCTTATTATTAAGTCCCTCGCCAAAAGCGGGGGATTTTTGTTTTTACCCATTTCCCTCCAAATTCATACCTTTGGTCTTCAAAAAAATACCTATGATTTTTAATATTCTATTACAAGCACAAACAGCAGGTTCCCAGATTCAGTTTTATGTCATGATCGGTTTGATGATCGTGATTTTCTATTTCTTTATGATCCGCCCTCAACAGAAGAAAGCAAAGGATCAGAAAAAATTTATTGAAGAAATTAAAAAGGGAGATCTCGTTGTAACAATCGGTGGTGCTCATGGTCGTGTTGCCGAAATTGAAGATGACGGCTTCATTCTTGAGTTTGAGCGTGGTGCACGCATCAAATTTTCCAAGACTTCTGTATCTATGGATTCAACTAAAGCAGTGACTGCAGGCAAATAAGTTTCTGCCTGAGACTGACCCTCTGATTTGAATTTCTTTCGTGCCATCAGCAATCTTCTGCGGTTTGACCGCACTAATTGGAAAGCGTTGGCACTTTGTCTTTTTGCAGCGGCAATTTTCTGGATATTCAACGCATTAAATAAAAATTATGCAACGAACCTTAAATTTCCGCTGCACTTTGAATACGATGCCTCCAAATATATTGCGGTAGATCCTTTACCCTCATCACTTGCTCTTAATGTCAGCGGGAATGGATGGGACTTGTTAAGGAAAAGTCTGGGGGTTAAAGTACCAACAATTTCTATGACGTTGGAAAGGCCTACTGAAGCTCGCAAGATCGTTGCGGGGACTCTCTCTCCCATTGTCGCAAGCCAGATCGGATCATTACATGTAAACTATATCGTGACAGACACGCTTCGCTTGAAAATCGAGCCCGCAGCAAAGCGGAAAATAATATTGAAAGCAGATCTTAGTGAAATTTCTTACAAGAAGAATTTTGGTCGTTCAGGTCCTGTGGTAATCTTACCAGACTCAGTCATGCTCGAAGGACCTAAAAGCCTGATAGAAAAATTAAGTGATACCATCATTTTAAAAATCCAGTCCACACGCGTTGATGGTAATGTCAGGGAAAATGCAGAAGTGATTGTGAGCCACAAGGATCTTATAAGCCGCAATCCACCCGTTGCCGAAGTAATGTTTGAAGTCGGGCCTGTGGTTGAGGTTATGCGATATCTTAAACTAAAAACTCCAAAAATACCCTGGGGAACGGAATTAGTTAATGACAGTGTAGCTGTTAGTTTTATTGTCCCACAGAAAAATCAAAAGGATTTTTTGAACGAGCCATTACTTGCGGAATTATCTGACAAAATATCTGAGATCCAAAAAGGAGAAACCAAATCCTTTCTGCCAATAATAAGGAAGATCCCTGAATACGCTGTGCTTACTCATATCGATTCAATCAAGGTCAAGAAATACTAAATCATGAATCGTCCCCTTCAAGTTGGCATAACCGGAGGAATCGGATCAGGAAAAAGTCTTGTATGCCGGATATTCAAAACACTTGGAGTTCCAATTTATGATGCCGACAGTCATGCAAGAAATCTAATGACTTCTGATCCTGTACTCGTTGGGCAGATCAAGAGTGAATTCGGAGAAGCTTCTTACGAAAAAAACGGAACTCTCAACCGGGGACATATCAGTTCTTTGACTTTTGGAAAAAAGGATAGCTTGGAGAAATTAAACAGTCTTGTTCATCCTCGGGTAGCGATTGATTATTCAAACTGGTCTGAAAAACATAAAAAATTTCCCTATTTGATCAGGGAAGCGGCATTGCTATATGAAGCAGGTTCCTACACATCGGTTGACAAGATGATCGTAGTCTCCGCGCCAGAGAATGTAAGATTAAAAAGGGTTTCACTTCGTGATCCTCAAAGGACAGAATCAGATATAAAATCAATTATGCTCAGTCAGTGGCCCGAAGAGGAAAAATTAAAAAGGGCAGATTTTATTATCTACAATGATGATCAAAGGATGGTTATCCCACAAGTATTAAAACTTCACGACACTTTTATTTCCCTTCAAAAAAGATAGAAATTCCTTCTATCTGAGAATTGGATGTCTCTTAAATGGCTTGGTCGCATCAAAAAGCTTTCTGTAGGTGATGTGTCTTTTGGAAACATAACCACCCACCTGCTCAACTACCTGTATCATTTTAGGATTGAAATCTCCAATCCAGTTCATTTCAAATTCCGTATAGGGAAGTTTATTCGATTGATACAATTCGCGCGAGGCCATGATCAACGCCCCATCAACACCTAGTCCCTGGTGCTCCGGAACAACACCAAATAGGATTCCAAAGGCTTTGTTATTGGTCTTATTTAATTTATGCCAAAGAAATTTAATCTTACCAATCCAGTCGAGTTTTCCGTTGACATGTTTGAAAATCTGATTGATCTCAGGAAGAGAAACAAAAAACGCCACAGGTTCATCCTTATAGAATCCAAACCAAAGTAAGCGCTCATCAATAATAGGCTTCATTTGCTTTACAAGAAGTACGGACTGCGCCGGTGTTAATTCAGGGTTTTCTGCCCGATTGGCCCATGCTTTGTTATAAACTGTTCTTAGATATTCCGGTAGTCTATTAAGCTCTTTTTTCTGAATATATCGAAAACTATAATTGGAGTCGCGCGCTACCAGTTTAGCCTTCATGTCGAGTCTTTCTGAAAGTGGTTCCATCACCTTGCGGGCAAACGTGAGCTGGTTGAAATAAAGTTGGAATCCGTATGATTCAAAAAAGCTTTGATAGTATGGAAAATTATAGTTGCATTGATAGTTCGGTTCATATTCAAATCCATCCACCAACAATCCCCACCAACGATCACGACTTCCAAAGTTGATTGGACCATCCATTGCTTCCATACCTTTTGCTTTTAACCATGATGTACATTGGTCAAAAAGCTGGTAAGCAGCCATCTGGTCATTAATGCATTCGAAAAAACCCATTCCACCAGTGGGTTGATCATTTCCCTTGTTTACATTTTTCTCAACAACAAAAGCAGCAACTCTTCCAATCGTCTCTCCATTATCACCTTTCAGTAGCCAACGGATGCAATCCCCATGTCGATAGGCTTTATTCCTTTCCTTATCAAAAACTGACTCAACATCACTATCCAGAGGCCGGATCCAGTGAGCTGTTTTTTGATAAAGCCGTACTGGGAATTGCAAAAACTCCTTTATATCCTCTGATGATTGTACTTCCTTGATTTGCATGATACTATTGAGTACTATTTATTTATACGCTGATTCGGCAAAAGGATTCTAAATGTTGTGCCCTTTCCAAGTTCGCTTTCCACACGAACATTTCCTCCCAATTTCTCTACAGCATTTCGCACAATGTAAAGACCCAAGCCACTACCCTCAGATTGATCACTTGCCCGATAGAACATTTCGAAAATCCGATCAAGACTAGCCTTATCAATTCCAATGCCGTTATCCTTAAAGACAATTTTGCAGTATTCATCATCCATCGATATGTCGATTACGATATGAGTCTGGTCATGATCAAGTCGTCTGTACTTGATAGCATTGGAAATCAGATTTCTGAAAATCTCAGCAACTCTCCATGGGTCACTGTAAAACTCTTTTGAAGTAACATGAATGTCCTTCTTTACAAGATCAGCTCCTTTCAGGTAGTTCAGATCACTGAAAGTCTGATCAATTATTTTCTGAAAATCAACTTGCTCCACAAGCAAGTCCATCTTGAGATTTTTTGAATGGCTTAACACATCACTTATAAAATGATCCAACTGCTCAACCTTTTGACGCATCAACTTTATATAATCAACAAGATTATCGTCATTCCCTGGCAATGTCGCGAGATTTGCGAGGCCAAGAATTGAGGATAGCGGCGCCCTGAGATCATGTGAAACTTTGTAAACAAAATTATCAAGCTCCGTATTCCTGATCTTCAATTCCTCTTCAGTTTTCTTGGTATCTGTGATGTCTACATACATTCCGAAAATACCAATTGTCTGATCTTGCAGTAAAACTGGTACGCCGTAGATAATCACTGATAGCAGCGTCTTATCTTTTCTATGACGGATGGTCTCCATCTTAACTACCTGATTACTGGATATAAGATTGTTAAGATCATTGCCTTCTTCCTTCAAATCACTTGGAACAATGAACTGGTTGAGACTTTTTCCCTGCAATTCTTCAACATTGAAACCGAAAGTTTCTTCAAATCCTTTATTGATCTGAACAACATTTCCCTCTTCATTCAATAGCGTTACAGCGAGAGGTGTACTTTGAAAAAGCTGATAGAATAGTGTTTCTGTCTTTTTAAAACTTGCCTCAGCCCGTTTACGCTCTGTGATATCAGAGAAAATTATTTGTATGGCATTTTCACCACGATATTGATACGGATGCCCTGAAGCTTCAACATGGATTGTGGAACCGTCGAGACGAAGATACTTCTGCTCAATTGGAGGAGTGGATTCTCCATGAAGAACTTTTTCACCACGCTCTCTAATTTCGGCAAATGAATCAGGATGAGCAAACGCATATGCGTTCATCCCAATAAGATCCTCCTGTTTACCTCCTACCATTTTTGCGGCAGCGGCATTAACAAATACCAGGATCCCATTAATGTGAATCACAATACCAAGAGGAAGCTGTTCAATAAGATCGCGGTATCGTTGCTCTGTTTCAAGTTGTTGCTGCTCAAGTCTCTTCTTTTCTGTAATGTCAAAGAATATTCCATTGTAGGAAACGCTTCCATCATCCATTTTAATAGGAAATCCCTGAGCTTCAATCCACAAATAGCCGTTGATTCCTTTACATCTACCCTCCCATTTCCACTCCTTCAGTTGACTAACACTTTCATTAATGCTTTCATTAAAAAAAGCTAAATCCGTCGGGTGAATAAAGGAACTAATGGAGAGATGTCCATTCATAATTACCCCGGGACTTATTCCAAGCAACACCTCTGCACGGGGACTGATAAATGTAAAGTCACGATGCCCGTCTGGGAAAAAGGTATATTCAAAGACAACCACAGGAAGGTGATCAATTAAACGCTGCAGGCTTTCTTCCTTTTTTTGGATCATTCAATAATGGACACTAAATATAATGTTTGTGGACTTTATTACAGCTTTGCATGTAATAAAGTCCCTCAAATTAAAGGATTGGGAATGCTCAAAATTATTTTGAGCTTATTAACTTCGGTATATCTCTTAAAAAAGCCTCAATTCAGACGTGAAGACTAACAAAACCAAATTCATCTTTCAAGCAGTCCTGGAAAATGTGGAAAAAAGCATGGACACAGCCTTCATTTCAATCCCGTTCGATGTTCAAAAAGCATTTGCTGCGAAGCGGGTCAAAGTGAAAGCAACCTTTGATGGATACGAATATCGTGGCTCTATTGTGGACATGGGTTTTGGACATTGTCTTGGGGTGAGGAAAGATATTCGAAAAGCAATAGGAAAATCTGTTGGTGACAGGATTCAGGTCATCATTGAGCAGGATACTGAAGAAAGAATCGTTGTGCTGCCAAAAGAGCTCGAAAGTATTTTAAAAAAAAATCCTAAAGCATCCGCATTTTTCTCAACCCTATCCTACACCAATCGAAAAGAGTATGTTAACTGGATAGTATCAGCAAAAAAAGAAGAGACAAAAGAAAAAAGGTTAAAGGAAATTCTTAAGAAACTCCTTAGTGAGAAAAAGAATCCATCTGAAAAATAGTCATTACGTTGATGGTGATTACCTCACCCGATAGACTGAACTCTTTATAAAACCTCCATAGAAAAACTCTCTTTCCTCCTCTACCAAACCTGAACTTCTTAATGCTCTATTCCAGTCAGGTAGTTTTTGATTCTTCAGCCTCGATACTAACCCAAAAAAGCTATACATCAGCTTCAGCATTGCCTTATGCCATTGTCTATCGGACACAAAATCGGTTGCCAGCCAAACACTTTCATGTCTAACTGATGCTTTTATCTTCTCAATAATTTTAACAAGTTCTTCATCTGAAAACAGGTCGAGATAACAAAAAGTTATCACAGCATCAAAGTGATTTAACTCTGTTATGGAGTTTTCTGTCCCCAAACGAAATTCAATCCTGCTATCCGCAAGTGATTTCTTTCTGGCGAGATCCAGCATTCGTGAGGCTGATTCTATATAGACAATTTTGCACTTCGAATGTTCTTTAAGAAACTGATCGAGCCATAATCCTGAGCCTCCCCCCAATACCACCACTTTTGATCCATCCCGGACTTTACTTAGAAAAAAATGCTGAGCCTTCTGCATTTGCATTCCAAAAACAAGTTTCACCATCTTGTCATAGTGAGGAGCGATGAAATCAAACGAACTACCCATTTAAAATCAGGTATGGAAGTGGCAAAAGAAAAATAGCATCGCCAATAAGACGATATCGGTCTCCCCCCTTAAATTGTTCAGAAAAGACAAATAGAATAATTAAAACAACATTCATTACCAACAGCACGATTATTTCCATAAAATTATTTCCCTTCATTGCCAGATAAAAAAACAGGATTCCCTGGGCAAAAAATAAAAACATCAGAAAGAAAGAAGTGTTCCTTTTACCAATCAAAATAACAATTGATGATTGGGTATGACTAATGTCTTTATCGACATCAAACATTGAGAACAAAATGAGGTTGATAAATGCTGTAATCGCAAAAGAGATCATCAGAAGAATAGAAGATACTGGCAAGATGCCTGAATACAGAGAGAAGGCAGGCAACACAATACCACAGGTATATAAGAGTGCTGCCACAACTTCCTTAAATGGACTTATCCATTTCTGCAACAACAAATAGATTAAGACAACAAAAGAAAGTGCCAGTCCCTTGTCAAAGATTGCTTTTCGTACATGAAAGATCATATATAAATCAATGAAAATTGCCAGTATCACAATCCGGCTTAATAACTTATAATATTTTTGATGAAATCTATGACGCTCTGTGGACGCCTGATTCTTTAGTCTTCCTGCATCAAGAAGATGATCAATTGTATAAATGATCCATACCGTCATACCCAAAGATGCAAATCCATAGGTTTTGAGTTTTATCATTAAAATATCCGCAAAGAAAGCCGCGCATACAACAGCTCCGCATGCCACATCGATGCTGATGATATTCAGAAATCTGTAAGCATTCAAAAAAGATTTCATCAAACAATCCTGTAGTATTCCTTTAAAAGCAAAAAGCCCATCTCACTGAGACGGGCTTCAAGTTATTCGATTTTTTCTTTATGCGCTCTTTAACGCCTCTGCTCCCGCAACAATCTCAAGGATTTCCTTTGTAATCGCTGCCTGACGTGTACGATTGTACATCAATTTGAGGTCTTTAAGGAGTTCTCCGGCATTTTCATTTGCCTTGTCCATCGCCGTCATTCTTGCTCCATTTTCAGAAGCATTTGAATCGAGAACTGCTTTGTAAAGCTGAACTTTCAATGACTTAGGAATTAATCCAGTCATAATCTCCTCCTGATTTGGCTGGAAGATGTAATCAATGTCCTGACGTGGTCCGGCAGCATTTTTTACCGGAACTACAGGTAACCATTGCTCTGCTACCAAAATCTGAGTTGCAACGTTCTTAAACTGATTGTAAACAATTTCAATTTTATCATATTCTCCTTTACGGAAGGAGTTCATCAGATAGTCTCCGACAACAGAAACCTTATCAAAAGACAATCCCTGAAATACGTTTACATATTCAGCTGCTGTTGGATATTTTCTCTTCGCGAAAAAATCAAGAGACTTCTTTCCTAAAGGAAGAATGGTAACATTTCCCTTTGCCTGCTGAGAAGAATACTTTTCCTGAATAAGACGCAACGCTCCTTTAAACACGGTTGAGTTAAAAGATCCGCACAAACCGCGATCAGAACTGATAGTTACGATTAAGATCTTTTCTTCCTGACGAACATCGCTATACCAGCTGTCGCCATCATTATTTCCAGAAGATAGATTTTGCAAAATAGCTGTCATCTTTTGCGCAAAGGGGCGCATCTGCATAATTCGATCCTGTGATTTACGCAACTTGGCCGCCGCAACCATTTTCATGGCTTTGGTGATTTGCTGCGTGCTGATCACTGAACTGATCCGGGACTTAACTTCTTTTAAACTGGCCATATTTATTTTAAGATTGAACTAACCGATAAATCAGTTAGTCAATTTTCAATTCTAATATTTAGAAGATAATTCAGATGCTAATTTCTTGATCATCGCAACATCTGCATCTTCAACTTTACCTGCCTTGAAATTATCAAGGATGTTCTTGTGCTGAACTCTCAACAATCCAAGGAAATCTTTTTCAAACTCCTTCACTTTTTCAACAGGTACTTTATCAAGGAAACCACGGGTTGAAGCTGTAAGAATTGCTACTTGCTCTTCAACAGGAACCGGTTCGTACTGAGGCTGCTTCAATATTTCCATGTTTCTACGGCCTCGTTCGATCGTAAGCTTAGTAGATGCATCAAGATCAGAACCGAATTTTGAAAAAGCTTCCAATTCACGGAACTGTGCCTGATCCAGCTTCAATGTTCCGGCAACCTTCTTCATTGATTTGATCTGCGCAGATCCACCCACACGTGATACCGAGATACCAACGTTAATCGCAGGACGAATTCCAGAGTTGAACAAATTCGTTTCAAGGAATATCTGACCGTCTGTGATAGAAATAACATTCGTTGGGATATAGGCAGACACATCATTCGCTTGTGTTTCAATGATCGGAAGGGCAGTCAATGAACCACCACCTTTCACCAGGTGTTTAATGGTTGCAGGAAGATCGTTCATCTTCTGAGCCAGCTCATCATTTGCAATGATCTTCGCGGCTCTCTCCAGCAAACGTGAGTGAAGATAGAATACATCTCCAGGATACGCCTCACGACCAGGAGGTCTTCTCAATAACAATGAAACTTCACGGTATGAAACAGCTTGTTTTGATAAGTCATCATAGATTACAAGAGCAGGGCGGCCGGTATCACGGAAAAACTCGCCAATCGCAGCTCCTGTAAACGGTGCAAAGAATTGCATCGGAGCAGGATCTGAAGCTGAGGCAGAAACAATGACAGTATATGGTAAAGCACCAGCCTTCTCAAGTGTTGCAGCCACTGAAGCAACTGTAGATGCTTTTTGACCAATTGCCACATAAATACAATAAACTGGCTTGCCAGCTGCGTAAAATTCTTTCTGGTTGATGATCGCATCAATTGCAACGGCAGTCTTACCAGTCTGACGATCACCGATGATCAACTCACGCTGACCACGACCGATCGGAATCATTGCATCAATCGCCTTGATACCTGTCTGAAGCGGTTCACTTACTGGTTGACGGAAAATCACCCCTGGAGCCTTACGCTCAAGTGGCATTTCATAAAGTTCCCCAGTCAAAGGTCCTTTACCATCGATTGGTTTTGCAAGGGTATCTACAACACGTCCTAAAACACCTTCACCAACTTTTACAGAAGCGATCTGACCAGTACGTTTTACGATAGCACCTTCCTTGATACCCTGAGGGTCTCCAAGTAATACCGCTCCAACGTTATCTTCTTCAAGATTCAATACCAATGCACGCAATCCGTTTTCGAATTGGATCAATTCTCCGGCTTGAGCTTTGGTAAGTCCATATATGCGGGCCACGCCATCACCTACTGTTAATACAGTGCCGACTTCTTCCAACTCTGCGCTTGTACGAGCGCTTGATAATTGCTCGCGTAGGATTGCGGAAACTTCTTCGGGTCTGATCTCTGCCATAATTAAGTTCGTTATTCGTTGTTATTCTTTATTCGTTATTAAAATTCTTTCACATAGAAATTCTCAGTGAATTTCATTTTCAATGATTTCAGTTTGCTTCTGATTGATGCATCAATCTGACGATCTCCAACATTAAGGATAAATCCGCCGATCAGATCCTTATCAACTTTCTCGTGTATTTCAACTTGTTTCTGAGCGCTAAGCTTCTTCACAATAGTTTCAATTTTCGCACGCAATTCCTGATCCATTGGAATTGTTGTAGTGATATACGCTTTGCCAATGCCTTTGTATTCGTTGTAAGCATTGTGAAATTCTGCAGCGATGGCAGGCAACAAAGGCTCACGATTCTTCTTCGTAAGAATATCAATGATGGCCATTGTTAAGGGATTCACCTTTCCTGAAAATATCTTGTCCAGAACAGCACGCTTCTTTTCGTGACGGATTACAGGACTACGAAGCATGACAGTAAAGTCACGATTCTCAGCACAGATCTTTGAAAACAGAAGCATGTCCTGATGCACGGCTTCTACAGCACCTTTCTCCACTGCCAATCCAAGCAGTGACTTTACATATCTTGAGGCTACGCGTAAATCCGCCATGTTAGTCTGCTATCAGTTCAGTTTTAAATCATTCATAAAACCATCTACCATTTCTTTTTGAGCTTTATCGGTAGAAAGATTTTTCTTCATAAGCTTTTCTGCAATCTCCAGAGAGAAGGTCGCTACCTGCGCGCGCACGTCGCGTAATGCTGCTTGCTTTTCAATATTGATAACTGCTTTTGCGTCCTCAATGATCTTGTCAGCATTCTTCTTGGCATCGGCTTGTGCCTGGTCATGAAGACGATTAGCAGCATCACGTGCTTCGCGCAACATTATATCACGTTCTTCACGGGCCTGCTTCATTAATTTCTCATTATCTGACTTCAATGAAGCCATCTCATTCTTTGCTCTTTCTGCAGAATCAAGTGCATTTTGAATTGAATCTTCACGCTCTTTCAAAGAAGCAAGAATTGGTTTCCATGCCATTTTACCCAAAAGGAAAACCAAGGCAATAAAAACAACAAACTGCCAGAAGAGAAGGCCTGAGCCGGGGGTTAAGAATTCCATAGTTCTATATTTTTAGATCAACTGTGATCAGTTATTCATTCAGAGTAAAAAGAAACCTGCCCGGCCCATTGCCTAAGGCAAGTTTCAAATTCATGCTTAAGATGCTTTAGACCTCAAACAAACTAGGCGATTTTCGCGCCTGTTGTGTTGGAAATCAAGAAGCAAATTACAAGAGCGAATAGCGCTGCCACCTCGACAAGAGCCGCGATGATCAACATAGAGCCCTGCAACTTGTCAGCAGATTCTGGCTGACGTGCCATTGCTTCC
Source organism: Cyclobacteriaceae bacterium (assembly GCA_013141055.1). NCBI lineage: Bacteria > Pseudomonadati > Bacteroidota > Cytophagia > Cytophagales > Cyclobacteriaceae > Cyclobacteriaceae bacterium. The sequence goes on along the minus strand of JABFRS010000001.1, from coordinate 2,481,775 downwards.
ATTGCAGAGCCACCGATGCGGCCTACTCCGATTCCGGCGCCAATTGCAGCCAGACCAGCACCGACACCAGCACCCAAAAGTGCGTAGCTAGCATCTACTAAAATTGAAAATAACATAATGTTAAAAATTAAAAGTGAAACAAAATCCAGGGTTCTCCTGGGGTATCTTAATGTAGTTTCCTACCTCAATTCTTTTTAATCGTGTTGATGCTGATTGTCATGTCCATGCTCTACTACTGCCATTCCTATATATAAGGCAGAGAAAAGCGTAAACACATAAGCCTGGATTCCTGCTACCAGCAATTCAATCAGACTGATGAACAAAACAAACAACGATGCTCCGATTCCAACATACCAGCTACTGAATACGAAAGTCAATCCAACAAGACTTAACAATACGATGTGACCAGCTGTAATTGCAGCAAACAAACGAATAGTAAGCGAGAATGGCTTGGTTAATATCCCTATCAACTCAACCGGCAAGATGATAATGCGCAATGGCAATGGCACGCCAGGTGTCCATAGAATATGCATCCAGTAGTTTTTGTTTGCGCTAACATTGGTAATCACGAAAGTGATCAGCGCTAATACCAGTGTTACCGCGATATTGCCTGAAAGATTAGCCGCTCCCGGAAGTAATCCTAAAAGATTTCCAAAAAGGACAAAGAAGAACAAGGTGAGTAAATAAGGAAGATATCTCTCATACTTTGGTCCAATGTTAGGCTTTACGATATCATTCTTTACGAATAAGACGATCGGCTCAATGAAAGATTGAATGCCTTTCGGTGCTTTACCAGCATTCTTCTTATATGATCGGGCTACCGCGCCAAACACCAGCAACAAAATAGTTGCATTGATGAAAAGCATCAAAACATTCTTTGTAATGGAAAGATCAAGAACAGACTTTTCTCCAAGGTGAATCTTGTCATGCTCAAGGGTGTAGCCATTATATGCTACAGGATTGTGGTGTTCGTCAAAAAAGTTTTTAGAAGAAAACATTTCAAGACCGCGCTCGCTGGTATAAACAATTACCGGAGGATAAATTGTGCCATAATGACCGTTGAAAAAGTGCCAAACGTGGTTGTCCAAAACGTGCTCAATGATCACTTCACTGATGTCGAGACTCTTGCCATGCGCCTTTTCAGCTGACTCTGAAGACTCCACTGTAGTCGAATCTGTGAGTTGTTCTGAGTGGTGATCTTCCTGTGCGATTACAGGAGAAAATGCCACTGAAAAAAGGGTTAAAAAACACGCTAAAAACGCGCTTTTTACTAGGGGAAACGGCTTTTTTGGGTAGGTCGTCACAGTCTTTTTAAATCGACCGCAAAACTATTCATTAATGAGCCAAAAAAAAATCTTTAAAGATCTTTTTGCCCATGTTGGGAGGACTTTCGGGCATTTATTTTCCTGAATAAAACACCCACCTCCAGGATCGTAAAAAGGAAATAACAGACAAGAAACAGGACGGTATTTTCAATAGCTCCATCAGGGTCAAGTTTGATGATCACGAAGATAAATCCGCCAAAAAAAAGGATTCTCAAAACAGTCACACCAAGGTATATTTTGACAAAGTCAGAGGGATTGGATCCTATTCTGTTGGTGATAAGTCTGTAAAGGCCTATTGTGGAAATCCCTAAAAAAATAACAATCTCTTTGAAAAATGACGGCAGATCAAAATATCCTGCATCAGAAGCTACCACCACTACCAGCAAAACCACTGCAGCCAGCAATACCGCTATGATTGAAAAACGTAGCAACTAGTCGTTTTTAAGTTTCTTATACATGGTATATAGCATTCCCGTGAAAACAATCAGAACGAATGAAAGCAGGAACACAGGAAATCCAAACCCAAGATATTGATCAAGCTTGTAGCCAAGCCAACCTGCAAGGGCCATGCCTCCAAATAGCTGAAGAGCGAAATTACCGTACCTGAGGAAAGAATTAGATGGCTTCGGATCTGTAGGCGTGTGAGGCTGCTCCATTCTCTGCTGACTTTATATCCTTTATAGCGGCGCCCATTTTGCAACTTCCGTTGAATACTGCTCCTGGTTCAACCACAAGCTTACCTGTAGAAATGTCACCGTGCACTACTGCAGTAGCCTTCAAAACCAGAACTTCAGATATTTCAATTTTACCTTTTACAGTTCCTTCAATATCTACATTCTGTGCAGTAATGTTTCCGTCAACGTGACTTGAGTTGCCCAATGCAATTTTTGACTTTGACTTAATGTTGCCGTTGATACGGCCTTCTATGCGAATGTTTCCGAAGGTTTCAATATTTCCTTCAATCACAGTTCCCTTTCCAATAACATTACTGGAATTGCTGATTTCTTCAGCTGCTTTTTTTTCCTCTTTCGTAGTAAACATGTCTTTGTGTTTTTTAGAATGTTACAAACTCTTCCGGATTAAGGGAGTTGCCGTTGTACCACAATTCAAAATGAAGGTGGGGTCCGTCAGTCATCTCGCCACTGTTGCCAACAATAGAGATAATTTCACCTGCGTTCACAAAATTACCAACTTTTTTCAATAATTCGGCATTGTGCTTGAATACCGAGATCAGGTTGCCCCTGTGCTGGATCGCTATCACATAGCCCGCATCTTGTGTCCATGAGGACATAATAACAGTTCCGTCTGCGATACACTTTACCGGCTCATTTGTCTTGGCAACAATATCAACCCCATAATGTCCTTTCTTCACATCATACTTATCTGATATAAAACCTGTGATCGGTGAAAAGAAAAATGTCTCTCTGAGTTCACGATACTTACTGCTCGTCAGAGAAATCATTGAAAGTTCCGACTGTTCAAAATCTTTTCTGAACTGTGAATCTGTTGGCTCAAGGCGAACACTGCTGACAGATGTCACTGGCTTATCCTGTTCTCTCAATGCAGTCGCCTGATCAATATTTGATGTGCTGTCTGTCTCACCATTGAGAACTCTTTTGAAATTTTCGATGAACTTGTCCTTGTTGTCCATCTCCTGATAAAGTGAGTCTACCTTAAGGGCAAACTGATCCAGCTTCTTATTGGTTTCGCGTTGTGCATAGCGCGGGTCAAACCATTTTGCTAAAAGGGTTTGAGCAAGATAAAGGCTGCCTATAAAGACAACTATGAATACTACGATGGAAAAAACAAGTAATTTGGCATACGTAAAGCCAAAGCTTGATTTCTCTTCCAGGTTATCCTCATTTCGGACCACCATTTGGTAGCGAGCCGTCAGCCTTTCAGATATTGTCTTTTTTGGTTTCAAATCAGGAAAATATGTGCAAAATTAGATATTCTGGCCGATTATAATATTGAAAATCTGTTTTTTACGTTTGTAGCTCAAACCCCTTCATGAAGGTGATCCGACGTCTGGTTATTGTGGTTTTTTGTCTCGTTTCCGCATTAACGTGGTGGAGCTGCTCATCCAATCAAAACACCGTAGTCGGAAGTTTTTATCACAATACAACGGCGCGCTTCAACGGATATTTCTACGCGAAGGAAAAAGTACGTGAAGTTGAAAAAGTTATTCTCAAAAGTCTTGATGATGACCCTAATCAGATCTTGAGGCTTTTCCCCAAGCTGGATACAACCCTTGCTAAAAGCTATAAAAAAGATACCGAAGAAATTATCAAGATGGCTTCCATCTCGATACAACGTCACCCCAATAGCCGATGGCTTGATGATGATTATGTGCTGGTGGGTCTTGCCAGACTTTATGACTGCGATTTTCAGAACGCTATCCAAACTTTCAAATTTGTCAACACTAAAAGCCATGACATAAATCTTCGTCATGTAGCACTTATTCATTTGATCAGAACTTTTACTGAACAAGAGGAATTTGCAAAAGCCGAAGAAGCATTTCAATTTCTTGAAAAAGAAAAACTCAATAAGACGAATTCAAAAAATCTTTACCTGGAAAAGGCTTATTACTATCAGGTCCGTGCCGATTATGATAATATGCTTCGGAACCTTACCAAATCAGATTCCCTGCTTACTAAAGCAGATAGAAAAGGAAGGATTTATTTTATTATTGGTCAGGTCTATCAAAAACTTGGCTTCGGATCTGAAGCGTACAATTATTATCAAAGATGCCTTGCCACCAATCCAGATTACGAAATAGATTTTTATGCCCGCCTTAACATGGCTCAGGTAGCGCGTCTTGACAATTCAAAAAATATAAGAAACATTCGAAAGCAGTTTGCAAAGCTTTTATCCGATACTAAAAACCAGGAATTTAAAGACAAGATCTATTTTGAACTTGGCGAATTCGAAAGAAAGCAGGGCAATATTCCTGAGGCAATCGATCAATATAAACTATCCGCTCACGCGGGGAAGAATAAAAGAATACAAGGCAATGCCTATCTCCGCATAGGTCAGCTATACTTTGATTCACTGAAACGTTTCTCTCTGGCTAAATCATTTTACGATAGCGCGGTCACCGCTTTGCCTCCGGAGTTTGAAAATTATGTCGCTATTAAAAAACGTCATGAGGTTCTGGGAGAATTTGTAAAGTATACAGAAACCATTCAATGGCAGGATAGTTTATTAATGATGGCCGCTCTTGATTCATCCGTGCTCCATAGCCGAATTGATTCTGTCTTTGCAGCACGAGAAAAGAAAGAAGAAGGAAAGAAAAAGAAGAAAAAAAGATCTGATAATAGCGGCGGCAACAATCAAAGCAGCAGCTTCTTTCTCACGGAATCCACAAGCACTACCGATTGGTATTTTGGCAATGCATCAGCCGTTTCATCCGGGCAGGGTGAATTCCAGAGGATTTGGGGCACAATACCTCTTGAGGATAACTGGAGGAGGTCCTCGCGAACCGCTACCATTTCATCGGTCGTTACCAATCCAAATGATGTTACCAGTACTAATGTCAGTAATGATCCCAAGGTTATTGCGCCGGTTGTAGCAGGGATATCCCCTGCAAAACAGGCCTTTACAAAAATCCTCAGCGAGTTACCTGTTACAGATGATCAAAAGAAGATTTCCTATGGCATGATTGAAGAAGCCTACTTCAAACTTGGAGATCTTTATTATTTCCAGTTAAGTGAAAAAGATAACGCCGAAGATTCCTACGAAAAACTTTTAGATCGATTCCCAAAGTCTTCCTTTAAACCTGAAGTCCTCTATAAGTTATACCTCATTCATAAAGAGCGTGGAGACAATAAGGCAGACGTGCTTGCTCAGAATCTGAAAGATGAGTTTCCAAATTCTACTTATACAAAGATATTGCTGAATCCAAATTATCTAAAAGAAACAAGTGTCGCACAGGAAAAGCAAAAGATCATTTACAAAGAAGCTTATGCTGAGTTTGAAAAAAATAATCTCAGGGGAGCACAGGATAAAATAAAAACGGCCCGCGCCGTTGGTGAAACAACTTTTACACCTCAGTTGGATCTTTTGCAGATTCTCATTACTGGTAAAACCGAAGACGTCACACGATATCAGTATGAACTCGGAGAATTCATCAAAAAATATGAAGATCAACCCATTCATCTGTACGCACAAACATTACTGGAAAGCTCAAGGACTTTCCTTGAAAAAACAGAGAGATCAAAAGGCATAAGATTCATGGCGTCCTTCGATGAGCCTCATTATTTTGTAATCGTTCATCGCTTTCCTGATAACGTCAGTAATATCGTGTCAGCGTCATTGGAGAAATTCAATGCCGAATATTTTAAAAGCAAAAAACTTGAGACAAGCAATCTGCTTTTGAATGATCAATACGCTCTGACATTTGTAAGCACGATTACCAATCAGGCAGATGCCCTCGAATATTTCAACCGGTTTAAGAGTATTCTATCTACCGCAAAACCATTCTCCACGTTAAACTTTCACAGCTTTGTGATAACTAAGGATAATTTTAATATCTTCTACCGAAACAAAGCCCTGGATGAATACCTCAGTTTCTTTGATAGGCACTATCAGAAAGAAAATCAGTGATCTGGTAAATATTCAACGTTCATGGTTTCCAAAAGCCATTAAGTACTGCTGGATACTATTCATTTGTTTTATTCTTGGACTGCCTTTATATGTAGCCTCCGTTGGGATTAATCTCTTTGGCCTTTTTGGTGAGATGCCAAGTATCGCTGAGATTGAGAACCCCGAAAATGATCTTTCTTCTGAATTGATATCTGCTGATGGAGTATCGCTGGGTAGATATTACCGCTATAATCGAAGTCAGGTAAAATTTGAGGATCTGTCACAAGACCTCACTCACATACTGGTAATCTCGGAAGACCACCGGTTCTATTCACATTCAGGGCTTGATTTTAAGGCCTTTCTTAGGGTATTCCGTGGTATTATCACACTCAGTCCTGCTGGTGGGGGAAGCACAATCACACAGCAGCTAGCTAAAAATCTTTTTACACTCAATCCTGATCATTCACTTGATGGATCAATTGCCTCGTTGGGAAGTCTTCCCAGGCGGATTGTTCAGAAGACGAAGGAATGGATCATCTCTATTGATCTGGAAAGAAATTTTACAAAAAAGGAAATCCTTGCGATGTATCTTAATACCGTTGCATTCAATAATAATGCATTTGGAATCAGGGTCGCCAGTGAAACATACTTCAGTAAGTCTCCTGCCAATCTTGATCTTCGGGAATCTGCATTACTGGTAGGAATGCTTCAGAATCCCAACTTCTTCAACCCTCTCCGGCGACCAGAAATCACTATTAAAAAACGTAATGAAGTTCTCGCAAAAGTTTTCCGGAGTAAGTATAAAATCAAAACGCGAAAACAATTTGATTCTATCTCCGCTTTGGATCTTGGAGTGCATTACAGAATTCTGAATCAGAATGAAGGAATTGCAACGCATTTCAGAACTGTCATTACCAACAAACTCAAGAAGATCTGTGAAGCGAAAGGCATTGATCTTCTAAGTTCGGGACTTAAAATTTATACTACCATCGATAGCAGATTACAAAGATATGCTGAAGAAGCTGTGGCTGATCATATGAGAAAACTTCAAAAAGATTTTATAAAAGAATGGAAAGGAAAGAATCCATGGATTGAAGATCACGGAAAAGAAATTTCAGGATTTTTAAGATCGAGAATTCGTCAGTCGGATACATATAAAAGTCTAACCGCTAAATATGGAGCAAACTCAGACTCCATTGATATAATGCTCAATCTGAAAAAGTCGATGACCATTTTTACCTGGAACGGAGAGCGTGATACTCTTTTTAGTTCGCTGGATTCATTGGCATACTACAAGCGCTTTCTGCAAACCGGAATGATGTCGATGGATCCAGAAACGGGGCATGTTAAAGCATGGGTGGGTGGATTGAATTATAAATATTTCAAATTCGATCATGTACAACAGTCAAAACGCCAACCTGGCTCAACCTTTAAACCCTTTGTCTATGGACTTGCCATGGACTTAGGTTATTCACCCTGTGAGATCCGACAGAACATTTCTCCCACCTTTAAACTCTCCGGAGGAAAGACGTGGACTCCAGAAAATTCAGGCGGAGGTTACGGGAAAGGTGAAAAAGTGACTCTTCGCCAGGCAATGGCAAGATCATTGAATTCCGTTACCGCACAGTTGATGAAAGAACTAGGACCGGGAAACGTCGTTGATTTTGCACATGGGATGGGAATTAAAAGCAATCTTGACACAGTGCCCGCTCTTTGTCTTGGTGTAAGCGATGTCTCTCTTTACGAAATGGTTGGCGCCTACGGTACCTACGTGAATAACGGGATTTATACTGAACCGTTTTTCATTACACGTATTGAAGACAAAAACGGAAACGTTATTGAAAACTATGTTCCTAAAACAAAACAATCTATCAGTGAGAAGACTGCTTATAAAATGATCTATATGCTGATGGGTGGTGTGGAAGAAACAGGAGGCACCTCAGAAGGCTTAAGTGATATCGTTAAGGAGAATAATGAAATCGGGGGAAAGACAGGTACTACTGATAATGCATCTGATGGCTGGTATATTGGTGTGACAAATAATCTTGTAACAGGAGTCTGGGTTGGCGGTGATGAACGAAGTATTCATTTTCCTTCATGGCAGTTTGGAGCAGGAACAAAAACCGCACGCCCAATCTGGGATAAATTCATGGTGAAAATTTACAGCGATCCATCATCCGGTATTAAGAAAGGAAAATTTAAACTGCCTTCATCAGGGCTGGATCTCTCTCTGGATTGTTCCAAAACCAAAATCGACTCTGTGGGTGTCGATCCCTTCAATATTAATTAGCGAATTTCACTCCTGGTTAAGTGGTTTTAGGCGATGGGTTCGGACGGCTTTAAAAACCCTGTATCGACAGTTCGAAACTTTTCCATGCTAAATTCCATAACTTTGTTGGTACGATTCTTTCTAATGAGACAAAGCACACTCGATGAGTAATTCGACTTCTTCGATCGACAATATCAAAAAGAAAATCAATGATTTTCTGAGCATTCAGCGTACCTGGTTTCAAACCGTCATTAAGTATTGCTGGATCTTATGCCTTTGCTTCATTCTAGGCCTTCCCTTGTATGTTTTCTCAGTAGGAATCAATCTTTTCGGCCTTTTTGGCGAAATGCCAAGTCTTGTGGATGTTGAAAATCCAGAGAATGACCTTTCTTCTGAACTGATTTCTGCTGATGGAGTTTCACTAGGTCGATATTTTCGTTTCAACAGAAGCCAGGTCAATTTTGATGAGCTTTCAGAGGATTTGGTCAATACACTGGTCATTTCTGAAGATCATCGTTTCTATCAGCATTCCGGTCTGGACTTTCCTGCCTACTTGAGAGTGGTGTGGGGGCTTTTGACTTTGAACCCGCAAGGAGGTGGAAGTACTATCACTCAGCAATTAGCGAAGAATCTATATACCAGAAATCCCGATAAATCCCTTGACGGATCTGTTGCCAAGCTGGGGAAATATCCTCGTCGCCTCGTTCAAAAAACCAAAGAGTGGATCATCTCTATTAATCTCGAAAGCAATTTTACAAAGAAGGAAATTATTGCCATGTATCTGAATACGGCAGAATTCAGCAGCAACACCTATGGAATCAAAGTAGCAAGTGAGACCTATTTTGGTAAACAACCTGATAGCCTTGATGTAAGAGAATCTGCTTTGCTTGTTGGAATGCTTCAGAATCCAACTTTCTATAATCCAATTCGACAGCCTGAAAATGCGATTAAAAAACGGAATGAGGTTTTGAGCAAAGTCTATCGCAGCAAGTTTAAGATTGCAACCCGTGAGCAATACGATTCGGTTACTTCGTTGGACCTTGGTTTGAAATTCAAAATTCAAAATCAGAACGAAGGTCTTGCAACTTATTTCAGAACTGTGATCACTACAAAACTGATGAAGATCTGTGAAGATAAGGGAATCGATTTATGGAATTCCGGACTTCGGATTTATACAACGATTGATAGCAAACTTCAGAAATATGCTGAGCAGGCTATGGCCGAACATATGAAAAATCTTCAGGCAGAATTTATCAAACAGTGGGCCGGTAAGAATCCATGGGTTGATGATGAACGGAAAGAGATTCCTGGATTTTTAAAATCACGGATAAAAAGATCAGATGCTTACAAAAATCTTGTTGCGAAATACGGAGAGAAGAATGACTCCGTTCAGATAATGCTGAATCTAAAAAGGCCGATGTCTATCTTCAGCTGGAATGGAGAAAGAGATACACTTTTTAGTTCAATGGATTCCCTTGCTTACTACATGAGGTTTTTACAATCCGGAATGATGTCCATGGATCCAAACACCGGACACATCAAGGCATGGGTAGGAGGATTTAATTATAAGTACTTTAAGTATGATCACGTACAACAGGGCAAAAGACAGCCTGGATCAACTTTTAAACCTTTTGTCTACGGACTTGCCATGGAATCTGGTTATTCACCTTGTGAAGTTCGACAAGACATATCGCCAAGTTTTGAAATACCGGGAGGCGTATGGTATCCACCCAATGCTGAAGGGAATAAAGGTACAGGAGAAAGAATGACGCTCCGGCAGGCAATGGCGAGATCAGTAAATTCTATTACTGCTCAGATGATGAAAGAGTTAAGTCCAAAAAATGTGGTAGAGTTTGCTCACACAATGGGAATTCAAAGTGAGCTGGACGCAGTGCCTGCCCTTTGCCTTGGAGTTAGTGATGTTTCTCTTTACGAAATGGTGGGAGCTTACAGTACGTATGTTAACAGCGGCATTCACACCGAACCTTTTTACATCACACGAATCGAAGATAAAAACGGGAATGTGATTGAGAATTTTGTTCCGAAGACAAAGCAATCCATTGACGATAAGACGGCGTATAAAATGATTTACATGCTCATGGGTGGTGTAGAAGAATCCAAGGGAACTTCCGGAGGTCTGAGTGCTGTTATCAAAAAGGACAATGAAGTTGGAGGAAAGACCGGAACCACAAACAATGCATCCGATGGATGGTATGTTGGGGTTACGCACAACCTGGTAACGGGTGTTTGGGTTGGTGGTGATGAACGCAGTATTCACTTTCCATCCTGGCCCTTTGGACAAGGAAGCAAGTCTGCCCGTCCCATCTGGGATAAATATATGGTTAAGGTTTACGAAGATCCCCTTTCAGGTATTGCGAAAGGAAAATTCAAGCTTCCCTCTACTGGTCTGGATTTATCATTAGACTGCTCAAGAGTTGATGCCGATTCAGTTAATATTGATCAACGTCCCTGGGACATTAAATAATCTTTCATGACCGATGCGCTTAAGGAAAGGGTAGCATCGTTGCCCGACTCTCCGGGCATCTATCGTTTCTACGACAGAGACGAAACTCTCATTTATGTGGGAAAGGCAAAAAGTCTTAAAAAAAGAGTTACCAGCTATTTTCTAAAACAATCTCAATACAATCGTAAGACTGAAAAGCTGGTTTCCGAAATACGCAAAATTGAATTCACTCTTGCAAATTCTGAATTTGATGCACTGCTTCTTGAAAATAATTTTATTAAGCAGAATCAACCCAAATACAACATTCTTCTAAAAGATGATAAGACCTTTCCTTATCTCTGCATTTTAAAAGAGAGATTTCCCCGAATTATCTACACCAGAAAATACATTCCGAAAAACGGTGAGTATTTTGGTCCCTACTCAAGCGTTGTTTCCATGAAGAACGTGCTGGAGCTTGTTCGGAAACTTTATTCAATACGTACCTGCAATCTTTTGCTATCCGAAGAGAACGTTGCAAATAAAAAATTCAAGGTTTGTCTAGAATACCACTTAGGTAATTGCAAAGGTCCATGCGAAGGACTTCAGGATGAAGTCAATTATTTACATGAGATATCTTTGGCAAGAAACATTCTTAAGGGAAACATGAGTGTTGTTGAGAATTATTTCTATGACAACATGGAAAAGGCCTCTCAAGCTATGGAGTTTGAAAGAGCAGAATCGTTTAAGCATAAGATTGATTATCTCGAAAAATTTCAAAGCAAATCTTTGGTTGTCAATCGAAAATTGACTGACATTGATGTGGTGACCATCACAAGTTCTCCAACTGAAGCTTTCGTTAATTATCTGCAAATCAAAGAAGGAGCTATCATCTTTTCAAAAAACGTAGAAGTAAAAAAGAAGATGGAAGAATCGGATGAAGAAATTCTAACGATTGTTGCGCAGCAGATGCGCATCGAAACGAATAGTGAAAACTCTATCATATTCAGCAATCTTCCTCTTCAGGTAACAGATGAGTCTATTGAGAATGTCATTCCCCAAATTGGCGATAAGAAAAAGCTAATTGATCTTTCATTGAAAAATGTTCTTTACTTAAAGGCTAAGAAGGAAATATCAAAGGAAGAAACAAAAATCAAGAACATCGAAGTATTAAAAGGTCTTGAAAAAGATCTTCAATTAAAAAAATTGCCGCGCATCATTGAGTGTTTTGATAACTCTAACCTTGGAGGAACCAATCCGGTTGCTTCCATGGTGAGATTTGTGGATGGCAAGCCTGATAAAGCTGGTTACCGACATTTCAATATTAAAACGGTAGAGGGTCCTGATGACTTCGCTTCAATGAAAGAAATTGTTGGAAGGCGCTATCATCGTCTCAAGGAAGAGAACAGCGAACTACCAAATCTGATCATTGTTGATGGCGGGAAAGGACAATTGAGCAGCGCTGTGGAGGCGTTGAAAGAGCTGGATCTCTATGGCGAAATTCCAATCATTGGAATTGCCAAGAGACTAGAAGAAATCTATTATCCTGAAGATCCCCTTCCTCTGCACATAAGCAAGAAATCACAAAGTCTGTTTTTAATTCAATACATCCGCGACGAGGCGCATAGATTCGCCATTAATTTTCACCGTCAGAAGCGAAGCAACAATACGATCTTTACCGAGCTGGAGGGAATTCAGGGAATTGGCAAAAAGACAACTGATCTTCTTCTTTCCAATTTCAAGTCATTTAAAAAAATCAAAGAAGCTTCTGAAGAGGATCTCGTTAAGGTTGTTGGCAAATCAAAAGCAGCTATTGTAAAAGCATGGCAACAAAAAAAGGAGAGCTAAGTGGCTCTCCTTTTTTGAGTATTGAATCGAGGGATTAATATTCCCAGAGATTGTGTTCTTTTTCCATCATCTTCATTTCTTCCCATTCAGTTGCCCAAACCGCTTCTTTATAAGGACGGCCGTTTGCACTGTAAGTGTCGAAGATTCTTTCATTATCAGGATTTTCAACCTTATCAATCGTTCCGTGGAACAATCTTAGCAAGAATGCATCTGCATAATTCTTGTTTTCAGCAGAATTATAGCGATTAAACCAAATTGCATCCTTTACATGGTTTCTGAAAATCTTTTCCAGGTCTTTGTACTTGAACCATCCCAAAGACTTGAAAGTACCTGTGTTTTGATCGAACGCAGAGAATTCCATGGCAAGCATGTCATAGTAAAGGCGTGATCTTCTTTTGTCAAAGATTACATCTTCCTGAAGCGTGATCTTGTAAATTTCACTTGCCAGGTAGTAAGTTGCTTTTCCAGCAGAAGTTTCCTGCCACTCATTTGTAGAAGTTGCAGGATTCTTTCCTTTATTATCAACAATGGCTTCATAATTCTTGCCATTATAAGTCTTCTGATCTCCCTGATAATAATCAGTAGTAGGAGTCCACACATCGAGTGTAGCACCAGCTTGGGAGACCATATCCTTATAAAAATCCTCTTTTGATTTTTTATTGTTAAGAGAATCTTCCTTGTAGATATCAGCCAGTTCACCTGACTTGACAGCGTTTAGGATGAGCTTGGTGATCTCATTGCCACTTGCGAAAAAACCTTTGTTTTGTTTTTCCTTAAGGTCAATGTTTCTCCAGACTCTCACTTTATACAACTGCTCATACTTTGGAATGTTCAGAAGAGAATTAGGATTTATTTGTCCTTCTTCCTGCTGAGCAAATGCAAAGTTCCCAACCGCCACTAAAGCCAGACCGACTAAGATTCTCTTTGTTATCATATTCTTTTTATTTATTGAACCGGGATGTTAATCGTCCCTCCAACAACATCAACTTTCTCATCTTCACCTGTAAATGTTCTGCGTGTAACAGACTTGATATCAACTACAATTCTATCACCAGGACGGAATTGAGCTCTCCATGCGTTCATGTCAACAATTTCAGACGTAGCGTTGATGACAGCAACACGTGAGGTACCACGGGCAAGGATAATTTCCATGCTGCGGATACGGTATGTTGCATCCTTCGGTACTTCTGCTTTAAAGTTTTCATCTGCATCAGCATTGATTCTCAATCCTGTTAAAGCAGAGCCCTTTACACCATTTTTCAAATCAATTTCCTTTGACTGATTGTCTCTTGGAACATAACGTGGCTTTGGAATTGGTTTAACATCAAAGTTTTCAGTACCAATTACCGCACCGCCGTTAGAAACGGTAACAGCCACTTTTCTTTCCTTTGGAATGATAGTCACTTTACCTGGCTTGTCACCTTTGTCGATTGAAGCACCTTTCGCGCTGAAGCTAGGATTGTAGCTTGCTCCAAGGGCTGGAACTTCAATATTTACAAAGTTACCGCAGTTCATGTACAAGCTTGGTGCGTTACCATTTGTAATACGAATGGTAGGCTTAATTACCTCATACTCGATCTTTCTGATCAATGGAGGTTTACCTGGGCCAGGACGAATTTCAGTTGTGTAAGATTGTTTACCGTCACCTGAAGCAGAAAACTCAATGTTTGCCATTTTGATGCTGGTTTCAGGATCCTGAGTTACCGTCAAGGCAACACCATTTCTGAACATTTCAGGTGTAACACCTGATGCAGCACCTGCCATGAACAATCGTCCAGTGTACTTCGCACCCGCTGCAACAACAGAGGGCCCGATTACCATTGGAACAACTTTATCGAATTTGATATTTACCGCATCCGCTATAATAGCCAATGAATCAAGTGCAAGTGTTTCGAATTCCAAAACTTCCGTTTCCATCTGAGTAACACCGGCAATCGCTGCCATCGTAGGTGTTCCTTCGAATGAGAATTCAATGAATGATTTTTCACCGTGTTCAACTTCACCTTTCTCGTTTTTCAACTCGGCAAAATCAACAGCTCTCTTGTTAAGCTTTGGAAATTTCATTCCTGAAAGTCCTTCAAGCTTATCGTGAAAATCCACTAATGTTCTTTCATAGTTAGGAGCAAGCTTTGATTCTTCATTCAACATCTTCTCTTCAGAGATGTTTGTGTTTCCTACAAGTTCATCCCCAACCATTGGCTTACCATCATGCTCTCTGCCAAGAATATCCTTAATAGAGTCAAGTGTTGCAATGGTCTTTCTAGAAAGTGCTCTGATTTCCTTAGCTGCAGCTACAGCCTTTACAACTTTTGCGTCCTGACTGGTAGATCCAGCGATCGCGTTTGCCTTTCTTTCATTGGTAATAGTATTCTCACCAATAAGATCGACAAGCGTAGTATTTAAGATGGCAAATTTCTCGAGTACGGCGCTACTAACGTTAAGAGCCAAGAGGGCTGTTAACACCAGGTACATCATACCGATCATTTTTTGCCTTGGGGTTTCCTTACCGCCTGACATAGTTTATATTTTTTAGATTTTAAATCAATTCAACCTTAAACCGTCATCAGTTACTTTACTGAAGAACCTTTCATCGCAGTCAGCATACTTCCGTACACTGTGTTCAATGAAGTGAGGTTGTCAGTTAGCTTACCAAGTTCTGTTGTGAATTTTGCTGTGTTAGCACCAACAGAAGTAAGTCCCTGCATAGCACCACCAAGGCTTTCATAGAACTTGTTCATGTTCTTCACATGAGAATCAGCATCCTTTAATTCCATTTCATAAATGGTGTTAAGGGCAGAAAGATTCTTAGTTACTTTTTGTACTTGAGCATGGTATTCACCTGTATCCTTAGATGCATCCGCCATTGCAGAAACAGCCTTCATAGCAGAGCCATAAGACTTATTCATTTCCGAAAGTGAAGCAGAAGCTGCTTGTACATTTTTAGCGTAGTCGTTAGTTGCTACGGCAGCATTTGAAAGGCTGCTCATTTGTGAAGTTGATGTAGCAAGATTGGTCAAGCCTTTACCAAGATTATCAAGGAGGTTTTGATCAACTTTTGCTGTCTTCAGCATTTCATCAATCTTCAACAATGGAGAATCTCCACCGGTAGGACGATTGCTGATGCGAGTAGCGGTTGTGTTAGTAGGTCCTTCAAATTCTTCTGAAAGTTCAGGATATACTTTTGACCAGTCTGGATCCTCGTGCTTAGGTTCGAATGCACTCAGGAAGAAGATACCGGCTTCCACAGAAAGACCAATCATCAACATGAGATTCGCTCCAGGTAAGTGAAGAATTTTAAAGAGAGCACCAATGATTACGACAGCGGCCCCAATTCCATATATTTTGGGCATGATGGTTTCATAGAGCAATTGCATGAATCCGCCTTTTTTCTTTGCCATGGTTAGTTAGAGTTTAAGGTTTAAGGTTTTTTTAAGTTAGATAGCACGAGTTAAATATACCACGAGTTTTTAATTATTAAAATTCACTTCCTGATGAACGACCCAAGTGAGTCATTGCGCAACGGAATCCAATGTATGCACGGGAAGAGTCTTTAAATTCGTAGGTTCTCGTACCAGTTTCAAGGTAGTAGGCTACATCTTTCCATGAACCACCTCGAACAACCTTCTTCGGCGGGATTTTAGCATTAAACTTTTTATTTTCCGGATCAGTGCGAGGATCAATGTATTGAGGATTCAAATCCCAAACTGTTGGAACAGAAGCAGGATTGAAATCATCCAAGCACCACTCTGACACGTTGCCAGAAGTATCGAACAAACCGTAATCATTAGGGAAGTAAGATTGAACTGGTGAAGTATATGCAAAACCATCATCGTAGAAGTTACCTCTTCCCGGTTTGAAGTTCGCCAGCATACAACCTTTTGAGTTACGGATATAAGGATTTCCCCAAGGGTACTTCGCCATGTCTCTTCCACCACGTGCAGAATATTCCCACTCTGCCTCAGATGGCAAACGGAACTCAGGCATTGGAAACTCACCCACTGTCTTTCTGAAATCATTCAGGTAAGCGGTTCTCCATTTTCCAAAGAATACAGCAGCATCCCAATTGATTCCAACAACCGGATAGTCATCATAACCTGGGTGCCAGTAATAATAATCCTGAATTGGATCTCCCATGTGGTGAGCAAAGTCACGAACCCATGAAGTAGTGTCAGGATAGTATTTCTGTCTGAAGTCTTCAGCACTTACTGCCGGGAAGCCTTCAATTGTTGAATTGTCTACAAGGAAAAAGTTCGTGAACTGACGATACTCATTATTCGTGATCTCGGTATCATCCATGAAGAATGGCCCGATTGTGATCTGCTTGTTGAAGTTGATCTGTGTTGAAGCAGGATCTTCATCTGCCTGGCCCATGTGGAATGTACCCGCCGGAATAGGAACCATACCATAAGGAATGGTCATTACCCAACCTTCGCGATTACCGACTCCAACAAGCTCTCCTTGGTCGCCACCTTTCTTACCACCAATTCCAAGCAAGCCGCAACCACCTATCGACAAACAGATAGTTGCTAAAGCCAAATAACCAAGACTTCTCGATGTCACCTTATCCTTCATAATCATTGTTGTTAAAGTCTGTTTCCCAGTCGGTTTGTGTCCAACGAACGGACCATAAAATTATTTTATTACTCTGTCTTGCCAAAAATAGAGTTCCCAAATTCAGCAAAATCTACAAAAAAGCCAAAAATGTTTTGGATCAGAAGCGAAAACGGGGCGTCCGAACGATTTTTTTACCACTCAGATTTACCGGAAGGCTGTAAGAAACCATCAATTCATGCGATGTAGGCTGTTTTGCCTGCTGGTCTTTTACAATGTAATCCAATGAATAGCCAACTTTAAGCGATTTATCTTTTAGGAGGCTGTATCCGAGGATTAAAACCGCCGCTTCTGACTGTCGGAAGGAAAGTCCCCCCCACATCACGTCCTTAAAATAAGCCAGACCACCCACGTCAAACTGGGTCTTGGTGAAGTCACTTTTAATGAGCGTTACAAACTGTAGGCGAATGTCAAAATTTAGTTCATAGAAATATCCACCCGTCACATAGAGGTGTTGCTGAAGCTGATTGCTCTGTGTCAGTCCGAAATCATAGCTCGGTTGATTCAGGTGATTAAGACTAACACCTACATAGTACTTCTCTTTTTGATAAAGCGCACCAAAGGCAAGGTCAGGGCGAATCTGTGATTCCTTTCCGGACTTACTCGCGAGCAAAGGATCATTTTGATCCGTCGCACGTAAGAGATTAAAGTCAATCTGCTGTGAAAATAATCCGGCGCGTACGCCAAGGTTCAGTTTTGCATCCTTGATCTTAATAAGATAGGAGTACGATGCCTGGAGTTCCATGCTGGAAAGCGGTCCAAGTTTATCGTTCACAAAATAACCTCCTACTCCACCTTTTAATTTGGGAACAGGGGTGTGAACACTTAATATCTGAGTAACTGGAGGACCACCATCTCCATAACTGGGAGTATATCCCAACCATTGACTTCTGTAAAGACCTGTGATTTTGGTGACGCCGTCTGTTCCCGCAGCAGCAGGATTATAATAAAACGTATTGAACATGTATTGCGAAAACTGAGGATCTTGCTGAGCCCAGCAATCCACTGTAAAAAACACCGCAAAAATTAATACTATCTTTTTCAACGCTCGGTTCGCAACAATTCCCAAATATATTCAATAACCTGTACGCCTATAAAAAACGCGTGGCCAACGAAGTAACGAAAGAATCCCGTTGTTTTATTTAGAAACGTTAGCCTTTTTAATATATAGCTCAAGGGCTCCCGTCATTGAGGGGGCATTTGGCAGGGGAGCTTCGATATCAAGAATTAAACCCGCTTCTTTTACTGCTTTTGCGGTAGCTGGGCCAAAAGCAGCGATTCTGGTATTGTTCTGCTTGAAATCGGGAAAATTTGTAAAAAGTGAATGAATCCCTGAAGGACTGAAGAATGCCAGGATGTCGTAGAAAACTTCCTTCAAGTCTGAAAGGTCGGCCGCTACGGTATGGTGAGTGATCGCCTCACTGAATTGGTAGTTGTTCTCTCTTAGAAAATCCGGGATATCATTTTTGCGGATGTCCGAACAAGGGAACAGGAATTTTTCTGTTTTATGTTTCTTTATAATCTCCAGCAAGTCACGGGTATCTTTTAAGCCAGTAAAGATTTTACGCTTGCGAATAACTATATACTTCTGAAGATAATTTGAAGTTTGTTCTGAAATACAGAAGTACTTCATATCTGCAGGCATCTCAATTTTAAGTTCACGACACAGACTGAAGAAATGGTCTACTGCATTGCGACTTGTAAAGATGATGGCTGTGTAATGAAGGATCTCAATTTTCTGTTTGCGGAATTCCTTGACGGGAACTGCTTCCACTTGGATAAAAGGTCGGAAGTCTATCTTAAGAGAATACTTTTCAGCGATCTTGAAATAGGGAGAAGTCGGATCTGTAGGCGCTTCCTGAGTGACGAGTATGCTTTTTACTTTCCGCATCCTGTCAATAACAACCGTTTCTGTCATATCTGCACACGTCGGGTTCGGGAGTCAAAAGAATATCTTGATTATGATCACAAGCGGAATAATTTCCGAAGCACAAAGGTAGGAAAATAAATGAAAAAAGGAGAAGGGCGCCCTGGCCAATAATTTTATCAGCACCATAATAGATCCGGCACTCAGCAATAGCAACGCCAGTATAATGAGTCGCTCATAGAAGATCGCCTGCTCTCCCTTGAAAACGAAATAGGTCAGGCTTAACATTGCCATCATCACAGCAGTGAAGAGAACGAATCTCAAAAAATTGAAAAACTGAAAACTGACGGTCTCCCTGAAATCGAAAACGGATGAAAAGAACAAAACGATTATAAGCTTCGAGGCGAGCAAGGCAAGAATAAATAATGAGAGCTTGATCCAGATCAAAAAACTCCCTCCGAATGACTGGATTTCAATAAACTTTGCCACCAGAAAGTAAGAGCCCGCGAAATAAAAGACTGTCGACAGTAAGAAGCCTGTCAGCAGGGCACAAAACAAATAAAATAACAAGTTGACGCTGGAGGTGATCCGGGACGCAAGCAGGTTCTCGTTGCGCTCCTGAACAGAGAAGATCTTGGCAAAAGAAAAGTAATCCAGCGTAAGCTGAGGATTGGTCCGGAATAAGATCAGGAGGAAGATCAAGAGAATGGCAGAAGCAATAATGGCATAGTCCCTGAAAAAAGTCGGCGGTCGTTGGCTGATTTCCAATGAAGTTAACGCAAGTGAAGTATTCGGGGAGACAATCTGGGTAGTCAAATGACGAACTCCATTCTCAGCATAAATACCGAAGAATAATTCAGCTGAATATAATGCGGAAAGACTATCAAGATTTAAAGATTTCTTAATACCAGCAGAAACCAGTTTGCCATTTATGAAAAGATCCCAGTTTTCCGTACCCGTTACCATTAAGTGCTGACCCTTGAATGAGGTTGCCTTTACATAAAAGTACACTGTCTTTAAGTGGGGCAAGTTTGAAGGGTCAACTGCCTGATAGGTATTTTCCTGATACTGCAACCAGTTTTGACGCAGGTCTTTAACTACGATGGGCGTGGCAAAAACAATCTGACTGACCGTAAGTAATAAAAGGAGTAATCGCATTGCCATCGGGCAAAAATATTCTAAACCTCAACCATTCCCGAAAAAACTATTGCAATTTCGCGCTATGGCTGGTGTATATCTTCATGTTCCCTTCTGTAAGCAGGCCTGCCACTATTGCGACTTTCACTTTTCAACTGACACAAGCCTGCTGACAGATGTTTGTAAATCAATGTCTGCGGAACTCGTTCTTCAAAAAGAATATCTCACAGAGCCAGTCAGTACGATCTACTTCGGGGGAGGAACTCCTTCATTGTTAACCTCGAGCGAGATAGGTCATTTGATTGAAAAGATTCAGTGTCTATTTAAGATTGCACCTGATACAGAGATTACGCTTGAAGCGAATCCCGATGATCTCTCGAAAGAAAAACTAAAAGCTCTCCGGCATTCCGGCATCAACAGACTTAGCATTGGCATTCAATCATTTAATAATGATTTATTGAAATTCTTAAACAGAGTACACGATTCATCTGCTGCTATGCAATGTCTTGAAGATGTACGTGAAGCTGGTTTCGATAATATCAGCATCGATCTTATTTATGCCATCCCTGGCCTTTCAGAAAATATCTGGCAGGAAACTCTTCTCAAAGCTCTTTCATTTTCACCCGAACACATCTCTTCGTATGCATTGACCATTGAAGAGAGAACTGTCTTTGGCAACTGGAGCAAAAAGGGAAAGCTGCATCCCATGGAAGAAGAATCAGCAGCGAGACAGTTCGAAATGTTAATGGAGACGTTAGGTGGTGCTTCCTATGAGCATTACGAGATCTCAAATTTCTGTAAGCCTGGCTATTACTCACGTCATAACAGCAGTTATTGGAAGGGTGCTCATTATTTAGGAATAGGACCCAGCGCTCATTCATACAATGGAAGCACACGACAATTTAATATCCGAAACAATTCGGCTTACCTGCGTGCTATTCAATCGGGAAAGATACCTTCTGAAACTGAGGTGCTGTCAGAGGAGAATAAAATCAATGAGTACATACTTACCACCCTTCGTACTCAGTGGGGTTGTGATATGAGTTTCTTAAAAGATCATCTTCAGGATGATATAATGTCGAGAAAAGGGGATTACCTAACTCTTCTGGAGAGGCAAGGCCTTGTCTCAATTGAAGAAAACGTGGTTCGTTTAACACGAAAAGGAAAGTTGGTGGCTGATAAGATTGCCGAGGATCTGATGATGTCAGTCTGAATCTTTGGGAGTTGTGCCGGAGGTTGCTAAATTTCAAATCCAATTAACTATGACTTCAGACGAAAAAAGGGTTTATCTGCTCCTCAAGGCCGTAATTTTTTACTATCACGGTTTGGATCAACAGGAGAAAGTAGATCTTGAAAATGCTGCGAAACGCCTTGAAGCACCCGAAGAACTTCGTTGGGCTCTTGATTTTATCGAAAAGGATCACATGAATTCTTTTGAACGTGCACGGGCATTTCTGAATGATGTGATCGGTGATTATCCCAAAGAGAAGCGCGTAAATCTTATCAATATGGTTTGGGAATCAAATAACCTCAAAGGCTACGTGACAGAGATGGAAGCTACGGCGATGCTGAAACTTGCCCGCGACTGGATGGTGGAAAAGGAATTGATTGAATTAGTTCTTAAATAACAAAAATCAGTCTCTGCTTTTTGAACTTACAGACTCATCATATCCTTAAACTTCGCCGCCTGCCTTCTGCTTACTTCCACTTTATCGCCTCCTCTTAGTTTTACCATCAGTCCACCGTTGAACCATGGCTCAATGCTTTCGACCCAGCTAAGGTTGACAATGTGCTTGCGGCTTGCGCGAAAGAATGCGCGCTCATCAAGTTTTTCATCCAATGCATTCAATGACTTATGGATCATAGGACGATTCGCGTCAAAGTAAACCTTAATATAATTTCCGTCTGATTCGAAAAGACGAATGTTAGCAAGACTAACAAACCAGCAACGCTCCCCATCTTTTACAAAGACCTGATCTTCGAGACCAAGCTTCTGATCGCGGGCACGGCCTGAACGGGTTCTTTCTTTCTCCTGAATTTTATGTACTGCTTCTGCAAGACGCTCTGCGGTGATTGGCTTTAACAAATAATCAAGAGCACTTACTTCAAAAGCCTTGATAGCAAACTCATCATAAGCAGTTGTGAATACCACGAGTGGCACCGTGTCAAGAGATTCCAGCAATTGAAATCCTGTGCGCCCTGGCATTTGAATGTCGAGGAATAAAAGATCGGGATTTAACTCCGTGATCATCTGTTCAGCCTCATCTGCGTTCTGTGCTTCTCCTACTATTTCAATAGAAGGATGCTCTTCCAAAAGCTTCATCAATTCCTTGCGTGCAAGGCGTTCATCATCAACAATCAGTGCTTTCATTATCTTAAATGAGGTATTTCAATTTCTGTTAAAACAAAAGTATCGTTTTCAGACAAAATTCTAAACGATGCCTTGTCGCCGTAAATAAGTTTCAGTCTTTGCCTGGTGTTTTCCAATCCCAAGCCTTCAGAGCCTCTCCGACTGCCATTCAGGTACTGGCCGCTGTTTCGAATCTGGACTTTAAGTCTGTCGTTAACAACAGTTGTTTTCATCTTAATAGTTCCACCAGCAGTAAGTTTGGCAATGCCATGCTTGATACCATTTTCCACGAGGGTCTGTATCATTAATGGGGGAACAAGGAAGTCTCTTGATTCAGGATCAATGTCAAATTCTGTCTGAAGTCGTTCTTCAAAACGAATGTGCTCAAGACCCAAATAGTCTTTCACAATTTTAAGTTCATCTTCAAACTTCGTAAGTCCGCGTTTCCCTGTTGAAAGAGAATTTCTCAGAATATTAGAAAGCTGATTGATGGCAAGTTTTGATTTGGCGGGATTTTCATCCACCAATGCACGAATGCTATTCAATGCATTGAAAATAAAATGAGGATTGAGCTGAGATTTTAAATTATTCAGTTCTATCTCACGTAGTGAAGCCTCCAGTTTAAGTGAGGTGTTCAGTCTCTCAAAGTAATTGTAGATAAAATAAAGTACACACCATAGAAAGAATATCACTGAATAGATAAAAGAAAGTCCCAGAACATTTCGGATATCAAAAGCAATCTTGCTGCTGAACAAGCCCAAAGGAATTGATATCGGCATTCTTAATACATACATGATCAATCCCAAAACGAAAACACTGAGGATAATGCGGGGAATTAAAATTGCCATTCCAGCCTCTAACCACTTCCATGAATTAATAAGATTTCTGAACACATGTGTAAGCAACAAGCAGAAGAATGCTTCATAGGTAAGGAAAATTACCCGCTGAGTACTGACACCCTGCCCATCTGATGCAAAGACGCTGACAATTATCTGGATGATTGCATAAAGCATCCATCCTCCGATTTGCAGTGTCCAGTATAGCCGGTTCTTATTTACCATTTGCGTGGCAAAGGTAGAGATTCAGAAAATGAATGGTGTACTATTTTACAGACGGTCTTAGCTCACAATTCCATCTTCAAAAACTTCCCTGTATAACCTACCGTGCTTTTAGCCACTTGCTCTGGAGTTCCCTGAGCAATGATCTTTCCTCCTTTTGCACCTCCTTCAGGTCCCAGGTCGATAATCTGATCAGAAGATTTAATGATATCCATATTGTGCTCAATGACCAGCACTGTATTTCCCTTGTCTACTAGTTTTTGAAGAACATTAAGAAGGTGAGAGATGTCCTGAAAATGCAAACCCGTAGTAGGTTCATCAAGAATGTATAATGTCTTCCCTGTATCACGTTTGGAAAGTTCTGTTGCAAGCTTGACGCGTTGTGCTTCTCCACCGGAGAGCGTGGTAGCGTGTTGACCAAGTGAAATGTATCCAAGGCCAACATCATTCAGTGTTTCAATTTTCCTTAGGATCTTAGGTTGATTTTCAAAGAAGGTGACTGCCTCTTCGACTGTCATATCAAGAACATCTGAAATTGATTTTCCTTTAAACCTTACTTCAAGAGTTTCGCGATTGTACCGCTTGCCTTTGCAGGTTTCGCAGATAACATAAACGTCTGGTAAAAACTCCATCTCAATCAGTCGAAGACCAGCACCTTCACAGGTTTCGCAGCGGCCTCCTTTGACATTGAATGAAAAACGACCCGGTTTGTAACCCCGAATCTTTGCTTCCGGCAACTGCGTAAACAAATCGCGGATCTCTGAAAACACTCCAGTATACGTTGCTGGATTGGATCTAGGAGTTCTTCCAATTGGTGATTGATCAACTTCAATTACTTTATCAATGAGATCAAGTCCTTCAATCTTTTTATAGGGTAAAGGTTCTCCGTGTGAATTAAAGAAATGCTTGTTAAGGATCGGGAACAGCGTGTCGTGGATCAGGGTGGATTTTCCACTACCTGAAACTCCGGTGATACAGGTGAACGTTCCCAATTGAATATTGAGATCAACATTTTTGAGATTATTGCCTGTTGCCCCCAGTAAGGAAATATTTTCTCCGCTGCCTTTTCTTTTTTGTTTTGAATAAGGGATTGAAATCTTCCCGTTCAAATAATCTGCCGTGGTGCTTTTAAGTTTTAAAAAGTCTTTAGGAACTCCTTCACCAACAATCTGACCGCCATGCCTTCCTGCTCCCGGACCGACATCAATAATGTAGTCTGATTCGAGCATCATGTCTTTATCGTGCTCGACAACAACTACGGAGTTGCCAATGTCACGAAGATCCTGGAGAGCCTTGATCAGTTTTTCATTATCTCTTGCATGAAGGCCGATGCTAGGTTCATCAAGGATATACAAAACACCCACGAGTTGTGTTCCAATCTGAGTAGCCAATCGGATACGTTGAGCTTCACCTCCGCTCAGAGATCTCAGAGGCCGGTCAAGGTTAAGGTATTCAAGACCTACATCAAGCAAAAAACCAATGCGCTTACGGATTTCTTTTAAAACTTCAACGGCAATGATGCGCTGTTTTTCTGAAAGCCTGTCTTCAAGATTATCAAACCATTTTTTCAATGCATTGATATCAAGGAGAGACAACTCTGAGATATTCTTACTATCGATCTTAAAATGAAGAGATCCTTTCTTCAACCTTGCTCCATTACATTCGGGGCAGGTTTTTGTGATCATAAAATCCTCTACCCATCTCTTCAGGGCTTCCGATCCGTCATCACGTTGTTTTTCCAAGAAATTAACAATCCCTTCAAATCTTGTATTCCATTCTGTTCCCGGATACTTGACAGAAGCAACTGCTACTGGCACATCATCACCGTAAAGAAGTGTTTTGATAACTTCTTTTGGAATATCCTTAATGGGTGTTGTCAAACCAAGCTTATGACGCTTCAGAATTGCTTCAACTTTTTTGAATATCCAGATATCGCGATACTCACCCAATGGCAGAATGCCTCCACGGGCGATGCTGAGTTTTTTATCAGGAATGACAGAGTCTTCTGTAATTTCCTCCACGACACCCAGTCCATTACAGACGGGACAAGCCCCATAAGGTGAGTTGAAAGAAAAAAGATTGGGGGCGGGTTCGTCGTATGAAAGACCCGTTACCGGATCCATCAAAAATTTTGAAAAGTGATGAAGCTTATCATTCTCTTCCAGGAGCATCATAACTCCTTTACCCTCTTTCAATGAACGGGCAACTGATTGACCAATCCGATATCGATCCTTTTCATCGGCAACAATCCGATCAATAACAATTTCGATATCATGGATCTTGTAGCGATCCAGCTGCATTTTAGAAGTGATCTCTAAAACTTCCCCATCAATTCTGACTTTTGTAAAGCCGCTCTTTCGTATCTGAACAAACAACTCGCGGTAATGACCTTTACGACCTCTCACAAGCGGAGAAAGGAGTGTTAGTTTTTTACCTTTAAAGTGCTGGAATATTCCTTTGAGAATCTGCTCTTCTGATTGGCGCACCATCTTCTCACCCGTGAGATACGAATATGCATCGCCTGCCCTGGCAAACAACAAGCGCATGAAATCATATATCTCCGTTACCGTTCCTACTGTTGAGCGTGGATTTCTTGACGTTGTTTTTTGCTCGATGGAAATTACAGGACTTAGTCCATTGATCTTATCAACGTCGGGACGTTCGAGATTACCGAGAAAGCTCCTTGCGTATGCTGAGAAGCTTTCCATATATCTGCGCTGGCCCTCGGCATAAATTGTATCGAAAGCCAAAGAAGATTTTCCGCTTCCGCTAATGCCTGTAATGACTACCAGTTTATTCCGGGGAAAGGAGACGCTAATGTTTTTAAGATTATGTTCTCGTGCGCCGATGACCTCGATGACGTCATGACCAGTTAGGTCGCCAACTTCTGATTTCTCTGCTATACTGTTTGTTTTCGTCATGAGGGCCGTGATTGCCGGCAAAAGGCGCGCAAAAATACTCTAACAAAATGGATGTAAACAGAGTTCTTCCAATCTTCTTTCTGAAGGAGGCATGTATATACTTAGAAGACTGAGGGAAGAGATTATGCCTTGATTAAAAAGCGCTCCAGGTCTTTTAGTTTGAGGACACCTTCGTAGTAGGCCTTTCCAAAGATTACGGCAAAAATTCCCATATCATTGAGGCGCTGTATATCGTCTACACCCCGAACTCCTCCACTGGCCAAAACCTTCAGGTCTGGAAAAGTATCAATAATCTCCTGGTAGAAAGAGAAGTCAGGACCTTCCAAAACTCCATCGCGGGAAATGTCTGTGCACTTTGCATACTTCAATCCGCGCTCATAAAAGAAACGCAGGTGATCAAACAAAGTAAGATCAGATTTCTTTAACCATCCACGGAAAGCCACTTGCTTGGATTTTACATCTGTTACATCTGCGCTTAGTGTGATTTTTTCTCTTCCAAAAGAAACTACCCATGATGCAAACAGCTCAGGATTGGTAATTGCAATGCTTGAAGCAGTAATGTAATCTGCACCAAATTCATAGGCACTGCTGATATCGCCGTCATTACTGATGCCGCCAGTGAAATCGAGTTTGAGATCTGTGTGATTGGAGATGGCTTCCAGAACATGGAAGTTTTTTGGACTGCCGCGCTCAGCTCCATCAAGGTCTACAAGGTGAATAACATCTATTCCGTGGTCTTCAAATCTTTTCGCCAGATCCAATGGATTTTCATCATACGCCTTTTCACTGGCAGGATCGCCTTTGCGCATCTTTACTACTTTGCCTTTCCGAATTGCGATTGAGGGTATTACTTGGATCATTGTCCTAAAATAACTCAAATTTCCAAGTCATTAAAGTTTCTGAAGAATTTTAACGGAGTGATTTGGCGACTGGCCGAAGTTTTGCAGGTACCTGCAAGGTTTTCCTTATTTTTAAATATGAATCCAAAACTTATCCTGTTGATTTCTGCGTGCGTTGGATCAATCTCGCTTAGCGGTCAGGCAAAACTTCGCAAGATGCCAGCCAATATCAATCACACCTCCATCAACAACTATGCACCCTATATCAGCCTGGATGGCAATACAATGGTGTACGTTGCTGATGTGGCAGAAGACAATGCACTCACTTTAAATTATACCGTCAGAGAAGGTGTCAATTGGAAAGATCCTATCATACTTCCCAAGTCTGTTAACAATCGACTTAATTTCTTACGTGGATTTTCTATCAGCACGGATGGTAAGACTCTTTATATATCCAGTACGAAGTCTAATGGAATGGGAGGGTTTGATCTTTACACCAGTCAACTCACCGGCAGCACGTGGAGTGAACCTGTCAATATGTTGTTGCCTGCCAATTCAAAAAGCAATGAAGCATGTCCATCGGTTTCGCTTGATGGCACCATGATGTTTTACATGCGTTGTGACAAGATGGATTTCGCGAAAGCAGACAATTGTAAGATCATGATGATGCTTAAAAAATCAAATGGTCAATGGGACACACCTACAGAACTCCCGGTTAACATCAACAATGGTAATTCTCAAACCCCAAGAATTATGGGTGATGGAGAAACTTTGATCTTCTCTTCCAATAAACTTCAGCCTAATAAGGGCGGAATGGATCTTTATTATACGAAGTATCTGAATGGCCAGTGGAGTGACCCGAAATCTTTAGACTTTATCAATACCACTGGAGATGATCAATATGTAAGTGCTACATCGCTTGGGCGATACCTGCTCAGGGATACTCCTGGCCAACGTCAGAATGAACTCGTCGAATTTCTATTCCCGCAAGAAATCAGGCCTAAGGGTACGATGAAAATTGAAGGTCTTGTTTCAATACCTGAAAATTCAGGCTCTGCATATATTTCTGTTTTTAATATGAAGGATCAGAAGCAGGTTTACTCCACCAAGCCCGGAAAAGATGGAAGTTTTGTGAGTTACATTAAAGAAGGAGGCGTCTATGATCTGTCAATTGATCCGGAAAAAGATAACTATACTTTCTTTTCAAAGATTTTTGATCTTACAGGGGAGAAATTTTCTTTGATCGAAAAGGTAAACGCGACATTAAAACCCGCCTCGGCTGGCGATGAAATAATTCTTGACGGAATCACTTTTAAAGAAGCTTCAGCAGAGTTAACATCGTCTTCCACTCAGGAACTAAGAAGACTGACACGATTGATCAAAGGCAATTCCGACAAGTTCTTTTCTATCATGGTAACCCTGAATGGATTTCAAAAAGATTCTGTCCGTTCGAGTCCAGATCTTACTGAAATCAAAACTGATACGTTGAAATTTCCGGTAACCTATAAAGTTGATTCCGTTTCAACTGCAACAAGAGATTCAGTGGTTGTTAAAGTCACCTATCATAACGACAGAACATTACAGCAGGCGAAAGCAATTGGTGATTACCTGGTCTCTCAGGGGATTCCATCGAATAAGATCAGTCATTCGGGGAAAGCCAATACTGAAGCAATCATTGAAAACAAAAAAACAAAAGTGAGTGTCTCTATTCCCTAGTGCTGAGCGGCACGGATATCAATGTTTTGTCCCAGGCCATTACAAGTTCCACCATATCATCGGACTTTTCCAATGAAATAGTAAACTGTTCAAACTCTTTTTGAGTTGCAACAACGGGCACATCAAGAATTACAACATCTGTATCGGGATTACGGGCTGCTTCACCATCTTTCATAACATCAATACCCCAGTTCGGAATTGTTGAGTTGAAAACAACAGACCAGTTTTGCTCATTTGGTACAGTCCATAGAGAGTACTTTCCTGCAACGAGTTTTTTTCCTGCGATCATCAGGTCCTGATTCGTTTCAAAGGTGGTGGCTTCGTTGGCACCGGTTCTCCATGTTTTTCCATAAGGAACCAAACCACCAAAAATGGTTCTCCCTTTTTTGAAAGGACGATTATAAAATACCCTGATTTTCAGAGGGCCATCATCAAAAACGACTTTGGATTCAGGACTGTAAGATTTGGTTTTATTGAAACCATAGATCACCGCGATAACGGCCAACACAACTACCAAGAGGCCAGAAATGAGCAGGATTTTTTTCATTAGTTCAACTTATTAAGTGCGTTTTAAACTCAATTTAAAAGAATAATGTTTCCGCAATCTTCAAATATTGTTAGAAAGAACAAAAGGAGTTTAATTTGGGTCTTTAAACCCATCCAATATGGAAGTCTTTGGTGTAGTGATCTTTCTTTTTGCCCTGGCAATTGCATCTGTTTGGTTGTTCCCAAATAAGTCCGTTAGTAATAACGAGCACGATATAAAGCACTGACAATCCTCAAGGCATGAATGTTTGTGTTTTTTGCGGATCCAGTCCAGGCGAAGACCCTATTTATGCTGAAGCAGCCCAAGATATCGGGCAACGTCTGGCCAAGGCTGGTCATACTCTTGTGTATGGAGGTGGCAATGTTGGCTTGATGGGAATCGTCGCTGATGCTGTAATGGCTAATGGCGGCAAAGTAATTGGTATCATTCCTGATTTTCTGATGAAACGTGAAGTTGGCCATAAAGGACTGACCGAACTCATTGTTGTCAGCTCAATGCATGAGCGCAAAAAGAAGATGGCAGATCTTGCTGATGCTTTTGTTGCCTTACCCGGCGGATGGGGCACTCTGGATGAGCTTGCCGAGATCATGACATGGCGCCAACTCGGATTGATTGATCAACCCATTGGATTACTTAATACAGATTCATTCTTTTCTCCTCTTATCACCCAAATGAAGACAATGTCAGAAAAGGGCTTTCTTCATCCGGCAAACTTAAAATTTCTGATTGTTGAAAATTCTCCAGCAAAAATGCTCACCACGCTGGGGGTAGTTACCGTTTAAGTATTTAACGTTTCTAATTTTTTTCAATAGTTTTATCAGGGGCAATTCCCCTTCAGATACTTTGCGAAGATTTTTATTCATAGCAGCACTCTTATTTCCTGCCTGGTGTAACGCTCAATTGGGCTTTTCACTGTCAGATGAAAAACGCAGTGTTACTTTTCCAATAGAGATTTGCAACAACCTTGTTGTCATACCTGTTGTGCTTAATGGTCAATTGCCATTGAAGTTTATTCTTGATACAGGAGTTCGCACGACCATCCTCACTGAAAAGAGTTTTAGTGATATTCTAAGACTCACTTACGGCAGGCATTATTTAGTCTCCGGACCAGGTGGTGAAAAGCTGGTAGAAGCTTTTGTTACTAACAATGTGACGTTGGATATGCCGGGAGTTCATGGGGAAGGTCATGCTATGTTAGTATTAGAGAAGGATTATCTGGAGTTGAGAAATTACTTGGGGATTGATGTGCAGGGTATTCTTGGGTATGAGGTCTTCAGTAGATTTATCGTAGAGGTGGATTATGAGAATAAGCTTCTCACTCTTTCGTTACCCGAGTTCTTCAAGCCAAGAAAGAAATTCCAGGCATTATCAATCAGTGTTCAGGATACAAAGCCATATGTTCAGTTGCCTGTTCAAATGATGAATGGTTATGTATTCAATGCAAAATTAATGGTTGATAGCGGTGCCAGTCATGGTCTCGTGATCGATCCCGTAAGCGATCCAAACATTGTATTACCTGAAAAGCATGTGACAAGTTTGATCGGTCGGGGCATTGGTGGATTAATCACAGGGCAGATAGGTAGAATCAAATCTATTGAACTTGGGAAGTATCGCATTGAAGGTGTGATTGCAAATTTTCCTGATGTTAATAGTTATACTGACACACTGAAGTCTTCTGATGTTTTTCGACACGGGGCATTGGGTGGGGAGATTTTGGCCCGATTCACAACGATCTATAATTTTCCAGGTGGAAAAATTTACATTAAGAAAAACGCGTCTTTCTATACCGGTTTTAATTTTAATATGAGTGGGCTGACTTTGAAAGCAAAAGGTTCACGATTACGCAAATACGAAATCACGGATGTCAGGAAAGATTCTGCCGCTGAAAAAGTCGGTATTAAAAATGGGGATGAACTATTGTCCATCAATGGATTGCCCGTATCTGAATTCAATCTCAATAACATCAATGGCTTCTTCAATTCAAGACCTGGTAAAAAAATAAAGATGGAACTTCTCCGTGATGGTCAGCGAATGGTGAAAACCTTTGCTTTGGAGAATCAAATCTAAAAGGTCGCAGATTTTAACAGTCGCCCCAACTGTCCTTTTCTTTTCTTGTAGGCCTTTTCCCAATAACGCTGTGTCTCAAGAAAACGGAGTGAATTTATAAGCACACGATATAAAAGATCACTACTCATATTTTGCTTCAGCACATAATTCATTACTCCTGCCCCAATCGTCTCCTGATAGTTAGAGTTCTTCAATATTGTAATAGGCACATTGCGGGTTTTACGACCGTGCAGTTTTTCTACCATTTTATGCAGTTCACTACGACCGATATTATCATCAATAATGATATGCTGAGGCTTGAAAAAGATGAGTCTCTCGAGAATTGATTTCATATCGAAAGCCATTTCAGTGAGAACCTTCCGATGCTCCATGCCATGAAGCTGATCAAACACATAACCGAGCTCAATTGGGTTGTTTCCAACCACGAGCACCTTCCATTGTTCGGGTAATTTTTCCTGCTCAGTCATAGACAATTCTATAACGTTTAAAGCGGGAAATTGTAAGAAGTTACACGAAGTATATTTTTCTTTTAAAAGAAAAGAGATAAGTGTGCTCCTGCAGGGTCAATTTGCTAGTTTTAAATGTGCTAGAAAAAAAAATAGTTATTGCAGGAGGAGGTTTGGCAGGATTAATTTGCTCCATACACCTCACCCGCTCGGGGGTACCGTGTCGCTTGATTGAAAAAAATCGGTATCCGTTTCACAGAGTTTGCGGCGAGTACATTTCCAATGAAGTAATTCCCTACTTAAAATCCCTTGATGTCTTTCCTTCGGAATTAAATCCGACATCTATACAAAGATTTCAATTGACTTCCGTGAATGGAAAATCTGCGTCACTGGCCCTGGATCTTGGCGGGTTTGGAGTTAGTCGTTATCGATTGGATAATTTTCTCTTTCAAAAGGCCAAATCATTTGGTGTTGAATTTGATCTTGATACAGAAGTTGAAAAGATATCTTATGATCATGATCTCTTTTCCGTTCAGACAAAATCCAAATCGCTTAATGCCGACATCGTTATTGGATCCTTTGGAAAAAGATCGAAACTAGATGTACAGCTGAGTCGTTCTTTTATTCAAAAGAGATCACCTTACGTCGGAGTTAAGTATCATATTCGTTTAAATAATTTCCCTGATGATATGATTGCTCTTCATAATTTTAAAGACGGCTACTGCGGCATTAGTCGGGTAGAAGATGGAGTTACAAATCTTTGCTACCTCACTCATCGGAACAATGTGAAAAAACACGGAAGCTTGCCCTCAATGGAAAAGGAAATTCTTTTCCAAAACCCATTTTTGAAAAGAATATTTGAAGAGGCGGTTTTTCTTTTTGACAAACCCGAGACCATCAATGAGATCTCTTTTGAAACAAAATCACCTGTTGAAGATCATATCATGATGGCTGGAGATGCTGCAGGAATGATCACTCCTCTTTGTGGAAATGGAATGGCCATGGCTATTCATTCCGCTAAAATTCTCAGCGAGCACATTATACAGTTTTGCAAGGACGAAAAATACACACGACAACAAATGGAGTCTGATTATACTCTAGCCTGGAGAACTCACTTTGAAAAAAGACTCTGGGCGGGAAGAAATATTCAGAAGTTATTCGGAGATGTATGGGCTTCCAACGTCGCCGTGAATCTTGCGCGACATATACCGTCTGCTGCAACATATCTGATGAAGAAGACTCATGGAATTCCCTTTTAATGACTTTGGGAATCGCTCCTGTAAAATGAAATCCATTAACCGGATAATTTTTTAACTTTCATTATCTAAACCCAATTATCATGAATTCATCCAATCGCCGAGATTTTATACGTACACTTGGTCTTCTGACTGCAGGGTACGGATTAACCGCCAGTACCCTCTCTTCCTGCTCATCAAAACCTTCATCCAAAGAAGCATCAGACACTACATCGGTGGCTGTTGAGTTGAAAAAGGAAGTGTTTTTTAAAATATCATTGGCTGAATGGTCTTTACATCGTGCGCTGCAGGCAAAGCAATTGGATAATCTGGACTTCCCGGCGAAAGCAAAGAATGACTTTGGAATTTCCGCTGTTGAATATGTAAATCAATTCTTCAAGGATAAAGCAAAAGACACAACGTATCTGACTGAGCTTAAAAAACGATGCGATGATAACGGCGTTACAAGTGTGCTGATTATGATTGATAACGAAGGATTCATGGCAGATCTTGATGCCAAGAAACGCAAACAGGCGGTTGAGAATCACTATCAATGGGTGGATGCAGCCAAATTCCTGGGTTGTCATTCTATTCGTGTGAATTGCTTTGGAGAAGGATCACGTGAAGAGGTAGCAAAAGCGGGTATCGATGGACTTCATAAACTTAGCGAGTATGCACAAACGGCGAACATTAATGTGATTGTTGAAAATCACGGCGGAATGTCTTCCGATGGACAATGGTTAAGCGGTGTCATTTCTTCAGTGGGAATGGCGAATTGCGGAACATTGCCCGACTTTGGAAATTTCTGCGTGAAAAGAGAGAAGGGTGACATGTGGAATTCCAAATGCGTGGAATACTACGATCGTTATCAGGGAGTAACTGAACTAATGCCGTTTGCCAAAGGCGTAAGTGCAAAAACTTATGACTTCGATGAACAGGGAAATTGTATTGAGACTGATTATCAAAGGATTCTTCCAATTGTTAAGTCTGCAGGCTATACTAATTATATAGGAATAGAATATGAAGGAGATAAGCTGTCTGAAGAAGATGGTATTCGCGCAACGAAGAAACTCCTTGAGAAATACGGTATGATCTAATTATTAATTGGAGCAATGCTGTTTTTTCTCAAGACCGTGTTTTTCAGTAGAAAAATTTTCATTGCTTCAATCTTTTTACTGATTGTTTTTGGTTACAGTCCATCATTTTCTCAAAGTGTAATTTCGGGATGGGTCGTTGACGACAACAATCAATCAATTCTATCGGCAAGTGTCTACCTGGCATCCACATCCATGGGTGCCAGCACAGACTACAATGGATACTTTCACTTTAAGGTCTCACAACAGGGAAAGTATGAACTGATTGTCTCATACGTAGGCTATAACAAAATCCGAATTCCTGTTCTGATCGGAACTGACTCAGTCTTTTCATTCAAACTACAAATGCAGCAGGAGAATGCTCAACTTGGAGGTGTTCTCATTCTTCCGGATACCACAAATCGTAAGAGAGACTTCAAGGAGTTTAAAAGAATATTTCTGGGAGAAACCCGTAATGCTTCGCTCTGTGAAATCAAAAACCCAAAGGACATCTTTGTTTACTATGATGAGGCTGAAAGAACCTTAGTGGCCTATTGCAAAAAGCCGGTGATTATTGAAAATCGTGCATTGGGTTATAATCTATTTTATGAAATCGAACATTTCAAAGCCATAAAGAGTGGTTTTGATGTAAATGTTGACTTCTCGGGCTCTACCCGTTTCGGGGAGATGGCTGACAGTATCTCCAAGTTCAATCATGAAAAACTGAGAGAACGATCGTATCAGGGATCATTGATGCACCTGATGAAATCTCTTCGTTCAAATCGTCTGAAGGAAGAAGAATGGGAAGTAAGGATCGAGTATCCAGAAATTCGTCCCGACGACTTTACCATTAATGATAAGATCCGTCTTCATAGAAAAAGACATGATTGGGACAGTGTGAATTATTACAAGGAAATGAAGCTATTGCCAATCAAAAGTCACCTGAGATCTGAACCTCTCCATGGAAATGAACTGCTTGACAAAAATGACCATGAACTACTGGTCTTCAACGGAAAACTTCTGGTGATTTATATGAAGGAGCGGGATGAACGATTTCAACCTCCCAAAGGAAAATATTATCCATATCAGCTTTCCACGATCCTCATCGAGGGAGGCAATCGCAGGATTTTTGAGAACGGATATTATGAACCTCAAAAGGATTTATATGTCAGCGGCTATCTGGCATTTTCAGAACGCGTTTCCGAATTCCTGCCTTATGAGTATGCTCCTGCAAAAAAGAAACCTTAATACCCGGCCTGTATTGCCGCCAGTACTCCACTGAAGTTTAAAAAGAAATAGATAAAAAAAACATTCAGACATGTTGCTGATATAAAGTTGAGCAACATAGCGTACTTATAATTTGCTGCGTTTGAGTCCTTAAAAACTTTAAGAAACCAAAAGCTGAAAAATAAGACTACTGGTCCCAACGCAAGAAGGAACATCCATCCATACTTTATGTCATAAAAACTTTGGAAAAAAAGAATGAAGCCTGCAGAAGCAACCGCAAAGAATATTCCAGCAAAATAGAAGGTGCCGCGAATTCCCAGCATTCTGCTTAATGTATAGTCACCATGTTTCTCATCTTCCTCATGCTGATAGACCTGAGTCATTGGATAATTTGCCCACAACATGATGCTGGTAAGAAATGCCGGGAAAAGAACCTTTGGTTGTAAGAGGTTCATTACATCAAAGTCATTGATGCCAGCATAGCACATCATGAAAGTAAATGCACCCTGAAACAAGCCCGTTACGATCCATCCTGAAATTGCATACTTCTTCAGTCGAACAGACGGGTGGCTGTAAGCTTTTGAGACGAGTCCATAGATCAGGATCATGATGGCAAATAAAAGTGAGATCTTAATAAATGCCAGGATGATTGCGATCCCATCCAAAGCCAAAGAAACCCAATAAAGGCCTTTTTGAACAGGTGGAGGGTTTTTCAGGCCACCAATACTTTTCTCATCCTTATCAAAATAACTATTGAATCCATTACTGGCGGGGTAAAGAAAAAGATGCAGGATTATAAAAATCCATAACAATCTTGATTCTTTTAGGTTAGGAGAAACAGCGACAGAAAACAAAAATACAGGCAACAAAAAGTAAGAGAATGGAATCCTTAGATGAAGCAGGGTTGATTTTGAAAACATACTGAGAGTTGTATGAATAAAAATAATGTTTTTAAACTATTATTGAGCAAATGAGCTTTATCACGTCCATCGGCACCGCTACGCCGCCACATGCCCTGAACCAGACGGTAATCTCCGATTTCATGATCCAGTCGATGAGACTAGGTGAAGATGACGCCCGCAAGATCAGAGTGCTGTTTCGCGCAAGCGGTATAGAAACACGCTATTCCGTTTTGGAAGACTATGGAAAAACCCATGGGTTTAATTTTTATGAAAACACTCCGGATATGGAGCCGTTTCCATCCACCAAAAGACGTCTCGAGTTATATCGTCGTCATGCGTTGGCAATTAGCCTCGAGGCTGTTTCAAAATGTATTTCAACAATAGCGGATTTCAGAAAAGATTCAATAACACATCTTGTAGTCGTGAGCTGTACAGGTATGTATGCTCCCGGGCTCGACATCGATCTGGTAAAAGCACTCGGGCTTCGTTCAGATGTTGAACGCACAAGCATCAATTTCATGGGATGTTACGCTGCTTTTAATGCATTAAAGATTGGGCGCGCTGTCTGCAATTCAGATCCTGATGCAAAAGTTCTTATCGTGTGCACAGAACTTTGCACAATACATTTCCAAAAAGAAAATACTGAAGACAACATGCTTGCCAATGCTTTATTTGCTGATGGGGCAGCAGCGGTGCTGGTTGAATCCAATCCAAGGAAAGGAATTAGCTTATTGCTTGAAAGTTTTCATTGCGAACTGGCAACACAAGGTGAACATGACATGACATGGACGGTCGGTGACCTCGGTTTTGAAATGCGTCTTTCATCCTATGTGCCGGATGTGATACGAAGCGGAATTAAAAACCTCACGCGCACTTTACTGAATAAGATTGATCAGCGTCTCGCCGAAGTTGAATACTTTGCAATTCATCCCGGTGGAAAGAAAATCCTGGAAACAATTGAAGCCGAGCTTGGACTTACCAAACAGGAAAACAAATATGCTTACGAGGTTTTGAGAAAGTATGGCAACATGTCTTCCCCCACCGTATTGTTTGTTTTGCTGGAAGTATGGAAAACACTTGGTACAGCTGATGATAACAAACATATTCTCAGCTTTGCCTTTGGGCCTGGCCTTACACTGGAGAGCTTGCTTCTAAAAATCAAGAATACTGACTAACTCGTTCCTTTCATTTTTCAAATGCCAGACTTCAGCAACCGATCCTCCGCTATCGAAATTATGGACGACCTTGATTGTCATGGGGAAGTTGTTGATCAAACGCTGCGTGAATTGGAATTCATCAATCGTTGGCTAGGCGGAAATGCCGTTACTCTTGAAGGTATTAAAAAACTTTTTAAGACATCTAAGAAGGAAAAACTTCATATAGCAGATCTGGGTTGTGGAGGTGGCGATATGCTTAAGCTGCTGGCCGACTGGGGAAGAAGGAATAACATTTCACTTCAATTAACAGGCATTGATGCAAATCCTCACATCATCGCTTTCGCAAAAAATAATTGCCAATCCTATCCCGAAATATCTTTCGAAACTCTGGATATCTTCTCATCTAATTTTGAGTCGAGGAAGTTTGATATTGTGATGGGAACACTCTTCTATCATCATTTTTCTCAGCAAATGCTGATTGATTTTTTTACCAAGCTCAGGCACCAGGTTAATGTTGGAATTATTATTAACGATATCCACCGTCACTGGCTTGCGTATCATTCCATCAGGCTACTCACAAAATTTTTCTCCAAATCGGCAATGGTAAAATTCGATGCACCACTTTCTGTATTACGTGCTTTTACCAAAAGGGAGATGATTGATATCCTTAATCAATCGGGGCTTGTTCCTTTTAAATTGAAATGGAAATGGGCATTCCGATGGCTCACTGTTTATGCTATTAAGTAATTTGTAATTGCCATAAGATCTTTGTGCCATTAGCGCGTTGTAATCAAACCCCCCAGAGTTTGGCACAGTTTTTCGTAATTTTAATTGACTAAATATCATCACATGAAAACAAATGTTCTTCTTATCGTACTTCTAATATTGGCAGGTTGTGGATCCAGTCCTTTTGGAACCAAGGTAAAAGAACCTTTTCGTGGAAATGCTTATGAATCGAATAATCGCTTCTTCCGCGCCTCCGGAAAAGGTGAAAGCACTTCAGACAATGTAGCAAGAGGGAAGGCTGATATTGAAGCAAAGACTTTTCTGGCGAGTCAGGTAAATACAACGATGAAACAGGTTGCAGATAACTATAATGCACAAACTGCCAATGACCGCGCTGCTGATGTGGAGATGAAATTTCAAAGCCTTGCCCGTGAAGTAATGAGCACAGACCTGGCAGATATCAGAAAAATCGGGGAAGAAAAGTATTACGATAAAAAACAAAACAAATACACTGTTTTTATCGCTTACGAAATTAAGAAGAACGCCATGTTTCGTTTCATGAAGAAGCAGGCAAAGACCGACCAGACGATAGACGAAAGGCAACAAGCTATCATTCAGAAAATTCTGGAGGAAGAGGAAAAAAAGTCAGAAGCAGAAGAAAATTAATCTGAAGGCTTCAGCTTACTTATTCTCTGTCATCTTTTCTGCCGTTTCCGCAATCTTTAATTGATTGATAAACTCATCCACTTCTCCATTCATAACAGCGGGAAGGTTATGTTGCGTGTATCCAATGCGGTGATCAGTTACGCGGCTTTGGGGATAATTATAGGTTCTGATCTTTTCGGAACGATCTCCGCTTCTGACCTGCGACCTGCGGGAAGCACCTATTTCATTGTTCTGCTTCTCAACTTCTATCTCATACAACTTTGCGCGAAGCATCTGAAGAGCTCTTTCACGATTGGCGTGCTGTGACCTTTCCACCTGACAAGTAATCACAATTCCACTTGGCTTATGTGTCAACTGAACTTTTGTTTCAACTTTATTAACGTTCTGACCTCCCGCACCGCTACTTCGTGCAGTTTGATATTCAAGATCTGCCGGGTTAATGACCACATCCACTTCTTCCGCTTCCGGCAATACTACTACAGATGCAGCTGAGGTATGAACACGGCCTTGCTGTTCAGTATCCGGAACACGTTGAACGCGATGAACGCCGGATTCATACTTAAAAATTCCGAATGCGCCTGACCCTTCGACCAGGGTAATGACTTCTTTATAACCACCCGATGTTCCTTCTGTCACATCCATCACACTCATCTTAAGTCCCTTTCGGTCACAGAAGCGTTGATACATTCGCCAGAGATCTCCGGCAAAGATGGCAGCCTCATCACCACCGGTGCCCGCACGAATTTCCAGAATGCAATTGCGATCATCGTTTGGATCTTTCGGCATGAGAAGTTCCTTAATCTCTTCTTCAATAGCATCTCGCTTTGGACTTAATTCGTCCAGTTCCATTTTTGCAAGTTCACGCATTTCAGGATCCTTCTCCTTTTCCAGAACTTCCTTTGCATGCTGAAGTCCATCCAGTGCAGAGCGGAATTCTTTGTACTTGATCACGACTTTTTCAAGATCACGATACTCCTTGCTTAGCTGGGTGAACTTCTTAATATCCGACACTACGCCCTGCTGGCCGAGCAATTGGCCGACTTCTTCAAAGCGGAGGTTGATTTCTTCTAGTTTTTCAATCATATTTCAAAAGCGGGCACAAAGTTATAAATTCGAATGGAGTATTGAGACTTCCTTTTCGAGAAGTAGATTTGATGGCATTTGAACGATTATTATGAAGAAACTGGTGATATTGATCCTGGTCTGTTGGGGATGTGGTGGAAAGCTGAGTGATGAACAGCGGAAGAGACTTCATGATGGGATGGCCACCCAGGACATCAAAAGAATCTCAGATGCGGATATGCAGGCAGCGGCCTTAAAGTTTGGCCAGTCGGTATTTGCTGATCTGCAAAAGATCGATAAGTCTCTCAGCAAAAAAACAAAAATGGATTCGTTTGCCGCAAAAAGAGACCTCCGGATTTTCATGCTTGAACCGAATGATTCAACATTACTTGAGATTGAAAAGGCACTGGTTGATGCATATGTTACCGGAACTGATATTGGAATGGTTGGAGAAAATCTTCAAAACATCGGGGAGGATTCTATACTTTTCACCAAGCCTGTCTTTAAAGATAAACCAGATGGTTCACAACAATTCAGCTACGCGATCGGTATAAAAATGGCGAAGAAAACTGTCATCCTGGCTTCACCTTCTCTCTGATCTAAAAATCCTTTACGTGCCTTCTCGTTCAAATTCATTCTGGCAAATCTGGATTGATACTGGAGGAACCTTCACGGATTGTATTGCAACGTCCCCTACTGGGAATATTCTAAGATTAAAAATTCTTAGCAGCAGCGTTCTGCGCGGAAAGGCAATTCGCAGAATCAGCGATTACATTTTGAAAGCTGAAATGTCCTGGCCAATTGAAAAGGATATCTTTAAAGAGTTTGATTTTAAAATGATTGGAAGTTCCTTCTCTTCCAGCATCGAAAAAATTGATCTTGAAAAGAAATACATTCATTTTTTAAACCCACTTCCAAAAAAAATAGAAGGGTTTTCTTTCGAAGTAACCTCACATGAAGAAGTTCCTGTGCTGGCGGCACGTCTTCTCACAGGCACTTCGCTTTACGAAAGTTTCCCTGCGATTGAGATGAAACTGGGATCCACCCGCGGTACCAATGCCATTCTCGAACGAAAAGGTGCAAAGACTGCCTTGATTGTTACAAAAGGATTTAAAGATCTGCTCCTGATTGGTAATCAGCAACGACCTGATTTGTTTACACCGAACATCATCAAGCCTTCTCAACTCTATAACTCTGTTATCGAAGTCAGTGAACGCATTGAAAATAACGGAACGGTTCTACGACCACTAAGAGCATCCGAGATTAACGCGATCATATCGCAATTGAGGAAACAAAAAATCGAATCGGTTGCTATCGCATTGTTGAATAGTTATAGAAATCCTGAACATGAATTAGAATTAGAGAAAGCTCTGAAGAAGAGTGGCTTTAATTATGTGTCGGTTTCTACCAATCTTTCATCACAGCTTAAAATCCTTCCACGCGCCGAAACAAGTGTAGCGAACGCATACCTTGATCCGATCATTGATCAGTATCTCTCCGGAATCCAAAAAGGATTATCAAATGCAAAGTTAAGTATCATGACCAGCGCAGGTAGTCTGGTCAGAGCAACTTCATTTTATCCCAAAGACAGTTTGCTCAGTGGTCCCGCTGGTGGCGTTGTTGGAGCAGCAAATCAGGCAGCAAAATCCGGGGTTCATAAACTCATTGCGTTTGATATGGGTGGAACCAGCACCGATGTATCTCTCTATAATAATCGCCTTGATTACAGATTTGAATCGCATGTAGGGAGTTTTAAGATTTTATCTCCATCACTTTCAATTGAAACCATCGCCGCTGGTGGTGGATCCATTTGTGATTTTGATGGACATCGTTTTACTGTAGGGCCTCATAGCGCCGGAGCTTCTCCCGGACCCGCATGTTATGATGCCGGGGGGCCTTTGACCATCACAGACGTCAACTTATTGCTTGGAAGATTGAATCCGGGCATCTTCTCCATACCTGTCAATCAAAAAAAATCTGAGGAAGCATTAAACAATCTGCTTCTGAAAATTAAACGGGCAACAGGGCGTGTAGTAAAATCTCAATCCGTACTGGAATCGCTTGTTCAAATTGCCAATGAAAAGATGGCCGATGCGATCAGAAAAATATCAGTTCAGCAGGGACATGATCCAAAGGATTTTGCCTTACTCGGTTTTGGTGGGGCAGGTGGTCAACATGCCTGCGCACTGGCTGATATCCTGAAAATGAAAGAAGTCATCATTCCATATGATGCAGGATTATTAAGTGCGTATGGAATTGGCCACGCGTCAATCGAAATGTTTGAGGAGAAGTTGGTTCTTAAAGACTGGAAGAGTTTTGATTCTGCATTTCCTGAAGTTACTGCTCAACTTTTCGATAAAGCAAAGACAAAACTAGAGGCAGAAGGTTATTCAAAAGACGCGATTGGTTTGAAGAAAATCCTTCTTTTCCTAAGATTTTCGGGCCAGGATAGCTCAATTGAAATTGATTTTCAAAATGGTGATGACGTGCTTGCTTCTTTTCAAAAGAAATACATTTCAATATTCGGCCATTGGGTTGATCGTGCGGTAGAACTTGAAACGATCAAGGTAATTGCTTCTGTTGAAACAAAATCAGAAAAATTTATTGCTGAGGAATTAAAATCCTATCACCCTAAGCCTGTTGGCACGCAGTGGATTTTCTTCGGCGGAAAAAAGAAAAAAGGTAATGTCTATCAATGGGAATCTCTTTCTGCCGGCGCAACGATTGAAGGTCCCGCCATCGTAATCAGCAATAATTCAACAACGTTCATTGAAAATTACTGGACATGGTCATTGGATAAGAATCAGAACGCACATCTTGGTCAAAAGAAGAAAGTCAGCGCTAACAAAGTTCATTCTCAGGAAGCACAGTTGGAGCTATTCACCAATAGATTTACGGCCTTGGCACAAGAGATGGGAGCTTTGCTTCAGCGAACTTCTTTTTCTGTCAATGTCAAAGAACGGCTTGACTTCTCATGCGCGGTGCTCGACGCGGATGGTCAGCTTGTTGTTAACGCCCCACACATTCCTGTTCATCTTGGAAGCATGGGAGTATGTGTCAGGGAAGTCTGCCGTGTGATTCAAATGAAAGATGGTGACGTCATTGTCACCAATCACCCTGCGTTTGGAGGATCTCACCTCCCGGATGTAACATTGATAAAACCAATTTTCTTTAAGAAGAAACTTATTGCTTACGTTGCCAACAGGGCACATCATTCTGAGATTGGAGGAATGAAGCCAGGATCTATGCCTGCTAATGCAACATCTCTTGTCGAAGAGGGCATTATCATTTCACCCACCTATTTAATCCGACAAGGCGTACCTCAATGGGATTATGTAAAAGGAATTTTACTGAATGGTCCCTATCCTACCCGCGCCATTGAAGAGAATCTCGCGGATCTTAATGCTGCATTAGCGGCCGTTAATCTTGGAGAAAAAGGACTTCATCAGCTTTGCCTCCAATATGGGGAAAAGGAAGTGAGCCTTTACATGAAAAAGCTAAATGTCTACGCGACAACTTTGCTGAAGGAGAAAATAAGATCACTCAGAAAAAAATCATTCACAGCACTGGAGCGACTGGATGACGGCTCACCACTGAAGGTTCGTATCACAAAAATTTCAGATCGGCTAAAAATCGATTTTACCGGCTCCTCAAACGTTCATCCCGGAAATCTTAATGCAACAAAAGCCATTGTTCAAAGTGTTGTGCTTTATGTGCTTCGGTTGATGGTTGATCGTCCTCTACCAATGAACGAAGGCTTAATGAAGCCAGTGGAATTGATCCTTCCGACGGGGCTTTTAAACCCGGACTTCTCAAAAGAAAAATTACCAGCTGTTGTAGGCGGCAACACTGAGGTAAGTCAACGCCTTACTGATACGTTGCTAAAAGCATTTGGTTTAGTGGCGTGTAGTCAGGGTACGATGAATAATTTTCTTTTCGGTAATGATCGGTTTGGCTATTATGAAACGATCTGTGGTGGCACGGGTGCGGGTCATGGTTTTCATGGGACAGATGCCGTTCATCAGCATATGACGAATACGCGCATTACAGATCCTGAAGTCTTTGAGTTTCGCTATCCAGTAAGACTCGAAAAATTTGAGATCAGAAAAAATTCGGGTGGCAAGGGTAAATGGAATGGTGGGGA
This sequence comes from Cyclobacteriaceae bacterium, assembly GCA_013141055.1. Classification (NCBI taxonomy): domain Bacteria; kingdom Pseudomonadati; phylum Bacteroidota; class Cytophagia; order Cytophagales; family Cyclobacteriaceae; species Cyclobacteriaceae bacterium. Next base: position 2,437,558 of record JABFRS010000001.1, on the reverse strand, counting down.
TGGAATTGAAAGAGAAATTTTCTTTAAGGAATCACTGGATATCAACTTGCTCACACAGCACAGAGTGGAAAAACCTTACGGATTAAAAGGTGCAGCCCCTGGAAAAACCGGCGAGCAAATTCTTATTCATTCCAATGGAAAGAAGGAAAAATTAAAAGGAATGGACAGCAAGACTGTTAAAATTGGAGATCGCTTGATTATTAAAACACCTGGTGGCGGTGGATCAAATTGATTTAAAAACCGTCGTCTTCAGATTTTTCACCCTTCTTTTTCTCCTTTTTCTTTTCTGCAGTTGCAGCACCAAGCTCGTAAGGAGATTCAAGTCCAAGATAATTTTTGCGGAACCTGTTGATAAATGCCAGGGTTTCTTCATCACTACCAGGAATGAACACTAACTCTCCAGCCTTTGCTTTGGATGCATTTGTTTTCTTTGCAATGAGGTCATTAAAGATCGGACTGTGTGCCTGAACCATTAGACGGTTGTCTTCATAACCGAAATAATACCACGACTCAGGAGAAGCTTTTAAGAAAAGATGAAACACCGGACTGCCATCTTCATTCTTACGAATTTCCAGGAAGCCCTCGAACGATCCGTTAACATCAAATTTCTGAATGTTGCTCATCCCAAGAAGGCCCTGGCTATAAAAAGCTTTATACTTCTGAGACCATTTAAGATTCACATGTGAAAGCACGATGGGTTTTGCAAGAGCAGGAATCGTTCCCAAAGAAACATAACCCTGAAGCGACCGCTCTTCATAATCTTTCACAACACGCTCACCTACTATATCTGCAATTTTATAAAGCAACTCGGTCTGATCACCCAACCCTTCCTCTACAGTTTCATTTTTAATGATGTCTTGTAAATCAGCTGCCATCATTTGATATGATTGTATCGGAAGATTCATATCAACCATCATGAATGAATTCATTTTGATATCATTCGTTTCAAGATTTCCAGATCCGATACCAGACGCCGTTACCGTAAAATCCTTAAATCCTTTGAAGAAGTTAACAGGACCCTCAAAATGAACTTCGCTTTTCTCTTCGTTATAATTGAACACCTTTCCTGAAAGCTTTTCACCGGCAGCTTTTTGTCGATCTTCAATTTTAAATTGACCACTCTCCTTATCAAAATATAACGAGCCACTCGGCAGGAAGAAATCCTCATCATCCGGCGTCTTCTTTTCAGTTATAAATGTGATGTATAAACTATTATCTGCCGCATAATGCAATCCAGCCTCTGCCTTTCTGCCATTTTCTGTTTCAGCTTTATCAAAATCCAGATAAACATCTTTTTCATCACCACTTTGCTCATACTTCAACCAGGTGTTATAGTTCTTGATTTTTTTGAGATCTAGCTTTGCAAAGCCCTTCAACTGCAATGCTGGCTTGGAAGCATACATCACCATGTCTCCTTTATAAAAAATCCGTGGAGCCAGCACAAGGTTTGTTTTTGCGTCTACTGCTCCATGAGCGACGGTATGAAGTTGCTGGGCGCTATTCTTACCGCGTTTTGATTTTGCTTCTTCTGCCAATGGCTCAAGATGAAAATCCGTCATCTTGATCGCAAACGTATCGGAGATCGAATTCACATACTGATAGGTTGCATAACCCTTAAATTCTTTTCGGGAAATAATATCAACGACACCATCCGTTAGTCTATGATAACCGTTCAATGTATCAAGAATAATTGTTGTATTCTTCAACTGATTGATCTTAGCATTTTCCAGGATCAACACTTCGTTATTTTCCGGCGTGATCTTAGCATCTGCTACAATAATGTAAGGAATGCCACTCACCTTCATCTGCTGCGTCTTGATGTCATACTCAGCCTTTGTTGCGTTGAATGCCAAAGAATCTAATTCCTTCCGCGTCGTGTAGAAATATGAGTTTTCTATAGGTGTGGCAGCATCCTTAGTCATGGTAATCTTCTGAGTATTCAGGTCCCATCGTGCTTTTGGAATTGATGTTTTAAACTGTGCATATGGAAAATCAATCGCCGCTACTCCTTCAACTTCAGGACTGATCTCGGCAAAATTCTGAGCGAGATTAAATTTTAAACGTATGTCTTCCCCCGCCAATGCAGGCTTTTCCGGATTAGTGGTCTTCACCTGAAAGCTTGCATGACGTGCAGAGAAATCCTTGGCAGAAAAGCTAAGCTCATCTGATTTCGCTTCGGAACCTCGTGTGATCAACCTACCAGATCCTGTAACTCCAGATTTAGAAGCAGTCATTGATCCATCAAGCTGCGCAGTAGTGTTATAAAGATTAAAGGGATCCTTAAGATTTCTGATCGTAAACTTATCCTGCTTAGGCTTCCAGTTTAGTTCAAATTCAGGAAGTGTAACCTGAGGAAACCATACCTGCCCAAACTGTTTTTCTTTTATTTCACCAACCTTTCCACGACCCACAACAGAATCAGGATAAAATACAAAGTCATTTGATTCAACTGTTGCTGCTAGGTAATCGATCTTTCCAGCTACTCTTAATCCTTCGTTATCAAGATTGATGCCTCCATAAACTTTACCATCGCCCTTATACAATTGATAACCTGATGGAGGTATTCCATGCGTAAATCCTAATGACTTATCAGGCATCGTATGGAGTTTCTCCTTGAAACTTGGGAACATTCCGCTTGAGACAAAGGAGCCTTCAAAATTAATCGACCCTGGATCTGCATCATTCAAACTATCCAGTTTGAAAGGAGGCACAACAAAAAAGACAGACCTGTCATATGCTCCATCCAACACCTCGCTTCTGTCGAAATAGATAACTCCTCCTGCAGTTGCGTCAAGTCGTGGATAAGTAGATACTTTGATTTTTCCCGATTTGTTATCAGGAAAATTTATAAACAAGGTTCCTTGTGATTTATTTGATGCTGTTTGCAATCCTGCTTCCGCAGATGCTGTAGAGTCGGCGCCAACCATAGCATTATTCACGCGCCTTCTGGTAGTCTGACCCTTTGCATTTTTTTCCGTTACATAAAAGCGAATAGAGTCGATCTTATTGAGGTTGATGAAGAAGCTATCATATTTGAAAGTGAAGTCTTTTCCATTGATTTCAAAGTTTCCGGCTGTGATCTTACCATCAAATTTTATATCACGGTTCTGCAAAATTGTGATCGTGCTACTGTCAGGTTTAAGAATCACATTCAGGGAGTCACTCACATTAACTTCTTCCACACCCCGCACTGTCATTCTTCTCTTTGGGAAATTAACCGTGGCATTCGCAACCTTATCAGTAATGGAATGAATTTTCAGATTGTCGTAGTCAACTTCACCTTTCTTTGCATCAAAGAAATGCATGGCTTTGTCCTTTACCTGAACCAGTCCTAAAGCGGCATTGTAATTAATCATTCCCTTCTGCGAAAGAAAGGTCATAGCTGCCCTGACTGATTCCGGCTTTAATCTTAGCTTCTGAGAAAGGTCATAATCATAAAATTCACGAACCCCGTTTTTCTCAGCGTAGTTAACTACCAGAGCGAGTGGATGAAAATTAAAACCCTGTCCGCCCAGTATCCGATAGTCTTCGGGATTATAAAAATCAATTGATTCAATAACCATAGGCGCCTGATTTCCTCCACCAAGCGCAGTAATATTCATACTGTCAGATTTAAGATTCCAGCGAACTAAATCCGCACTGAAGTCAACATTAAAAAACGATGAGCTATACGGCGCATCACGCAATTGGCTCTTTGATCGCTGTAAAGAGAGAAGTTGCTTTCCAAAATGGTAGCGGAATTGAATTCCCGGATGGAAAATAGAATCATTCTCCTGATACATTTGGATCATTGCCTGCTTGGCACTGACAACAGAATCTTCGAACTCAAACAATCTTGAACGTGCCGTAAATTTCCGGTCGTCCGTACCTACAACTTCAATCCTTGAATAGTCATTACTTACGGATGAGCTATAGATTTTGCGACCATTCAATGCAAAGCCACCAATGTATTTCATGGTTTCATTACTAAAACCCGTCACGCGGATATTGCTTTTGAAAGACATAAAGCGAGGGTAATTTGAAGAAGCTTTGTCTTTATGTCGAACGCTCTTGAATTCAAAAATTCCATCCACCTTTCCCTGAAACTTACCAACATAAACCAATTTGCCTTGCTCAGCTTTCACGTTTGGCTTGTCAACATCGAAGTTGTATTCTTTAAATTCAAAATGAACCGAATCAGGATTGAGTCCTGCCGGTGACCAGTCAAAGGAACCATGCTCTCCAACAAACGTTCCGTCACGTAAAGAGAGCGTGCCGCTTGTGTTTCTCAATGCAACCGAATCGTAAGAGGTTATGAAATTGAAAGTAACAGATTCGAATTTTAAGATCGGCCCTGAAAGAACTGGTTGAGGCATGGGTTGCATCCAGGAAGGAATGGCTTCTTCCGCAACTTGGGTAGTATCATCTTTCCAAACGGTATTGTTATCCTGAGTTTCCTTGTTCTTATCCCACTGATTGAAGTTGTCCGTTGCTTTAGCTGAATCTGGTAATTCAGTGCTAACGTCTTTTATGTAATCAAATGTGTATTTGTCTTCTGAGGGGAGAAGTCGATAAGCAGGTTCATCGTGTAAGGTGTGATACTCAAAGAACACGCGTGTGTATTTAAAAAAAGCTGCCGTGCTTCCCTGATTTTCATTTTCAATTACCAGCTTAGCTACCTTAAGGAAAGAAGTTAGCTCAACAATGTCCGCTTTCTCACGGGTTACTGCGAATCCAATGGATCCATAATAATCAATCAATAGTGGGAATGGTTTGTATCTTTTTTTTGTGAATATCTTGGCTTGCTTTTTAATGAGGTCCTGCTGTTCGGACGTCAGAGTGTGCCAGGCTGTGGCGAATGCAGCACCTACCGCTGAAGACTCACTGCTCATCTTATCATTGTTTTCCAGTGTCACCCGGACACTATCCTGAAAGGCCAATTTATAGGCTTCCTGAGTCTGCGCCTGGAGGCCCAGGATGGAGACAATGATGGAAAATATGAACAGAACAACCTTTTTCACGCGGCCAAACCTTGAAATTCGTAAAATTATTTGGATTAACCCTGAGGTGGGGTGAAGCTATAACGCATCCCAAAGCAAATCATTGGGCATTCTTGTTAAATTCAGGATGTTTTTGTCAATAAAATGGACGCCCAGGTTTCTCTTTCGTCTGTTTTTAGCTTTTCGAAGCCATACTTATTAGCCTCTGAAACGAGATCCTTCACATCATGTGTATAAAATCCGCTGAGGAGAAGTTGTCCTCCCTTCTGAAGATTCTCAGAATATAATTTCATTTCAGCAAGCAGAACATTCTTGTTGATGTTGGCGAGAATGATGTCAAATTTTGTTGGCCATGAAAAATCACCGATGGTGCCTTGTCGTATGTTAATGTTAGAGCAGTGGTTAAGTCTGGCGTTTTCTTTTCCGTTCTCAATGCTCCACTCATCAATATCAAAAGCTTCAATGTTTTTTGCTCCCCGTTTTGATGCCATAACGGATAGAATTGCTGTTCCACATCCTGCGTCCATTACAAGTTTACCACTGTGATCCAGATGCAGCTGACTCTTGATCATTAAGTGAGTAGTCTGATGGTGCCCTGTTCCAAAAGACATTTTTGGTGTAATGATAATTTCGTAAGGATACTTCTTTTCAATTTTATGGAACTCAGCACGAATAAGGCATTGATCTTCGACAAAGACAGGATCAACATTTTTTTCCCATTCCTCATTCCAGTTTTCCTTGTGCACTTTGTCCTGATAGAAAAGCAATGGCTGAACATGCGCATACTTTTCCTTTACGTGTTCAAGGATTGTTAAGTCTGCATTCTTCTCTTCGGTATACGCATCAAACCCTTTTTCATTTTCCATGAAAGTATCAAAGCCTGCCTCAGCAACTTCTGCCATGAGAATTTCAGCGAAGTCTGGATTGCAAATTACCTGAAGACGGATGTACATGATGAGAATGAAAAATTGAAAAGATTTACCGATAAATTAGTTTTCTACTTCGACGATCATTTCGATTTCGACAGCGATGTTATTAGGAAGAGCGTACATACCAACCGCTGAGCGGGCATGCTTTCCTTTTTCTCCAAATACCGCAACCATCAGATCTGAAAATCCATTGATGACTTTGGGTTGTTCTGTAAATCCTTCCGTGCAGTTAACCATTCCTAAAACTTTAACAATTCGCTTTACTTTATTAAGATCACCAATCTCTGCTTTGAGTGAGGAGAGTAAATTGAGACCTACGGCTTTCGCTGCCTCATAACCCTGAGGTACTGTGAGATCCTTTCCCACCTTACCGGTAATGTCGGTTCCATCCGGATTGGATGGGCCATGACCCGCCAGAAAAACAAGATTTCCAGAACGTACCGCCTTTACATAATTAGCAATTGGTTTCTGAGGCGCCGGAAGCTGAATTCCAAGTTCCTTTAACTTTTTTTCAACATCTGATTTTTGTGCAAATGAGAATGTTGTAATAAGACCCAGAAGGCAAAGTATCAAAAATGTTTTCATGATCTATTTTTTCTCTAAGATAGGCTGTTGAAGTGAATTCTTTAACTTGGTTTTTTAATACTATGGACGACAAAAAATTCCGATGCCCCTGGTGTCTTAAATTCGAAAAGTATGTGCGTTATCATGATGAAGAATGGGGCGTACCTGTTCATGATGATAAAACTCATTTTGAGTTTCTTGTTTTAGAAGGAGCACAAGCGGGTTTGAGTTGGTCAACCATTCTCAACAAGCGCGAGGGGTACAGCAAGAATTTTGCAAACTTTGATGCAGTGAAGGTTTCTAAATTCACACCCGCACGAATTGAGAAGATTCTACTGGATCCTTCCATTGTGCGCAACCGACTGAAGGTGATGGCCACTGTCAATAATGCAAAACGATTTCTGGAGGTTCAGAAAGAATTCGGAAGCTTTGATCGCTACATCTGGCAGTTTGTAAACGGAAAGCCAATCATCAATAAGCCAAAACATCTTGGTGAGATCAGGCCTACCTCAAAAGAATCAGATGCGCTGAGTAAGGATTTGATAAAAAGGGGATTCAAGTTTGTGGGCAGCACCGTTATCTATGCTCACATGCAGGCTTGCGGTTTGGTCAATGATCACCTCGTCGACTGTCATCGCTATAAGCAAACCATTCGTCTCAAGTAATCAGATAAAGAAATATCTGAAAAGGGCATACAATCCAAGGGCTAACAGTACCAATCCTGGAATGATCTTTACCCATTTGCTGCCCTGAACATAAGGTGCCAGTCTATTCGCAAAGAATATTAAAAGTGACAATAGAGCCATTGCACCTAACGCTGTTCCAAAAACATAAACATGAAGCATCAATGGAGAGCTTAGCTCTATCCATCCATGCAATTTCATATATGCTGTAAAGGCCATCCAATAGGGAATTGCCATTGGATTGAGAATACTTAGAACAAGGCCTCTTCGAAATCCGCTTTCGCTGAATTTCTTTGCAAAACCTGTTGGTTTTCTGTCTGGTAATAAATTGAAAACCGCAAGAGCCAGCATAACTGCCGCTGCAATCAATTCAAAATGTTGAACGATAATAGGTGAAGAAGAAATAAGATATTCAAAATGAACACCAATCCAGGCGTAAGGATATTCTACTATTGCCACGGCGAGAGAGAATCGTAGTGCGGTCTGAATTCTTTTCTCGAGGCCTAACTGTAAAACCGTAAGGTTGAGAGTGCCGGGAGGTATCGAGCCAATGAAACTGAAAAAAAAACCAAGTAAAAAAGCAGTTACGTAAGCCATGATCTAAGAAGGGGTCGTCAGTGCTTTGAATTTTTTATAAATGTTTTTTGCTTCCCGAAATGAAATATACGCAACACCTTTCTTATGATTCTCTGAACTTATCCTGTAAATATCACTCCAATGTTTCCACAACACTCCTACTGCTCTAAAGAATGAAAACCGAGGATCATAAATATGTGCCGGCTCTGCCCCACATCCATTAAGTTCTAAAATTCTCACATTTCCATTTTCAAGATCCTCGAGCGTTGCTGCTCGCAAATCAAATCTACCAAAGTAAAAACCCTCAATTTGCTTACTGATGTGGTCAAACGAAGCTGAAAGTTTGTCTGTGATAAGATGATTCTCATTTAAAAATTTCGTGCCAAGGCAATGATTCCCAATGGAGACTAATTCAACTTTCTCACCTGCGGGAATGACTTCTGCCAGTTTGTTCTCATAAACAACTTTCAGGGTTTTCCATTGAAGCTTCGCTCGTTCTTTTTCAAGCATCAGCTCTTTCAATGTTTTTTTTCCATCACCTTTTACAAAAAGCATTTCCTTTCCTACAATAGAAGTGACTTTGCCAGATGCCTCAATTGGATATCGAACATAAAAAACACCGAACTCCAGAGGAAGCTCTACCAATTCCTGAGCGAGGAATTCAATCTTTATTTCCGAAAGGTATTTTTCAACATCCTGAATGTTCTTGATTTTTCTAACCATCCAGCCACGTTCCCCAAGATCGGGTTTAAAGATCAAAGGAAAGTTTAGTCCGTTTTCACGGAGCTGATGTAAAACTTTCTCGGTTGTGTTTGGAAGCTTAATCAATATCGTGCGGGGTTTATAAGCCGCAGGCACCAACTCAAGAACATCAAATTTGGATTCACCGAACATACCTCCCATCAGAATACCAGGATTTGATGCAGAGAAATACACAATTGATCTTGACTTAAGGGAAAGCCAAAGCCAATATGGAAATATGGGGGCCTGAAGTATTCCAAACGGCCAATACTCCCAGCTTCTTACTTTAATAAAAAAATTGCTGTTGGTGATTTTAGAAATGAAACTCATTCTGACTCTGCAACAATCACCATTGCTTCCTGATGTCGAATGGTACTGATGGCAACTCCAAAATCAGAAGGAAAGGTGACATATGGCGCAACTTCCCGAAGGCCAATTTTCATGATTGCCATATGATGAACGGCATGCTCAATATTATACGTAAGCTCACGAAAGTAATTGGTTTGAATCGATAGGCATTCTTCGCTATCGCGTTCATAGCCAACTTCTAACTTAAGTGCATGGTCATGTTTTTGATTGATGATAAAATCACCAATTCTTTGAATAGCATTAAGTGCAATAAACTTATCGGTCTCAATCAGTTTATCATGAGCCCGTTTATCATAATTAACTACTCCTATTTTAAATCCCTCTTCAAGGCATAGGAAGAACTCCAGAGTGTGACGAATGTGCTGTCCGATCGTAGACTTACTTAAGGACGCTGAAGGACGCGTAAAGTCTGCTTCGTCCAATTGGCGAAGGATGTCTTCAAGTTGATTAAGAATGCTTGTACAGGCGTTTGAAAGCTGCATAAGTGTATAGATTTACAAAAATAGTGGAAAATAAGACGATATACGATGGTCCGCCCTCACTGGTTTTATGGTATAAATTTCTTCCAGTTCTGATCCCCTTTTGCCTTCAGGCTCTTCTCACTTTTATTCCAATCTGTCAGGGTATTGTTCCCCCAGAAATTATAAAAGAGATAAAGCTTCCCGTCCATGATCTTATAGGTTTCCGGATCAATCTTAACTTTCTCACCGTTTTCACCCATTGCGAATGCACACCACCCACCATATGCAGGTTCGTATTTTTCCGGAGAGGCTTTGAATTTGTTGAGGTTAGCCGTTGAGGCAAAAAGATATGTTATGCCCTTATACTCTGTTTTTATATCTGATTCGCCTTCCAAAGGTCTGTTGTCAAAATAGCTTACCGGATCATAGCCCTCAATAGCAATGGTCTTTTTTACATTAAAATTCTTCTTTCGTGCATCATCGCTCTGTGCGAAAGCAAAAGTTCCACCTGCGATAGCAAATACCAGCACCAGTCCAGCCAATTTCATATTCAAATTTTTTTTACACTTAACGTATGAGATCAAAGTTCGGTTGAATCACCAAAACTCTTTGTCGCGTCCCTTACAAATTGGGTTAAGGGGCTGAAATTTCCTTTAGAATTCCCCAAACCAGTTCTGATTCGTATCCCTTTCCAATTGCGAAGCGGGCTGTTTTATCACGTCTTTTGAAGAGATTTTCGTCTTTAGTCTGATCAAATTTCTTTTTCAGAAGCACCCGAAGAGTTTTTGAGTATTCCGCATTTTCAATTTCGAGAAGACCTTTTTGAATACATCGGGAAGTAACACCCTTTGCTTCCAGTTCATGGACAATTTTATTTCGCCCCCACTTCTTCATTCGAAACTTTCCACCTGCAAATGCTTTGGCGAAACGTTCTTCATTCAGGAAACCATCGGTGATGAGTCGTGATAATATCTCATCTACGTCGCCACGATGCAATCCATACTCATAAAGTTTGTTACGAACTTCTTTGTGCGAACGTTCCTGATAAGCACAATAGTTTGAGATTTTTTCAAAGGCAGCAGCAGGAGTATAAATTTTCTTTCTCCTGGGTTGTGAATCGTCTGCCTCAATCATACCTTAAATATCCAACGATGTGAGTCGGAAATCAAGGTTTGAGTTGTTACTTTATCAGACCTTTTGTCCTCAGAATACTTGTGAGGAATTTACGTTCATTGTCTGTGTTGAATATCTTGAAAGGGAGGTGAATCAGTTGCGCTTTGTTGACAAAAAGTAAATAGTAATCCTTCCCAACCTCAGCACGCTGAATCTGACCCCACTTCAGCGGCATCCCTTCACGGGCATTAAGTTTCATTAATATCTGCTGACTGTTGATCTCATATGAAAATTTCTCGAAAAGCATTTTCCCCTGCTCGAGCTGAGTAACACCGTAGAACTGGATGAGCCAGAAAAGTACAAATAATCCATAGGCCAACACTCCCCCTGCAATCCACCAGAAGCTTGGAATCCACAAGTAAAGAAGGCAGATCGCTACAGCAATAGGAATCGCCCACCACATTTTCAAAAGAATGCTTTTCAGCGCCATTTTGATGTATTGTTGCTTATCGAGGCGATAATTCTTGGTCTTAATAATCATAGTTCAATTCGAATGGGCCGCAAAGTTAACAGCCTGCTGGCAATCCGCCTACTGGGAATTGATCACTTTAAGGCTAAGGTCCATACTTTTCACGGAGTGTGTCAATGCTCCCACTGAGATATAATCGACGCCACACTCAGCCACATTCCTGAGAGTTTCTTCTGTGATCCCGCCACTTGCTTCAGTTTTGTACTTTCCATCAATGAGCTTTACGGCAGATTTCATTTGCTCAATATTCATGTTGTCAAGCATAATAATGTCAATTCCACCAACCGCCAGTACCTCTTTCACTTCATCAAGATTTCGTGTCTCAACTTCAATCCGGAGATTTCTGCCGGTGTTTTTCAAGTACTCTTTCGTATTTCCGATTGCCGCTTTTATTCCTCCGGCCATATCCATGTGATTGTCTTTTAGCATTATCATACTATAAAGAGCAAAGCGATGGTTTATTCCACCACCAATAAGAACAGCCCACTTTTCCATCATCCTGAAATTCGGAGTTGTCTTTCGTGTGTCCATCAATTGAGCGCTTGTTCCTTCGATCAGGCGGCAAAGCTTTTGAGTGTACGTTGCGATGCCACTCATTCTTTGCATGCAATTCAGGACAAGTCTTTCAGCAGATAAAAGTGATCTGGCAGAACCCTCAACAGTAAAGGCAACTTCCCCCTTTGCCACGTTATCACCATCCATTTTGAAGATTTCCATTTTAAGTGAAGGATCAACTTCATAAAAGATCCTTTCAGCAAGCTCGACACCTGCCAACAAACCGTTGTCTTTTATTAATAACCTTGCCTTGGCTTTTGTGTTTTCAGGTATTGCACCCAAGGCTGAATGATCTCCATCACCAATATCTTCCACCAGCGCGGATTGAATAAACTTTTTCAGTGAATCTGAAGTGATGTAGGGGGGATACATATTAGATGAACATCACTTCGAAGAGCTTTACTCTTTTACAAAAGATATCTGCTGGACAAGATATTCCTCACCCACCTGACGAACACGGATCAATACACTATAAGTATCAGTACCGCTGATATAGCGTCCGATTGAAAACTGAAGTCCTCCTTTGGATGCACCCATGTGAACAATGCTGAAATCAGTAACAGGATGTTTTTTGAAGAATTCTTTTAAAACGAATTCAGATTGAGCCTTACTATATGCGTTGATATTTCCTTCAAGATTTATGTCTACGGATGGAGCAAACGACTTTACCAGGGCCGCAGCATCGCTGACCTTAATAGCATCCTTCATAGGATTAAAAATCTCCGATTGCGCCTGAACGGGTGATCCTGACAACAAAAACAACCCCCACAAAATAGCTAAATGCTTCATTGATCTATTTCCGTCCAAAAGTATGCCATTAAATTCTCCCTGCCAAGATGGGCCTTCCGGGCATAAAATCCATCAACTCAACGCTATATTTACAGCTAAATTTCACTTATGAACAGGAAAGTGCTGCTGATGATTCTGGATGGCTGGGGGATCGCAACAAACAAAAAAGTCTCTGCGGTAGATCACGCGAAGACTCCTTATATGAATTCTCTTTTTACAAAATATCCCCACAGTAAGCTGGAAGCTTCCGGACTTGCAGTAGGTCTTCCGGCCGGACAGATGGGTAACTCTGAAGTGGGTCACATGAACATCGGCGCGGGACGTATTGTCTATCAGGATCTCGTCAAGATCAATAAAGCTGTAGATGATAAAGAACTGGACGCTAATGCAGTCTTAATCGATGCTTTGAAATATGCCAAAGCAAATAATAAGGCTGTTCATTTAATTGGACTTTTATCAGATGGCGGTGTTCACTCTCATATAAAACATCTTGAAGGTTTATGTACCATCGCTCATAACAATAATATTACAAAGCTTTTTATCCATGCCTTTACGGATGGCCGTGATACAGATCCCAAAGGTGGAGTAGCCTATTTGACCGATCTTCAAAATCATCTCAATAAAACCACAGGCAAGATTGCGAGTGTGATCGGTCGTTACTATGCAATGGATCGCGATAAGAGATGGGAACGCGTGAAGCTTGCTTACGATCTGATGGTAAAAGGTATAGGCGAAAAATCAACAAATGTTATTGACGCCGTAAAGAAAAATTATGATGCAGGTGTAACTGATGAGTTCATTAAGCCTGTAGTAGCAGCAGACGCTTCTGGAAATCCTATTGCTGTGATTCAGGAAGGTGATGTTGTTATCTGTTTCAATTTCCGTACTGATCGGGGAAGAGAGATCACAGAGGTATTGACACAATCTGATTTTCCAGAACAGGGAATGAAGAAACTGAATCTCTACTATGTAACGATGGCAAATTATGATGATTCCTTTCAAAATGTAAAGGTGATCTTCGATAAAGACAATTTGCTTAACACTTTAGGCGAAGTGATTGCACGCGCCGGCAAAAAGCAAATCCGAATTGCTGAAACGGAAAAATATCCTCACGTAACTTTTTTCTTTAACGGTGGCCGTGAGGAAGCATTTACAGGAGAGAGCAGGATCCTTTGTCCATCACCAAAAGTGGCAACCTATGATCTTAAACCTGAAATGAGTGCAGCAGACATTCGAGACAAGATCATTCCTGAGCTGGAAAAGAAAGAAGTTGATTTCATCTGTTTGAACTTTGCCAATCCGGACATGGTTGGACATACAGGTGTGTTTGAAGCTGCTGTAAAGGCTGTGGAAGTTGTGGATCAGTGTAATGAGGCGGTAACTGAAGTTGCGAGAAAGAATGGATACTCTGTTATCGTTATTGCTGATCACGGAAATGCCGAGTTAATGCTAAACGAAGATGGTTCACCAAACACAGCTCATACCACCAATCTTGTTCCCTGTATTTTTGTTGATGACGAATACAAGGGTAAAATAAAAGATGGTAAGCTGGGGGATCTCGCTCCTACAATTTTGAAAATATTACAGGTACCAATTCCCGCCGAGATGAACGGGAACATTTTAATCGAAGCGTGAGTTCTTATGAAGAAGTAGTTGAGTTTGTGTTGTAAGGAATCTTTTAATTGAACAAGAATGTTTTTTCCTTTTGAAACTATGCCGGATCATTCACGCGTTTGGATATATCAATCAAACCGTGTTTTGACCTCCGCTGAAACAGAACTGCTTTCATCAGGATTGAAAGAACTTTGTGAACAATGGTCTGCTCATGGCACTCCCCTTCACACTTCTTTTACAATCTCACAACAGCAATTCGTTATCATGATGGTGGATGAGCAACAACATGGAGCAAGTGGATGTTCTATTGATGGAAGCGTTCGTTACCTTAAAAGTCTGCAAGGTTCTCTAAGTCTTAATTTCTTCGACCGATCTCACATTGCATTTCTGAAGAATGGGAAGATCGTTTTGCACGACCTTAAAGAATTGAAAAGTCTGTTTGAATCAAAGACACTAACAGCCGAAACTGTTACGTTTAACAACTTGGTGACCACGAAGGCGGAATGGATGTCTCAATGGCAGGTTCCGGTTATAAATTCATGGCTTTCCTCATATCTACCGAAAACAGCGGTAGAAGGTTGATTTACTGGTTTTTACTTTTTTGTACCTTTAGACTATCATGACTTATTACAGAACCAAGACCGTTATAAGCACAGCCGTTCTCATTTTGGTAATGGCTTCCTGCAGTCCTGAAAAAAAGGCATTAAAGAACTTTAAATACGGAAAATTCGAGGATGTCATTAGTTATTACCGGGGGGTTCTTAACAAGCAACCAAACAACGGTAAAGCCAACTACTACCTGGCTGAAAGTTATCGTCAATCAAATCGTATTAAAGAATCAGAAGCGTTTTATGCTAAGGCGGGCGGACCCGGTGTAAATAAGGATTCTGTTCTTTTTTACCTGGCGAAAGCGCAGGTTGCAAATGGAAAATATGCTGATGCCAAAAAGACACTGGAAGATCTGAGCACAGAAACTTCTATTGATGCCATGCGCGATCGCGCCAATAAAGAATTGAAAGGGTTGGACTATCTGGAAAAACTCGCGGAAAAGAAAAGTTATTATCGTGTTAAGAATCTGGAAGCCGTGAATTCCAACTTTAGTGAATATTCACCAGCATATCTTAACGGAGAACTTTACTTCACTTCTTCCCGCTCCAACGAAAAGATCTACGAAGCAACAGGAACACCATACACTGATTTATACAAGGCAACTTCTTCCGGAGCCGTGGTGGACGTGAACACGATTGCCCCACTTCCTGAATCTATCAATACGCCTAATGTAAATGTTGGTACCATTACTTTTTCACCGGACGGAAAAACGATGGTCTTTGCAAAAGGTAATACCGGAAAAAGAAAAGGCGCTAATGATGTTGATTTGTATCTTACCCGCTTTCGCAGCGGTGCATGGACAGAACCCACTCAGATTAATATCAATCAACCTGACTCATGGGAATCTTCACCTGCCTTCAGCGCAGATGGAAGAACACTTTATTTTGCTTCCAATAGAAAAGGAGGTTTTGGTGGATTGGACATCTATACAGCACAGATGGATTCACGTGGAAGATTCTCCCGGGTAAAAAACATGGGGCCCGAGATCAATACATCGGGCAATGAAATGTTTCCATATGTTTCTGAAAACGGTAAACTTTACATTTCATCCGACGGGCATCCAGGCTATGGCATGTTGGACATTTACGCTGTCAATCGCGCCAATGGAAAAACAATTGTTGAAAATCTTGGTCAGCCTGTGAACTCAACGGGGGATGATTTCGGATTATTTCTATTCAAACCTGATCGTGGATTCTTTACCTCCAATCGTGAAGGCGGCAAAGGAGATGATGACATTTATACGTTTATAAATGATGATCCCAATCTTCGTGTTGTCAACTACACACTGCAGGGAATAACTTATAGTCTGAAAACAGATAGTACGCGTGAAATTCTTCCAAACACAAAGGTCTCTCTTTTAGATAATCGCGGTGATGTTATGCAGGATTTCGTGACCGGAAATGATGGCAAGTTCTTATTCAGGGTCTTTGCCAATGAAAACTATACTTTGTTGGGTGAAACGGACGGATATCTTGTAAAGCGCGGACAATACACCACCAATGGAAAATCTGTTCCGCTGGAATCATTAAAAGAATTAATAACCAATATTACACTTGATACTCTTCTGGTGCTGGATCGCATTGATAAAACTGCACATTACAGACTCAAGAATATTTATTTCAAATTTGATAAGTCAGATATCGAACCTGAGGCAGCCACTGAACTGGACAAGCTTTATGAAATTCTGATCGATAATCCGGAGATCACCATTGAGCTTGGATCACATACCGATAGCGTAGATGATGAAGCTTACAATCAGAAATTGTCTCAGCGTCGTGCTCAGTCAACCGTAGATTACCTGATCAAAAAAGGAATCGCTCCTGCCAGACTAGTTGCAAAGGGCTATGGTGAATCACAACCCATCGCGCGTAACACGAATCCTGATGGAACCGATAATGCGGCGGGGCGTGATCGCAATCGTCGTACAGAATTTAAGATCCTCTCAATCGGAGTTCGCACCGAAAAACCTGAGCCTACCATTGATGATGAGGACAAGTACTTCAAAGACGAAAAACCCCTGAAGACTAAAGAGCCTTAGGGGTCTTTCTTAAATTCTTACATCACTAGTAACCTTTGGTTATTCCTTTTTCTACTGCGGGAACTCCTTTTTTCATCCAGTCGGATTCAGGTGCTGCTTTCAGATAATGATCAAAAAACTGCATCATGCGGGTTTGAAAATCAATTCTGTTTTCACGCTTGACTGGCCAATGCGGTTCACCATTATAATTTAGCATCCATACTGGCTTATTCAATCTTCGCATTGCCATATACATCTCAATACCCTGATACCAAGGCACTGCATCATCACCATCATTGTGGAGAAGCAGAAGCGGTGTTTGAATTTTATCTGCAAAGAAGATTGGAGAGTTTTCAATAAAGTGCATTGGCTTCTCCCATAATGTGCCACCGATACGACTTTGTGTATGCTCATATTGAAACATTCTGCTGATACCCGTTCCCCAGCGAATGCCTCCATAAGCACTAATCATATTCGCAACCGGTGCTCCTGCCTCCGCCGCTTTGAATAGATTCGTTCGGGTCAATAGATAAGCAATCTGATAACCACCCCAGCTATGCCCCTGAACTCCTATATTCTTCTCATCTACAAATCCTTTATCAATCAGCATAGTAATACCAGGCATAATGCAATTGTGAGCACTTTCACCAGGGAATCCAATCTTATATGTGATGTCAGGAACAAAAATCAAATACCCATTGCTACTGTATACAGAGCGATTAACAGAAGAACGCAACGGTTCAGGGCGTACATGCGCATGAAGGTTGTCGCTTTCTTTTTCATAAAAATTAACAATCATCGGATACTTCTTCTTTGGATCAAATCCTTCTGGTTTGAAAAGAAGTCCATTCAAAGGAATGTTGTCTAGCGAAGTCCACTTCACCATTTCCACACTTCCCCAGAGATAATTTTTCATCTGTGGATTCGCTTCTGTGATCTTTTTAGATGATGCCAGATTAGTATCAGAAGTCCATACATCCGGAAACTCTCGGAAGTTCTCACGGGTGTAAAGAATCTGATTTGCAGTTTTTGCTTTTACTACACCGCCAAATTTGAAATTGTCCATCACCAGTTTTGTAAGCTTGCCATCTTTGAGCGACAGCTTGTAGAACCCGGACATTTTTGTGGTTTCGTTAAAAGCTGAAAGCATCAGATCTTTCGCAGGATCTAAAAATCTTTCCTCCTGATCAAGGCGGATATTTCTGAACACAATTTTTTCCTGACGGCCTATTTTTGTGAGGTTGATAGGCGCCTTTTCATTCTGAGGATCAAGAGCCCATAGATCGTATCTGTCATAAACAACAAATGCCTGATCATTTGCAGTCCACCCAGCAAATCCATAAGATCCAGGGTAATCCGGAGAATCATTTTCTTCATCAGCAAAGCTTACCTTTTTGTTATCTGTTAGCCTGGAAGTTTTTGCCGTTGCAACTGAATAAGCATACCACGCTGTATCAGGTGCACTGAACCAATGCACATAGTTGGCTTTTGGTGAAAGGCTTGCATTCCCCTTTACTTTTGTTGCAATGGGTCGACGCTCCTGCTTCCGCAAATCATAAAGATAAAAATCACTAAAGGCTGATGGATCCCAGGTGGTTATTTTGCGATATGGAACATTTGTTTCACCGAGTGCTACCCACGCATTTCCTTCATCTCCCATTTCAATAGATGGAACATCACGATCCGCGAGCTGATGAATCTTCTTTTCTTTCAAGTCTATTGCAGCTACGAATGAACGCCTTCGCTCATTATCAATTTGTTTGTTTTGTTGAGGGTATATGTATTGATCTTCACCACCCCAGATCTCGACACTTACAATTTCCTCTGTCAAAAGAGTGGTGTCCTGCGTTACCAGTACAGGTGCTGAACCAAAAAATAATTTACCTCCGTCCTTTGAAAAAGTGGGTGTATAATTTTCACTCACGATCCAATTTTGAGGAATTGCCATTGAGCGTTCAATGTCAAGTTGTGAAGCGGCCGCACTGCCTGACTTCCAATGATACAGTTGAAAATGTCTGACAGGAGCTTTAGTGGTATCAGTGTCTACCAGAAAAGAAACCTGAGATCCATCCTCACTGATTGCCATTCCTTTGAATTTGTGTTTGCTTTTTCCTTCATATAACGATTGAAGTTTTTGCAGATTGAGATCATACCAGTAAATCCCTGCTTTTGAAGAGCTGTCACCGCTAGTTGAAAACAATAACCCCTGTCCATATTTGGCAAAAGAATATTCCTTTACATAACCAAACGTTACAGGTTTTGGTTGGCCTGATTTCTTAAGAACAAGTGTATATCCATTATCGTCAGAGTTGACCTTCTTCTTTTTTGGTTTTTTCTCATCTGGTTTCTTTTCTTCAGGCTTTGCCTTGTCATCAGTTTTTGGTTTTACCTCCTTTTTTGCTTCAAGCTGATAAGCGATCCATCCGCCCGATTTTTCGGGAATTTTATAAGACTTCACATCGGGAATCTTTTCGGTTTTGCGAGAGGCAAATGAATAAATGCCAAGAGAATCTTTTGGCATATCTTCTTTCTTCTTTTTCTGACGACGAAGATCTTTCACCAGTTTCTGCTGCGGCTTGATCTTAAAAACAGCCAGCTGACTGTCAAAGGACAATGCTATGTTTTCTGCTCGCCGAACAGAATCCTGAGAGGATGTCTTTATATTATAAAAAATCACCTTGCCGTCGCCATCCTGGGGAT
Organism: Cyclobacteriaceae bacterium; assembly: GCA_013141055.1. Taxonomy (NCBI): domain Bacteria; kingdom Pseudomonadati; phylum Bacteroidota; class Cytophagia; order Cytophagales; family Cyclobacteriaceae; species Cyclobacteriaceae bacterium. The sequence goes on along the minus strand of JABFRS010000001.1, from coordinate 2,418,330 downwards.
TAATAGTAAAGGCAGCAAAATTTCCATCAGGGGTAAGGGCCCGGTATGAAATATCTTTCCAGGAATCATATACCGAATGAGTAAGTGGTTTCTTTTGAACGGGTGCTGTTGTTGATTTCTTCTGCGCTGAAGCAAAAAATACAATCCCAACCAAAAGAAGAGTTGTCAGTGATCTTTTCATTTTTATAATTATTAGAGAAAATGAATTTAGAGAATTCCCGAGATAGAAAAATAAAGGTTTGATGACCGGTTAAAAATCATCTTTTAACCTCTGACAAAAAGAGATTTAGAACGGTTAATAAACGAATTCTCCTTCCGGAGTTCTGAGGGTTAATTGCTTCTTTGAAGAATCTTCTACCCTTCCTATTACTTTGGCATCTACACCAAATTTTTTTGAGATTTGTATTACTTTCTGAGCCTGGCCTTCCGGCAAATATATTTCCATTCTGTGCCCCATGTTAAAGACTTTATACATCTCCTGCCATGAGGTTGCACTCTGCTCATAAATTAATTTAAATAGTGGTGGAATTTCAAAAAGGTTGTCCTTGATAACATGAACATTATCAACAAAATGCAAGACCTTGGTCTGAGCGCCTCCACTACAATGAACAATGCCATGAATTTCGGAACGAAGATCTTTCAATACTTCTATTAAGATTGGAGCATATGTTCTTGTCGGGGAGAGAACAAGCTTTCCAATGTTAATAGGTGCTTCAGGGATTGTATCAGTGACTTTGTATTTGCCGCTATACACCAAATCCTCCGGAACTTCCTGATTATAAGATTCAGGATACTTGACAGCATACTCCTTATCAAAAACATCATGACGCGCAGAGGTGAGGCCATTGCTACCCATACCACCATTGTACTCAGATTCATAGTTGGATTGGCCGAAGGATGCCAGTCCGACAATTACATCGCCTGCTTTAATATTGCTATTATCAATTACCTCATCGCGCCTCATGCGTGAAGTGATGGTGCTATCGACAATGATCGTACGCACAAGGTCTCCGACATCTGCGGTCTCACCTCCAGTGCTGTAAATTTCCATTCCGTGAGAGCGCAACATTGACAGGACTTCTTCTGTCCCCTGAATGATGGCACTTATAACTTCACCTGGTATTCTGCTTTTATTCCTCCCGATGGTGGACGATAAAAAGACTGGACCAATCGCACCGACACACAATAGATCATCAACATTCATAATGATGGCATCCTGTGCGATTCCTTTCCAGACCGACAAATCTCCGGTTTCCCGCCAATAGAGATATGCTAATGATGATTTTGTTCCAGCACCATCAGCATGCATGATGGTACAGAAGGCCGGATCTCCCGCCAGCAAGTCCGGAACAATTTTGCAGAATGCTTTCGGAAACAGTCCTTTATCCAGATTCTGAATTGCCTGATGAACATCTTCTTTAGATGCTGAAACTCCTCTCTGATTATAACGATCTGAAGATTTTTGCAAGGCTGCTCTTATTTCAATTTAATAAATGTCCATGTAGATGATGAGGATCCCATCGGATTACTTTGATAGCTTCCTCTTCTTGCGTAATTATTATTGCCGCCATAACCACCCATACCCATTCCGCTGCCAGACATTCCCCCTCCACCATACTGAGAACCCGGATTGTTATTCTTCACCGGTGGCGGAACATATTTACCGGTCTCAAAACCAATTGCTAACGTTGATATGGATGCCTTTGAAAGACGATAGGACTTAAAGGGAATAATTAATTCATATCCATAACTTTCTTCAGCTCCATTTGCTATCGCTACCTTAATGCCATTCGTTATCCCTGAACGCGTACTGGTCAAAGGTTTATCGCTTAAGCCAATGAGCTCCATCACTTCAATATCCAAAATAAATTTTCTGGTAATCTCTTTCTGTGCCAAATCTCTTTCCACAGCTGTCATATCTTTTCTATCCTTATTCGCTGCCATATAAGCATCTGCACGTTCATTGGCCTCCACTCCCGTCGGAAATTTCAATCCAAGTTTTCTCTTTTTCTTTCCATTTGCATCGATCCATACTGTCATTCCAAAAAGAGCAATTTTTCTTTTGATCATGTCGTCCTTTGTCATCATTCTGACATAAATGTTGTTTTCGTCTGTACAAACATTATAGCTAAACTTCTTATCATCACTTACTTCCCAGTTCATTGGCCACTCATCTACTAATCCATCAACCGTAATCACAGAACTTAAGTCGCAACTAACAGCCTTTTCATCTTGCGAAAAGACCCTGGACGCTGCCGCCATGATTAGCACAACAAAAAATAATTTCCTCATAGCATTTTGTATTGAGTCAGTTACAAAGGTATTAAATCCCACCTACCTGAATTTGCCTGCTTTATAATTTAAGTTTTTTGAAAATTTCCCAAACCACAATGCCCACACACACGGAAATATTCAGCGAATGCTTCGTCCCCGTCTGTGGTATTTCAAGTGCGTGATTTGCGTATTCTATCACTTCATCACTTACGCCATTAACCTCATTTCCGAAGACCAGGCAATACTTACCATTCCTATCCGGAATAAAATCCTGGAGCAGTCTGCTTTCGGTGGTTTGCTCAATAATAACAATGGTGTAGTTGCGGGATTTGATTTCCCGAATGGCCGCTACAGAACTTTCCACATATTCCCATTCAACAGATTCTGTTGCTCCCAAAGCGGTCTTATTGATTTCACGATGAGGCGGGGTGCCTGTAATTCCTGTCAGGTATATCTTTTCCAGACGAAAAGCGTCCGCGGTCCGAAAGGCAGAGCCTACATTATGCAAGCTGCGCACGTTATCCAGGAAAATACAAACGGGTATTTTTTCAGCTTCCTTGAATTCGCCAATAGAAATACGACCCAATTCTTCAAGCTTGAGTTTTTTCATCCCGAAAAGTAGAATTTAGAAATGAGATTTAGGTTATTCTCATTTTCAAAATAGTGGGCATAAAAAAGTCCCTGCAAAAGAACATTGCAAGGACTTTCAAAAAATCGATGAGGTTATTTCACGGCTACGCTATCATCTCCTACTGAAATTTTCAGAATGGAGCCTTTTGTTTTATGAGCCAAAGTTCCGTTCAGAATTATCTGATAAATTCCGGAAGTCATAGTGGAATTTGCTGTGATCGTAACGACGCTAGTTTCAAATTTTCCTTCTGCAGGTTCGTATTGCGCTGTAATTCCTTTTGGAAGAGCACTTGAGAATCCAAGGAGAGCACTTTCCTTGGCGTAGTATTTCGAGCGAAGAATGGAAACCGTCACTTGCTTGCTTTCTCCCGGCTTTAAGTAAACCGTGCTTTCAGACAAGTTGATTGCAAACTCCTTTGCTGGTACTTCAGATTTCGTTTGTGCCATTGTAACAATGGCTACAAAAAAGAGGGACAGTGTTAAAAAGGTTTTCATAAGGTTGTGTTTGATTCGAGTGTAAGTAACGCGCCTTATGAACAGCCGTCCACCACCCAGGATTGCTTTGGGGCAGGAGACAAGTTTTTTGGTATGAAGATCGTTTTCTGGGGCGAAGAGTAAAGTAAATGGGGCGATCAGCTAAGCTCCATCATGTTTCTCAATTGACTGATTTTCTCCATTACTTCCTTTCCTTTTGGTCGTGAAACCGGAATGAAGAAATCTGTGTCGTTAATTTTCAATTTATAGCCATTCGTATTGCCGCTAATAGCACTGATGGCATTTACGTTGACGATAAAAGAACGATGGCAACGGATCGCAAAAGAGTTGTTTAACTGGGATTCAATGTTCTTCAAATTAACCCTTAAAAGCTTTTTCTGAATTCCTTCCTCGCTTTTCCAGGTCACTGTTGAATAATTGTCATCCGCCTCAATAAATAGGAGATCCGGAAGGTTGAAGGAAAGACTCTCACTGGTATCTGAATACAAGGTGATTTGATTATCTGCCTTGGGAGCATCCTTCTTTAAAGTCTGGATCTTTTGCAATTCCTGATTAGCCGTGATTGCTTCCCGCAGATTCTCCTGTAATAAATGTGCCTTCAAAAACAGTGTTGTAAACGCAATCGGAATAATTCCCTTTAACGCTACCTGTGTTCCTACATGTGATGCTACCAACAACCAAGGCAGACCTGGACAAAATAGCGGCTTCTCCACCAGTGTACACGCTGCCCAGATCAAAAAGAGATGTCCCATATTAAGAACGAGATACTTTTTAAAGGTCCAGTTCACAGGATCCATCATGGCTGGAAAAATCCTGGGAAGAAGTATGATGTTGATAGTAAGGCAAACAAATGTGATACAACCATGCATCCATTCGAGACCTTCAGAAAAATGATTGTCGGAAGGGGTTTTAAAAAGGTACAAAAAGCCCGTAACGAAGACGCTGATCACAAAAACCAGCACAAAATTCTTTCGATTGTCGTTCAGATAAAATGGAAAGGGCGCCCTTAACGATGCTGAGGCGCTTTCCGTAATTCTTTTAAAAAATGAGGCATTCCCCTCAACCTGAATTGTATCGTGTCGCTGCATAATTGCACAAACTGAAAAAACGATGACAGAGTTGCAAAAAATAATGAAATAGCGGGGTGAATTACCACATTTTTGGGGTGACTGAACCTCCCGAAAAAAGCTGCGTTAAAAAACCTTCAATTTTTTATAATTCTCATATTTACCTCATGAAACTCGAAAAACTCTGGAAAATAGGTGTTAATGATAAAATGGATCTTGAGGAGCGAAAGCAGATAATGTTTTCTAATGGGATTTACTTTATTGCTGGTTCTGTATTGCTGGCTGCAGAAATTGTCATGGGTGGCATCCCCCATCTTATAGAGAATCCTTCTCTCAGAACTTTCGGACCTTTCCTTTTAATTGGGCTTGCCGGATTTTCCTTATTCCTCAATAAAATACAGTACTTCCGGACCTCCAGAATACTCTTTCTACTCTGCTGGTCTTTTATCGTTTCTGTTTTACCAATTATTGTAAGAGGGCCTTCCCAGGTATCTTTCTATTTCCATCCATTTCATATCATTCTCTTTTCTCCTGTCATCCATCTTTTATTCTCTCATCCTAAAGACAGATTCATTCTTTCTTTCTTTCTTTTATTATCCGGCTTGAGCGTATTTTTCTCTGTTGACTTTTTATTGGCCTTTGATGAGACTTCGGCTGCAGCATCAAATCAGCTTCTGTCCAGGCCATTGATGGTGGTGCGGATAAATTTCATCGCGCTTTGGTTCTTTACCAATCTTATGATGGCTTACATTTTGAAAACGAACTGGAATTTTTATGTTGCGATGCGTGAGCAAAAGGAAATGATTGCGCTTCAGCAAAAACAACTTCAGCAACAAAATGAAGAACAAAGTATTGCCAACAAAAATCTGATTGATTTAAACGAACGGTTTCATTTACTAAACGAGGTTTTAGAAAAACGGGTACTGGAAAGAACTCAGGAATTGACAGAAAGAAATAAGGTTCTTTCGGAATATGCCTTTATGAATGCTCATCATTTGCGGGCCCCCATTAGTCGGATTAAAGGACTTATAAATCTCTTTGGCATCGTTGAAGATCCGAAGGAGATGAAAATTATTCAGGAAAGCCTGATTGTATCCTCCGAAGAACTTGATCAGGTAGTCCATTCGATCAGTAAGAAATTAAATGAAGCCAATTAATTACTTTCGGCCTTTCAAAAATTCATTATTCCATGGCTCCCTCCATAGAAACACCGTTAATGAAACAATACAACGCCATCAAGGCGAAGTATCCCGGTGCACTTTTACTCTTCAGAGTTGGTGATTTTTATGAAACGTTTGGTCAGGATGCTATCGAGGCGAGCAAGGTTCTTGACATTGTATTGACAAAACGCGGAAGTGGATCCGCTTCCGAAATTGAACTCGCAGGCTTTCCCCATCATTCGCTTGACAACTATTTACCAAGACTCGTTCGTGCCGGACATCGCGTTGCCATTTGCGACCAGCTGGAGGATCCGCGATTTGTAAAAGGTATTGTAAAAAGAGGTGTTACTGAACTTGTCACCCCCGGTGTTTCATACAACGACAACGTCCTTGAAAGGAAACGCAATAATTTTCTTGCTTCTGTATTCGCAACGAAAGCGTTGATGGGCGTTGCATTCCTGGATATCAGCACAGGAGAATTTTACTGCGCACAAGGAACCGAAAATTATATTTTCAAATTAATCCAGAGCTTAAGTCCTTCCGAGATTATTTTTTGCAAAGGTCAGCGGGAAAAACACGAAACGCGATTCGGCGATGAGTATTCAACTTTTGCGTTGGATGATTGGGTTTATGCTTTTGACTTTGCGCAGGAAAAGCTTGTCAATCAATTCAAGACAGCAACATTAAAAGGTTTTGGGATCGATGGATTAAATGAAGCTATCATCTCTGCAGGGGCTGTGCTTCATTATCTCGAAGCCACTGAACACAAAGACACACATCACATTTCTTCCATCGCACGAATTGATGAAGAGACTTATGTCTGGCTTGATAAATTCACCATCAGGAATCTCGAATTGATTTCATCGCCTCACGAAGGTGGCGTTCCTCTCTTACAAATACTGGATCAGACGATCACCCCAATGGGCTCACGTCAGTTGCGTAAGTGGATGGTACTCCCCTTAAAAGAAAAACAGGCAATTGATGAACGTCTGACGGTCGTTGAGAAATTCTTTCACGAGCCGGAATTTGCTGAGAAAATAATTGATCATCTTCATCAGATCACGGATCTTGAACGCCTCATTTCAAAAGTTGCTGTGGGGCGCATCAACCCACGCGAACTGGTGCAGTTAAAAAGATCTCTCCTCGCAATTCTTCCAATCAAAGAATTAATAACCGCCTCCTCCACTCCTGATCTGAAGAAATTAGGTGACCAGCTTAATCGATGCGAATTCCTTTTGGAGAAGATTGAAAAGGAATTAAAGGATGATGCTCCAATGTTGGTTCACCAGGGAGGAATTATCAAAGAAGGTGTTAATGCTGAGCTTGACGAACTTCGCGCAATCGCTTTTTCCGGAAAGGATTATTTACTTCAGATTCAAAAAAGAGAAGTAGAACGCACAGGAATCAATTCACTGAAGATATCATACAATAAAGTCTTCGGATACTATCTTGAAGTCAGCAATGCCAACAAGGATAAAGTTCCCAATGATTGGATACGGAAACAAACGCTGGTAAATGCCGAACGATACATCACTGAAGAGTTAAAGGTTTATGAGGAAAAGATTCTTCATGCTGAAGAAAAACTAACGGTTATTGAACAAAAGATTTTCCTTGAATTAGTACATCACGCTGCAGATTATGTTGCTCAAATCCAGCAGAATGCAAGAGTCATAGCGATTTTAGACTGTCTGTTGTCATTTGCTTTCACCGCAAAAGCAAATCGTTATTCAAAACCTGAAATCAACGACACCACCCAGTTAATAATTGAGGCGGGGCGTCATCCTGTAATAGAAAAGCAATTGCCACCGGGAGAGAATTATGTACCAAATGACATTTATCTCTCGAATGATACCCAACAGATCCTGATCATTACCGGTCCCAATATGGCTGGTAAATCTGCATTGCTCAGACAAACTGCGTTGATAGTTTTGATGGCACAGATAGGAAGTTATGTGCCGGCATCTCATGCGAGCATTGGCATCGTTGACAAGATCTTCACCCGTGTTGGTGCGTCTGACAATCTATCAAGAGGTGAATCCACATTCATGGTTGAAATGACCGAGACGGCCAGCATTCTCAATAATCTGAGCAACCGAAGTCTTATCCTCATGGATGAAATCGGACGCGGAACCAGTACATATGACGGTGTTTCCATTGCCTGGGCGATTGTTGAATATCTTCATCAGTTTCAGGAAGTCAGACCCAAGACTTTATTTGCCACTCATTATCATGAGCTTAATCAATTGGCTGAAGATTTTGAAAGGGTAAAAAATTTTAACGTAAGTGTAAAAGAAGCTGGTGACAAAATCATCTTCATGCGAAAGCTTAAAGAAGGCGGAAGCGAACACAGCTTTGGTATTCACGTTGCTCAGATCGCAGGAATGCCCAACAAGATTGTGTTACGATCCAATGAGATTCTGCACTTTCTCGAAAAGGACAAGCATAAAAATGAGCAGAAGAAGAAGTTAACTGAAATGCCGAAAGAAAATTTTCAGATGAGTCTCTTTGCCATGGATCCCAAAATGAAAGAGGTTCAGGATCTTCTCGGAAAAATTGATATTAACACCATCAGCCCTGTTGAAGCGCTACTGAAACTAAATGAAATCCTTACTTTGATGAAGGCTAAGTAAGTTTAATGTCTTCTGAAACCACCCCGTGAATTTCCTCCCCCGCTTCTGTTTTTATTAGGAGGTCTCTTACTGTCAAATGTTTTCTTAGGTCTGACTTCGGGTTGATATAATGGCGCTTCGCCTTCCGCTTCCGGGAAAGGTATCTTAGGAATTGTGCTACCAATCATATTCTCAATGTTATAAAACTTCCTCTGGTCTTTGTCATTGATAAATGTAATCGCAGTGCCGGTGGTGGCTGCGCGTGCAGTCCGACCCACGCGATGTACATAATCCTCCGGATCCGGCGGCACATCAAAATTTACTACAAGGCTTATTCCCTCCACATCAATACCGCGCGACAGCACATCCGTTCCAATAATAATGCTGACCTGTTTACTTTTGAACGCCCTGAGAATGTCCTCACGTTCTGTCTGCTCAAGATCCGAATGAAATGCCTTTACAGGAAGGCCCGCTTTCAACAATGTTTGATCAAGCTTCTTCACACTTTCCTTTGTTGAAGCAAAAATGATAACTGTTGTAAACTTACCGGATGTCAGAAGCTGTTTGATCAGCGTTACCTTATTGACATCATATACCAGATAAGCTTGCTGCAAAATACCTTCCGCCGGTTTGGCAATTGAAATGTTAATCTCTGTTGGATTGTTCAATATTTTATTTGCCAGCTTCCTGATATTGGGAGGCATGGTTGCTGAAAACAAAAGTGTCTGACGATCTTTTGGTAGATAATTGATAATCCGGACAATGTCTTCATAAAAACCCATGTCCAGCATCCGATCTGCTTCATCCAGAATGAGGTGCTTCAAATGTTCAAGCTTGATTGTGCCTCCCGCGAGCAATGCGATGAGTCTTCCAGGTGTTGCAATGACAATGTCTGCACCATGTTCCAATGCTTTCCGCTGAACGTCCCACGTCGCACCATCGCCACCACCATAAACCGGTATAGAACTCACTCCGGTAAAGTATGCAAAACCTTCAATCTGCTGATCGATCTGTTGTGCAAGTTCACGGGTGGGTGCAATTACCAATGTATTTAAATGTCGGTGGTCAGTATTAATGACTTTGTGAATTACAGGAAGAATATATGCAGCCGTCTTTCCGGTTCCTGTCTGAGCACAGGCAATGACATCTTTATTTTGAAGAATCACCGGAATGGCTTGCTCCTGTATGGGAGTGGGTTTTGCATAACCCATAGATTCGAGACCTTCCTGAAGTTTGGTGTCGAAATTAAAATCCTGAAAAGTCAAATGAGTTATAAATTATGAGTTATGAAGTAAATCGATGGTATCAAATTTTGTATAGGGAACTAACACTTCTGGAATGCGAATGCCGTCTTTCGTCTGATTGTTCTCTAAAATGGCTGCAACAATTCGCGGAAGTGCCAACGCACTGCCGTTCAAGGTATGCAATAATTGCGTCTTCCCTTCTTTGTTCTTATATCGAAGCTTCAATCGGTTAGCCTGAAATGTTTCAAAATTGCTAACAGAACTTACCTCCAGCCAACGTTGTTGGGCCGTGGCGTATACCTCAAGATCATAAGTCATCGCAGAATTGAAACCCATGTCACCTCCACACAGCAATAATTTTCTGTACGGAAGTTCCAGCTTTTCAAGAAGACTCTGAACGTAGGCAGTCATGTCCTCTAATGTCTGATAGGAGTCTTCGGCTTTTCTTATTTGAACAATTTCAACTTTATCGAACTGGTGAAGGCGATTCAATCCGCGAACGTGAGCACCCCAGCTTCCCGCTTCTCTTCTGAAACACGGAGTATATCCAACATTTCTTATTGGCAGATCCTGTTCGTTTACCATCACATCACGATAAAGATTGGTGATGGGTACTTCCGCCGTAGGAATAAGGTACAATTCATCCTCAGTGATAAAATACATCTGCCCTTCCTTATCGGGAAGCTGACCCGTTCCATATCCACTTGCTTTGTTCACAACAATTGGCGGCTGAACTTCTGCATATCCTTGCTTAGACGCTTCGTCCAGAAAGAAATTGATCAAAGCGCGTTGAAGCTTTGCTCCTTTTCCTTTGTAAACCGGAAAACCAGCTCCAGCAATTTTATTGCCCAGGTCAAAATCAATGATATCATACTTCTTGATAAGGTCCCAATGAGGTTGTGCTTCTGCACGAAGCGCAGGAATGGCACCATACTCATACACTGTTAGATTATCATCTGCGCTCTTCCCGGCAGGAACTTTGTCTGCTGGAACGTTGGGGATTTTGTATAGAATTTCCTGAAGTCTTGCCTCTTCAACATTTACCTCTTCTTCAAGAGTCTTAATGAGTTCTTTCTTACCCGCAACCTGTGCACGCAATTGCTCAGCTTCCTCTTTCTTTCCCTGCTTCATTAAGCCGCCGATCTGAGTTGACATAGCATTTACATCGGCACTCACTTCATCACGCGCTACCTGTTTTTTTCTTCTTTCTTTATCATGATGGATGGCTTCCGCGACCAATTGATCCGCCTCCTTGAAATTTCTCTTTTTCAATCCAGCCAGTACTTTCTCCTGATTATCCCTGATAACATTGATCTGCAACATGCGAATTCTTTAGTCGCCAAAATTACAACCTTCTACATACAAACCCCTCAGTTTATCGATTGTACCCGTTTGTCAGGTATATTTTCAACCTCCGAATTTGATAATATTCCAATTTGACCTATACTTGCACTGTCAATCAGGCTTCCCCCGGCCGTTTCCGATAGATAAATTCAACGTTTTACTGTTCTTAAGCTTATCAAAATCAATTTTAGTACGGAGTTCATCCGGTCTCTCTTAGCGTGACTTTTCACATACTTAATATCAAACACACCAAATACTTTTTTTAATTCTCATGCATACTATTGACGATCTCAATATCAAGCTCCTGTCTGAATTAAAGGACATCGCTGAAGAAATGGGCGTAAAAAACGCCAAGAAGCTTGCCAAGCAAGACCTCGTTTACAAAATTCTGGATCAGCAAGCACTCAAAGAAGATGCTCCCGCAAAAAAACAAACAGAAGATGATCGCAAGATGAGACCACGCAGACGTGAAAACGTTACACCACCTCCTGCACCTTCAAAAAAAGAAGCAGCTCCTGCAGTCGAATCAAGACAATCGGGCAATAAAGAGGATGGACAAAGGGCTCCAAAATTTGAAGAGGCTCAACCGAAATTCGAAGAAGCCCAACCGAAATTTGAGGAAGCTCAACCAAAGTTTGAAGAATCTCAACCTCGTCAGCAAGCTCCTCAGCAATCAAACAACACCACTGAAGGTGCTCCACGTGAGTTCCAACAAGATCGCCAGCAGCAGGCACGCATTCTTAACATCAAAGATTTTGACGGCGCCATTACGAATGAAGGCGTTCTGGAATTGATGCAGGATGGCTATGGCTTCCTGAGATCTTCTGATTACAACTACCTCGCCAGTCCGGATGATATCTACGTATCTCCATCCCAGATAAAATTATTAGGTCTTAAAACCGGTGATACCGTACGCGGTCAGATCCGACCACCAAAAGAAGGTGAGAAATATTTCGCCCTTCTGAAGGTTGATAATGTAAATGGAAAAACAACTGAAGAAATTCGTGATCGTGTTGCTTTTGAATACCTCACACCTCTTTTCCCTAACGAAAAACTAAAATTGAGCACAACGCCAGACAACATGTCTACGCGTATCCTTGATTTATTTGCACCGATCGGTAAAGGACAACGTGGTATGATCGTCGCTCAGCCAAAGACTGGTAAAACAGTTTTGTTAAAGCAGATCGCAAATGCTATCGCTGAGAATCATCCGGAAGTGTATCTAATTGTATTGCTGATTGACGAGCGTCCTGAAGAAGTAACTGATATGGCTCGCAGCGTCCGCGCTGAAGTTATTGCCTCTACTTTTGATGAGCAGGCTGATCGTCACGTAAAAATCGCCAGCATCGTTTTGGAAAAAGCAAAACGTATGACTGAGTGTGGCCACGATGTGGTTATCCTATTGGATTCTATTACCCGTCTGGCACGGGCTTATAATACTGTAGTTCCTTCTTCAGGAAAAATTCTTTCCGGTGGTGTGGATGCAAATGCTCTTCACAAACCTAAGCGTTTCTTTGGAGCAGCCCGTAAAATTGAAAATGGCGGTTCATTGACTATCATCGCTACTGCCCTCATTGACACAGGTTCTAAAATGGACGAAGTTATTTTTGAGGAATTCAAGGGTACTGGTAACATGGAGCTTCAGCTTGATAGAAAATTATCCAACAAACGTATTTATCCTTCTATTGATGTACCGGCTTCAGGAACACGTCGTGAGGAATTGCTTATGAAGGATGATGAACTTGCCCGTGTTTGGATCCTGCGCAAGTATATGAGTGACATGAATTCAATCGAAGCAATGGAGTTTCTCTTAAGTAAAATGAAGGGAACTCGCAACAATCAGGAGTTTCTTATCTCCATGAATGGGTAAGAGATTCTTTGATTTATAAATATTCTGAAGTAGGGCGCTGGATGATTTCAGCGCCTTACTCTTTTACAAACCTGCCATTCTGATCCCGGTAATAGTAGAGTTCTTTGTTCTTTCCTGAATCATCATCGAAAAGGAGAAGCAAAAATCTATTCACCCCATTATTCAAAAACTCTCCAACATCTATTTCAAAATCCTTATGTATGGATTGAGTATAGATCTGCTTTATAGTAAGTAATTTTTCTTGCGTCTTTGGATTGAAAACAATAATGGTAAATGGAGAATTTTCCGCATAGTTGAGAGTAAGATGTATTGACCGTTCTGAAGTGGATTTCTGTCGTACCGCTGGTTTTGTAAAATTCACTTCAGTCGTCTCCAATAATCTCAAAACAAGATTTTCATTCTGAACAGAGTAGATGTTATAAGTAAAAAGCCCTTCACTATCGAGGGTATCAACCAGTTGATACTTTAATTGAGGAATCCCGTAAGCATTTCGCATACTATACTGCTCGCTAACAAGAACTGACTTAATAGAAGTTGACTTCCTTCGATATACTTTGAATTTCTGTATATCCTCAATCCGTTCCCCGGAAACAGTCCATTCAAACCTGACAATGGACCTTTGCTGGTCCTTTCTGGAAGCAGGACGCTTCGTTTCTAATGGCTGTCCATCTGCTCGACTACTTAGCTGAATTTTAAAATCGCAAAAATCACCAAGAAATCCATCAATATTCACCAAATAGGTGATTTGAGGTTTTAATGAGTCAAGTCGTATAAACACATCGTCCTGCCGGATTTGACTAAGACATTTCAAAATTTTGTAGGTCTTTATCTCACAAGGATTTCCTTCGATGATCACCGCCTGAACACCTTTCTTTTCGCGACACTCCTGTGAGGACACATTTAAGAAATAAGTGCCTGGCTTAGGTACTGTGAAATCAAACCATTGATCATTATGATAGACAAGACATTTGTTGGTCAGCTCTTTATTTATACAACTCCACTCAACTGAGGCATTGTCTGTGGAAGAATTCAAGGCAGCTTCATCCAGGATAAGCCGAAGACGTGCGTTGATACTATTATTTTTTACCTGAGCAGTTGAAGTCGAAGTAAATAAAATAAACAGGCACGTGATGAAGACTTTCAAATTTTAAATCATTTCTTCTTCCTGCTGTGAAAGGCTCCTCTGAATTCCGGATCTTCATATCGTTTCTGTCGATCGATCTCTTTCGCAATGATCTGCGCTTCTGCTAAAGGCGTAGGCTCTACTTCAACACCTTCCGGAATTTTTTTTGTCGCAATCTTTTCCTTCATGAGTTGCTCAATCTTCTGAATATGGTAGCGCTCTGCTTCATTCACGAAAGTGATAGCTTTACCTGTTTGAAAAGCTCTTCCTGTCCTGCCAATGCGATGAATATAATCGTCGTACTGCATCGGCACCTCAAAATTTATAACGTGTGAAACATTGGTAACATCAATTCCGCGGGAAGCAACATCGGTGGATACGAGTATGCGCAGTCCGCCTTCCTTGAATTCATTCATCGCATTGATGCGTGTATTTTGACCTTTATTTGAGTGGATCACTCTGACCGGTCCCATTTGGCGGCGGTCAATAAACTTAAATACGTTATCCGCGGACTCTTTCGTGCGGGTAAATATCATTACACGGTTAAAGTCAGTTTTATCTTTTAAGAGATACTCTAGCAAATGAATCTTTGTTTTAAGATTAGGCACATGAAATAGCTCTTGCTCAACCTGCTGCGCCGCCATCGTCTGGGGAGTTGCCTCAACCTTAACAGGGAATTCAAGAAACTCCTGTGACAACTTTTCAACCTTCTCCGGGAACGTTGCTGAGAAAAGAAGATTCTGTCTTTTGGAAGGAATCACTTCAAATATTTTTCTCAATTGATGCATAAATCCCATGTCCAGCATTCGGTCAGCTTCATCAAGCACCAGAGTTTTTATTTGCTTAACAACAATTTCATTTCTGAAATAGATCTCCATAAACCGACCTGGCGTTGCGATCAGAAGATCAACTCCTGATTGCAAAGCTTCAATTTGTGTTTTAGGTCCAACGCCACCATATAGAATTCCGATCCGTAGGTCAGTGTGCTTCGCTAAAACCCGGGCATGCTCGGCAATTTGAACAACGAGTTCTTTTGTAGGCGCGAGAATAAGCGCCCTGGCATCTTTACCCTGGGCATAATTTACTTTTTTCAGTACCGGCAGCAGATAAGCGGCGGTTTTTCCTGTTCCTGTTTGAGCAACTCCAATCACCGCCTGGCCCCCTAGCACCAACGGAATTACCATTTGCTGAATTTCCGTTGGGTTTTCAAAGCCTGCTTCTTCAATCCCCTTCAGGAGCTGGGGGTTCAATTTCAGGCTTTCCCATGAATAATTTCTGTCTTCCAAATCAAATGGATTTATCTTTACCAATGAATGAATACCCTCATTGTTAACGCGAAGATAGTAAACGAAGGTAAGGTCGTCGAAAGTGATATTTTGATCCGAAATGAAAGGATCGAAAAGATAGGCTCTCACCTGTCAGCAAAAGACGTCAATGTCATCGATGCAAAAGGAAAACACTTGCTTCCGGGAGCCATTGATGATCAGGTTCATTTCCGTGAACCGGGGCTTACTCATAAAGGAACCATCCATTCAGAATCAAGAGCCGCAGTTGCTGGTGGAGTGACCAGTTTTATGGAAATGCCTAATACAGTTCCACCTGTATTCACACAAGAGCTTCTTGAGCAGAAGTATTCAATCGCATCAAAAGGATCTCTTGCTAACTACTCTTTCTTAATTGGTGCCTCGAATGATAATCTTGAAGAGGTATTGAAAACAGATCTGAAGAAAGTCTGCGGACTAAAGATTTTTATGGGATCATCAACCGGAAACTTATTAGTGGATGCGCCCTCTGTTCTCGAAGGTTTCTTTTCAAGATTTCCGGGAATTATTGCTACTCATTGTGAAGACGAACCCACTATCAGAAAAAATACAGAAGAGTTTAAATTGAAGTATGGTGAGGATATTCCTGTTGAGTATCATCCACTCATAAGAAGTGCGGAAGGTTGCTACAAATCTTCATCCTTTGCTGTTGGACTTGCAAAAAAACACGGCACACGGCTCCATATCCTGCATATTTCTACCGCGAGAGAAGTAGAACTCTTCAGTAATTCTTTACCTCTTGAGAAGAAAAAAATAACTGCAGAAGCATGTGTTCATCATTTGTGGTTTAATGATTCTGACTATTCAAGATTAGGCACTAAAATAAAATGGAATCCCGCGATCAAAACGAGCAGCGATCAACAAGCCATTTTCGACGGGGTGTTGAATAATTATATTGATGTGATCGCGACTGATCATGCTCCTCACACTATAGAGGAAAAAGAAAATTCATATTTCAAGGCGCCTTCTGGCGGTCCGCTTGTTCAACATAGCCTGGTTACTATGCTTGAATTCTTCCATCAGGGTAAGATCACACTTGAAAGAATTGCTGAAAAGATGTCTCACAACCCGGCGATCCTTTTTCAAATAGAAGATCGTGGTTTTATAAGGGAAGGATACTTTGCTGATCTTGTATTAGCAGATCTTAATAGCCCCTGGACGGTTGATAAGAATAATATCATAGCAAAGTGTGGATGGTCTCCCTTTGAAGGACAAGCCTTCCAATCACGCATAACCCATACATTCGTTTCGGGCAATCTGGCTTTCGAAAACGGCATTATTAACGAGTCCAGTATCGGAAAAAGGCTCACTTTCAAACGATAAAAAAAGTCGAAAAAAAAGAAACCCTGCGTATCATACACAGGGTTTTTGCTCGTTTTTGGGTGAATGATGGGGCTCGAACCCACGACCTCCAGAATCACAATCTAGCGTTCTAACCAACTGAACTACATCCACCGTGTTGGGACTGCAAAGTTAGGTAGGCTTAAGGATTTTGCAAACATTCATTTTCGTGAGCGGCTTTTGAGAAATGGGGCGGCTTTTTTCAAAAAAAACTTTTCAATAAATTTAATTCGTGATCACTGAAAAAGATTTTCAATTACAAACACTTCATCAGCAAATAGGCTTGCTGTATGAACATGGCTCGTGCGTTATGAGCATTCGTTATTATGGATACAAAGTGAATCTTTATCTGTTAGGCAACTTTTACCTTGAAGTATTCTATAATCACAAAAAGGATCTTATTGAAAAGATCATCCCACTGGATACGCATCATTCCAGAATGAATTTCTATGTGGATCAGATCAAGCTTTCAACATTGTAATAAACCTATAGAAATAAAAAACCCTCAGCTTTGAGGGTTTTTTATTTATGATTTCAGAAGAGTCTTAAGCTGGTGTTGCTGCTGCTTCAGGTGTTTTTATTTGCTGTTTCAACACAACATTCTTACGGGCTTTATATCCGCAGTAGCTGCACTGATAGTGCTTGATAAGCTCACCTTCTTCAAGTTCAGTAGGCTGCTTAACGATTTCCTCACGCAGAACTTTAAAGGTCTGGTAATTACATTCAGGACACTGAATAGCATGAAGGTGACCTGCATACTTTTCAATTTTAATGAAGCCTGTTTCCTCATCCTTCCAAACGTCATAGTCAACTGAATAAAGGTTTTCTTCAGCTTGCATACCTTCATCCAAGTGAACATCTTCTTCTTCTTCACTCAGCAACTTCATTGGTTTGCCGGTTTTAGGAGAAATTCTTGGAGCGTAACGCAAAACTTTGAGGCGTTTCTCGATGAAGAATGGATAGTAGAATTTCAAAAGGTTTTGAACGATCAAAGCCGCAATAATTCCCAGCATAACTGTGAGGAATCCGCGTACAAAAATCAAGATAGTTGTGAGTTCAACAATGTTTCCGTTAAAGTAGAAACAAACGCCAACGATCAATACAAGAGAGCCATACCAAAGGAAATTGACCTCGTTTTTATTGATAAAGTCATACTTGTCTTTGTTGTCGGGAACTGTGGACAACCGGACAAGATATCCCAGTATAATCAAAATACCGAGAGCCCAGCAACCATAGGCAAGGTTATGGGCCAGGTCATTCCAGGATGCATAAGAAACGGGACTATCACTCATGGTGTTTAGTTTTTCAGTTATTAATGGGGACAAATATAAAAACTATGTTTATTCCTACAATTCAACTTCTGTTGCCTATTAGGCGAATTCTGTTGCCACTTTGGCTAATTGAATCACCAATTTAACGGGATTAAAGAAAAATTCCAATGCAACCGAAAATTAAATCTCCTGTTCAGGGCAATATTCCATAGGTAAATCTCTTAATCTCCTCTTCACATTCCTTTGAGGCCTCAAAAAAGCCCATGTGAGCGACATTTTTCAATTCTAAAACTTTGAGATTTCGGCCAATTTTAGCCATTTCCCTTGAAATTTGAATAGGGATGGATGTATCCTCTTCTCCTGCAATTAATAACTTAGGAATATCATTTTTTGTCCAAAACGCATTTCTATCCAGCCGGTCTCGCATAGCACGTGTGTACTTCACTAAGGTCTCTTGTTTCGTCTCTGAAGCGATCTTATAAACATCCTTAATCGCACTATTGCTTTTATCTGCAAACAATGCAGGAACAAATGTGTCAATGAATGGCTGAACTCCGTGTGAGTTTACAAACTCAATTACCTTATTTCGGTTTTCTTTTTTGTCAGGCGTGTCAGCAAACGAAGAAGAATGAAAAAGACAAAGTCCTTTCACAAGAGCTGGATGATTCTCTGCCAATGAAAGCGCTACATATCCTCCCAATGAATGTCCTATCACAATACTATCCAGAATATTATTGCTGAGTAATGTGTTTGCTAAAGTTTTTGCTACATCATCAATTGAAAATGGGCCATCAGGAATCGTTGAACTTCCAAAGCCAGGAAGATCAAGAGTAATTACTCTGAAAGAAGAAGTGAAGTGCTTTACAAAATCTTTCCAGATTTCATGGGTCTCACAAAATCCGTGAATGAATATTAGATTCGGACCCTTTCCTTCTTCTTTAAAATAAAGGGAAGCCATCGCTATACATTTTTGGAAACAGACTCAAGCATAGAGATCACAGCTTTTTCAATTCCAATTGGACCAAATCCACTTTCGTTATGAAGTTCGAGTTGTTCGCCATGCTCTATCACTTCATCCGGAATTCCTAATCGCCTTACCTGAGCTTTATAAGAATGATCTGCCATAAATTCAAGGATTGCACTTCCAAATCCACCCTGAAGGCATCCATCCTCTACCGTTATGATCTTTTTATATTTTGAAAAGACCTCATGCAATAACTTTTCGTCCAGAGGTTTTACAAAGCGAATATCGTAATGACCAATACTGATGCCTTGAAGTTCCAGTTTCTCACACACCTCTACCGCATAGTTTCCAATATGTCCAAAAGTCAGGATCGCCAGGTCGTCACCCTCTCTCAGTTTCCTGCCTGTTCCTATTTCAACTTTTTCAAAGGGCGTTCTCCACTCTTCCATCACACCCTGTCCCCTTGGATAGCGAATTGAAAATGCTCCTCCTTCTCTTGGAAGTTGTGCGGTATACATCAGATTGCGTAACTCCGATTCATTCATGGGAGCGGATACAATCATATTCGGTAAGCAACGGAAGTAAGAAATATCATACGCTCCATGATGAGTCGGACCGTCTGATCCCGCAAAGCCAGCACGATCAAGGCAAAAGTTAACAGGTAGATTTTGAATGCATACATCATGCACAACCTGATCATAGGCACGCTGCATGAATGAACTATAGATGTTGCAAAACGGAATCAATCCTTGTGTAGCAAGTCCTGCAGAAAACGTAACAGCATGTTGCTCAGCAATGCCCACATCAAATGCGCGTTCCGGCATTTCCTTCATCATAATATTCAGAGAAGAGCCTGAAGGCATCGCGGGGGTGATTCCCATGATCTTGTCATTGGCTTTCGCCAATTCCACGAGAGTGTGGCCAAATACGTCCTGATACTTGGGAGGCTGAGGCTTGTCGTATGTCTTTTTGAAGATCTCTCCCGTAATCTTGTCAAAGGTGCCTGGTGAGTGCCAGGTGGTCTTATTCCCATTCTCTGCGGGTAAGTAGCCTTTGCCCTTTACAGTGATACAATGAAGGATTTTAGGCCCTTTTATGTTTTTAAGGTCATTTAGCACTGCCACCAGATGATCAACATCGTGGCCGTCTACCGGACCAAAATATCTCAGATTCAACGATTCAAAGAGATTGCTTTGGCTCAATAATGTTGCCTTTAATGCAGTGTCAACTTTGGAAGCAATTTCCTGAGCGTTCTTTCCAAATTTTGACAACTTACCAAGTAAGTTCCAAACCTCATCTTTAAATCTGTTATAGGTCTGTGAAGTTGTTATGTCTGTCAAATAATCTTTTAATGCACCGACGTTCGGATCAATCGACATACAATTGTCATTGAGAATTATCAGAAGATTTGTATCGGAAACACCCGCATTGTTAAGACCTTCAAATGCAATCCCTCCTGTCATCGCTCCATCACCAATGATGGCAACATGTTGTTTGTCATCGACCTTCAGGTACTTTGAAGCCGCAGCCATTCCAAGTGCTGCAGACACAGACGTTGATGAATGTCCTACACCAAAGGCATCGTAAATGCTTTCGCTTCTTTTAGGGAAACCAGAAATTCCTTTATAAACACGATTCGTATGAAAAGCTTCTTTTCTTCCTGTGAGTATTTTATGGCCATATGCCTGATGACCTACATCCCAAACGATCTGATCATACGGTGCATTGAAAACATAATGAAGCGCAACTGTTAATTCAGTAACACCCAGACTGGCTCCAAAATGGCCGCCGTAAATCGATACATTATCAATGATGAATTGACGGAGTTCCTGACACAGTTGAACTAATTGCGCCTGATCTAATTTCTTGAGGTCGGCAGGACTGTTGATTTGGGCTAAAAGTTTACCAGGGGTAATAAGCATAGTCTGGGACGCGTATAATCTTCAAACAACTAATGAATGTAACTGTTTAGACCCTATTTAAGATCAAAAATCATTCAAATTTACGGATTTGATTTTCATTCCTGTTTTGTCCGTGTATTTGATATTTTTGCGCCTCGCTAATTATCATGACGCAAGAAACTTTTGAGGTAAAACTCCCGCTTTTTAAAGGTCCTTTTGACCTGCTCCTGTTCTTTATTGAGAGGGATGAACTCGACATTTACGACATCCCAATCTCCAAAATCACTAACGATTTTCTGGACTACCTCCACCACCTGGAAAGCCTGAACGTAGAGCTTGCCAGTGAATTCATCCTGGTGGCCGCAACGCTCATGAGGATTAAGTCAAAAATGCTTCTACCACGTCCTCAATTAGACGAACAAGGAAATGAAATAGACCCTCGTGAAGAGCTCATTAAACATTTACTCGAGTACAAAAAGTACAAATCTGTGATAGAATCCTTCCAAAAAATGGAGGGGGACGAATTGACCAAAGAGAAGAGGGGCAACATTCAGAGGGAGTTAAAATCACTTGCGGCGGCAGTCAATGTTGAGGCAGAACTACAGGATGTAGACCTCTACAAGCTTATGCAGGTTTTCGAAAAAGTGATCAAGCGCTTTGACGAAGAAAAGAACCGCCCCGTACATCAGGTGGTACAATATCCCTATACCGTTGAAGGCCAGAAGGAATATATATTAAATGAATTGACCAGAAAGCGCACGCTGTCTTTTACCGAAATGCTGGAGCTGACTCCCACCCGCGTGGCATTGGTTTTTAATTTTCTTGCAATCCTTGAAATGCTTGCCAATGGCGCATTGGAATTACAATTGGGTGAAGGCTACAACAACTTCTGGGTAACACTTCGTGATGCTGTTGAAACTCCCTCTTTAGAAAACTAAGGATTTATTTTATCCAGCTTAAAACCTATCGACTGCATCGATAGGTTTTTTTATTTTCACTATCCAAAGTGGATTGTCGATTTTATAAAACTCTCATACAATTCAGCTACCTTCATTCTCAAAGAATCAACCCGTACGCAATGCGATATCTGATCTTACTCTTTCTATCATTTTCACTTCTTGCTAATGGACAGACAAAAGGAAGTTATCTCTTACAACCTGATCGTGTTTTCGATGGGTTAGAGATGCATGAGGGTTGGGTAGTCCTGGTGGAAAATGATAAGATCATTTCTGCTGGCTCGAAAGAATCCATTAAAGCTGTTAAGGATACTCAGGTTATTATGATGCCTGGAACTACACTTTTGCCAGGACTCATTGAAGGGCATTCTCACCTTCTTTTATACCCCTATAACATTACGGATTGGGATACTCAGGTGCTGAAAGAATCTGATGCTTACCGCACCGCCAGAGCCACTGTACATGCCAAAAACACGCTTTTTGCAGGTTTTACGACGGTTAGAGATCTGGGAACAGAAGGGGCGGGCTATGCTGATGTTGCTCTAAAACGAGCCATCAATGAAGGCATAATTCCAGGACCGCGTATGATCGTAGCAGGTCGCGCCATTGTTGCTACAGGTTCTTACGGACCAAAAGGATATGATACGGACATGGAGATTATGCTGGGAGCTGAACCTGCTGATGGAAATGATCTCATCCGTGTTGTAAGAGATCAGATTGGTAAGGGCGCTGATTTTATTAAAGTATATGCTGACTATCGCTGGGGTGCTAAAGGAGAAGACCAACCTTCTTTCACATTGGATGAATTAAAGCTGATCAATGAAGTTGCCCGTAGCAGTGGTCGTTATATGGTCTGTCACGCAAAGAGCATTGAAGGAATGCGTCGAGCCATATTAGCTGGAGCTGAAACCATTGAGCATGGTGATTTTTTGAATGAAGAGATTGCTCAATTAATGAAGGAACATAAAGTCACATATTATTCTACTGTTGCTGCTGTCGATGCTATCACTCAATATCGTGGATGGAAAAAGGGAAAGGACGAAGAGCCGGCTTCTGTAAAACAAAAGAAGAAGAGTATAAAGATCGCAGTGAATGCGGGCGTAACAATGGGTGTCGGTGGTGATGTCGGTGTATTTCCACACGGAGAAAATGTCTACGAAATGGAATTGATGGCCGAGTATGGCGGTATGAAGTTTATCGATATACTAAGATCGGCCACTACCATCAATGCCAAAGCGCTGCATATGGAAAATGAGATCGGCTCCATCAAGAGTGGATGGAAAGCAGATCTGATGGCAGTGCAGGGAGATCCTTCAAAAAATATTTCAGATCTAAGAAAAGTAAAGTTCGTTATGAAAGACGGTGTCATTTATAAGGATGACAAGTAAGCTTCAAAGCGAATTTGTAATTTGTAACATATTAACTCACTATGAATCGGAAGCAAGCCATTACATCTCTCGCTGCGGGTGCAGCCAGTACACTGGGGTTCTCTCAATTTGCCAAGGGTATGAATATTCTTCCTGACGATTTAAAAAACAATATCAATCATTCTGTTTGTCAATGGTGCTATTCAAGTATGCCGCTTGAAGAACTTGTGATTGCTTCAAAAGAAATTGGATTAAAGTCAGTGGAGCTTTTGAATTCAGAACAATGGCCAATAGCAATCAAGCATGGCCTTACCTGTGCAATGGGATATGCCAGTCCGATGGGGCTTACAAAAGGATTCAACGACCCTAATCTTCATGAACAATTCTTAAAGGATTATGCGCTGAATATTCCAAAAGCGGCTGAAGCAGGGTTAAAAAGTGTCATTTGCTTCAGTGGCAACGCAAATGGATTATCCTATGAAAAAGGGCTTGAAAACTGCGCAAAAGGCCTTGAACCGGTCATGAAGATTGCTTCAAAGTATAATATCACGGTCTGCATGGAGCTACTGAACAGCAAAGTTGATCACAAGGATTATCAATGTGATCATACTGAGTGGGGAGTTAAACTCTGCGAAAAGCTTGGCTCCCCAAACTTCAAACTCTTATATGACATTTATCATATGCAGATCATGGAAGGTGATGTGATCGCCACGATTAAGAAGCATAGCAAGTACATAGGTCATTATCACACAGGAGGTGTTCCAGGGCGTAATGAAATTGATCAAACACAGGAGCTTTATTATCCTGCGATCATGCAAGCTATTGTTGACACTGGTTTTAAAGGTTATGTTGCTCAGGAATTTATTCCCAAACGCCCAGACAAGCTGGCTTCTTTAAAACAATGCGTTGGAATCTGTGACGTGTAAGCCCAGGAATCTATTCATCTCGTAAAGAACTTACAGGATTTGCCATGGCTGCCCTTACAACATGATATCCTACGGTAAAGAAGGTAATCACTAATGCAACTGTTGCAGACAGGACGAACATCTTCCATTCATTCTTCAACTCAAGATGATATGTAAATTTCTGAAGCCAGTCATTGGTTACATACCATGCTACAGGCAAAGAGATTACAATACCGATGGATACCAACATGAAGAACTCCTTTGAAACCATTACCACCAGATTATTGACATTGGCACCAATAACCTTGCGAACCCCAATTTCTTTTCTTCTTTGTTCGGTAGTATAGGCTGCAAGACCAAGGAGCCCAAGACATGCTATGATTATAGTTAGTCCTGAGAAAGCCGTAAAAATCTGACTTCTCTTCTCATCTGCTTTATACTGAGAATCAAGATCTTCATCCAGAAATACATACTCAAATGGATTGTTTGGAAACACTTGCTTCCATTCTCTTTCTACTGCTGCTATGCTGTTCCGGATATCTCCTTTAGCAATTCTTACGAATACATAATTTTGTTCACGCTGAAGAATTATAAACATTGGTTCAATGGCATCGTATAGAGAATTCTGATTGTAATCTTTGATCACACCAACCACTTTTCTTTCAGGCGAGGCGTTCGGACCACCACCAAAAACAAATTTTTTACCGAGTGGATCCTTCCATCCCATTCTCTTAACCATACTTTCATTGACAATGACCGCAAAGGCGGTATCACCAGGATTATCTTTTGAGAAATTTCTACCTTCCGTGATCTTCATCCTCATGGTATTGAGATACTCATAGTCAGCAGAGAAGATATCAGCACCACGATCAACCATTTTGCCATCAGAATCTTCTACTTGCAATAATATTTTCCCAATGCCTTCTCCAGGAGAGGTGTCTGCTTTTCCTGCTGCAATCACTTCTGGTAGCTTTCGCAATCGATCTGCTAACACTTCTCCGTTTCGCCTCATTTCACGATTAAGGTTCAAACGCACTACGTTTTCCTTATCAAATCCCAGATCTTTATTTCTCAGGAATTGCAATTGATCAAAAACTACAAGCGTGCTGATCAGCATAAAAAAGCTCAATCCAAACTGAATCACCACCAGCGATTTTCTCAGCAGAGCATTGCCTCCCTTACCCGAAAGTTTCCCCTTCAAAACATTTACCGGACTGAACCCTGACAAATAAAAAGCAGGATAGCTTCCGCCAAGAATTCCCGTTATCAGCACAATGACAACCAATCCAGCCAAAACCGGCGTTTGCATTATGTAAGAGAATGGAAGGTGCTTATTGGCAAGCGAATTGAAAGCTGGCAATAGTGCATAGATCAGGATAAGACTGATAGTTAGAGCAATCATTGCAACCAAAACAGATTCTGTGAGGAATTGAGCTATCAATTGTCCACGTTGTGAACCCATCACTTTTCGTAGACCAACTTCCTTAGCACGATTCACGGATCGCGCAGTTGCCAGATTCATGTAATTGATACACGCAATCAGGATCATAAAAATCCCGATCGCAGTAAAGTAGTAGATGTAGGTGATGTCACCACCCTCTTCTGCTTCATCCTGAATTTTAGAATGAAGATGGATCGATGTAATAAGCTGAAGATTGTACTTCACTTTTACACCCATCCTTTCGAATATCGGATTTACCTTTTCTTTAACAACCTTCTCAAGAGTGGCGTCAATCTTTTTAAGATCATAGTTGGGCGGAAGCTGAATGTAGGTTGTTACTCCGAAATTTCCCCAGCCACCCTGGAACTGCGGCCTTGTACTTCTTGAGATCAATCCATCAAATCTGAAATGAGAATTAAGAGGGACATCCTTTATAATTCCGGTGATCTTAAAATTTTCATTCTGCTGATTTACCAATGATTGATTCAATGCCTGTATTGGATCAGAAAAATATTTTCTGGCAATGGATTCAGTTAAAACAATGTTAAATGGATTGTCCAGTGCTGTGGAAGGATCTCCGGCAAGGAAATCATAAGAGAACAAATCAAATACAGTTGAATCTGCCATGAAAAACTTGTTTTCATAGAATTGCAAATCGCCATTCTTATACTGATTTCTATTGGTGCCGATGAATCGGATAGCGTTTTCAATTTCAGGATAGTTGTCTCTCAGTTCTTCCGCCAACGGCATTTGAGTCGAGGACCATGTGAATGCATTGTCCGGCTCTTTTATATCTGATATGATTCTGTAAATATTATCAGCGTTTTTATGATATCGATCGAAGCTTGTTTCATCAAGAATGTATAAAAGCAAAAAGAGGCTACAGGTAATACCAATGGTGAGGCCTGCGATGTTGATGGCAGAATATGTTTTATCCTTCACGAGATTTCTGAAGGATATCTTGAGTAGATTTTTAAACATAGGAAATGGATTGTTGCTTTAATCGAACGACACCTGAAAAAAGAAAGATACCCTAAGATGGTAAAGGGAGCAATAAAGTTTTAAATGGCTTTTCGGGGAAATGAATGCGGTATCTCTACCTATTTCTGGATGAGAAAAGACTCGATGTTTGCACCCTTTGTTCGTCATAAAA
Source organism: Cyclobacteriaceae bacterium (assembly GCA_013141055.1). Lineage (NCBI taxonomy): Bacteria > Pseudomonadati > Bacteroidota > Cytophagia > Cytophagales > Cyclobacteriaceae > Cyclobacteriaceae bacterium. Next base: position 2,391,893 of record JABFRS010000001.1, on the reverse strand, counting down.
CAAAAAATCCACCCGATGAGGTGGATTTAAAAGAGGTTCTCGTTTCTGTTATTGCTTTGTCAGTTTCACCCTTGCATCATCTGCGCGAATGTTAACTTTTGCAGTACCACTTGCCAGCACGAGTCTGGTTCTATCTTCAGAATCTTCTTCTGTAGTAAAATCGCCTTGCGTAATTACTCTTCCGTCATCATGACGAATATCAAATTTCCCACCGCCTTTGGTGATGAGAAATGAAACCAGTCCATCCTGTGCTTCAATAAAATACTCTCCATTATCCGCGAGAGAGGTTTCAATGATTAGATCACCATCGTCTACTTTAGCATCAACAAAAGTAAAATTCGCATTGCTGATCTTTATATCTGAATCATCTCCATCAACTTCCAGCGAGCCTTTGCCTTCATCCATTGTGATGTCGCCATCGTCCATTCGGAAATAAAACTTGTTCCCTGAGCATTGTGCCAAATCCACATCAGCATCATCAAGCTGTAACGAGATTGCGCCATCAATATTCTTGATCCAATAATCTCCATCATCACCTTTTACTTTCAGGCTCGCTCCTTCAGGTGCTTCAATTGTGATCGTGTATTTTTCGTAATGATATCCAATCATTCCAATCGTAACTGAATTCGAATGCTCTCTGATCTCAAGATCTCCCGCTTCTACAGAAATATCTACACGGAAGTCATCGTGACCTCCAAAGGTGATTCCCTTGGTACTGACAACTCGGTCAATTTTTACATGAGCCGTTTTCCGATTTGAGCCGGTGATGTAAACCTTAGCATCCGAGGAGGTCAACTGGATGGTTCCTGTTGGGTTAATGGTATAATCCTTATCAAGGTGAAATTCGCCTTCAACCTTTTGAGCACTTACTGAAAATGCCAAAAACAGCAAAAAAACAGATAGAATGGACTTCATAAGCTTTTTGATTTAGTCCATTAGACGCTTATGGCAGAATAAAGGTTGCTTAAAATTATAACTGTTTTATAAGGTTTACATACAGTTCTGTAAGCTTACTCTCCGCTTTGCCTGCAACTTTTACTATTTCAGAAAGGACAGCAGGTTTCAGGTTATCAGGATCACAGTCATCCGTAAGAACAGAAATCGCACAGCAAGGCATGCCCATATGGTTGGCAACGATCACTTCCGGAACAGTGCTCATACCAACAGCATCACCACCAATCTGACGAAGGAATCGATACTCAGCACGCGTCTCAAGATTAGGGCCCATTACACCAACGTATACTCCAACATTCAGCTTGATCTTAAGTTTCTTTGCAATTCTGATCAGTTTTTTATTGAGCTCATGAGAATATGGCTGACTCATATCCGGAAAACGTGGCCCCAACACTTCAAAATTTTCTCCACGAAGAGGGTTATCCGATTGGAGGCTGATGTGATCATCAATAAGCATCATTTGACCTTTCTTCCATTTCATATTCATGTTTCCCGCCGCATTTGAAATGAGCAGGTTCTCAACTCCAAGCATTTTCATTACACGCACTGGCAGTGTGATCTGTTGAGTATCATATCCTTCATAATAATGAAAGCGGCCCTGCATGGCAAGCACTCTCTTTCCCTTTATGGTTCCATAAATCAATTTTCCTCTGTGATACTCTACTGTTGAGACAGGGAAATGAGGTATTGAGTTATAATTTATCTCTATTGGATTCTTTATCTCTTTAACAAAAAGATTTCCAAGGCCTGTACCTAAAATAATACCTACTTCAGGTTCTGTTATCCCATGATGGCGAATGAATTCTGTTGCTTCTTTGATTTCCTGTAACATAAATGTTTCGTTGTGTGATCAAATATAACAGCAAATAAACATGGAAAAAGTCGCTTCTCATGTTCTTTTTCCGGTCGTCACAAATAGGGGGACATGCCTGAGACATTTCATATATTAGAGAAGTGTAAGCCGCCTTAACTCAATACCCTTTGTCTAAACCTTATTTCATGAAAAAGATTATCATTTTCTTACTCTCCGTTTTATCTTCCTCAGCATGGAGTCAATCATTCAATAATTTTCCAGTTACTACACAAAAGCCTCCTTTGCATGGGAAGCATTGGATGGCCATTACTGGCAAACCATTGGCAGCAACAGCAGGCGCAACGATTTTTATTAAGGGAGGCAACGCAGTAGACGCATCGTGCGCTATGCTTGCGGCCACTGCAACGATGTGGGATGTATTAAGCTGGGGTGGAGAAACTCAGGCACTCATCTATAATCCAAAAACAAAAAAAGTAATTGCTATCAATGCAATGGGTGTTGCCCCGACTGGTGCGACTGCAGATTTTTTTAAAAGTAAAGGGATGAAATATCCTCCTGAGTTTGGTCCTCTTGCAGCAACAACTCCTGGAACACCTGGTGGTTTGATGACCATGCTTGCTGAATATGGAGTCTTAAGTCTTAAAGAAGTATTGGCGCCTGCTATGCAACTTGCAGAAGGATATCCCATCGAAGCACAGACTGCAAACTCTATTGAAAGAGGCAAAGCAGAAATCAAGAAGTGGCCTTATTCTAAAAAAGTTTTTTTACCTCATCTCGGGTCAACGAGAGAAGCTCCTGATGCCGGAGAAATTTTTGTTCAAAAAGATCTGCTCGCCACGCTTCAAAAACTTGTCGAAACTGAACAGCAGGCATTAAAAAAAGGCAAAACTCGTAAAGAAGCTATTTATGCGGCTTATGATCGCTTTTATAAAGGTGACATAGCTAAAGAAATTGTGCGGGGTTCGCAGGAACAAGGTGGACTATTCACAGAAGCGGATCTTGCCAACTGGAAAGTAAAAATTGAAGAACCAACGATGACCACTTACCGCGGCATTGAAGTTTATAAAATGCAGCAATGGACTCAAGGGCCTGCGCTGTTGCAAACTCTTAACATCCTTGAGAACTTCGACCTCAAGGGCATGGGTTATAACTCAACCAAATACATTCACACCCTATATCAGGCAATGAATCTCGCTTTTGCGGATCGCGATTTCTATTATGGAGATCCGGCCTTTGCAAAGGATCAGCAGCCTATGAAGGGTTTGCTGTCGAAAGAATATGCAAAGGAAAGAATGAAGCTTATAAATTGGGAAATGAATGATCCGAAAATTGGTCCTGGTGATCCTTATTCTTTTGAAGGAAAACAAAATCCATTTTTAGAGGTATTGAAAAAATGGGGTACGGATCAGGCATCCCTGCATCAATTCAATAGTCCACTGAGTGAGAAGTATCTCGAAGATTTTGCTGCAGGGACAACTTCTGTTGAAGCAGCTGATAAAGAAGGTTGGGTTGTCTCCATTACACCCAGTGGTGGTTGGGTACCCGCATGCATTGCCGGAAATACCGGAGTTGGAATGAGCCAACGCATGCAATCATTTGTTCTGGATGCAAAGGAAAGTCCTTTCAATGTTGTTGAGCCTGGTAAAAGACCGCGTGTAACATTGACACCGAGTCTTGCATTAAAAGACGGGAAACCTTTTCTGTCATTTGCCAAACAGGCCGGTGATGAACAGGATCAACTACTACTTCAATTCTTTTTAAATATTGTTGAATTCGGAATGACTGTTCAGGAATCCACAGAAGCTCCGAGTTTCAAAACATTGCAGATGTATTCAAGCTTTGGGAATCATGAGAAGGCGGCGGGAGGCTTAACACTTAACAGCGTGATGCCCGCATGGACAAGAAAAGATCTTACCCGAATGGGTTATAAATTAACTTATCAGGATCGCACCAGCGGACCGATCAATGCAATCTATTTTGATTGGGCTCACGGCAGCTTCTGGGGAGGAAGCAGCAATCACGGAGAGGACTATGGAATTGGATGGTAAGATGATTTGAGAAATTGTATCGATAATCTTCCAATTATCGATACAAATCATTTTGAGCAGTCCTGGATACTTCCAAGAAAAAGTGAGAGACTTTTTGTGTAACTGCTTTTACATATCGCTCACCTTTGTCAGCAGAAGCTTTACGCGGATCGCCAACACCAGTATCTTTTGTAACCTGAGTCCATTTACGCTCGGCCCATGCCCAGCCTTCCAGAATAGCAGAGAATCGAAACTTCTTTGCAGTTCCATCCCCTGCTTGTGATAACGGAAGTACCAATTCAGGCGTAAGATGCATCATAACACTTGTCTCCATTTCACCAGCATGATCATCCTTGTGTTCAAAGAATTCCTTCTGATCAACAGCCTGAAACCAATTGCATTGGCATAAGAACATAGAAGGGAATTTTAATCCAAGCTCACGAATCATTGTCTTGAAGTCATTTCCACCATGACTATTCAGAATAATAAGTTTATAAATCTTATGACGATCAAGTACCTCCACTACATCGCGAAGGACAGCCAGTTGTGTACTTGGATTCATGTTCATGTCCAGCATGACATCATACTGACCTGTGTTTACGCCAAACGGTATAACCGGCAGTACAATGATTTTTGCTCCTTGCTCCCAGGCGATCTTCGCTGATTCTGCCGCTATTCTTTCCGCTTCAATGATGTCAGTTCCATATGGTAAATGATAATTGTGAGCTTCGGTAGCACCCCACGGAAGAATCGCCAGATCATAGCTTGCATCTTTAACTGTCTTCCAACTTATATCGGCAAGAATATAGGGACGTGGTTCCATTTCGACTTAAGAGTTAATCGGAATTGCTATGCGATAACTTTTTCCTTTTTTAACAGGTAAATTTTCTTCTCTCAGCCACGGATTGTGTCTTTTGAGAAGCTTGTAGTTAATTCCGTTTTTCTGAGAAAAGGCTATTAGGTCCTTGATTGATTCCGTCACCGTGATATATCGAACTTTCTCTCGTTTATAGAGATGACTGACATCTGGCTTAAATCCATACCTGGACGGGTGCTCAATGATTTCCTTGATGGCGAGGATTCTGAACACATATCTTGACGTCTCATCATTCAAATAAAGATCATAATAGGAAGAGACATGTTGATTTTCGAGTGACTTACCAATACCTGTCATGCCTCTGTTATAGGAAGCTGCTGCAAGCGTCCACGTTCCAAGCTTCCGTTTTGCCTGATTCAAATATTTACAGGCAGCGACAGTAGCCTTGATAGGATCATAGCGCTCATCCACTTCATTAGTGATTTCGAGTCCGAATTCTCTTCCCGAAGTTTTTAATATCTGCCAGAATCCAACCGCTTCCTTTGGGGAAATGTCATTCAGCAATGCTGATTCAATGAGCGGCAGGTATTTAAAATCTCCTGGTATTCCATTCTTTTCAAGTACGGAATCAATTTGAGGCAGCCATCGATTGGCTCGTTTTATGAGGAACAATGTGTTGCTATGGAGATAGGTATTGATCTGAAGTTCCTTGTCAAAGCGTTCGCGTACATCAGGATCTGATAACGGAACATCTTCTTCTGCAAACGAAAATTTCTTTGGAACATCGATGGACACCGCCATCAATTGCTGAGACTCACCAACATCCTCGAGGGCAACACCATCATCGGAGAAAGAATCCTTCTCCGATGGTTCGTTCATTCCTGAATAAGTAATGTATCCAAGAAGTATAACAAACGTTGCAATGGATATGTAGGAAGAAAGGTCCTTCATTAAAAGTTAGGCGACAATAAATACTTTGCGTAGAATTCATCAATTACTTTGACTGCATCTTCAGGAGTATCAACGATATTGAACAGATTTAAATCGTCTGGGTGCACCATGGCTTCTTTGACAAGCACTTTCTTAACCCAATCTACCCATAGACTCCAGAATTTTCTTCCCACCAAAACAATCGGGAAGCGTCCAATCTTTTTGGTTTGAATAAGGGTAAGTGCTTCCGTCAGTTCATCTAATGTTCCAAAACCTCCTGGCATTACGATGAATCCCTGTGAATATTTTACGAACATGACCTTGCGAACAAAAAAGTAATCAAAGGTGATGAGCTTATCAGGATCGATGTAGGGATTACCCTTTTGTTCATGTGGTAAATAAATGTTCAATCCTACCGACTTACCACCTGCACGATGAGCTCCTTTGTTTCCCGCTTCCATGATTCCTGGTCCACCACCTGTAACAACGCCATATCCGTGATGAACAAGTTTGTATGCGATATCTTCTGCAGTCTTATAATAAGGATGGCCGGCTTTCACGCGTGCTGATCCAAAGATGGTAACGCAAGGACCAATTTTAGCGAGCTTTTCAAAGCCTTCAACAAACTCACTCATGACTTTAAAAATCACCCATGAGTCAGAACTCTTTATCTCCGCCCAGTCTTTGTCTTTAAATGCCTTGCGGATGCGATGTTCTTCTTCCAATGCAGCCTTCATGAGGTCTTCTCCGCCCTTCTTTTTTTTAGTTGCCATAGTTCTCTATATTTCTTTTCAATTCAACATCGAAGATAAAGGAAATGAAGGAAACTAATCGCAAATGGATGTTTAGCTGTTTTTACAGCATTCTCCTTCTATTGATCATCACAGGTTGCGGCGAAAAGAAAACAGATCAACAGACCGATTGGGCAATCCTTCCTTTTGAAAAGGTAGATAGTGTTAATCCTGTTCTTAATCCTGGAACCAGTGTATTTAATTGTCCCATACTTGGAAAAAGTGTGAAATGGGATGAGAAAGATGTTTTCAATCCTGCAGCGGTTGTTCGTGATGGAAAGATTTTTCTTCTCTTTCGCGCTGAAGACATCGTTGGCAAATATGCAGGCACCTCCCGCATAGGACTTGCAGTAAGCGAGGATGGATTGCACTTCACAAAAATGCCAGATCCGGTTCTCTTTCCGGATAACGATTCACTGAAGATATATGAATGGGAAGGTGGAGTCGAAGATCCAAGAATTATAGAAAGCGAAGACGGAACCTACTTTCTTACATACACAGCCTATGATGGAAATCTTGCAAGGCTTTTAATCGCATCTTCAAAAGATCTTGTTCATTGGACAAAACATGGATTGGTGTTTCCGGGAAAATACAAAGACACCTGGAGTAAATCCGGAGCTATTGTAGGGAAACAAATGGGTGAAAAGATCATTGCTCAAAAAATCAATGGAAAGTACTGGATGTATTGGGGCGATACCGATCTGTTCCTTGCATCATCAGATGATCTCATTCACTGGACTGCTGAAGAAACTTCTGATGGAAAATTGAAATCAGTTTTAAAACCACGCAAAGGTTATTTCGATAGCAGACTTGTAGAAAGCGGACCTTATGCCCTTATCCGTGAAAAGGGAATTGTACTTCTTTACAATGGTATGAATCTTGAAAAAGATGATTGGGATCCGGCTCTTGGTGCGGGTGCTTATTGTTCAGGGCAGGCACTCTTTGATCTCAATGATCCATCAAAACTGATTGATCGTCTTGAAAAGAATTTCCTTAAACCGGACAAGCCTTATGAGATATCCGGTCAGGTCAATCAGGTTTGCTTTATTGAAGGTATGGTTCCATTCAAAGGAAAATGGTTTTTGTATTACGGCACAGCCGATTCAAAAATTGCCGTTGCTGTTTCAGGAATATAAATCTTTCAATGCAGTCTCCAGTTCAGTGAACCTGAACTGATATCCTGCACGCTGAATTTTATCTGCCGAAACATTTCTGCCGTTTATTACAATCACTGCCATCTCACCAATAACAATGTGAAGGACAAATCCTGGTACCGCTGGTGCCCACAAAGGTTTATGTAGAATTTTGGCAATAGCTTTGGTCATTTCACGATTACTTACTGGATGAGGAGCAACAGCATTATATGCTCCAACCATTGCTCCATCTTCTACTGCCTTTAAAAAAATCCCGCACAGGTCGTCCATGTGTATCCAGCTTAGTATCTGACGCCCTGATCCAAGGGGTGAGCCGACAAATAATTTTACAGGCCTTGCCATTTCCGTCAAGGCTCCTCCCTTTTCGCTAAGAACAATTCCAATCCTGATCTTTGAAACCCGAATTCCTAAGGAAGTAATATTGTCTACTTCCTTCTCCCATCGCACGACGACAGTAGAGAGAAAATCTGTTCCATACTCACTCTCTTCCGTTGCAACAATATTGTCATCGAGTCCAAACCCATAAATGCCAATGGCTGATGCTGAGATAAACGTCTTTACAGAGTGCTTCTCGTTCTTCAATGTATTGTACAATAAGGCAGAAGAGAGTGTTCTGCTTTCAAGTATTTCTTTTTTTCTTTCTTCTGACCAGCGCTTATCCGCTACGCCAGCACCCGCCAGGTGAATGATCGTATCAACGCCAGCAAGTGCGGCCGGATCCAGTTTGCCCTTTTTGACATCCCAAACAAATGAAGGTACACTGCCCGATTTTTTCTCTCTGCCAAGGTGAGCAACCTGGTATCCCTTTTGCAGAAAAAGTTCTGTCAAGCGGCTGCCTACTAATCCTGAAGCTCCCGTAATTAAAATTGAAGTTGCCAAAACAGTATTTTTTAAATGATCTTTGCCTTAATATAACCCCCTTATGATGAAAAAGTTGATACTATTTTTTGCCTTATGCATCGCTACATTTTCTTATGCTCAAAAGGTTGAAGTAAGTAAGAAAAGTGAAAAAGTTAAGGGAGAAAGTGCCGAAGGGTATAGTGTTGAACTTCAGGGGAAAAAGGAAGACGTTACGGCCGCATGGAACAAGTTCATTAAAGACCTGGGTAAGGTTAGGGCTGGTGGTGATTACCAATTCATTGAAAATCCTGCCATCGGAGGTACCGCTTACACCACAGGAATATTCTATGCAAAATCAAACGGCAATGAAGAGAAGTCCACAGTTTGGGCTGGTGTAAAAGGTGCCGAATGGACAGTAAATGATATTGCCATTGTTGAAGGTCAGATTGAAAAGCTCGTCTACCAGTTTGGTGTAAAGTTTTATCGCGACAAAATACAGGCACAAATTGACGAAGGCATTCAGGCAAGTGATGCCGTTGCTCGTCAAACTCAAAGACTCATCAATCAAAACAAGGATCTCAACTTCAAGCTGGGGAACAATGCGCAGGAAAAAATTCAACTGGAAAAATCGGTCGAAGCCAACAAGCTTGAGAATCTTGTGCTAATTCAAAAAATAGAGAATAATAAGAAGTCGCAGGATTCAGTAAAGCTTGCCGGAGAGCAGATCAAGAAGGTAATTGAAATGCATAAAGAGCGACAGCGCAAGGTGAACTAAGGATTTACTTTACGGAATCAATAGAGTCTACAAATCTGTCGCGCCAGCGTTTATCCTTCTTGTTGAAGTACCATCGATCATCGGGAAATTCTATATAGCGATCACCTTTATATTTTGACCGATAGGGTGTAAGATCTTTACCATCCACCATTTTGTTAAAGAGTTCCAATGACCGATCATTCAGAGAATCTTCTGTCATTTTCCATGTTCTGAATTCTTCTTCATAGTCAAGGAGATTATTGGCAACATCCAGTTTTAATTTCCCTCCTATGGCTTCACGAGCAGGCCAGATGCTTCTTGCTTTGCGTGTCATCAGAAAAAAATAACCACTATCATTGGAAGGTGTAAGAGCACGAATGTCATACTCAGCTGTCGCCTTATCGTAATATGAATCGAATTGAGAATCAAATTTAGTAGCATGAGTGGCTACGGGCGCCAGCTTAGCGGAATAGCGAACGCTTTGTTGAATGATCCTGGTCTGCTGTTCCCTGGAGAATAATAAATCAGGGTCTGTTGACTTTCTACAGCTGCTGATAATTACGGCTGACAATAAAAAGATAAACAGTCTCATTCTCATACTTCAAAGGTAATCTATCTAAAAATAAAAGCCCGGAACACATGCTCCGGGCTTACCCAAACTAAAAATTTACTATTAATACGCCGTGTTGTTAGGATCGTAATTCGTCCATGTGCTGCTCGCCCAGTTATTGCTTGAATCAAATGCTCCTTTGTAAGCTACTGTTGCAAATCCAAAACCTGAAGGGAATGCTGGAGTTGTTACCGCACCTGTAAGTAAAGTTGATGCAGGGGCTAACAATGCGCTTGGAGTATTGATGTTCCAAAGATTCAAAGTTGATCCGGCAAATAAGCCCGTCAAATCAACTTTGTTAATCGGAGCCTCAATAAGATTATCAACTGCAAAGTTTGCATGATTATAGATTGATCCGCCAGTTGCCGTGTTGTCAACAGGAGTAACTTTTGCTACACCTGTGATACGTCCAACATAATTTCCCTGGAATACAGCAGCACCACTGGTTTGCTCAAAGAAAATTCCGTTAATATTCGCTCCTGCGAAAACTGAGTTATAAACCTTCAATGCTGAGTTTCTGCGAATGTGTGCACCGCGTGCATAGTTTGCACTTACTGCATTCGCCTGTAATGCACCACCGCCAGACAGGGTTGCAAACATGAATGGACCGAAGAATGTCACGTTAGCAAAAGTCGCTGCTGTCTGTGGCGATTTGTTATCACCAAGAGCATCATTATCTGATTCAAATCCATTAGAACCAGATTTATCAGCGATGTTAGGATCACGGAAAGAAACCAGGAACTGATTGAATCCGCTGTAACCGAAATCTGTATCAAACTCATCATCCCATCCACGGTAAGCGATCATATAAGAAGTGTTCACTTTTCCACCGAACCACTCGTATGAATCATCACCTGAATAAGAAACCTGTACGTGATCAATTTTTGTTGCGCTTCCAACTCCGCCCATGGTAAGACCATTCAATTCATTGTCTGTTGACAAAGCGATACCCGCAAACTCAATGCGAACATATTGAAACTCTCCGCTATTGTCGTTATCTGTTGAACCATCGCCACCATAAAGACCATTGTCTCCTGATGGTGCTGAAATTCCTTCAATTGGCTGGCTTGCAGATTGATTGTTCTGAGCTTTTCCAAGAATAACTACACCACCCCAGTCTCCATAGTTACGGAAAGCAACTGGTGCTGATGATGTAAAAATGATTGGCTTTGTAGCTGTTCCAACGGCGTGGATCTTAGCACCACGGCTTACGATCAAAGCGCCTTTTGTAACCTTGTCGCCAATGATGATTGTACCTGGCTCAATTGTAAGTTCTGCAGGAGCCTGAACATAGATATTTCCTTTTAGAGTATATTTTTTATTGGCTGTCCAGGTTGTATTGGTTGTGATAGCCTCTGTAACATCATCCTCCGTGTCAATAACGGGTGCCGGATCATCTTTCTTGCAGGAATTCAATGCAAGAATAAAAACCATAAGAATGGCGTTAATTGAAAGAAGTGTTATTTTTTTCATGGAAAGACGTTTTGTGGTCATTGAATAATTTTGCCACAAACTTATGGGGGTAAGATTATGACAGCGTTAACTGAACATTAGTAGTAGTTTAATTAAAGGATTGTCAAATGCCCTGTTTAACAAAAAAGGATTCCAGTTGGAATCCTTTTTCATTTGCTGTTAACATTCCCTTAATATAGTTTCCAAACCACACCAAGTGTTGTGTATTGACCAAAACGATAGCTTTGAATTGTCTCCATTACACCACTGGATGATCCATCAGGTAATTGTGAATCCTGTAAAAGCTGATATCGCTGATTAAGTATATCCTGAATTCCAAATTTCAATTCCAAACGATCTGAGAGTTGCTTGGTAACTGTAAGATCGATTTGATTTCTTGGCATTTCATATTGAGTAGCGTTTCCAAGCTTATCACCTACCGCGAAGATTCTCTTGCCAAACACGTTGTATTGAATACTTACCTGTAGGCCCTTTTCAATGTTGTTGTAATAAGCACTTGCGTTCACAACATAAGGGGATTGTCCCTGCATTGCCCGGCTGCGATCAAGATTGTCAAGAGCAGCAGGTAAATCGATATTACTTTTTATCAATGCTCCATTAAACACGAATGTCAATTTGCTAAGGAAAGCCGATGATACATTTTCAAGGGATTTACGAACCTCCGCTTCTATTCCATAATTGGTTGCCTGATTAGCATTGGTGTATCCGTAACGAAGGTTAGAACCTGCAGCTAAATATTGTTCAATCGGATCTACAAAGTTTTTATAGAATACTCCTAATGAAATCTTTTCCTGTTTGGTTGGATACAATTCCCAACTAAGATCAATGTTATCAATCTTTGCTGTTTTCAAATCCTTGTTACCGAAGATATCAGCGTTTCTGTCAAAGTCGTAATAATTGAAGGGCGCCAATTCTCTGAATACAGGTCTGTTTACTGTCTTACTGTAAGCCAGACGAAGCATCATCTTTTCTGTTACGTTGTAAGAAAGATTCAGGAAAGGCATTGGAACCAGGACATCATTGTCTACAAGTCTGATTCTTGCTCCCTTATCATTGTAAACATCGATCTGCTGCAAGTTATCTTCTACACGAAGTCCTGCAGATAATCTGAATTTATCTGCAAAAGGAGTTACGATCCCAACATATCCAGCGAATAACTGATTATGTCCGTCATAACGATCATAGTTGCCAGGACCGACGTTCGTTCCCTCCTCCAGGATAAAATTGGTTCCAAGTGTTTGCGGAGTGAAGATCTGATCGAAAGGACGCGCCTGCAATGTCAGGTCAGGAGTGCCAAGCCATTTGTAAGACATCCATCGTGCATTAAAAGTTCTGTCTTTTTGCTCAACATAATATCCAGTGATGATCTTTGATTGATGATTCTCATCAGCACTTGGATTCAGTTTTATCTCAACATTTCCTACAACTGAGTAGGTCTGCTCATTCAACTTTGAATAGAATCTTCCTGCTTCAATTGAACTTGCTGTCGGTGGCAATACCACTGTAAACGGATCATCAGTTCCTGATAATCTTTGAGACCTGATTCTTCTATAGTCCGGCTGATCTGCTGTTGTGTTGTTGTAGCCCAATATCCAGTTGAAGTTTACCACATTGGATACACTGTGCTTACCTGCCAGTTGTCCTGAGTAAAGGTTTCTTCCGAAATAATTGAATGATTCATTCTTAGCATCAAACCCGATGTTGTTCTCTGTTCCTGTACGGAAAGTTGATTGATTCTGACCTTGCTGATTATAGAAATTTCTGAATTCAATTCTGTTGCTTGGATTTATTTCAAAAGTAAAATTGCTAACAAGTCCTACTCTGTTGGTTTGAGTAAATCTTACATCATTGTACTTATAGCGCGGAGTGCTGCTTTGATTAGCCACGGAGAATGTGTCCCAGTAATTCTGTTCTGTTTCAAGTCGCTGATTGGTTACTGCATAGCTGATAGAAGTAATGTTGTCCAGCTTACGGCCCCATAATTTCATTGTTCTGGAGAAATCAAAATTCACACGCAGATCAGGTAAAGCCGTGAAGTTTCTTGCACCCCATGTATTCGGAAGGCTTCTGGTTGCTGTGATCAGTTGATTCTGCTCTGTCGAATTTGCAAAAGACAGGGATCTGAGATTTACTGTCGGAAAAGAACCTGGCAATTGACGCGTTCCATCATCAGAACCCAACCAATCGGTACCTCCTTTTTCCTGACTTAATGCCACCTGCTGACCTGTTGTATTATTTCTAAAGCTCCCGGAAACAGAAAGTGACATAGAGTTTTCTTCCACTACATTTTTGGTGTAGATGCTGATATCTGCGCCAGCAAATTCTCCCGGTAATTCCGGAGAACCTGATTTATAAACCAGCATACGATCCAGCATATTGCTTGGAATCAGATCAAATGAAAAAGCTTTTGAATCAACTTCAGAACTTGGTGCAATCACACCATTGATCATAACGGTGCTGTATCGTTCGCTTAATCCTCTGACGTTAACGAAGCGATTGCCTATAATCGTAACCCCTGGCATTCTGCGAATGACTTGTGCAGCATCACGATCCTGAGACATTTTTATTTGCTGAGAAGAAATTCCCACAGCAACCAGATCTGAAGCTTTTAGTTCTGTCATCACCGATAGTTCAGTGTCAGTTGATCTTCTTCCTGAAACCACGACTGATTCAAGTGTCTTTGCGTCTTCTGCAATAGAAGTATTAAGAACCGTTGTTTGGTCTGGATACACTACAACATTCGGAACGGTCTTGGTAGAATATGAAATAGATGATATGACAATAGAATAAGTACCGGCTTTTACTTTTGGAATGGTGAACCCACCCTCAATATCGGTTGAACCACCCGTTGTCGTTCCTTCAATAACGACGTTAGCCCCAATCATTGGCTCACCGGTTTTTTCGTCCTTGATAGTACCTTTAATAGTACCAACCTGGGCAAAAGCTATACCTGTGATAAGTGAAAAAAGTGTTGTGAAAAAGGCCTGACGCATGGGGGATATATTTGGTCGCAAAGGTCGCTGGCCAATATTACCCGGCTAATGCTGGTATGTTACCTAATTGTTAAACCCGCAGCCCAAAATCCTCAAAATTCCTATAGATAATGCACTTTTTTGATGGGACGTAAGGGTTATAACCAATGATTGTGAGGATGTTAAGCGCTCCAACCCAATAACATTCCGTTAAAGAAAACTTAATGAAATTAAAGTTTGGTTAATGTTATTTGTTGATCGGGACCTTGTTGAGGATGGCTTTGATGATATCGATCGTCTTAACATTATCTGCTTCCGCTTCATAATTCAGGATGATGCGGTGATTGAGGACATCGCGAGCCACTTCCTTAATATCTTCCGGCAATACGTAGTCCCTTCCTTCAAGATAAGCTGCTGCCTTTGATGCAAGATTCAGATTGATACTGGCACGAGGTGATGCCCCAAATTGAATATACTGCGCTTCATTTTCCAGCTTATATTCTTTTGCATTGCGAGTGGCAGAAATCAATTCAATGATATACCGTTCAAGTGATTCGGAGATCTTTATTTTGTTCACTTCATTACGGATAGAAAAGATATCATCCTTCGTGAGTACTTGATTAACTGTGTAGTCATATTGAAGATTTGATATTCTCCTCATGATCTCCAACTCCTGCTCTTTGGTAGGATAATCAACGAAAACCTTCATCATAAATCGGTCAACCTGAGCTTCAGGAAGAGGATAGGTTCCTTCATTTTCCACAGGATTTTGAGTGGCCAATACAAGGAATGGTTTATCAAGGGTAAAGGTTGTCTCACCAATAGTCACCGTTTTTTCCTGCATGGCTTCCAGGAGAGCTGACTGAACTTTTGCAGGTGAGCGATTGATCTCATCTGCAAGAATAATGTTTGCGAAGATCGGGCCTTTTTTTACTTCAAACTTTCCGTCCTTCTGATTGTAGATCATCGTTCCTACAAGGTCAGATGGTAAAAGATCAGGAGTGAACTGGATGCGTTGAAAATCCAGATGCAATACTCTGGCAACAGTAGAGATGGTAAGCGTTTTTGCAAGTCCCGGAACGCCTTCAAGCAAAACGTGTCCATTGGTGAAAAGGCCTATCAAAAGGCGATTCACCATATATTCCTGACCTACTACCACTTTGGCCACTTCGGTGTAAACCTGGCTGATTTTGCGGCGGTGTTCCTGTTGTTGTTCAGTCGTTGATTCGATTGCCATACGATTTTCTCAAAAAAATTAACCGCAATATTAGGGATTTGGGTTTTAAAAATTCAATAAGATTTGCACGGTTATTCAATCGGCAAAAGGAGGGGTTAAAATGGAATAATCTCGGTGCCGCGGGGGTTTAATAAATAAGAATTAACGAGGTTTTGCACGACCCGGTTATCCTTGCTCAGGTGGATATAATTTTTGGCGGATTCAAAATCATCAATGGCAATATCCTGGCTGACAAATCCAAAGCCGAGGTAGCTTCCTTTCTCCACCAAAATAAGTGATCGCTCCTCCGACTCTCTTCCCCGTCCAATGATAGCCACCGTTTCTCCTTCACCAAAAAAGGTGTCGATCGACTGCTGCATACTTTGATTGTAAGACTCTGAGGAAATCTTACCCTCACAGGCTCCTTTACATCCACCCGACTGATGTGCATAGCACGGGCCTTTCGCTATTTGTAATCCTGAAAGCTTAGGGCAAAGGTCAAATGCTTTTACTTTTTCCCACAAAAAACTCCACGCATCACTTTTCGAACTGAACGTGATCAATGGCTTTGAGTTTTTAGTAACAACATTTACTACAAAGCGCAGGTATCCCTTTTGATCTTCGTATTCAAAGATGCCCCACTCTTCAAGCTTATACTTTTGAGCAAGGTTATACTTCGGCCAAAGCTTTCTTATTTCCTGCGATTCAAGAATGAGCGCGATGAGTTCATTCCCTGTAAGTTCATAATTGATGCGATGAATCTCATTACGAATGTTAGATCTGTTCCATTCACGTGCTTCACCGCTAAAATGTCCGGCTATTCTCTTTTTAATATTGTTTGCCTTGCCAACATAGATCACCTTATCACGCGCATCAAGAAAATAATATACTCCGGCTTTGGAGGGCAGCTTATCAAATTCTTCTTTTGCCAGATTAGGTGGAAGAGTCGTTTCGCCTGAACTTCGCTTTAAAGCTTTGGCAATGACACCTTCCATATCACGCTTGAGGTAAATGTCAAAAATTTTTGCCGTGGCTTCAGCATCTCCTCCTGCACGGTGACGGTCCAATATCTTTATGCCAAGACTTTCCGATAATCTCCCAAGGCTATAAGAATCAAGTCCCGGAATAATTTTTCTTCCAAGTCGTACTGTACAAAGTTTTCTGGGTCCCCATTGAATACCAGCATCATCAAATTCTTTTTTTATAAAGCTGTAATCAAAGTGGGCATTGTGTGCTACGAATACCCTGTCTTTCAGCCAATCATAAATCTCGGAAGCTATTTCTTCAAAGGAAGGTGCTTTCATCACCATTTCCGTAGAGATGCCCGTGAGTCCGGTAATGAAATCAGGTATTCTCCTTCCTGGATTTAGTAATGTTTGAAAGCGGTCTGTGATCTGCAATCCATCGTGATGATATATAGCGATTTCCGTCATGCGGTGATTTTCCGCATACCCACCCGTCGTTTCAATATCTACTATCGCGTACATCGTTCGAATTTAGTAACGTCTGCGTTGCCTAAAAAATCCATTCATTGTGATTTTTTTCATGGATTTTTTATGGCAACTTCCATTCAAAATTATCATATGAACCTGATCCTTCGATTTCTTCTCTCCGGAGTCGCTGTTGTTCTCACAAGCTATCTTCTTCCGGGTGTGGAACTACATGATTTTTGGGATGCCCTTTTAGTGGCTGTTCTTATTTCGATATCAAACGTCCTGGTTAAGCCTGTCCTTATCATTCTTACTATTCCCATCACCATCTTTACACTTGGTCTTTTTCTATTAGTCATTAACGCTGTAATTATCCTGATGGTGGATTATTTTGTTGATGGCTTTCGTGTCGAAGGATTCTTGTGGGCGCTTGCTTTCAGTCTGATCCTGTCCATATTCAACAGCATGTTCAGCGACTTTACCAAAGAAAAGAAAAGAGAATAATTACGGCTGCTTATCAACTATCTGCGTCTCTGAACTGACTCAATGCCTTTCATCACATCTTTCCTTTTGAGAAAGGGTGTTTTGAATAAATTCACATAATTATCAACCCTCACTATGAAAAAAATCATATTCCTGCTTTTGATCGGATTTTCGTCACAAGCCCAACAACTCACAACACTTACCGTTGAAAAAATCATGCGTGATCCGAAATGGATCGGTGTTGCTCCTTCTAACGTATTCTGGAGTGAGGATGGTAAGCAACTTTACTTTAACTGGAATCCTGACAAGAATCAGGGAGATTCACTTTACACAATTTCTCTGGCGAACAGAGTACCTCAAAAAGTAAGTCCGGATGTTCGCAGAAAGCTTCCCTCAGGTAATGGATCTTATAACAATGCCCGTAATAAAAAAGTCTACGAAAAAGGCGGAGACATTTTCATACTGGATGTAGCTACCGGAAAAATCAATCAGGTAACGTTTACAAATGAGAGAGAATCTAATCCAACTTTCTCATTAGATGAGCGAAAGATAATTTTCACTGCAGCGTCCAATCTTTATTCATGGGAAATCGCCAGTGGTGCATATTCTCAATTAACAGATTTTCGCAAAGGTTCAAAAAAAGCTGATCCCAAATTGAATGACCAGTTGAAATGGTTGAAAGCTGATCAGCTTGCATACTTCCAGGTGTTGAGAGAAAGAAGCAACAACAGGAAAGCAACAGAAAAAATGCTGAAGGCCGATCGTGTTGACAGACCAAAAGAAATTTATATCGATGAGAAAAATATTGATCAGCTTCAGCTAAGTCCGGATGGAAAGACTGTCACTTATCGACTGACAAAAACAGCCTCCGATGCAAAGGCTACGATCGTTCCGAACTATGTAACTGAATCCGGATTCACAGAAGACATTCCTGCACGCACCAAGGTTGGCGCCGCACAGAATACTTCGGAGCTATGGGTTTATTCAATCGATAAGGACACTACCCTGGTAGTTAAGACAAATGAAATTCCGGGAATATTTGACGCAACAGATTTCAGTAAGGATTATCCTGCCAAAGTTTCCAAGAATGACAAAGACAAGGGCAAAGAGAAAAAGCCTGAACCAAGACCCGTAACATTCTTTGGTCCTTACTGGAGCGAGGATGGAAAGAACAATGTTGTTATTGCACGTGCCCAGGATAATAAAGATCGCTGGTTATTGTCACTCGATGTTTCTACTCAAAAACTAAAATTGCTGGATCGTCATCGTGATGAAGCATGGATCGGCGGCGGTGGTGGTTTCGGAGGAGGTTTGATCAGCTGGATAAACAATAATCAATTTTGGTTTCAATCCGAAAGTACTGGCTATTCACACTTATACGTTTATGATTTTGCAGCTGGCAAATCTCAGGCGCTGACTTCTGGCAAATATGAAGTTCAAAACGTAAGCTTATCAAAGGACAAGAAGAGCTTTTACATATCAACCAACGAAGTTCATCCTGGTGAGAAACAATATTACAGGCTTCCCGTCACAGGTGGAACTGCGACACGATTAACCACCTTGACAGGCGCAAATGAGGTTTCTCTTTCGCCGGATGAAAAGTGGATGGCGATCCGATCGTCTTACAGCAATAAGCCATGGGAACTTTACATTCAGGAAAATAAAGCCGGCGCAAAGCCACAGCAGATCACAAATTCATTGTCTGAAGAATTTAAATCCTATCCATGGAAAGATCCTGAAGTAACAACCTTCAAAGCAAGAGACGGTGCGGATGTTTACACGCGCGTTTTCAAACCCGCAAAACCAAATGGTGCCGCCGTGATCTTTGTGCACGGAGCCGGATATCTGCAGAATGCTCATAAATGGTGGAGCAATTACTTCCGAGAATACATGTTCCATAATTTACTTGCTGATAAAGGATATACCGTTCTTGATATGGATTACCGTGCAAGCGCTGGATATGGTCGCGACTGGCGCACAGGAGTTTATCGCTTTATGGGTGGAAAAGATCTCACTGATAATGTCGATGGTGCAAAGTGGCTTGTTGAAAAATATAATGTCAATCCTAAACGCATTGGTATTTATGGAGGTTCTTACGGAGGCTTCATTACTTTGATGGCATTATTCACAACGCCGGATGTTTTCACTGCAGGTGCCGCACTTCGTCCTGTCACTGATTGGGCTCATTACAATCACGGATATACAGCAAGTATTCTGAATGAACCGATGACTGATAGTATTTCATATGCTAAGAGTTCTCCACTGTATCATGCCGCTGGATTGAAAGGTCATCTTCTTATCTGTCACGGAATGGTTGATGTAAATGTTCATTTTGAAGATGCTGTGCGTCTGACACAACGTCTGATCGAACTTGGAAAAGACAACTGGGAACTCGCCGTTTATCCGGTGGAGGATCATGGGTTTGTGGAACCAAGCAGCTGGACAGATGAATACAAACGCATTCTTAAACTGTTTGATGAAAAACTGAAATAGAACTTTGAAATTTTCATTGTCAAAGGGCGCAGAGAGATTTTTCTGCGCCCTTTTTCATTATTGCCTTCGGTCATGGATGGTGAAGTGCCTTAAATTCTAATATCTTTAGGTAAACCCTTCCCGTGGATATCGATAACATACATCTCAACTTCAATCAGGAAAATCTTTGGGCATTAAATGTATGCCTGGCGTTAATCATGTTTGGAATAGCTCTTGATCTTAAAGTCGCTGATTTCAAAAGAGTAGCGGAATCTCCCAAGGCTTCGTTCGTTGGACTTACCTCTCAATTTATCTTATTACCATTTATTACCTGGCTGCTGGTGATGATCATCCGCCCGCAACCAAGCATTGCTCTTGGTATGATGCTGGTGGCTGCCTGTCCCGGAGGAAACATTTCGAATTTTCTAACGCATCTTTCAAAAGGCAATACAGCATTGTCAGTAAGTCTTACTGCAATTGGAACAGTGCTGGCAATCGTGATGACGCCTTTCAATCTTCAACTTTGGGCAAGCTTATACCCTCCTACTTCGATACTTCTAAAGGAAATTCAATTAAACGCCATTGATCTTTTTGAATCTATTCTGATGCTTGCCGGATTTCCCCTGATATTCGGAATGCTTTTCTCTCATTACTATTCCAATGCCGCATTGAAGCTTGCAAAGATCATGAAGCCTTTGTCAATCATAATTTTCGCAGGATTTGTTTTGCTTGCTTTCGCGAATAATCTCAATCACTTCCTGTCACACATTCACATGGTGTTGCTGGTTGTTTTCATTCACAATGCCTTTGCATTATTAACTGGCTATTTTTCCGCAAAGGTTGCGGGTCTTTCCATAGCTGATCAAAAAACAATTGCAATTGAAACAGGCATTCAAAATTCGGGATTAGGACTCTTCCTGATCTTTAGTTTTTTCAATGGATTGGGTGGAATGGCTTTCGTTGCGGCGTGGTGGGGAATCTGGCATATCGTTTCCGGATTAGCTTTGGCAACATTCTGGTCTGGAAAGGCAACGTCTACTCAAACCGTTTAAAGTGCAACGGGCGTGGTACTTTTTTCTACGGATTTACGTCCGGCTTGGTCTCCGATTTTATTTCAGAAAAATCATTCTCAATGGTCAGGAGAATATTCCCAAAGGTCCTGTCATCTTTGCTGCCAACCATCAAAACGCGTTTATGGATGCGTTGCTTATCGTTTGCTTCAATTCTCACATAACGCATTTTCTTACTAGAGCAGACATTTTCAAAAAGCCTTTAACGCGGTGGTTGATCTCCACACTTAACATGATTCCGATTTACCGGATTCGGGATGGTTGGAAATCATTGTCTGAAAATGAAAAGACTTTCGATGCCTGTTATGATCTGTTTTTGAAAAATGAAGCTGTTGTCATTTTTCCTGAAGGTAATCATGGAGATAAGAGAAGGCTGCGTCCTCTCACAAAAGGTTTTGCAAGAATAGCTTTTGAGTCCTGGCAAAAGAATTCTGAATTGGATATTTCAATTGTTCCGGTAGGTTTAAATTATTCCAATCATCAGGGTTTTCGCGAAAGCGTCAGTGTATTTTTCGGCAAACCGATTTCTGCAAAAAATTATTTTAAAGATTCAACCGATATCAACGGATTGAGGGATGAATTGAGCAGTCAATTGAAAAGATTAATCTCACATATTGAGAATGAGAATCAGTACGATTCGATTATGAGTCAACTGAAGAATCTTAATCCTGATTTCCTGGATCCTGAAAAAACCAATCAGCAAATTTCCCGGATTGAGAACGGTGAGGTAATCCATACTAAACAGAATGGATCATCACCTATTAATTTTCTATGGTACGCGTCGGTTATCAATTTCATACCCTTATTCATCTGGCACAGGATCAGAAAAGGGATTAAGGATCCCGTCTTTATCACTTCGTTGAAATTTGGAGTAGGAATTTTTTTATTTCCGGCCTTCTACCTTCTTGTAGGAACGATTTTGTTTTCATTTTTTGGAATCTGGATTGCCATTCTGTGGCTCGCAATTTCGATTCCTTCCATGCTCCTATATAAAAAATAGCCGCCTGAATAATTCTGCCCTATTGAAGTTAAAGACTACTTATCTTTCGTCATTAAAACTCCTCTGCCATGAAAATCTGCATCCTCAAAACAAGCATATTAGTGTTAATCTTCCTTGCTTTGATCTCCTGTGAAAAGAAGGAAACTCAAAGCGAGACCTTCAATCGTATCAACGTCGAGGTTTCTGAAAATTCAAAAGCTTATGCAACGTTGAAAGAGGCTACTTCTACCATTGGCCACAGACTTACAGGGTCAGAAAATGGTCATAAGGCAGAGGATTACACTTACAACAAATTTAAAGAGTATGGTTTTGATGATGTAAAATTCCAGGAGTTTGAAGTAGAAGCCTGGTCAAGAGGAAATGTATACGTAACGATTGATGTGGATAGCGTAAAGGCTGTGACTCTTGGACATTCACCTGTTCAGGCAGATGTTACAGGTGAGGTTGTGGACATGGGCAATGGACTTGAGGCCGATTATGAAGGAAGACAAGATGCCGTAAAGGATAAGATCGCATTCTTATATATCAGCATTCTTGAAGGCAGCAAAGAAGGTACCCGCAATCTTCATCGCAGCGAAAAGACAGCCATTGCTATCAATCATGGCGCAAAAGGCGTTATCATTTTCAACTCTGTTGATAAGGGAGTTCTCCTTACGGGAACAGCTTCTGTTACGGGTGAATTAATTCCGATTCCAGCGGTCTGCATTGGTAAAGAAGCGGGAAAAGCACTCAAAGAAAAATTAAAAACAAAAAAAATTCAAGCGCGTCTGGTGATGACCAATCATAGTGATATCATCAAAGCCAGAAATGTCGTAGCAACATTGAAAGGCTCAGAGCTTCCTGATGAAAAGATCATCATCGGAGGCCATCTTGATTCATGGGATCTCGCAACGGGTGCTATCGATAATGGAATAGGATCATTTTCAATTCTGGATATGGCGCGCGCATTCAAAGCCAACAAACTCGCACCTAAAAGAACAGTTCAGTTTGTAATGTTTATGGGTGAAGAGCAGGGTTTGCTTGGATCACGCTATATGGTGGCCGAAGCTGTTAAAGATGGCTCGATTGAAAATATAAAGTATATGATGAACTGCGACATGAGTGGTAATCCTGTCGGAATAAATGCAGGTGGAAAACTTTCCGATACGACTTTCTATAAAAACCTGGGTGCAGAGATTCAGAAGATTGACACTATTTATAAGAACAAGTTCACGAACAACTCTGGTTTGCACAGTGATCATCAGCCTTTCATGCTTGAAGGCATTCCGATACTTTCCATGCACAGCAATCTCGATCGGTCAATTTATGGATGTTACCATTCAGATTGTGATGATTTCAATCTTGTAAATGAAACTCACATCAGGAACAGCGCTCGCTTTGGAACAATGATCTTATTTGGATTAGCAAACGCTGACAAGCTTCCTGCCTCTAAAATGGATAGCGAAACAACAAAGCAATTCATGATCGACAATCATCTGAAAGAGCCTTTGATCCTCGCCGGTGACTGGAAATGGGAAAAGTAATTTTTACTCGTACTTGTTAATAACGGCCCGGCTAACGATCTGACTCACATTGAATTTGCTGGTGGAGTCATTGAATTGCACGACCTGCCTGTTTTGCCAGCTTGCACAGGAGCCTATTCCTATCACTTCATAATGACTCATCGTTGATGATTCATTTATCGGATCTTTTGATTTCACCTGATAGTACTTGGAATTTTCACATTCACCACACGCGAACAAAAAGAATGATGCTAAAAGAGCAATGATATATTTCATGATGCTTGATTCTTCCCATTTATACAATGGTTGGAATCAAGGTGAATCAAGAAATGATGTTTAAACGATAAGGTGCAGATGATATCGACAGATCGACTTTGTCAAACGACAACTCAACTAAGAGAATCACCTTCCTTTAAGGTTTTTTAATGCTTTAGCGAAACGCTGGTGAATTGATTCCTGATATCTATGGTGTTGCTGACGGATGATCCACTGACCATTGACAATAGTTCCAAGATTAATGCTTGCGTCACCCGTGTATACGATGGAGGGAAGAATATTTTCCAGAGAAGCACTTGCTAAAAGAGGAGAATGTGCATCAATTACCACCGCATCAAAGGGTTTTCCAATTTCAAAATGCTCTTTTGTACTGATTCCCATCGCTCTTCTTCCAGATGAAAGGGATTCTTTGATCAAATACTTCCCCGCATCATCAAAAATATTTCTTCTGTTAGTCACCAGTCGCTGGCGATAGTCAATCATTCTGAATTCCTCAAAGGGATTCAATCCAATGTGACTGTCTGTTCCAATGGACCAATGACCTCCCAACTGATAATACTCACGCATTCTGAAAATCCCATCTCCGAGATTGCCTTCCGTTGAAGGACAAAGCACAACATTTGCTTTTGATGCGGCCAGATTTTTTAACTCCTGATCGTCGAGATGGGTGGAGTGAATAAGATGAAAACGTTCTGTCACTTCAAGATTTTCAAGAAGCCACTGCATGGGGCGCTTTCCGCTAAATGAAACACAGTCTTCTATTTCCTTCTTCTGCTCAGCAACATGAATATGGAAAGGCAATTCTTTTGGTCCTTGTTGAAACGTTGTCTTAATGTCTTTTAAATCAACCGCTCTCAATGAATGCACGCTGAATCCAAGTTTTGCATCCTCATAATTTTTAATTACAGATTTGGATTCATCCAACAACTTAAAATACTCATCAACGGTTCCTGATATAAATCTCTTTTGACGAGGTTGTGGATCGATACCAAATCCACCTTTCTGGTAAAAGACGGGTACGAGTGTAATTTTTATTCCGGCAGTTTTTGCGGCTGCAATCATTCTCTCACCCATTTCAGCAAGATTCACATAAGGCTTACCATCCTTGTCATGGTGGAGATAATGAAACTCAGCAACATGAGTATAGCCATGCCGAAGCATTTCAGAATAGAGCATCGTGGCAATCGCTTCAGCTTCTTCAGGCTCTACTGATAAAGCAAATTTATACATCTGCTCACGCCAGGACCAGAAATCATCGTCAGTTGTTGATGAGTGATTCTCTGCAAGTCCTGCCATAGCATACTGAAATGCATGCGAATGTGAATTTTGAAATCCCGGGAGCACAAATCCACGAACAGCTTCTACTGCTGATCCCTGCGGATGTGGTTTATTGGATAGGTATTGAATCAAACCCTTTTTATCAACACCGATATAAGCAGGGGTAAGCCAGTCCTCCTGTTGCAGTAAAGCATCAAATCGAAAAAAATGCAGGTCCGGAGTCTCGATCATAGCTGAGTAATGAGTTTTTCAAAGTTCTTACGAAGAAGGTTTCGCATTTTATCACTTCTCGCCTTGTCATATCTCTTTTCTGAATCATCCATGTAATTTACTTTAGTCATCTCCAGCTGAAGTGCATGTTGCTTCTCTGCGGGACGACCGAATCGACGCGTTATGTAGCCACCTTTAAAAGGATGATTATGACTCAGAACATATTCTGAAGATCCTAGTACACTAAGAGTTGAATTGATTAGCGTGTGGTCAGCAGACATTCCGTCAGCATCACCGAGGATCAAATCCGGAAACTTATCTTTTTGAATGGTGGGAACAACTTGCCTGATCGAATGGCAATCCCACAACAAGACTTTCCCGTGCTTCTTCCTTAAAGCATCAAGTGATTCCTGTATTTTATTATGATAAGGGTCGTAATATAATTTTACTCTGCGCTCAATTTCCTCTTGAGCGATTTCATTTCTTTCATCGAGATAAATCGACTCTCCCAAAAAAGTAGTGGTGGGACAAAGTGCTGTGATAATTCTGCCATCGTTATAAAGGGGCTTGCTTTGGGGATCACGATTAAGATCAATCACCCATCGGCTGTAATGAGCTGCGATCATTCCAATGCCCATTTCACTTACAAAGTCATACAAGATGTCAACAAACCAATCCGTATCATCTGGCGATAATACCAGTTCCGGCTTGTATTGCTCAATCAGTTCTTCAGGGAAAGCGGTGCCGCAGTGTGGAACGCTGACAAATATTGGAATTTCAGAATTTTTAGGTGAGATGATTCTGAAGGGTAAGTTCATCTAGTCAATGAATTATTTTGATTCACACTTTAATAATTGCGCCTTTGCCATTTCCAGTTCTTTTTGAGCCTCTATCCTGACTTCTCTTTGCACAAATCCATAGACCATTGAGATCAACCAAAAGATCGTGAGCACTCCAAAAGTCACCGCCATTTTTCTTGCTCTTTTTACTGCAGAAGCATTAAAAGCATGAATCTCCTGTTCATTCATGATAAAAATGGATTAAGATCTCTTCTTTTTCTTCTTGCTCTTTGAATCTTCTTCCTGCGGTTCAACGACAGGCTTCCCTTCCTCAGTCTTTATTTTTGTTTCCTGTTTTATCTCGGGAGCCTTTTTCAGGTTTACAAGTTCCAGTCGTGTAGCATCCAGTTCTCTGCGCAAAAACTCTTCAGGGCTGGAGCCGATCTTTGATTTTAGTTTTAATATCCGATTAAATGATTCATCAATTCTCTCAGGCTTTATTTGTCCGCTATCCACCAATTTACGAATGATGGCATGCACCACACTCACAGTGCGATCTTCACTGCCCGGAACGTTATTGGCAAAGCATAGAATATCTACGCCCGCGTTGATCGCCAGCTTAATAGACTCTTCCAATCCATATTGCTTAGTAATAGCTTGCATCTGCATGTCATCAGAAAAAACAACGCCTTCATAATGTAATTGCTTACGCAAAAGGCTATCAATGATTCTTGAGGATAATGTTCCAGGATAACCTTTTGGATCTAATTGCTTATTAACAATATGAGCAGTCATGACAGCGTCCACAATACCTGCATTTATCAATTTTTGATATGGAATTAATTCCGATGCAGTCCAGCTTTTTGTTACATCTGCAACGCCGAAGTGAGTGTCTTCCATTGAGCTACCGTGACCTGGAAAATGTTTCAGCACAGTGTTAACTCCAAATTTTCTATGAGGTTTAATAAATTCTTCGGCATATAGGGCAACTGAATCAGGACTGGCGGAAAACGATCTTCCTGATTTAACAATTACTGGATTCGCTGGATTTACTGCCACATCAACTACTGGAGCAAAATTTACATTGATGCCAAGTCCAGCAAGAGTGGCTGCCGTTGCTTCTGAATAAAAGCGAACCGAATCCAGTGTCTTTGCCTTACCCATATCCTGGGCTGTGAGTGATTTTGTGAATCCATACTTTTCCTTCAGGCGATTTACCTTGCCACCTTCCTGATCAATTGAAATCAGAAGAGGAATAGGTGCGGCTTTTTGATATGTCCAGATAATTTTTTTTAATGCTGCAAATGAAGAAGGTCCTTTTGGAATATTCTTTTCAAAGATGATGATGGTCCCCACCTTTCCAGACTTGATGTCTTCCAGAACTTTAGCGTCAACTTCTGCTTTCGGAAATCCAATCAAAAGCATCTGACCGATCTTAACATCCATCATGTCTTTATTCTGCGCTTGCAGAGAACCGGCGAACAACAAAAAAATGATTACGTGCTTAATATTTTTCATAGATTTTTTTCAAGAGTTCCTCCATTTTGCTTCTAACCTCTCCTGTTGGAGCTGTAAAGTTATTATTCATCCAGCTAAAGATGAATGTTTTGCCTTTCCTGGTAACGAGGTATCCGCTAAGAATGTGATTATTACTTAAAGTGCCCGTTTTTCCGAAAATAAATGGCTTTTCACCTTTGTAATAGTTTTTGATCGTACCCCTTTCACCACCAATAGCCAGGATATGAAACAGTCTTTCCCTGGGCACTATTGCATATATCTTTTCCCATAAGCGTATAACGGAACGCGGTGTAAATAAATTATAGCGCGATAAACCTGAACCGTCTACCCAGATTGGTTCATCCGGAAGATCTGTGAGATAATTCTTTTTTACATATTTAATAGCGATTTCCGTTTTCAAAGTGTCACTCACAACACCAGAGCAAATCAAAAGAAGCTGCTCCGCTATAAAATTATCACTCTCCTGCATCAGCACTTTATACAAGCTGTCTGGAGGAGTGGATGAATAAATGGTTCTTACATCTGATGTCGGGTTTACGTTGATGAGGCTTACTTCCTTCTTAAGAGTGTCTGTCAATAACTTTGTAAGAAGTTCGTCACTATAGTGAAAAGGAATTTTCCATTGTCGAGGACGATCCGTCTTTCCTGGAATGTAGGTGAGCTTATTTTCTGAAATGCTTCTCTTCATAACTCCCCTTTCCTTTACGGATGGTTCCATAATAGAATATTGAAAAACATCTGGTGATGCTGTAAAGCTTTTTATACTTTTCTTCACGGAAGCATAATTTCCATAAATCGGAAAGGGTGTCCGTTCGACCTGATATGCATCATTGTAATCATCCCATGCCCAGCCCGCTCCAAAATGAGTCGTCTGAAAATTAGATGAAGAGAAAAATATTTTTGAGGTATTGTTTTTCAAGAAGTTATATACACGGTCTTCATGAAAAGTGTTTTCATATAGGAATCCAGGATCACCTGTTCCCCAAAATATTATTGAATCATTCCGCTGAGAATATTTCAGAGCAGGAATAGAATCGCCTAATATTTTCAGGGAAGCATATAGTGTAAAGATCTTTGTGTTTGAGGCAGGAGTAAAATATTGATCTCCCTGGTAATCGCAAATTGTTTTTTGAGTTGAGGGATCAAACAAAACAAAACCCACATGGTCATGAAGATCTTTTTCTGTTTTTTGAATGGCCTTTGTAAGATAGCCTGAAGATGAGCAGGCTGATGAGGCCAACGCGATCAGTATCCAATAGCAACGATTTAATCTCATCATGCGCTAAGGTAGCGCTCCTTCAGGATTTTGCAGTGATGTATTTCATGACCGGCGATGATGAAGC
The DNA here is from genome assembly GCA_013141055.1 of Cyclobacteriaceae bacterium. NCBI lineage: Bacteria > Pseudomonadati > Bacteroidota > Cytophagia > Cytophagales > Cyclobacteriaceae > Cyclobacteriaceae bacterium. Next base: position 2,363,180 of record JABFRS010000001.1, on the reverse strand, counting down.
CGAGTGCAATCGTGGTAAGCTCACTTCCGTTGGCAGTTCCCTTTCTAGTCAACATTTCCTCACTGAAACTTTCAAATAGATCAACTGAAGAGCTTCTAAGATGCTGCATCTGATCTCCAATCTGCCTTAAACTACGGCTGGTTGCATTGAGATGATGAGCATATTCCTGTTCATCAAATCCCGCGAGAGGTGTTTTATCATTTCGCGCAAAGCGAAGAGCCCGATAGGCGAAAATCCTTTCAGCGTCCATCATATGACATAATACTTCACGAATGGACCATTTACCTTCTTCATAACGGAAATCACTTTTTGCGTCAGGAATTGAGTGTATTAACTCCATGATCCTGTATCCTGAGATACGAAGAGCCTGTAGTACATCAGGTTGTTCAACCAATTTGATGTAGCCCTTATAAAACGGCGGTATTGTTTCAAGATTTAAAAACATAAGGCTTTGTTTTAAATTCAGTTAGAACTTTGTTTTATCAACTCTTTTCTACTTTATAACAAATCACATTACTCTATTTTCCCTGAAACCTTAACAACACGTCTTCTCAGGAATTGCTCCACCGGAAGCACCAACAATGCAATTAACACCTGAATAAAGAACTCAACAACGGGAGTACTCTTAAATGTAATATTGGATGATGCTATTGTTTGAATAAACTGAATGAGCATAATAACTGTCAGCGCTGACAAAAAGCTGCTGAGGTATCGATACTTTGCATTCGATGCTGTAAGTCCTCTGGATAACAAAACAAGAAATCCAAACACGAAAAACTCTACAGCATAAAACCATGGTCGCTTCCAGTAAGGAGGCTCAACGTTAAAATCGATTGTATTCAGCTCTGTGATTTTATCAAAAAGATCTTTTGATTGAATTAACACATTGTAATTTCCTGGAGGAAGGAATGGAAAATTGACAATGTTGTTGAGTGTTGACCATTCTGACCATCCCGCCTGAAGACCCTTAACCCAATATCGATACTCTACTGCCTGCAGACTAACATATTCAGGTTGTATAAACTCAAACGTCAATGAGGTCTCCCCTTCATCCACTGTCAGCTTTTGCTGCGTCGAAAACTTAAGCTGTTGACTTCTTACCTCTTTCAGGAAAAGGGGATTAGTGATTGTGGTCTGATTCTGATCGCTTGAAAATTTATACAGTTCATTAGACGCTGTAATCACCCACAAGCTCTTTCCCTGTTCGGCAGGAGCCATGAACCTGATGTCCGGAAATAGGCCCAACCACTTTGTCTTAATAGAACCCTGAAGTTTCGGATCCAACGTTCTCCATTGATGCCCATCATAAAACCAGAAGTACCCGGCAGAAGCAAAATATTTTTTAGGTCCAGGAAGTGAGTCATACTTGATGAATGAGTTTTTATAGCTCGCATATCTGAAAAATTCACCATTCTGTGTAAGGTAAACATCAGGTCCATAGGAAAGACCTACTGTCTTATCGACAGAAGTATGGGGAAGCGGTATTGATTCAGCATCCAGAATTTCACCATCTTCTATTCCGACCTTTACTGCGTGATCATGACCACAAATCCATAAATCCTGCAGATTATCTTCAAACATGTAATCTGCATACATCGACAATGTATCCGGAAATTCTTTTTGCTGCCAGGTCTTTCCATTTGATTGGAATGCCTTGATCTCATCATTATAGGTACTAACCAAAAGCTGCTGAAGGTTCTTCGAATAAAAGACCGTTCTCATTGGTTCATGGCTGACAGGCGTTGAGGTTAGTCCTGAGATTTCAAAAACCCCTCCCACTCCGCCAGACAATAGTTTATTTCCAACCACAACCAATTGATCCACTTTACCCGAAATTCCCGCGACGCGCTTGTAGACGTAGTCAGTTCCTTTAAGGACTCTTCTTGTTTTTAGAACAGTGGCTTTTTTTGAATTCGTTCCATTTTTGCCTGGTACATCGTCAGCATTTTTCTTTCTAAGTTTATTAAAGAGTCCAATCTTAAATTTCTTGCGAGGTTGTTTTGATGTAGCAACCGTTTTCGATGTAGAGGAAACCGTTTCAGAAAACACTTCATCTTCATACACATCCTCTTTTGTCAGAAAGAAAAGTCCGAGTGTGGTTCCGACATAAAGACCATTTGAAACAGATTGAACACATAATAAATTACCATCCAGTCCTGGATAATGATTGAAAGTTCTGAATGGAAGGAAAGGCGCTACTCTTGTGAATCCATAATCATGCGCCACCCATACACCCTGATGGCGATCCGTATGCAAAGCAAATACTTCGTTATCAGGAAGACCCGCATAATAATTTGATATCTCAAGTGTTTCACCCGTGAGAGGATCAACAAATACAATTCCTCCCCGCAGCGTGCCGATGGCAATCATCCTGTCAGTTACCCATGCGCAGTTTGCAACTACATTGCTTGACAGGTAAAGCAAATCCTTTGGCTTAAATTCGCTTATAGGTTTTCCTTCACTATAGATAAAGAATCTGCTGTCGTCAGTTGCGATGAAATATGTCTTACCATCCGGTGAGGGTCTGCTAAAAACAAGTTGAGCTCCTCTGAGTGGCGGGATGTCAGAAGGCTCTAAAGCATTGTTGTTTATTTTCTTCAGTCCTTCATTTTCAATATTCAAATAAAGTTGTGATCCTATTTGAAATAATCCGGTATAGAGTCCTTGCGCTGGTGTTGTAGAGAAAAGCTTTTGCGTTTTGGAAGTGACAACATCAAATTGAAAAAGATATTCGTCATTCAGAAAGTATACATAGTTGCCCAGAGCGTAGGAAGCGAATATGTTTCTTGCTTTCGTTAACGAATCAGAGAATGATTGATAGCTAAGCTGGTTCTTATCATTCATCCCGATCCTGCCGAATCCGGAAGGACCCGCAGCATATACTTCACCGGCCTGTGTTACAGCTAATGAATAGACACCACCCTCCACAGGAACAACCACCCATGTGCGACCATCGAATTGAAGAACACCGGATCGGTTGGCGAAATATAGAATTCCATTATTATCCTGTTGTATATCAAAGCTCAGGTAGCTGATATTGTCATTGCCAGGTTTGCAATGAGAAAGGAAATAATGTCCCGTTTGGGCATTACTGAAGTGAAAGATGAAGCCAAGTAGAACTAGGAGGAATAACTTTTTCATGCAGACGCAATCTGTTCAAAGATAGCAGTTCATTCCGAACCTTTTTAGCTGATTTTTGCCCAGTTAACCACTGTTTTTCTAAGGGAGGCTAAGTGGTTTTTAATGGGTAAATGCTCGGAATTTTTCAATTCTTCATCATTCCTGAGTATTTCGGCAGCCGTATCACGAGCTAAGGATAATATCTCGCCGTCTTTTCCGAGATCTGCAATCAGCAAATCCAGAAGGCCGCTTTGCTGGGTTCCCATAAGATCACCTGGACCCCGAAGTTTAAGGTCTGTATCCGCAATTTCGAATCCATTATTTGTCTTCACCATGGTAGACATTCTCAGTTTCGCTTCACTGCTAAGCTTAAAGCTTGAAATTAAAATGCAATAAGATTGTTCTGCTCCCCGCCCTACTCTTCCTCTTAACTGATGAAGTTGTGAAAGCCCAAATCGTTCAGCGCTTTCAATGATCATCACTGAAGCATTGGGAACATCAACCCCAACTTCAATCACGGTGGTCGCTACCATTATTTTTGTTTCTCCTTTTGAGAATCTGCTCATTTCAAAATCCTTGGCATCAGGTTTCATTTGTCCATGAAGAATACTGATGGCGTAATCAGGAAAAGCTCTGGAGACACTTTCATAACCATCCATTAAATGTTTGAGATCAAGCTTTTCAGATTCTTCAATAAGAGGATAAACGATATAAACCTGCCTCCCCAAATCAACCTGTTTTTTTATAAAGGAATTGATTTCGAGACGATGGGAATCATATTGATGAATGGTTTTGATAGGTTTCCTTCCCTTAGGCAATTCATCAATGACAGAAACATCAAGATCACCATACAAGGTCATAGCAAGTGTACGTGGGATCGGCGTTGCAGTCATCACGAGAACGTGCGGATAGAAAGTTGTATTCTTCTGCCACAGTTTTGAGCGTTGTGCCACTCCAAAACGATGCTGTTCATCAATGACAGCAAGGCCAAGTTTTTTAAACTTTACTTCTTCTTCCAGCAACGCATGAGTTCCTACAAGAATCTTCATCGAACCATCCTGAAGTTTCTCATGAAGAATTTTTCTTTCGGCTTTTTTAGTAGAGCCTGTTAATCTTCCAATAGATAATCCCATCGCATCCGCATACTTCTTAAGACCATTGAAATGCTGCTGCGAAAGGATTTCCGTTGGGGCCATCAACGCAGCCTGTGCATCTCCACCGATCACAAGCAGCATGCATATGAATGCGACTATTGTTTTACCACTACCTACATCCCCTTGTAATAACCGATTCATCTGGTGGCCGGATTTCATGTCAAGGTAGATTTCCCGTATGACTTTTTTTTGTGCCTCTGTGAGAGCGAAGGGAAGATGATTTTTATAAAACTCTGTAAGGATTGCAGTATCATTGAAAGCCTGGCCTTTGAATTTTTCGTAGCGGACGAGTTTCATTTTCAAAAGCCTTAGCTGCAAATAAAAAAGTTCTTCAAATTTCAGACGTGATTGTGCTGCATTAAGACTTTCAACACTGGAAGGAAAATGAATGTTATTGATGGCCTCCTTTTTACTTAGAAACCTGAATTTTTTTATGATGTAGTCCGGCAGCGTTTCGCGAATATGCTGCTGCGCGATCCGCAATACCTCCTGTTGCAGTTTGGAAAGAACTTTACTGTCAATGTGCCGGGTGCGAAGTTTATCACTTAATGGATAAATAGGCTGAAGAAATCCTCCTTTTTCACTTCGCGTACTAAGAGGTTCAATCTCAGGATGAGAAATAGAAAATTTGTTACCAAAGCGGACTGGCTTTCCAAAGACCACATAATCAATACCAGGCTTGATCTTTTGAATAACCCACGGAATACCCTGAAACCATACTAACTCAATGGTTCCGTTACCATCAGAGAAATATCCAACCAATCTTTTCTTAAACCCTGTACCAATAATTTCAAGCTTTGAGATCTTTCCGCTGAGCTGCACAAAAGGCATCTCTTCGTTTATCTCTTTGATGGAATAAAATTTTGTCCTGTCTTCGTAGCGAAACGGATAATGCTGGATGAGATCTCCAAAGGAAAAAATCTTAAGCTCCTTTTGAAGAAGGGCTGCGCGCTGAGGACCTACGCCTTTAAGGAATTCTATGGAAGTATCGAAGAATGAGCTCACAACGTGTTATGTATTCAGGTGCGCCCGAGCGCACGTTGCTTAAATTTAAGAACAATCTTCTGATGGACGTGAAGGAAAAACCGGTCTGTTTAGAAAAGTTCAGGTATTACTTCCACTGAACTGAATTGATCAGTCTTAAAACATCTTTCTTCATATACACGATAGCGGGTTGCAGTGAATCATTTTGAACCTTGACATTGAAATACAAAGCGCCCCTTAAAAAATTTTTTGAAGAATCTGTCATTGTAAATTGAAACTGACTTGGAACCTCACCTTCAAGTTCAGCAACAACTGCAGTCATTCCGCTTGGGGTTCTCACAATCGTTTCATCAATCGCATATGCCTTGATCTGATGCTTTGATGTAAGCACATATGCATCCTTCAGATATTCACGCAAACGCTTTTCATCATGATTGATCTTTTCATAGGTAAGATGAATGGTAGCTTCCAGTTCAGGATAATAAATTTCAACCCAGTAAGTTGACTTCACCCACGAGGTATCTTTTAACAATCTTGCATGCTTTGAATACTCAAATTGATAGGGAAGTGTGTCAGGAGAAATTTGATAGGATGGTTCCGGAAGCGTCAAACGATTATATCCTTTGGGCTTCGGCTGATAATCATGGGAGCACGCTGACGCCAGCAACGCAACAACAGCAACAGCGAAAAGTTTTTTCATCATCATAGCTCTACTCCTCTCCGGTTTCTCCATCGATAATGGTCACTCTGATTCTTTTGATCTTCTTCTGGTCTACTGATACAATCGTGAATAAAAAACGATCGTATCCGATTTTATCTCCAGCATTAGGCATTGCACTATGGAGTTCAAGGATCAATCCTCCCAGCGATTCGCTTTCACCTTTGACATCGTCAAAGTATTGCGGATCAAGTTCCAATGCTTTGCATAGATCGTGAAGAGAAATTTTCCCTTCGAATACAAAGGTACGATCGTCAATCTTCTGATAGGGAATTGAAATCTCATCAAATTCATCATTGATCTCTCCAATAATTTCTTCAATCAGATCTTCCAGCGTTATCAGGCCACTGGTGCCGCCATATTCATCTGCAACGATCGCCATGTGAACATGCTTACTCTGAAAATCTTTCAACAATGAATCCAGCTTCTTGGTTTCCGGTATGAAAAATCCAGGACGGAGAAGGCTCTGCCACTGAAACGTCTCATTTTCCACCAAATAAGGAAGAAGATCCTTAGTATATAATATGCCCTGTATGTGGTCAATAGTCTCTTTATAAACTGGTATTCTTGAAAATCCAGACTTACTCACAGCATCCAAAAGTTCGCGAAAATTCAACTCCACCTCAACGGCAGATATTTCCATTCGCGATCTCATAACCTGCTTGACAGCCAACGTACCAAAGTTGACAATACCCTTCAAAATTTCTTTTTCATCCTCAGATGTTTCTTCATTTCCTGTCGTCAGGTCAAGCGCACGATTCAATTCTTCGACAGTGCTGGAATATCCACGCTTCTCAATACGACGCTCGATGAGACTGCTCATCCCCATCAGCATGTAAGAAATAGGACGACAGATTTTCTCTACCACTTTCCATATACCAGCCATGGCATGGGCAATGAAGAGATTACGCTGTGTAGCATAAACTTTTGGAATGATCTCTCCGAAAAATGTAATCGCAAAAGTTGTTACGAATGTCACTACGCCCACAATCGTGTCTGTTGGGTTTCGGGTATTCGCCATGTCCCACATCAGAAATGTTGATATTGTTACGACACCAACATTCACGAAATTGTTCATGATAAGTATCGTGGCAAGCAGTAATCTTGGGCGCTTGAGGAGATAGACAATATTCAAATAACCCGAATCATTGGATTCACGGCAACGATCAAGATCATCTGCTTTTAATGAAAAGAATGCGACCTCAGATGCCGAGATCATGGCAGACATAAAAAGCAGAACTGCGATTGCAATGAAGCTGAAGAGATAGAAAGAATTCACTTCCATTGAAGAGGTGTCAATGGAAGATGAATCAATTCATTACTTAAAAAGGTATCCACCTCAGTGTGTGATCAGAAAGGAAGGTCATCCGTACTGCTGCCGCCCGACTTGGAGCCGAAGTCATCTGAAGCACTGTGCTGGGGAGCAGCAGAAGGTCTGTATTCCTGATTTCCGCCTCCACTACTGCCCTCACGTTTAGTGCTGAGCATCGTCATGTTATCCCCAACAACTTCGGTAGTATACCGAGTAACATTCTCTTTTTCCCATGAGCGGGTACGGAGTTTGCCTTCGATGTAGATCATATCACCCTTGTGAAGATATTTGGCTGCAATCTCCGCAAGCCCTCTCCACAGTACAATGTTGTGCCACTCTGTGATTTCTTTTTTATCACCAGTAGTTTTGTCTTTATAGGTCTCGGAAGTAGCGATTGTAAAGTTTGCTACTGTTGCACCATTTTCGAGATTTCTCACTTCGGGATCTTTTCCCAGTCTTCCAACTAAAATAACCTTGTTTACGCCTGACATATGTGTGTGAATTTTATGATTACGATTTCATCAATTCCACATCTTCTGAAATGTGGAAGACGGTAAAGTTACCAAAAATTCACATCATGGATTCGGGCAAAGATGCGGAGATTCTATCCTTAGACACTGATTATTTACTGTTAAGAAGTCGTTCGATGAGGATAGGCTTTGGCAAATCCTCGACAGCTTTTAATGAGTAAGATTTCAGACCCAGTGTTTTGCCAATCCTGATGAATTCTTTTTCTGACGGAATATCTATTTCAATAAATTTTACAATCAAATGCTGATGAGAAAGAATGTGTTTGACCGGTTTTCGATCTGTTGCTGGATGATAATTACTTAATGGGTCATTTTCCTCAAGAAGATTTTCAATTTTATGCGTTCGCTTTTTCTCAATAAGATGAAAATCATAAAGACCTTTCCAGATATCTTTTTCCTCGCGCATTTTCATCAATGTTTTACCCCCATGGCGGATGATAAAGTAATGCATGTATCGTTTTCGAATCTTTAACTTCTTTGATTTGACAGGAAGTACAGATTGAAGGGCATTGAGATTGGCAACACACGCCTTCGAGAATACACAATCTTCACATTTTGGATTTTGCGGAAGGCAATGCATGGCACCAAATTCCATCACTGCCTGATTGTGAGTTGCCGGATCTGTAGTTGAGATCAGTTCATTTGCTTTTTTAAAGAAAAACTTCCTGCCTTCAGGAGTGGCAACATCTTTTTCTATTCCAAATACTCTTGAAAGAACGCGATAAACATTGCCATCAACTACCGCTACGGGTTGATGGAATGCAAAGGATGCAATCGCAGCAGCGGTGTAGTCACCAATGCCTGAAAGTTGTTTGAGTTCCTCAAAAGTTTGGGGAAACTTCCCTCCGAATTTTGTGACAACTTCCTGAGCGCATTTGTGAAGGTTTCTTGCGCGGGTATAGTATCCCAAACCCTGCCATAATCTCAAGACGTCCTGCTCTTTTGCCCGAGCGAGCGATCTTACGTCAGGATATTGTTGAATAAATTTTTGGTAATACGGAAGGCCTTGAGCGACCCTGGTTTGCTGCAAAATAATTTCCGAAAGCCATATTTTATATGCGTCTTGGGTGTTTCTCCATGGCAGATCGCGATGTGACTCGTGATACCACTGAACGATTTTTTTAGAGAAATATCCCTCCTTCATTTCCTTGAGAATCAGAATTTTTGAATATTGTTTTTAATTCAGGCCACGAAAATTAATTTTGCCCTCCCTAATTTCAAGCAATAACACCCAGCACCGTGACGAAAGCAGACGTTATAAATCAAATCGCAGAGAAGACAGGCATCGATAAAGCAGATGTTACAGCATCCGTGGAAGCCTTCTTTTCCATTGTAAAAAATTCCATGTCAGGCGGACATAATATATATGTTCGTGGCTTTGGAAGCTTCATCAATAAAAAACGAAAGAAGAAAATTGCACGCAATATTTCGCGCAACACTGCCATCGTGATCGATGAGCATTTCATACCAAGCTTTAAGCCTGCAAAAGTTTTCATCAACAAGATCAAGAACAGCGACAAGGTAAAGCAACTTGCTGAAAAATAAAGAGACACTTGTCTGACGGCTTTCGTTGTCTGACAAGTACAGCTCTCCTCTCATGCTCAAAAACCGCATCCTTCTATTGGCCATTAGTGCACTCCTCATAGTGGCACTTTTCTTTCTTCCTAAAGCGGTTGTTGAAAATGATAATCAGTTGCAAACCGGAACTGACTCCAAAGGTTCCGGAGCCATGGCGGCAAGTCCGCACGGACCCACACCACAAGGCGTTCGCCAAAACATTAACCGGTTGAAAGCCCGATACTTATCGGGTTTGCCTGAAGAAAAAAATGCTATCTTTGCCGACTCTTTAGCGATCCTGTATAATCAAGCGGGTCTTTTCGACAGCGCAGCCTGGTACGCAGAGAGAGCAATGACGTTCTTTAAAACTGATGAAAGCCTTTTGAAAGCAGGTAATGCCTATTACGATGCTTACACCTTTGCCCTCAATGCTGAAAAGCAGCAGGCAATGGCAGAAAAAACCCGTGCGCTCCTGGAGCAGGTATTGGAAAAAAATCCAAAAAACCCGGACGCCAAGATCAAAATAGCCATGACCTATTTCTCTTCCAATCCTCCCAAAGGTGTTGGCATGATGAGAGAAGTACTGGCCGATGATCCAAAGAATCAACTGGCACTTTTCAACATGGGAATGCTGTCCATTCAATCTCAACAGTATCCTAAGGCAGTCGACTGGTTGGAAAAGCTTTCAGCAGTGAATGAAAAGCATATTCAGGGTCAATTGCTTCTGGGGGTTGCATATCTCAACCTTGGTCAAAAAGAAAAAGCTCGTCAGCAATTTGATAAAGTAAAAAAAATGGATTCGGATCCTTCAGTTCAGGCTACTGTCGATTCGTATCTCGAGGAACTTAAATAATTTTTTAACTCTCCCGGTCACTCGGGACAAACATTAAAACACTATGCCAAGCGGTAAGAAAAGAAAGAAACACAAAATGGCGACCCACAAACGCAAAAAACGTTTGAGAAAAAATCGTCATAAGAAGAAATAGGTAATCCTGATTAACCGTGAGTAACGAACTAATCATAAGCGCTACTCCGGAAGGATGCCGCATTGCCCTACTGCGCGACAAGTCGCTGGTTGAATTTCATGAAGACAATGGTGGAAGCAAGTTCTCTGTAGGTGACATTTACCTTGGCAACGTTAAGAAAGTTGTCCAGGGTTTAAATGCCGCCTTCATTGATATCGGATACGAGAAGGATGCATTCCTTCACTATCTGGATCTTGGTCCTCAATTTGGATCCCTTCAGAAATTCACAAAGCTGGTTCGCGCCAAAAAGATCACAGGTGGTCGACTAGAAAAATTCCAGGCTGAAAGAGATATCGACAAGCATGGAAAAATCGGCCAGCAACTTTCCAAAGGACAGTTTATTCCTGTCCAGGTTGTAAAGGAGCCGATCTCCACAAAGGGCCCGCGTCTTTCTTCGGAGTTGTCCATCGCCGGGAGATACCTGGTCATGGTGCCATTCTCAAACTCTGTGAACGTCTCCAAACGTATCAGCAGCAGTGAAGAGCGTAAACGCCTCCAACGCCTTATCCAATCAATCAAACCTGAAGGATTTGGTGTCATCGTACGTACTGTCGCCGAAGGCAAAGAAGTAGCAGAACTGGACAAAGATCTTCGCAACCTGGTGAAAACCTGGGAAGAAGGTGCTGCCCGTCTTGTCACTGCTAATCCACGCGACAAGATCATCGGTGAACTAAGCAAAACATCATCTATCCTTCGTGATCTGCTGAACGAATCTTTTGATAACGTTCACATCGACGACAAAAAGATCTACGAAGAAGTAAAGGCCTATATCCATAACATCGCTCCTGACAAGGATAAGATCGTTAAGCTTTATACAGGCAAAGCAAAAATCTTTGAACACTACGGCATTGAGAAGCTCATCAAGTCTGCATTTGGTCAGACTGTGAGTCTTAGAGCTGGTGGATATCTCATCATTGAACATACGGAAGCTCTTCACGTCATTGACGTCAACAGCGGAAACAAATCCAATCGTGAAGAAAATCAGGAGACCACTGCTTTATCGGTTAACATTGAAGCCGCGAAAGAAGTAGCGCGTCAGCTTCGTCTGCGCGATATGGGTGGTATCATCGTTGTCGATTTTATCGACATGCGCAGTGCCGATAACAAGAAGCTCATCTTCAAAACAATGATTGATGAGATGGAGCAGGATCGTGCCAAGCACACTGTTCTTCCTCTTTCAAAGTTTGGATTGATGCAAATCACCCGTGAACGTGTACGTCCGCAGATGAATATTGCAACCAAGGAAGTATGTCCGACTTGCAATGGAACTGGCAGCATCACAGCAAGCATTTTGATCACAGATCAGATCGAAGAGCATATCAAGCATCTGTTTGAAAAACAAAATGAACCTAACCTGGTTCTTGCACTTCATCCTTTCCTGTTTGCCTATTACACAAAAGGACTTTTTTCCAAAAGGGTAAAGTGGTTCTTCAAATACAAACGTTGGGTCAATCTTGTAAAAGACACTTCTCTTGGAATTACAGAATTCCACTTCCTGAACAAGGATGGTGAAGAAATTGATCTGGCGAAAGGTAAGCCTGCTGCACAACCCGCAGAGGTCGCAGCAGAAGCTTAATAAACTTCTTAGTTAAATTATTTCACAGCGAGGGATCATAAAATCCTTCGCTGTTTTGTTTTACGGCCAGTCAAAATAAACTTTGCTTCCAACAAAAATGTCAAACCAAAATCTCCTTACTTGGTAGGAATTCTCTTGCCCCCTATGAAAAAAATTCCCGTTCTGATTGGCATTGCTTTGCTCATTTCTACTCAAAGCTGTTATATCGCCAAGCCCCTGGACCATGATGTCCGGGTTTCCATTAACACTGATTTTCCAGTAATCATCACAAATACCGGAACATCAAATTTTAGTGCTTTGCATACCGAAGCAGAGTATCGCGAGTCGTATTTGAAAGAACTTAAGAATGAATTCACCAACGATCATATTATCATCGATGAAGCTTCTCCCGAGTTTATTGTGAAAATAAGTTCTCTGGAAATTTCCGAGAGCACCAAAACCGATACTGTAAAAGATGTAAAGTCAAAAGACAACGGTCTCATTCGTGATCTCACCCTTGGCAACTTGAAAACTTCCGGCACCGTGGCTCCGGCCGCAGGTGGCAATTCTGTAAAATGGTCTGCTGAAAAAGATAAAGATGAAAGACTGGACAACGCTCGCAATGTGGGTCAGATGATTACCGGTGAGAACAAAGACAATACCGTATACACCGAAAAAGGCTTTGATGAAAATGAGTTTGTTGTGCAATCTGGTCATTGTGGACGTCGTGCTGCCGTGAGAATTGTCAAAGACATTCAGGGATTATTGAAAAAATAACATCCCAAGTCTGACAACCTGACACTTACATTTTTTTGGAACACCATTTGAAACCCTCCGCCCGCGAGGGTTTTTAATTTAATCTCGTACAATTATGGCAGAAACAATGGAAAAAGGCACGATCTCGATCAATACGGAAAACATCTTTCCGATCATCAAGAAATTTCTCTACTCAGACCATGAAATATTCCTCAGGGAATTGGTCAGCAACGCGGTAGACGCCACCCAAAAGCTAAAGAAGCTCGCGGCAATGGGTGAGTTTAATGGAGAGCTGGGTGACTTGAAAATCGAAGTCAGTTTTGATAAGAACAACAAGACGATTACAGTCTCCGATCATGGACTCGGAATGACCGGTGAGGAAATTAAAAAGTATATCAATCAGATCGCTTTTTCCGGAGCCACTGAATTCGTTGAAAAATTTAAAGACAAAGGTGATGCAAAAGACATCATTGGAAAGTTTGGTCTTGGATTTTACTCGGCGTTCATGGTTTCTGACAGAGTCGTGATTCATTCACGCTCATATAAATCAACTGAAGCAGAAGGTGCACGATGGGAATGTGATGGATCAACGGAGTTTGAATTAACCTCTCTTCCAAAGGAACAGCGTGGAACAGATGTAATTCTTCATATCAATCAGGAAGGTGAAGAGTTTCTGGATGAGTTTCGTCTGAAAGGAATTCTTGATAAATATTGCAAGTTCCTTCCTGTTGAAATCAAATTCGGCACAAAGGAAGAGCGTGTAGAGGATGGTGTTGACAATGAGGGTAAGCCCGCTTTTAAAAGCATTACAAAAGATAACATCATCAACAATCCTTCACCTCTCTGGACCAAGTCGCCCAAAGAACTTACTGATGAAGATTATTTAAAGTTTTATAAAGAACTCTATCCGTTTGCGGAAGAACCATTGTTCTGGATCCATCTTAATGTTGATTATCCATTCAACCTTACCGGTGTTCTTTATTTCCCTAAGGTTAAGAATGATTTTGAAGTCAATAAAAACAAGATCCAGCTTTACAGCCGCCAGGTTTTTATAACCGATGAGGTAAAGGATGTTGTTCCTGACTTCCTTATGTTACTCCACGGCGTTTTGGATTCCCCGGATATTCCGCTAAACGTTTCACGCAGTTATCTTCAAAGTGACTCCAATGTCAAAAAGATCAGTCAGCACATTTCCAAGAAAGTAGCTGACAAGCTCAATGATATGTTCAAAAAGGATCGCACTGATTTCGAAAAGAAGTGGGATGACATTAGCATTTTTGTAAAGTATGGAATGGTCAGCGATGAAAAATTCTATGATCGCGCAAAAGATTATGCTTTACTGAAAAACACTCAGAAAAAGTATTCAACAATTGAAGAATATCACACCCTTGTCAAGGATCTTCAAACCGACAAAGAAGGAAATCTCATCTATCTCTACAGCAGCGATGTCAATAAGCAACATAGCTTTATTGAAACAGCCAATCAAAAAGCTTATGATGTATTGATTCTCGATGGGGTTCTTGATAGCCATTTCATCAATACGCTGGAGCAAAAGCTTGAAAAGACGCAATTCCGAAGAGTTGATAGTGATACTATTGATAAACTGATTGTAAAGGATGAGACGGTTGAAAGCGTTTTAAGTCAGGAAGATCAGGATAAGTTGAAATCAGTATTTCAAAAAGCCATCAACAACGCCAGCATGAATGTGGCGATTGATTCTCTTGCGCCCGATCATTTACCGGTTACCGTTACTATGAGCGAATGGGCAAGAAGAATGAAAGACATGGCTCGCACAGGCGGTGGTGGTGGAATGTATAGCTTCATGGGATCCATGCCTGATCAATATTCGGTCTCCATCAACAGCAATCATAAGATGGCTCAAAAAGTATTACAAGCTGAAAATGAAGAGCAGCAAATCAAACTTGCAAAACAAGCATACGATCTTGCTCTGCTTTCACAAGGAATGCTTACTGGTGCCGATCTCACCAATTTCATTAAAAGAAGCGTTGATTTAGTATCCTAGTCCCCAAAGTTTGAAGCCAAGGCTGGAAATTCCGGTCTTGGCTTCACTTAAACGGGTTTAAAATAAACTTTCCATAATTTCGTTTTCCATGACATTATGTTGAAGTCCTCTTTCCTTATTCTATTCATTCTCTTCGGATTGCTTTCCTATGGTCAGGAGAGGAAGAAGGAAGCATTCGGACAGGAAGGACAATTCACGTTTGAAACCGACAAGCCCTTTAAGCTTCTGGAGCTGGATGAAAAAACATCTGATCCAATTGTTACCAAAAAGAAGAAGCCAAAAAAGAAGACATTTTACGGATTAAAAACACGCAAAAGCTATACACGTAAAGGCTTCGGTGATAAGGTTGTCATTGAGCTTTTCTATACGCTTAAGTATCCCGATAAGCCTACTGAATTCGTTCGTGATATTTTCTGGTACGACTTTACAAGAAGAGAGATCCGTCGCTCAGGAAACTTTGATCAAAAAAAAGGTGTCCTTCTTCACGGACCTTACAAGAAAATGCAGGGACCCGTGGTACTGGAGGAAGGTATTTTTTACAAAGGCGCCAAGCATGGACGATGGATGAAGTACGATCGCCAGGATATTCTGGATGACAAAGAGAAGTTCTACAAAGGCTGGCCAAAAGAATCTATCGTCACTTACTATGATGCAGTAGAGCATAAAAAGGTAAAGGAAATGATCCCGATTGAAATAGATGAGCGCGAGGGCTTCTATTTTTTATTCCATGAAAACGGAAATATCGCAGTGACAGGTGAATACAAATGGGGAGAAAAAGTCGGCGACTGGGTAGAGAACTATCCTAACGGTAAACGAAAAAAGATTGTCTCTTATCCTAAAGAGCCATTCGAAAAAGAGATCAAACCTTTCGTCAGAAAGGAATGGGATGAAAAAGGTCGGGAGATCTTCACATCCAGCAAAGGAGTTTAAGGATATTCACAATCCTTAAAATTTTCATCCAATAGCACTTTTATAGATTCAGTCTCGGGGGATTCCCCGATGACCTGACCAATTCCTGATTTTGTTAATTAAGTTTTCTCCTGATTCGCAGCGCGTTCGGGAACATGATCTTTGACCATATAAAAACAACAATTATATGGTCCACAGGCCGCTCTATATCGATTTCAGTTTGTATGCGCACGGTGATCCTGACTTTAAGAAGGAACTGATCAAGATGATGGTTTCAGACTTAATGGAATTGCAGCAGTCACTTCAGTTGTCTTTTCGGTTTAATGAAATCTCCTTTTACAAAAGAGTATGTAACAAGATAAACTCAACTCTTAACATGCTTGATGACAGAGAATTTATTGACATCGTCGAAGAGATTAAATCAGATAACAGCAACGAAGAGAAGGCAGCATCCTTTAACAGGCTTTGTGTTGAAATTGTCAACAGCCTCGAAGCAAATCAAAACGAAAAAAATCCAAGACTCAACTAAACAAACAATTTAAACCCAATTATTATGTCATACCACGATCCATACACATCAGGAAAAAAGGTTCACTTGAAACTTTTAAGACTTGCGGTCTTATTTGTTATGATCCTAGTTACATTCTTTTCATTCACAATGAAAAAAAATACAGTAGCAAGTACTGATCCTTTACAGGAAGAAAGCGCTGCTGCCTCCGTTCAGACAGCAAGTCTGCAATCAAGTTCAGTTAAATAAAATCACCATCTGTATGTCTGAATACAAACAATTTTCCGAACACGACAAAAAAGTCCTGCTGAAAATATTCAGGCTTACAATGATCTTGATCTTATTGACTGCCACTTTTTTCTCATTCGCACAGAGTACGCATGAAGAAGAAATATCTCCTGTGGCTAATCATACTTTTACGGTTCTAAAGGAGTATGATTCGTTTAGTAATCGGCCTATTCATCTTGCAACACCGCCTGTAAAGGTTGTGTTCTGGGAATCAGCATGGTTTCGTTTCTCAGCAGGATTTCTGATCGTAGGTATTCTGCTTTTCATTCAACGTCTCAGAGTGCGCACCATTCAGAAAATGAGAAGAGCTTTTGAGAATGAGCTGATAGAAAGAAATGAAGAGGTCCTTCGACAGGTAAAAACAGTTCGGATTCATTCCGATTCTCTTTTAAAATTAAGAGGACAGTTTGACTCCCTTCAGAAAAGTCTTGAAGACCAAATCGAGAAAACAGAAAAGTCAGAACAAACAAAGGCCAATCTCCTGGCAATGATAAGCTACGGAGTGAATTCGCCTCTGAATGGCTTAAAGGAGATTTCCTCTTCGCTAAAAGAAGTACAGCTCACCAAAGAGATGCACGAATGTTCCGCCGCAATCGAAAATCATGTGAATGATCTGCAATCCGCTGTCCATGATATTTTTGATTTTGCTAAGATTGAGGCTGGACAAATCAAGCTGGATGAAAAGGAATTCAATCTTCGTCGCTGTATTGAAGACGTTTTGGAAGTCTTCGCCAGTAAGTCAGGCGACATCGATTTTGATCTGGTATATCGATTAAGAGATGATGTGCCTGTTCAAATTTGGGGAGATGCATTCCGCTTGAAGCAAGTCTTGACTAATCTTATTGCAAATGTGTTAAAATTCACACAACAGGTTGAAGACATCTTCATTGATGTGCAGGTTGTGAAAACAGAAGGCGACATTCATACTCTTGATTTTCAGATCCACAATTCTGGATATGGAATTCACTATGAAAGTGCCGTCAGTATGTTCAAGTCATCCAGTTACTCCGATAATTTAAGCAACGATCAGTATGGTGGTACCGGATTAGGTTTACCGACTTGTGAAAATCTCGTGAGGCTCATGGGTGGAACTATTGTGATGGAAAGTCACAGAGGGAAGGGATCAACCTTCTCCTTTGCAATCAAATTCAAGACTGATGCAAACCGCTTTAAGGGAACTGAGAATTTTGAAACCGATCAGCTCGAGGGCAAAAATGTTCTGCTGGTGCATAATCATTCCATCAGCCTTAATGTTTTAAAAGACCAGTTGCAACGGTGGAAAATGAATGTTACTGCTGCTGCTTCCGGATTTGAAGCGATGAAATTCTTATCGGAAAGATCAAGCTTTGATCTTGTGATAACAGATTTAAAGATGCAGGGATTTGATGGTGTTCAGTTGGGACAAGCGATTCGAAAATTTCATTCTTCTCTTCCTGTAATCCTTTTGAGTCCGAAAGACAATGAAAGGGCTAAAAAAGAGGGCGATCTGTTCAATTCAATAATCTCCAAACCTGTCCGGCAAGCTGTCTTTCATAAACATCTTTCAAGATGTGTAATCTCATTCGACAGATACATCGCAGAGGCTAGCGGGCAATAGTTCGCTAGTAAAAAGCATCTTCAATGTGACGAATCTTGTGCTTATGGCCATAAATATTTACGGCTACGATGTCATATCGAACATTCCCCTGCCAGTCTTGGCGATACATATATTCAAGCGCTCCTTCGAAAATCATTTTCTTCTTTTTGTAGTCAACAAATTCTTCGGGATATCCGAAAGCCGTTGATGTTCTCGTTTTTACTTCAATAAAAACCAGCCAGTTTCCGCGACTCACAATCAGATCGATTTCTGATTTCTTAAAACGAAAGTTCCTTTCCAGGATGGTAAAACCTTTTTCCTGAAGGAATGCCGCCGCCAGATCTTCCCCCTGCTCTCCCATTTTGATATTATCAGTCATGACCTACCTTTGATTCCAAATTTCAGACGGATCCTATTTCCATGAAAAAAAATCTCGAAGGATTTACCAGACAATTAAGCGATGCTCTCCGCATTGGGAATAGTGTGGATCTGGTCCGACAGGGCTCTGACATTAGAAACGTACTCATTGTTGGGATGGGGGCCAGTGGAATTGCGGCTAATCTGGTGGAATCACTTACGTTTGGAAGAGTTCCCATCCCGATCACCGTTTGCAAGGGATATGAGATTCCGCAATTCGTAAGTCCCCATACGCTTTTCATAGCATGTTCTTATGGAGGAAATACCGAAGAGACCCTTGAAGCAATGCAGAAGGCAATGCTCAAGCGTGCCCACATTATCTGCATAACAGCCGGCGGAAAGATGATGGACATCGTGAAAGAACATAATCTTCTTTACATTAGAATTCCAGGCAACTATAACAGTCCGAGAGTTACTGTTTCATACATGATTGTCTTTTTGCTTACGGCATTATATCACACCAACCTGATCGGTGCCGCCTTCATTCGGGAAACAGAGAATGCCATGGAGCATCTCGATCGAAGCGAAAAGGCAATTCAGGCAGAAGCTGAGTTGATTGCAAAAAAACTAAAAGGCAAACTTCCATTTATCTATTGTGATGGTCGCCTCCAGGCAATGGCAGCCCGTTTTCAGCAGCAGCTTAATGAGAACGCAAAGCAAATCGTTCATTACAATACCTTCCCGGAAATGAATCATAATGAATTGGTAGGATGGCGATTCCCGGAAAACATTCTCCAGCAGGCTCAGGTTATTTATCTTCATTCCGATCATGACCACGTCCGGGTTGATAAAAGATTGGACATCTGCAGGCAGATTTTTGAAAAACGATCTCATCATATTATTGATATTGTCGCCGAGGGCGCATCATTACTTGAGCAATACTTCTATCTGATCCATCTTACTGATTGGATTTCGTATTTCCTTGCAAAGGAGAATAAAGTCGATCCTGATCCAATAGAAGAAATTGATTTTTTAAAGGCAGAGCTTGACCGGTCTTCATGAATTTAAAGCCGAATCACGAAACTGAGATCATTGACCTTGGATTGATCGATTATCAGCAGGCACTGGATTATCAAACCCACCTGTTCAATGATACTCTTGCAATTAAATCCGCCAACAGGGACACTTCTGAGGATAAGCAACTCACCACAAAAAATTATCTGATCTTTTGCGAACATCCTCATGTTTTTACTTTGGGTAAAAGCGGAGACGAGAAAAATCTTCTTGTCAAAAAAGAAGAGCTCCACACAATAAATGCTACCTATTATCCAGTCAACAGAGGCGGAGACATCACATATCACGGTCCCGGGCAAATTGTTGTGTACCCAGTCATCGACATGGAAAATTTCTTCACAGACATTCATCAGTATATGAGATTGTTGGAAGAGTCTGTGATCATGACTCTTAAGCATTTTTCAATCCAATCCGGAAGAATTCCAGGACTTACTGGTGTCTGGCTCGATATTGATAATAACAAGGCAAGAAAGATCTGTGCTCTTGGGGTAAAGACCAGTCGTTGGGTGACACTTCATGGCCTTGCTTTTAATGTTAATTCAGACCTCAAATATTTCGATTACATCGTGCCGTGCGGGCTCGCCGATAAAGCTGTTACTTCGATGCAAAAAGAATTAAGGACTATTCAGAATATGAATGAAGTAAAGGAAGTTCTGAAAAATAATCTTGTCTCACTTTTTGGAATGAAGGCTTTGGTGGCAACATCCAGCCCAAAACGTAATTAATTCCAGGAGATATTTATTTTTGTTGCTGAATCTGTGCTGTATGATCAAAGACATTCATCTTCCCATTGTAAAAAATGTAACACTTGCTGTCATTCGTGATAAGAATAATCTGCTTCAGGACGAGTGGAAAGTATATCTGATTAACAACAACGATGTTGCTCTTGAAAATACTCTGGTGGCCAGCACAGGTTACGGGGAAAAAGAGGGCGAGAAGCAACGCACCTCCACGCTCCGTCATTTTTTGCAAACCGTGCCACCCAACAGCACCGCGCTGATAGAGCCAATTGATTCAGCTGTTTTTCACCTTAACAACGAGTATTGGCTAAGCTATTATATTGGAACTCAGATATACGACAAACGATTTGTTTTTGTGCCCGATACGATCCGGGAAGAGAATCTTACATTCATTAAAGAACTCGAACGGGAAGGGGTTCTTCACTCGTGATCAAATTAAAAATGAAAGGCAAACTTTTTCTTCTCCCGACTATTATTGCTGACGAAACACAGAAATTCGTTTTGCCATCACTGGTAACGGAGTCGGTAAAATCCCTCTCCTATTTTTTGTGTGAAAATGTACGCACTGCACGGCGGTTTGTAAGCAGCCTTAAAGTGCATGAGAGCATTGAGGCACTTCAGTTTGAAGTTCTTGATAAAGACACTCCTGCTACATCTTTGGCAAAACTATTGTCTCCACTTCAAAATGGGATTAATGTTGGCATTCTCAGCGAATCAGGTTGCCCTGGCATTGCGGATCCGGGTGCAATGGCTGTCGCTTACGCACATCAAAACCAGATACAGGTTGTTCCATTGGTCGGGCCTTCTTCAATCCTGCTTGCCTTGATGGCCTCAGGATTAAACGGGCAAAAATTTGCTTTTCATGGATACCTTCCGGTAGAAGCAAAAGATGCGGGCAATTCAATAAAAGTCCTTGAGCAAGAGTCAAGAGAAAAAAATCAAACTCAGATATTCATTGAAACTCCTTATCGGAACAACTCACTGTTAAACCATTTGTTGAAGTCCTTAAGAGGAGATACAAAGCTTTGTGTTGCTATCAACCTCACATCCGCTGATGAAAAAATCATCTGTCAGGACATAAATCAATGGAAGAAAGGCCTCATGACATTTGAAAAAGTCCCTGCTGTATTCCTTTTTCTGGCAATCAAATAGAGGTGTGGGAGAATAGTTAAACCTCATTATCTTTGCGGCCTTTAGTAAATCCAAAACAAACAAATGCCATATTTATTCACTTCCGAATCAGTATCTGAAGGGCACCCCGACAAGGTTGCCGACCAAATTTCTGACGCTTTAATCGACGCCTTTTTAGCGTACGATCCAAATTCAAAAGTTGCTTGCGAAACGCTGGTAACAACCGGTCAGGTGGTTCTGGCAGGTGAAGTAAAATCTGAAGCATATCTTGATGTTCAGGAAATCGCCCGTGAAGTCATCCGAAAGATCGGATACACTAAGAGCGAATATATGTTTGAAGCAAATAGCTGCGGAATTTTCTCTGCTATTCACGAACAATCTGCTGACATCAATCAAGGTGTTGAGCGCAAGAAAAAAGAAGATCAGGGTGCTGGTGACCAGGGAATGATGTTTGGTTATGCAACCAACGAAACGGACAACTATATGCCGCTTGCGTTGGATCTGGCTCATATGTTGTTGCTGGAACTTGCCGTCCTTCGTCGTGAAGGAAAAGCTATGAACTATCTCCGTCCTGATGCAAAGTCTCAGGTAACAATTGAATACGGTGACGACAATAAACCAACCCGCATTGACACCATCGTTATCTCTACTCAGCATGATGATTTCGATAAAGACGCTGTGATGTTGAAAAAAATAAAGGATGACGTGATCAATGTATTGGTTCCTCGCATCAAGAAAAGACTTCCAAAACGCCTTCAGGCATTATTTGGAGATGACATCAAGTACCACGTTAATCCTACTGGTAAATTTGTAATCGGTGGTCCACACGGTGACACAGGTCTTACCGGAAGAAAGATCATTGTTGATACTTATGGTGGTAAAGGTGCACATGGTGGTGGCGCCTTTTCAGGAAAAGATCCTTCCAAGGTTGACCGTTCAGCAGCATATGCTACCCGTCACATTGCTAAGAATCTTGTGGCTGCGGGTGTTTGCAGCGAAGTACTCGTTCAGGTTGCTTACGCAATTGGTGTAGCACAACCTGTTGGCCTGTATGTTAACACTTACGGAACTTCCAAAGTGAAGATGTCTGATGGAGAAATTTCTGATGCGATCGCAAAGATCTTCGACATGCGTCCTTACTTCATTGAAGAACGTTTTAAGTTACGCACACCTATTTATTCTGAAACTGCTGCCTATGGACACATGGGTCGTGAGCCTAAAATTGTTGAAAAGGTTTTCAACAAAGGAAAGAAGACAGAAAAGAAAGTAAAGGTTGAGTTGTTCCCTTGGGAAAAACTTGACTACGTGGATAAGGTAAAAAAAGCATTTAAGCTTTAGAAGTCAAATAGATCATAAAAAAGCCCCTCCGGTATCCGAAGGGGCTTTTTTTATAGTAATAAATCTGTTTTCTATCGTTTGAATTTGTTCAACTGATTTCTCAGAGCTTCGGTTGCCATATCTGCAGCAGCTTCAAATGAACGAGCTTGTTCCTTTGCAAATAACTTTTTCCCGGGAACACTAAGCTTTATCTCTACTGTTTTATTTTCTATTCCTTCATTGTTAATTCTGAGAAAAACTTCTCCCTCTACAAACCGGTCATAAAATGTCTGAAGCTTATCGACACGTTGCTGAATGAAGTCGATCAATTTCTGATCGGCATTGAAATGGATTGAATGAACCTGTAACCTCATAACTCTTGAATTTAAGTGAAACGATCGTACTCTTTTATTCTACTTATTTATCTCAACAAAATCATGCCAGTAGCCTTATGCTTTGGGATGAGCCTGATCAAATACCTTTTTAAGCTTCTCCATTGAGTTGTGTGTATATACCTGTGTTGCTGCCAAACTACTATGACCCAACAGATCTTTCACGGCGTTGATCTCAGCACCCTTATTCAAAAGATGAGTCGCATATGTGTGTCTCAGAACATGTGGACTTGTTTTCTCTACAGAAGTTGAACTCAAATATTTTTTTGCTATTCGCTGCACAAGCATGGGATAACATTTGCCTCCGGTGTCACCAACAATAAAACATCCGTGATCGCCAACTTCAATCTCTTTATTTCTTGCGTTACGATACCCTTTTATGATTGGAACGAGTGAATCCGAAAAAGGAATGACTCTTTCTTTATTTCTTTTACCTAATACACGAATTGTTTGTTCGCGAAGATTAACCTGATTCTCTTTCAGATTGATCAATTCAGACAATCGCATTCCTGTTCCATACAAAAGTTCCAGTACGAGTTTTGATCTCCAACCCTCATGATTGTTCTCAAACTCCTGATCAAGCACAGAGTTTATGTCCGGCTCCTTTACGAATTGAGGAAGTTTCTTTTTCGTCTTCAGCACCTTGATCTTCATCATTGGATCTTTACTGATCGATTCCTGCTTCAGCAGGAATTTATAATAGCTGCGAAGGCTGGCAATTTTTCTGTTAACCGATAAAGGATCCAGCTTCTGCTCAACAAGTTCAACGATCCAGGAACGTACCATTCCGTATGAGGCCACAGAGGGAATTTCCTCATAGCTTTTCCTCAGATAAATCTCAAACTGGGATAGGTCATTCTTATAAGAAAGGACAGTATGCGGGCTAAACCTTTTTTCAAAACGGAGATAATTCAGAAAAGAATCGATCATGTCAGCAGCTACATTCGGGCGTCTTTAGAAATGTAAAAAAAAAATCCCCCCGGATGAAGAATCCGGAGGGATATGTTGACAAATGTCTATGGAATGTTAGTAATTCTCTTTTACGAATTGGCTTTGGCGATAAACCGCTTTCAAAACCTGAGTCCTTCTGGTCACAGATGGCTTTTCAAAAGCCGTGCGTGCGCGAAGCTCTCTTAGGACACCTGTCTTTTCAAACTTCTTTTTGAAGCGTTTAAGGGCCTTATCGATTGACTCGTTTTCTTTGATGTTAATGATCAGCATGCGTATTGTTCTTTATGGGCTGCAAATATAGGGTAAAGGGCACCTATTTTGCAAAATCAAACTAAAATAGTGAAGCCTAAGACCAACTAGGCTAAAAGAGCCCTGGAAATCACCAATTTCTGGATTTCTGAGGTCCCCTCACCGATTGTGCAGAGTTTTGCGTCACGGTAAAACTTCTCAGCCGGAAAATCCTTGGTATAACCATAGCCACCAAAAATCTGCACTCCCTCATTGGCCACATCCACCGCCACTTCAGAGGCGTAAAGCTTTGCCATGGCAGATTCCTTGTTCACGCTTTTACCCATGTTCTTTAGCTCTGCAGCTCTGAATGTCAGAAGTCTGGCTGCTTCAATTTTGGTTGCCATGTCAGCAAGCTTAAATGAAATGCCCTGAAAAGATGAGATCGGTTTGTTGAACTGCTGACGTTCCTTTGAATACTGCAGGGCCGCATCAAATGCTCCCTGTGCAATTCCAAGACTTAAGGCTGCAATTGAAATGCGTCCACCATCAAGAACTTTCAAAGACTGAATAAATCCTTCACCTACTTCACCCATCATCTGACTCTTATGAACACGGCAATCTGAGAAGATCAACTCAGCAGTTTCTGATGCACGCATTCCAAGTTTGTTTTCCTTCTTTCCGGAAGTAAACCCTTTTGTGCCCTTTTCAATGATGAAAGAAGACATTCCATGAGAATCTCCAACCTTGCCCGTTCTAACAATAACTACTACAACATTCCCGCTTCTTCCATGGGTGATGAAATTCTTGGATCCATTGAGCACATAATGATCGCCATCTTCTACAGCAACGGTCCTCATGTTTCCGGCATCTGATCCTGTATTTGGTTCTGTCAAACCCCAAGCTCCAATCCATTCGCCTGAAGCAAGCTTTGGAAGATATTTTTGCTTTTGTTCTTCATTGCCAAACTGAAGAATATGATTTGTACAAAGAGAATTATGTGCAGCTACTGATAATCCTATTGAACCATCAATGCGTGATATCTCAGCAATGGTGGTTACGTATTCCATATAGCTTAAGCCAGCACCACCATACTCCGTTGGAACCAGCACACCCATAAGCCCCAGCTTACCCATTTCACGAAAAATATGAACCGGAAATTCCTGAGACTCGTCCCATTCCATCATATGAGGACGGATGAATTTGTTCCCAAAATCCCTGATCATTTGTGTTACCATCGCCTGGCTTTCCGATTGCTCGAAATCAATTCCAGCAGAAGTCTCTGTCATTACTTGCATCGCCTTTCTTATTTAGGTTTCAAAAGTACAGCAACTTCAACAATCAGCCAAACGACTGTTAGTTTGCTTGCTTTATTTCGTCCAGAATGCGCAGATTCTCATGCTCAAAGCCCTATTTTTGCCCCCTCTAAAAAAGTTTAATCATGAAAATATCAGTCGTTGGGACAGGTTATGTCGGTTTGGTAACGGGAACCTGTTTTGCAGAGACTGGCAATACGGTGACTTGTGTCGATATCGATGCGGAGAAGATTTCAAAGCTTTCAGCGGGAACCATCACCATTTACGAGCCTGGCCTTGACGTTCTTTTTGAGCGAAATATTAAACAGGGACGACTATCGTTTACCACGAACTTAAAAGAAGGTATAAAGGATGCTCAGATTATCTTTTTAGCATTACCTACACCTCCGGGAGAAGATGGATCTGCAGACTTGAAATATGTCCTGGGTGTAGCGGGTCAGTTGGGCGAGCTTTTACAATCGTACACAGTCATCATTGACAAGAGTACGGTACCTGTTGGCACAGCAGAGAAAGTTACAGAGAAGATAAAAGCAAAAGCGAAGGTTGATTTCGATGTGGTTTCCAATCCTGAATTCTTGCGTGAAGGTGTGGCAGTTGATGACTTTATGAAACCAGACCGTGTGGTGATCGGAACATCTTCTGATCGCGCAAAGAAAATTATGGAGACGTTATATGCACCTTTTGTTCGTCAGGGTAATCCAATCATCTTCATGGATGAGCGTTCTGCAGAATTGACAAAGTATGCGGCGAACTCTTTTCTTGCTACTAAGATCACCTTCATGAATGAAATCGCGAATCTTTGCGAAAAACTTGGAGCCGATGTGGATGCAGTCCGTAAAGGTGTAGGTACTGATAGTAGAATTGGTAAAAGATTTTTATTTCCTGGAATTGGATATGGCGGCAGTTGTTTTCCAAAGGATGTATGGGCACTGGCAAAAGCTTCAGAAGATAATGATTATGACTTCAAGATTCTGAAATCCGTGATGGCTGTTAACGCAGATCAGAAAACCAAGCTCATTCCTCATATCAAAAAACATTTTGGAAGCTTAAAAGGAAAAGTGATTGCTTTCTGGGGTCTATCGTTTAAGCCACATACTGATGATATCCGCGAAGCTCCGTCATTATACAACATTGATGAGCTTCTTTCAGAGGGAGCTATTATCCGGGCACATGATCCTGAATCAATGGATAATGTGAAAAAAATATTGGGCGATAAGATCAGCTATCACACAACTCCTTATGAAGCTGCAACCGGAGCGGATGCAATCTTTATTGCAACAGAATGGCCTGAGTTCAGAACACCGGACTTTGCAAAGCTGATCTCCATTATGAAAAGCAAGGTTATCTTTGATGGCCGTAATCTTTATGAACTAAAGGATATGCAGGATCAGGGATTCACGTATATCAGCATCGGACGAAAAACTATACATGCCTAAACAAAAAGTTTTAATTACTGGAGGTGCAGGCTTCCTCGGCTCTCATCTTTGTGACAGGTTCATCAAAGAAG
Organism: Cyclobacteriaceae bacterium; assembly: GCA_013141055.1. Classification (NCBI taxonomy): domain Bacteria; kingdom Pseudomonadati; phylum Bacteroidota; class Cytophagia; order Cytophagales; family Cyclobacteriaceae; species Cyclobacteriaceae bacterium. The sequence continues at coordinate 2,336,152 of JABFRS010000001.1, read as the reverse complement.
GCTATCATGTGATTGCTATGGATAACCTGATAACAGGTGAGCTGAAGAACATTCAGCATCTATTTCATCTGGAAAATTTTGAGTTTCATCATCACGATGTTTCAAAATTTGTCCATGTCCCTGGTGATCTTGCCTACATTCTTCACTTTGCCTCCCCCGCCAGCCCGATTGATTATTTAAAGATTCCCATTCAAACGCTCAAGGTAAGTTCGTTAGGAACTCATAATCTTCTTGGACTGGCCCGTGCCAAAAAATCAAGAATTCTTGTAGCCTCCACTTCCGAAGTTTATGGAGATCCTATCGTTCACCCTCAGGTGGAAGAATATTATGGAAATGTGAATCCAGTGGGTCCAAGGGGAGTTTATGATGAGGCAAAAAGGTTTCAGGAAGCTATTACGATGGCTTATCACACGTATCATCAGGTTGAAACCAGGATCATACGGATATTCAATACATACGGTCCGCGCATGCGCCTGAATGATGGCCGCGTGCTCCCAGCTTTTATAGGGCAAGCGTTGCGTGGAGAAGATTTGACTGTCTTTGGTGATGGTTTGCAAACGCGTTCGTTTTGTTACGTGGATGATCTGGTGGAAGGTATTTACAGACTACTCATGTCGGATTATGCGTTGCCAGTAAATGTTGGAAACCCCGACGAGATAACAATCCTTGATTTTGCCAAGGAGGTAATCAAATTAACAGGTACATCACAAAAAATTATTTACAAAGGTTTCCCTAAAGATGATCCTAAGCAACGTCAGCCGGACATTACAAAAGCAAAACAGCTTCTTGGATGGGAGCCGAAAGTTTCCAGAGCTGAAGGTTTAAAAATCACGTACGATTATTTTAAAACATTGTCACAGGAAGATCTATACCAACGTGACCATAAGAATTTTGAAGCATACACACGATGAGTAAAAAAATATTAATCACAGGAGGAGCCGGTTTTATCGGATCTCATGTCGTCAGACTTTTTGTTAAGAAGCATCCTGATTACTCAATTGTTAATCTTGACAAACTTACTTATGCTGGTAATCTTGAAAATCTCCGGGAGGTGGAAAGCGAGAAGAATTACCGGTTCGTTAAAGGAGACATTGTGGATTATGAATTCCTCAAAGAACTGTTTATCAAGGAGCAATTTGATGGCGTTATCCACCTTGCTGCAGAATCACATGTTGATCGCTCCCTTGAAAATCCTGCCGAATTCGCAGTAACGAACATCGTTGGCACACTCAATCTATTGCAGGCATGCCGGGTAAGCTGGAAGGATAATTTCGCAAACAAATTATTCTATCACATCTCAACAGATGAGGTGTATGGTTCACTGGATAATGGTGGATACTTTACAGAGGAAACTCCTGTTGATCCACGTTCTCCCTATTCAGCATCAAAGACTGGCAGCGATCATTTCGTCAGCGCTTTTCATAGCAGCTTTGGATTGCCGGTAATTATCAGTCGCTGTTCCAATAATTATGGCCCGAATCATTTTCCTGAAAAGCTTATTCCATTGATGATCTTCAACATCATTAATAGCAAGCCGCTTCCGGTTTATGGAAAAGGTGAAAACGTCCGCGACTGGCTTTATGTTGAAGATCACGCAAGTGCTATTCATACTATTTTCGAAAAGGGGAAAGTAGGAGAAGTTTATAACATTGGTGGTAATAACGAATGGAAGAACATTGATCTTGTCATGCTGCTTTGTCAGATCATGGATAAAAAACTTAAGCGCGAAGCTGGCACCTCAGAAAAGCTAATCACCTACGTAAAAGACAGAGCCGGTCACGATCTGAGATATGCTATTGACTCTTCCAAGCTTCAACGCGAGTTGGGTTGGAAACCATCTATAGATTTCCCAACAGGTCTGGAAAAAACAGTTGACTGGTTCCTCAACAACCGTGAGTGGCTAGACAATGTAACATCTGGCGCTTACCGCGAGTATTATAAAAGCATGTACCATAACCGATAGAACATGAAAGGAATTATTCTTGCCGGAGGGTCAGGCACCCGCTTACATCCGCTTACGCTGGTCATGAGCAAACAACTTATGCCTCTGTATGACAAGCCAATGGTTTATTATCCATTGTCTATCCTGATGATGGCTGGCATCCGCGAAATCCTTATCATCTCCACTCCTTTTGATCTTCCATTTTTTAAACGCTTGCTGGGTGATGGCAAACAAATTGGTTGTGAGATCTCCTACGCTGAGCAACCAACTCCTGATGGTCTTGCTCAGGCGTTCATCATCGGCGAAAAATTTATCGGCAAAGAAAAAGTTGCCTTAGTGCTGGGTGACAATGTTTTTTACGGCTCAGGACTTATTGAATTACTTCGTGAGAATACTAATCCTGATGGAGGAGTTGTATTTGCATATCATGTGCATGACCCTGAGAGATATGGTGTTGTTGAATTTGATGAGAACAAGAAAGCAATCTCTATTGAAGAAAAGCCAAAGAATCCAAAGTCGAATTTTGCAGTACCAGGTCTTTATTTCTATGACAATGAAGTGGTGGCGATTGCAAAAGCTTTGAAACCAAGTCCACGAGGAGAACTTGAGATAACAGATGTCAATAATGTCTATCTGAAAAGAGGAAAACTTCGCGTTGGAACAATGAGTCGTGGCACAGCATGGCTTGATACGGGAACATTTGACTCACTGATGCAGGCCGGAAACTTTATTCAGGTGATTGAGCAGCGTCAGGGATTGAAGATAGGATGTATTGAAGAGATCGCTTATCGAATGAAGTTCATTGATGCCGAACAATTGTTAAAGCTTGCAAAGCCTCTCGAAAAAAGTGGATACGGTGTCTATCTCAAAAGTATTCTTGAGCAATAACTATTGTCCTTCGTAATAGATCACATTCATCAACACATTGCCGACGGCGCCAAGTGTTTCTTTACTGATCACTGACATGTTATCTTTTTGAGTGTGGTGGTAATCGCCAAACGATCCGGATGACGGATCATACGGAATAATATCAATCATTGGAATTTTCGCGAGCTCGTTTACATAAACGTGATCATCGGTGATGCTTCCATTCTTTTGTCTTACAAATAAGGATCCATGACCAAGACGCGCAGCAGTGTTCCAGACTTTATCAACAATCTTTGGCGCATACTCCATTGAGTATCCCTCCTGAAAAAAATGCGTTCCCTGCGCTCCCACCATATCAAGAAGAATACCATAGTAAGCAGTATAGTTCGGCTTGTGTTTATGTTTCCCCCAATATTGTGAGCCAAGGCACCACCAGGAATTCAATCCCTGCGGAGGTTGAATTCTGCCGGAAGCATTTTCTTTTTCACCCCAGTCTTCACCATCAAATAAGATAATATCAATACCCGTATCGGGTGCAGAATTTTGAGATAAGGTGCGAGCTACTTCCAGCAACACGGCTACTCCACTAGCACCATCATTGGCGCCATCAAATTTTGCATCCGGTTTATCCTTGTCTTTATCGGAGAAAGGTCGGGTATCCCAATGCGCTGCCAATAAAATTCTCTTCTGCTTCTCCGGATAAAAACTTGCTATGATATTTCTGAGAAAGAGTTTTTTACCATCGAAAGAATTTGATTCAAACTCCTGAGTAATGACAGAAGCTCCATAGTTTTTGAGAGTCGTTGTCAGATAATCGCCAGTGGTTTTGTGTGCTGGTGAGTTGGGGATTCTGGGCCCGAATTTTACCTGCTTCTCGGTAAACCAAAATGCAGAATCCGCATTGAAAATAGGCACCTTGATAAGGCGCTGTGGTGTTTCTTCTACTGGCTTCTCCTTTTTACCGCAGGAGGCTAAAAATCCAATCAGAAGGATGAGAAAAACTGGCCTGATCATGAAATGAAATGTGGCTTAAACGGCCAAAGAACACAATAATTTGCGATAAAAAATAAAAAGGCATACCTTTGTCATACTTCTGAGGAAAAAGTCAAAGAGGGGACCCAAAAGTCCCCTCTTTCTTTATAGAAAAATGGACATTAAGGCAAAATTGACAGAGTTGGTGGAGGCGAGCCTACAGGATCCAGGGCTGTTTTTAGTGGAAATTGTGGCTTCTAACCGAAATTTCTCTAAAATCTCGATAATCATTGACGGCGACAAGGGTGTTACGATCGATGATTGTACCCGGATCAGCAGAGTAGTTTCTGAAAAACTTGACGAGATAAATTTTGAGGCGGAAAGCTATACGCTGGAAGTATCTACTCCAGGATTGGATCATCCGCTGAAGTTGAAGAGACAGTACCAGAAGAATATCGGACGTGGGTTTAAGATTCACCGAAAAGACAAGAGTATTATCCAGGGAAAATTGATCCACGCCGACGACGACAAGATCGTATTAGCAGAAGAAGTTAAAGAGGGAAAAATCATCGTTGAAAAAGAGATGATCCTACCCTATGAAGAAATAGAAAGAGCATTTGTAATGGTTTCGTTTAAATAATCTAAGATGGACATATCAAATTTAATTGAGTCGTTTGCCGACTTCGCCAAGCAAAAAAACATCGACCGGCCTACCATGATCCGGATCCTGGAAGATGTATTTCGCACTATGATCAAAAAGAAGTATGTCAATGATGACAACTTTGATATTATCATTAACGCGGATAAAGGTGACTTGGAAATCTACCGCATTCGTGAGATCGTCGACGACGACTCGGAAGATATCTGGGAACATGACAAAATCAGCTTGTCAGAAGCTCAAAAGATTGAACCTGATTTCGAAGTGGGAGAAGAAGTTTCTGAGCCAATTGAAATTGAGCACTTCGGTCGTCGCGCAGTAACTACTGCACGTCAAACGCTTATGCAAAAAGTCAAAGACCTGGAAAAAGACATTCTTTTCCAGAAATACAAGGAGATTGTCGGTGAGATCATCACTGGAGAAGTATATCAGGTTTTGAGCCGTGAGGTATTATTAACGGATGCAGAAGGAAATGAAATTTCAATTCCCCGCAACGAACAAATTCCTAAGGATCGTTACCGTAAGGGAGAAAATGTAAGAGCGATTGTTCACAAAGTTGAAATGGTGAATGGCAATCCAAAGATTGTTCTTTCAAGAACATCTCCTGTGTTATTGGAGCGCTTGTTTGAACAGGAAGTTCCTGAAGTTTATGATGGTTTGATCACTATCAAGAAAGCTGTTCGTGAGCCAGGAGAGCGCGCAAAGGTTGCCGTTGAATCATATGATGATCGTATTGATCCGGTTGGAGCTTGCGTAGGTATGAAGGGATCACGTATTCACGCTATCGTTCGTGAATTGCAAAATGAAAACATCGACGTAATCAACTATACTGAAAATCTTGAGTTGTTTATTCAGCGTGCCCTGAGTCCGGCGAAAATTGTAAATCTTAAAATTGATAAGGACACTAACCGTGTTTCTGTTTATCTGAAACCTGATCAGGTATCCTTAGCGATTGGTAAAGGCGGGCTTAATATCAAATTAGCAAGCCGCTTAGTAGGTATGGAGATTGATGTCTTCCGTGAACTTGGTGAACAAACCGCCGGTGAAGAAGATGTGGATCTTGACGAATTCTCAGACGAAATTGAAAGCTGGGTTATCGATCAGCTTAAGCAGATCGGACTTGATACCGCAAAGAGTGTATTGGCTCTTAACAAGGAAGAATTAGTTCGCAGAACTGACCTTGAAGAGGAGACAGTAGAAAATGTTGTGGCTGTTTTGAGCAAGGAATTTGAATAAATTCATATAATAATCACATTAATAAGAAAAAACATAGTCAACTTTGAGCATGGCAGAAGAAAAAATGATAAGGCTGGGGCAAGCGTCTAGAAAACTCAATGTGGGTCACAACACCATATTGGATTTCTTGGCGAAGAAAGGCTTCACCGTAGAAAACAATCCGAACACAAAACTCTCACCGGAACAGTTTGCCATGCTGTCGAAGGAGTTTGCTGCGTCTGCTTCAGAAAAAATTGAAGCATCAGGACTTACTATTGGTACAAAGCATGCTGAGAATCTGACCATTCAACCAGAACCTGTTCGTAAGAAAACAGAGGAGGATGATAACATCATGATCAAGAACCTTGGCTCGAAAGAGATCAAGGCAAAGGAAGAAGCAAAGCAGCCTGAAAAAGTCGAGCGTGAAACCGCGAAGCTTGAAGGTATTAAAGTACTAGGCAAGATTGACCTTGAAAAGAAAAAGAAGGAAGAGCCTAAAGAAACAAAAGAAGTAAAACCTAAGGCTGTTAAAGAGCCGAAAGAAGTAAAAGAAACCAAGCCAGTAAAAGAGGTTAAAGAAGAGGCTCCAAAGAAAGAGGAAGTCGTTACTCCAGTTGTTGAAGCTCCTCCTGAATTAGAGTTGATCAAAGCTAAAGCTGAAAAGCTTCAGGGCTTAAACGTGTTGGGCAAAATTGAACTTCCTGCTGAGAAGAAATCCAATCCGCAGCAAGACAAACAACAACAGGACGACAGAAAGAAGAGACCTCGCAAGAGAATTCCTTCTGCCAATGAAGGCGGAAACAAGGGAGCTCCAAGAACGGGTAATGCACCTGCGACCGGAACGCCTGCAACCGGAAATCCAAGACGTGCTCCTTTGCATGCCCAAAAGGGAGAACCTTCTGAAAAAGAAATTCAGGATCAAATCAGGGCCACACTTGCTAAGCTAAGTGGTGGTCAGAAGAAATTCTCCGGAGCAAAGTACCGCAAGGAAAAACGCCAGGCGGTTTCAGATGCACAGGAGGAAAAGTTGCTTCAGGAACAGGAAGCTTCAAAGATTCTTCGCGTTTCAGAATTCATTTCTGCAAACGATCTGGCATCAATGATGAACGTTTCTGTTAATGAGGTCATCTCAACGTGCATGGGACTTGGAATGTTTGTGTCTATCAACCAAAGATTGGACGCAGAAGCTATTACCGTCATTGCGGATGAGTTTGGATATGAAGTTCAGTTCATCTCTTCAGAAGAAGAAACAGTAGACGAAGAAGTTGAAGACGACGAAGAAGATATGAAGCCTCGTGCTCCAATCGTTACCATTATGGGTCACGTCGATCATGGTAAGACTTCTCTCCTCGATTATATCAGAAATACAAAAGTTGTTGCTTCTGAAGCTGGTGGTATCACTCAGCACATCGGAGCCTATGATGTAACAACGAAGAGCGGTAAGCAGATTGCATTCCTTGATACTCCGGGTCACGAAGCATTTACTGCGATGCGTGCACGCGGTGCCAAGCTTACGGACATTGCTATCATTGTGGTAGCAGCAGACGACGATGTAATGCCGCAAACAAAAGAAGCTATCAATCACGCGCAGGTTGCGGGTGTACCAATCGTCATTGCTATTAATAAAATTGACAAGCCTACAGCGAATCCTGATAAGGTACGTGAGTCGCTTTCAAAAAATAATATCCTTGTTGAAGAATGGGGAGGAAAATATCAAAGCCAGGAAATTTCTGCCAAGACAGGAAAGGGAATTGATGACTTGCTGGAGAAAGTTCTCCTTGAGTCAGAAATGCTTAACCTGAAAGCAAACCCTGATCGTTTAGCGATTGGTTCTATCATTGAAGCATCTCTTGACAAAGGTCGCGGTTATGTATCAACTCTTATGGTGCAGAGCGGAACACTTCGTGTTGGGGATATTATGGTTGCTGGTTCTAACTACGGGCGTGTAAAAGCGATGTACGATGATACCGGCGCAAGAATTAAAGAAGCAGGTCCATCTTCACCAGTTCAGGTACTTGGATTGGATGGAGCTCCTCAGGCGGGTGAGAAATTTGCTGTTTACGAAACAGATCGTGAAGCAAGAGAAGTTGCAACCAAGCGTGCACAGCTAGTACGTGAGCAAAGCATTCGTACCAAGAAACACATTACGTTGGATGAAATCGGAAGACGTATTGCAATTGGTTCATTCAAGCAGTTGAATGTGATTGTGAAGGGTGACGTGGACGGATCTGTTGAAGCGCTTTCTGATTCATTGTTGAAACTTTCCACACCAAAGATCCAGATTGGAATTATCCATAAGGGTGTTGGTCAGATTTCAGAATCTGATGTATTGCTGGCATCAGCATCTGATGCGGTCATCGTCGGGTTCCAGGTAAGACCATCTACTTCTGCGAGAAGACTTGCTGATGGAGAAGAGATTGAAATTCGCTTGTACTCTATCATTTACGATGCCATCAACGATGTAAAGAGCGCGATGGAAGGTATGCTGGAGAAGGAGATGGAGGAGGTTATTGTTGGTAATGCTGAGGTTCGTGAAGTCTTCAAGATTACCAAGTTCGGTACGGTAGCGGGTTGTATGATCACGGATGGTTCTGTCAAGCGTGCCAACCCGATTCGTCTTATCCGTGATGGTATTGTTGTTTACGCAGGTAAGCTCAGTACATTGAAACGATTCAAGGACGATGTAAGTGAAGTGCGCACAGGTTTTGATTGCGGTATGGGCATTGAGAACTTCAATGACATGCAGATAGGTGATGTGATCGAAAGCTATGAGAACCGCGAGGTGAAGAAAAACTAAGATTGCTTTAACTCACAGGAATAAAAAAAGCCTGATCGATTTTCGGTCAGGCTTTTTTATTTAAGGAAGACGATTCAGATCGTCTGAATATTTTAGAATTTCACTTCAGGTGCTTTTTCAGATCCTGCAGCAGATTCAAACCCTTTCTTTACGGCAAACTCTTCGCCATCACCAAACCAGCTCAAAGCTTTGCGTTTGAAATATCCTCTTACGTAAGTGTTGTATCCTTTTATAGACTCGTTGTAACGCTCGCGCGCAACGTTGATCCTGTTTTCAGTTCCTTCTAATTGAGCCTGCAAATCAGAAAAGTTTTCTGTTGAACGAATTTGAGGATATGCTTCAAATGCAAGATTGATTGCTGTATTAATCTGCTTACCTGCACGATCCAATTCTTCAGGAGTTGTCGCACTAACAATACCGGCACGAGCCTGAGTTACCTGAACTAAAATAGATTTTTCGTTTTCAGCTGCGCCCTTAACAGTCGCTACCAAACTTGGAATTAAATCTGCTCTCCTCTGATAAGTTGCCTGCACATCACCCCATTTCTGATTTACATCTTCCTGGGTTGCGACTGCACTGTCATACACTCCTGTTCCCCACATGAAGAATCCTCCAAAAACTACGATCAGTGATCCTACAATGATCAGGGTGGTAATTAGTCCTTTACTCATAATTGTTGTTTGTAATTAAGTTTTAAAGTTAACCATTCGGAAAATAACCCCGAATCGGGCTGCATCTATACCATCAAAAAGGCGTCCAGGTAGGTTTTCAAGGCCAAAATCGCTTTTGACCTGACTAAATTTCATTCAAAATGGCAGTATTGTCAGTTTTGAAGGGTAGTGCTAGTTAACATACAAAACCAACCCTTTCAGATAGTCACCCTCGGGATGAAACATTGAGATCGGATGATCCGCTGGTTGTGACAGTTGATGGAGTACTTTGACTTCACGTCCTGATTGAATTGCTGAAGAAACAACTGTATCATAGAACAATTGTCTGTCTACCACCTGTGAGCATGAAAAGGTAAAAATAATCCCGCCCGGTTTTATCACCCGCATTGCCTCTGCATTAAGCCGTTGGTATCCTTTCATTGCCTGGTGGCGTGCGTCTTTATGTTTCGCGAAAGCGGGAGGATCCAGAATGATAAAGTCATAAACATCTTTTTTATCTTTTAAGAATTCAAAAGTGTCTTCCGCTACACTAAGATGCTTGCTTGAATCGTATCCATTGAGCTCAAGATTCTTTTTAGTGAGATTTATTGCTTTTTCAGACGCATCAACAGAATGAACAAGTTCTGCTCCCCCTGCCAGAGCATAGACAGAAAATCCTCCGGTATAACAGAAGGTATTTAACACTTTCTTTCCCTTAGCCATTTCGCCTACCATCATTCTGTTCTCTCTTTGATCAAGAAAAAAACCAGTCTTTTGACCCTCTTCCCAGTCGACATAAAACTTGTTTCCATGTTCGAGTACAACGTGAGGCACAGGACTCATTCCATGCAGGTATTCTTTGTCTGTCTTTCCCGGTAGAGTACTTTGACTTTTATAATAAACTGCGTTGATACTATCAGGAAGAACTTCTTTTATTGATTCAGTGATCAACTGACGATCATTGTGCATACCTGCGCTGTGCGCCTGCAGAACAGCAACACCATTATAGATGTCTACTATCAGTCCGGACAATCCGTCTCCTTCACCGTGAATCAAGCGATAGCAATTTGTCTGATCGCTGATAACATTTGTATTGATTCTCTGATCAACTGCCTTGCGTATTTTTTCTGAATAAATCTTTTGCGATGGCGGTTGATCAGAAAAGCTAAGCAGTCTTACTGTAATGGTTCCCTTCTGATAGTGGCCAAAGCCAAGAGTTTTTTTAAATCCATCTTTTACCTCCACCCAATCACCATCTTCGGGTTTGCCCTCCATTGAATGAATAGCGCCAGAAAAAATCCAGGGATGAAATCTTTTTGCGGAGGCTTCCCGGCCTTTTTTTAGAATAATCTGTCCCTGAATTTTCATTTCTTCTATTAAATTGTATGCCGTTATTTCAGCAATTTATAATAATATGGTCATCTATCCCGGTCGCATTTTCTTAGCCCCCAGCAACATGAAAAAAACACTTTTGTTTTGCCTGATCCTTTCTCTGTATGGTTGCGGAAAAGATCAATCTGATCAGAAAAATTCCAACGACTCTGAAGAGATTGAATCCGTTTCTTCAGAATTAAAACCTTCCAAAGATTCTGAGCTTCAATATACCGAAGAGAAAAACGGCAATGGCATCGTAATCAGCAGTGGGTATCTTAAGGATGGGAAGAAAGAAAGTTCATGGGCAACGTATTCTACAGGTCAGACTCATCTGTTAAAGACATTGACGAACTATGTCAATGATAAAAAAGAGGGGCTTTATCTTGAGTTTAATGATGGCAACCAATTGATAAAGAAATGCACGTACCGGAATGATGTCCGTCATGGCGAATACCGGGAATACCATTACTCTAACCTGAAAGAAGAGCGCTTCTATCAAAACGGAAAGCAGGAAGGAACCACAAAGGTATATTACGAAACCGGCAAGCTGATGGAAGAAGGTGTTTACAAAAACGGATTGCGGGAGGGTATATCAAAGTGGTATGACGAGCAGGGGAATCTTACCATTGAGTATGAATACAGAAATGGCCAATTGGTCAAAAAATAGGCCTGTCTGTCAAAAAAACAGAACCAAATTCGATTCATACTCGTATTTACAGCAGTCTGCAAAATTGTCAGAAAGGAGAAGTTGACCGGTGGGGAAGGCAGTGAAAAATCAAATTGGCATATTTTTTAATATCTGTTTTACATAATATTAAACACAAAGAAAGATTATGAAGCGTTTTGGATCTCTCATCTTGGCAGCTGTTTTAGGCAGCACCATTACACTGGTTAGTGTCCAGTGGTTTAACACAAACAATAAGGAAGGCGTCAGAATAGAACACGTTACAGGCATACCTTCATCTCAGGTTGCTTATACGGTAAATGAAAATGGTGAAACGGTTCCATTGGATTTCACCGGAGTTGCCGAAAAAGTAACTCAGGCCGTAGTTCACATTAAATCTACTTCCAGTGCACAAGCCAGTTCACGGGAACAGGATTCACAAGATCCTTTTCAATACTTTTTTAATCCACGTCAGCAGCAACGTGGTCCAAGTCAAAGTTCGGGAAGCGGCGTGATCATCAATGCTGATGGATACATTGTAACCAACAATCATGTTGTTGCGGGAGCGGATGCTCTTGAAGTGACTTTGTCGGATGATCGTACTTATAAAGCTGAAGTGATTGGCACCGATACTGATACAGATCTCGCTGTTCTGAAAATCAATCAGAAGGAATTGCCTTTTCTGTCTTTTGTTAATTCGGATCAATCAAAAGTCGGAGAATGGGTATTAGCGGTAGGAAATCCTTTTAATCTTAATTCTACTGTAACAGCCGGCATCATCAGTGCGAAAGGAAGAAACATCAACATCATTAATAGCACTATGGATCAAAGAGGTTCAAGAACTGCAATAGAATCTTTTATTCAAACCGATGCCGCTATTAATCCAGGTAACAGTGGCGGGGCTCTAGTGAATCTCCAGGGAGGCCTTCTTGGGATCAATACAGCCATTGCAAGCCCGACAGGATCATATTCCGGATATGGTTTCGCAGTACCGTCCAACATTGTGAGCAAGATCGTTGAAGATCTCTTATCATATGGTGTCGTTCAGAGAGGTTGGCTTGGTATTCAGGTTCAGGATGTCAAAACTTTGGAAGATAAAGCCAGCATTGCCGTAAATGATGGGGCGTACGTAAATGGCTTTGGAGAACTGGAAAGTATGAGCGCTGCTAAGGAAGCGGGTATCCAGAAGGGGGATGTAATTATCATGCTGGATCAGACGAAAATCAGAACAAGTTCAGGATTAATTGAATATATTGGTCTTAAACATCCCGGTGACAAAGTGGTTGTAACCGTTAATCGCGATGGAAAAGAAAAGATCTTTACCATAACATTAAAAAATCGTGAAGGAAAGCTTGGCACAATCAAGCGTGTAGAGAAAGATGCTGTAGCTTCGTTGGGTGTGAAGTTCGAAGATGTTGATAATAAGATTTTGAAGGGGCTTGAACTTTCCAGTGGTGTAAAAGTGAAGTTGGAAGAAGGAAAAGTTTCACGTTATACAGACATGAAAGATGGATTTATCGTTACTCATATCAACGATAAAACGGTAAAAAATGCTAAAGAAGTAAATGACTTTCTAAAGAGTAAAAAGGCTGGTGACCTGATCACCTTCTCGGGGATATATGAGAACTACCCACGGGAGTATATCTATGCAGTACGAATCTAATCCCATATAAGAATGAGGAGATTGTTTAAAAAAGGCGAACGTGTTCGCAGCAAGATTGACGGAACAGTGATGGAAGTGCTTAAGTACTTCAAAAAGAATCTGGTAGAAGTAAAGTCTTTTGATATCAACTCAAAAGAAGTTCATACCAACAAGGTGAAAGAAGACAAGCTGTCAAAAGCAGCCTGAACCATACTAAACGACAGGCGGAAAGCTCTTTTTCGTCTGTCGTTTTTCTTTATCGACACCTGCCGACAAACCACTAACTTTACGGTTAGTTGTTAAGCATCTTTTTATCAAAAAATTCGAAATCCCATCTTATTACCGATCGTCCATTACAGGTCGCATCAAAGAATTCCGGAGGTCAAAAGATCTGAGAAAGCAAGACTTTACTCCCACAATTCTGGATTTCGGACCGGTTCGATTTATTATTGCCAGGCACTTCGGCTTTTGCTACGGAGTTGAAAATGCAATTGAGATCAGCTATCGTGCTTTAGAGGAAAATCCTGATAAAAAAGTATTTCTCCTAAGTCAGATGATCCACAACCAGGAAGTCAACAGTGATCTTCAGGAACGTGGAATCAAGTTTATCATGGATACGGACGGTTCTCAGTTCATCCCCTGGAAAGAGATCAGCAAGGAAGATATTGTCATCATTCCCGCGTTTGGAACAACACTCGAAATTGAAAAGATCCTTAGCGACATTGGCGTTGAAGTTCAAAAATATAATACTACATGCCCCTTTGTTGAGAAGGTGTGGAATCGTGCAGAGAAACTCGGAAAGGAATCACACACGATCATTATTCACGGCAAGCCCAATCACGAAGAGACGAGAGCAACATTTTCTCATAGTGCAGTGAATGGTCATTCCATTATTGTTCGTGATATGGAGGATGCGATTAACCTTGGTAATTACATCATTGGAAGCAAATCGCGCGCAGAGTTCTTTGAAGATTTCCGGGGCAAGCATTCTGATGGATTCGATCCGGATGTCAACCTGAAAAAGGTAGGTGTTGTCAATCAAACAACAATGCTTGCAACAGAGACACAGGCAATTGCTGATTTCTTCCGTCAAACCATGATTCAGAAATATGGTGAATCAGCTGTTAAGGAACATTTCGCCGATACACGGGATACTCTTTGCTACGCCACCAATGACAATCAGGACGCGACCTACGAGCTTCTGAAGAACGATGCGGATTTTGCAATTGTTGTCGGTGGTTACAACAGCTCCAACACGTCGCATATTGTGGAATTGTGTGAAAGGAAATTCCAGACTTTCTTTATCAATTCAGATGATGAGTTAAAGTCGGGTGAAGAAATCCACCATTTTAATTATCACACAAAAGAAAAAGTAGTCACACATAAATTTATTCCTGACCGCATTCCTGTAACCATAGTTCTTACCAGTGGCGCCTCCTGTCCTGATACGATCGTCGACAGAGTAATGCTCAAGCTCGCAGGATATTTTGCAGATGTGAAAGAAGTAGAGGATGTGATAAAGGGATATTAGCAATTCTGATGTCACGCTATCTGATTTTCTTCCTGTCCCTGATAGTCATTAATCTTTCTGCGCAGGAAGTTTTAACTAAACCAGATACCATTCGAAAACTGGATGAGGTTGTCGTTCATGGCTATGCTTCAGACAGAAACATTCAGGAAGTACCTGCCGCCATTGGCATCATTAAAGATCAGGATCTTAATCGCTTTAGTCCCGTCTCAATTCTTCCAGCCGTTAATATGATCCCTGGTGTAAGAATGGAAGAGCGTTCACCGGGAAGCTATCGGTTTTCAATTCGCGGAAGTTCTCTTCGATCTCCGTTTGGCGTTAGAAACGTTAAATTCTACTGGAATGGTCTGCCACTGACTGATGGAGGAGGAAATACTTATCTCAATCTTTTTGATTTCAGTTCAATAGGAAGCATAGAAATTATTAAAGGTCCTGGTGCCAGTTTATATGGTGCTGGTACCGGAGGTGTTGTTCTATTGACGTCACCAAAAGATGCCGGATTATCCTATTCTTTAACCGGAGGCAGCTATGGACTTTTTCACATTCAGGCAGGTGGCTCGCTTGTTTCGACCGAAAAATTTCAAATGAATATGCGATTGAGCTATCAGCAATCAGATGGTTACAGACAGCAAACCAAAATGAATCGCCTTGTAGCTCAATTTGATTTTAAAAATAGTTTCAGTCCCCGAAGTTTTCTATCCGGCACTATTCTTTCCTCCCAACTATTCTATGAGACACCTGGAGGTTTAACGCAAGCCCAATACGATACAGATCCTCAACAGGCCCGGCCATCAACATCACCTGCATCTCCTGGGGCTGTTATTCAAAAAGCATCCATCAGCAACAACACAATATATTCGGGATTATCATTCGAACATGAGTGGAGTGATCAATGGTCTACGCAAATCGGAGCGTTCAGTTCCTTCACTGACTTTACAAATCCCGCCATCAGAAATTATGAAATACGGAGGGAGGAAAATTGGGGAGGGCGTACAAACACTAAATTCATTTTTGATATCGCATCTGCAAATGGCAGACTTAATTTCGGGGCAGAGTATCAGCATTTCTTCTCGCCGATTACTGATTATGATAATCTATCCGGAAATCGTGGCAATGTTCAGACAGACGACAAGCTTCGCTCTGAATTGGTTATTGGATTCACTCAGATTGACCTTGATTTACCAGCAAATTTTTATCTCACTCTCGGGACAAGCATCAATTTTATCAAGTATCAATTCGAACGCATTGCTCCATTACCTTCTTCCTTTCAGGAAAGAAATTTTGATCCGGTAATTTCTCCACGGGTCGCATTGTTAAAAAAGCTTTCAGAAAGTACTTCTATCTACGGAAGTGTAAGTAGTGGATTCTCTCCTCCCACTCTGGCAGAAGTAAGACCATCCACTGCAACATTTAATTCAGGATTAAATTCTGAAAGAGGAGTCAGCTATGAGATTGGGGTGAAGACAAAAGTAATGGATGCCTTTGATGCCTCTTTTACACTCTACGATTTCATTCTCGATGAGACGATTGTTATTCAAAGTGATGCAACGGGTGCTGATTTTTTTATAAACGCGGGAAAAACAGATCAAAAAGGTGCCGAAATTTTTCTCAGCTGGAGTAAGCAGTTTGACAAAGTACAACACAATACATTCATTAATAATATTCGGTTATACACAAGTCTATCATATAATCATTATAGATTCAATAACTACATCACCTCCGGAAATGATTTCTCGGGGAATGCATTAACAGGCGTTGCCCCTTACATTGTAACTTTTGGATCTGATATCATTTTCAAAAAGAATTTCTATCTGAATATCACCAGCCATTATGTTGATCGTATCCCTTTGAACGACGCAAACACGGATTACGCTTCACAATATTTTTTGCTTGGCGCAAAGTTTGGATACAAGCTTACCGGAAAACTTCCTCTTGAATTCTTTTTGGGAATTGAAAATGCTCTGGATGAACGATATAGTCTGGGCAATGATTTGAATGCTGTCGGTGGCCGTTACTTCAACGCTTCTTCTAGAAGAAATTATTTTGGAGGAATTGCTCTTCGTTTAAAATCACAAAAGTCCGAGTAAAAAAATCGTCATTGCCTGGCTCGCACCAAACAATGACGACTGATGAGTTTCTATTTAATTACTTAATCCCAGGAAGATTCACAGGACTCGCCTGCTCATTACCAAATGATGGTGCTTTGTGTGGATTAGGGTAAACCTCGTCCAGTGTTGCTCCATCGAATAGCCTTCCATTCTTCATAACTTTATTAACAGAATTTGTATTCCTGATATTCTCTAATGGATTCTTATCCAGGATTACCAGGTCTGCCAGTTTACCGGACTCAATGCTTCCAATGTCACCGTCAAGACCAAGAGCCCTTGCTCCATGGATGGTTGCAACCTTCAGAGCATTGTGTGTGCTCATACCACCAGAAGCAATGTTCCAAACTTCCCAATGATATCCCAATCCCTGAAGCTGCCCATGAGATCCGACACCTGCATTTCCGCCGGCTTTAACCAATTCATTTACAAATCGAGCATGATCCTGAAACACGTGCTCTTCTGTCATAAACCATGAACCTCTTCTGCGTGATTTCTGATCGAGTTCTGACTTTGGCGTGAAGTAATTCAATTTTGGATCACCATTAACATTTTCCGTTGAGTAGTAAAAATTCTCAGCCCATGGTCCTCCGTATGAAACCAAAAGTGTTGGTGTGTACGTCATTTTAGATTGGGCAAGTGAAGTTGTAAGGTCCTTATACAAAGGATAGATCGGTAAAGAATGTTCATGACCGGAATATCCATCGATCAGATTGGTCATGTTAAGTTTGAAATCCAATCCACCTTCTGTTGTAGGCATAAGCTTTTGCTCTTTCGCGGCCTGAATGATCCATTGACGATGCTGGCGATTACCAGTTAAGTACATTTTTATCGTCTTCGTATTATAATATTCTGAATACTGTTTAAGGATATCTTTCGCCTGATCAAGATCTTTCAGATTATATGCCCAGTATCCCACGCCTGGTCCGGTGCTATAGACACGCGGTCCAATGATCTGACCTGTCTCTACCATATCACTGTAGGTTAATACATCAGTAGTTGCAGTTTGTGGATCACGGGTTGCGGTTACGCCATAAGCAAGGTTAGCAGCATAAATCCAAACCTGATTCTTATGAATTCCCCATGCTGGCCACATGTGAGAGTGAGTGTCGATAAATCCGGGAACGATCGTTTTGCCAGCCATGTCCATCTGAACAGAACCATCAACTGAAATCGAGCCTGCTGCTCCAACTTGCTTAATGCGCGCATTTTCAATCAGGATATCTCCTTTCTCGATAATCTCATCACCTTTCATCGTAATGATGCGGGCATTCTGCAGCAAAAGTTTTCCGTTGGGTATATCCTTTTGAACTGTAACCTTGATGCGAACTTCTCCGGGCTTGTAGCCTTCGTCTTTCTTCTCATCTTTTTTAGGTTCATCTTTTTTATCACCGCTTTTTACCTCCTCCTTTTTCTTTTCATCTTCTTCTTTTTTCTTTTCCTCTTCAGCTTTCTTTTTCTTCAACTCCAGCTCTTTAGCTTTTGCTTCTTCAAGGTTGTATGTGAAGAATGCATTGCCCAATGAGTAATAAACAATCTTTGCGTTATCACTCCAGCTAGGGAATTCTCCGCCCAACTTCGTCAGCTTCGTTGATGGAAACGCTGCCTTGTCTGCCTCAGCAACAGAGATCTTTGGAACTTCTCCGCCTGTTTTGGGAATCGTTACGACATAGATCTCATTATGTATCTGAGCAAAAGCCTTGTCTCCTTCCGGCGCCATTTTAATGATGTCAGCATTCAGAGGTTCTCTCTGCGGTTCTGTTGCTGATTCTACAAGCATACAGTTGTTCTCTCCGATGATAGAGCCGTAAGTCATAATTCCGGTAATCTTGGCAAGTTGTTTTTCATCGGTACCATCCCATCGAATAGAGATCAATCCTTTTTGGCCACTGTATAAGTAAATCCGATCATCTGATTTCACAAAATGAGGATTGCTTCTGCCTTTTGCACGAGCAATCACATTAACACTCCCTCCGTCTCCGCTTATCCACGCAATCTCTTCCTGACTTGCAAAGGTGACAGGATCTGCATCTTCCTTGAAATTGAAAGAGGTTCCCTGCAGGAACACGATCTTATTTCCTTTATACGTCCAGGCAGGATCTGAATACAATGCAGCCGTTGAAGTTAATTTCTGTGGCTTGGCTCCTTTTAGTTTGAAATTTATTTTATAAAGATGGCCGCCGTTACCTTCCCATGAAGCCCACAATAACTGTGATCCATCTGGACTCCAGGAAGGTTGTGCTTCTGTAAAATCAAAATTCGTCACACGCTTTGGTGTTCCGTTAGCAACATCCATTGTATACAATCTATTCAATGCTGTGAATGCAATTTGTTTTCCATCAGGAGAAACAACAGGGTTTCTTATCTGCGTTACAACCATATCCTTGTCGTCCTTGATAGGATATTTGAACTCTACCAATGGTCCCAGGAGCATTTCTGTTTCCATTTCAAATGGAATGTTAATAGAAGGTCCGCCGGCTACTGGTATTCTGTAGAATTTACCACCATACGATGCTACTAACTCTTTACTGTCAGGTGTGAATGACATGGCAGGCAAAACTCCGAGAGGAGCAATTGATTCCTGTTCATCTCTTTGAACCGGATAAGCGAGCCACTTTTCATCACCAGATTTCAAATCACGAAGAAGCAATCCTGTTTGATCATTGTAACGTGATCCATAGACAAGATACTTTCCATCTGGTGAAAGTGTTGGAGCAAAAGCCGACCCGTATCGTGTTGTTTTTGTTTCAATCTCACCATTCTCACGATCATATACAGCAATCTGATATTGTGGAAGCTGTGCATTATAATTCCATGCGCCGATTCTTTGTGAATACCATATGTAGCGATTGTCTGGTCCGAAAGCTGGTTCAACTGTTTTAAGATTGTCAGGTTTACTGATCAGTTGTACACCGGAGCCTCCGTCTTTATGATACATCCAGAGTTTAAAATTTCGTGTGCCGCGTGATCCGATAATGTAAGTTCCATCCGGAGTCCACTCTGCAGATTGGTAATGTTCTGTTGCACCCTTTGTTATTTGAAGAGAATCTTTCTTATCAATTGAAAACCACCAGATGTTTTCACCACCGCTTCGATCAGAAATGAAAAGAAGTTTCGTTCCATCCGGACTGAACTTTGGCTGAGAATCGAATGCCATTCCTTTTGTAAACTGAGTAGGCTTACCTCCGGCGATTGGCATTGTAAAGATGTCTCCAAGAAAATCAAAGGCGATTGTTTTCCCATCAGGACTTACGTCAAGTGACATCCAGGTTCCTTCATTGGACTTGATTGAAACTTTGCGGGCTACCTCCAGCGGAAGGTCTTTCTTCTTCTTTGGTTTCTCCTTTTTGGTGGTGTCTGGCTTATCTTCTTTTTTCGGCTCTTGTGCAAAAGCCAAATGAGTGACGAGAATGAGCGTCACGCAAAACAGGTGGTAAATTTTCTTCATGGTTAGTTGGGATTGTTACAAAGTAAACTGATTTTCCCAGACGACCGTTTGGAATATTACACGTTCGGCAAATAGATCAAAGACCTTATCTAAAAGTTGGAATGCGTGACCCTTTCGATTGCATATGGCAATGAAAGTGATGTCTTTTTATTTGAAAGGCGATACCCGTCAGGAAGTGTGGAGCGGTCTGATAAGTTTTTTATCAATCCAATGAAGCACAAGGATAAATACAATCCCAAAAGCGAACAGTCCTGCATATCCCGATAAGAATCGGAATGCACCGAAGTTCAATTTGAAATCTGTAAGTACAATTGAAATGATGGCTGCAATAACAAATGAAAGAACTCCCATGACTATCCAAAAAGAGTCCTTTGAGTCTTCTTTTTTAACTTCAATTTTTGCGATGACCTTATCTGCAAAATTATAAGACAAGTTAAAATCAGGCTCTTTTTTTAAAGCATCGAAAACAATCTTATAGGAATGCATATCGATCTCAGATCCGGATTTGCCGGATCTCTCAAATTCATTCTGCAATTCTTCTTCTGCGCTGTTCATAACATTTCTTCCTTGCCAAGATACTTTTTTACTTTCTCTTTCACCAATGCCCGTGCCCTGAAAAGATAATTTTTCACAGTTCCTTCTGGCATACCTGTAGCTATTCCAATTTCCGGATAACTCATGTCTTCAAGATGATACAATGTGAGCACTGCTTTGTATTGAGTTGGCAGCTGATCAATGAATTGCATCACAAGAGCATCCATATTTTTATCTTCAAGCATCTCCTGAGGATTGTCATCCGAAATAAAATGCTTGGTAAAGCTCTCCTCATCTGGAATATCATTTACCAGAATTTTCTTTTTTCTCAAGTGATTAATTGAATGGTTATATGCTATTGTAGCAATCCATGTCGACAATTTTGACTGAAAATTGAATTCCCCAAGCTTATCATAAACCTTCAGAAATACATCCTGACAAAGCTCCTCACGATCCTCTGCATTGTTGATTAGTCTGCCAACCATATGACCCACTAATCTCTCATGTTGTCGTATCAGGGTCCTTAAAGCATGCGTATCGCCTTGCAATACCCGCTTTACTAAGGCCTGATCATCTGTCATTTTGAGGTTAGACACGGGTTTGGACAGGAAGGTTGCTGAAAAATAAGGGATTTTCTAGCGGAACGTTTAAAAATAAAGAGAGGTTGCCGAGCATGCATTTAAGCTTCTCTTAAGAGTTAAATCCATCCTGGGAAAGATTTATCAAATTCTCCTGCAACATTTCATCTGTTCATCCTGTCTCACGCTCCAGAAACAAAAAAGAAACTAAAATTCATAGCCATGGACAGTAATTTAAGAGAAGTTCTAATGCCAGTTGCCATCTTCAGTGGGCTTGGCGGTTCCGTCTATTTCTTCGTTAAAGTGATGACTGATTATATTCTGAAAAAGAAGATGATCGAAAAAGGTTTTGTCAACGAAGACACTCAGGCAATTTTCAAACAGGTTGGAGATGACAACAAATACAGTTCTCTGAAATGGGGTTTAATTGTATTCTTTGGTGGTCTTTCATTGATCATTATGGAGTTCATCTCGGTAAATCCCGAATCACCTCTTCCTTATGGGTTGTTTGCTGTATCTGTTTCATTAGGTTTCCTTATCTATTATTTCCTGGTAAAGAAATCCTCCTGATTACCAATAAGAAGTTATTCAAGTCGTGCGGAATTTTTGAATGTCCCGCACGACTACCCTCCTCTCTTTAAAACCAAATTATCATGTTAAGGAATTATATCAAGACTGCTTTTCGCAGCCTGAACCGTCATAAGTTTTTTTCTTTCATCAACATCTTCGGTCTGGCAATTGCGATGTCCATTTGCCTTGGTATCATCATGCTCGTGGCAGATCAGATGACATATGATATCCATAACACAAAGCGCGACAGGATTTATCGGATTACCAGCATTCCTGTTGGCGCTGATGGACTATCCAGCAGTGGCAATGAATACTCCACTTCTCCAATGCCTTTGCGTCAGGAGTTAATCGATAACTATACCGGTATTGAAAAAATCGTTCAGATAAAACGAGGGTTCGGAAATGGCTGGATTGAGTTTGATCAAAATGTAAATGTTCCGCTTAGCGGATTCTTTGTTGATCCTGAAATGCTTGACATTTTTGAATATGAATTGGAATATGGTGATGCAAACACCGCATTGACTGAACCCTACACAGTGGTTCTTACCAAAAGAGCTTCCAAAAAACTTTTCAAAGAAGAAAATCCAATAGGGAAAACCATAAAGGTTGGTGACATCGGAACGTATACAGTAACTGGCATTCTGAGAGAGACAGACCGGAAATCACATATCGTATTTGAAGGGCTGGCAAGCATGGCTTCCTGGAGAAGTCAGGTGGCTATGAAGGGGAAGAAAAAAAGAGATGGTGAGGATTGGCATAATCACTGGGATACCTGGAATTATTTATTGCTTGAAAAAGGAAAAACAGCTGATGATATCAAACCTCATCTCGCCAAAATTTATAAAACAAAAATTGCTACTGTTACTAATCCTGATATTCAAAAAACATCATTCTCTCTGCAATCATTGCGCGAGATCACTCCTGGTAAATTATTGAACAATCCAATCGGACCGTTCCTTCCGTGGATCTTTATATATTTTTTCGCGGGTCTGGCTGGAGTTGTGATGTTGACATCCTGCTTCAACTTTACAAATCTTTCTATTGCGAGATCACTCACTCGTGCGCGCGAAATTGGTGTTCGTAAAGTTTCAGGAGCAGCACGGTGGCAGATCTTTACTCAGTTTCTGTCAGAGTCTGTTATAACAGCTTTGCTTGCGCTGGCATTGTCTTTCGTCTTTTTAATGGCGATTAAACCTTTAATGCTGAATCTCACCTTTGCAAGAGTGTTGAAGTGGGATCTAGAATCTAACATTTATGTCTATGGTGTTTTTGTAGTGTTTGCTGTCGTCATAGGAATTCTCGCTGGCTTGTTTCCAGCTGTTGTTCTTTCTGGCTTTCAACCGGTAAAGGTTTTGAAGAACCTGGGGTCTATGAAGCTTTTTTCTAAAATGGGATTGCGTAAAGCCTTGTTGGTATCACAGTTCACTTTGTCGTTGATTTTTATCCTGACAGTAATCGTGATCTATAATCAATTGAATTTGTTTGTGCGTGCGGATCACGGCTTTGACATGAAGAATAATGTTGTTGTAAGACTTAACAATACCTCTTCTCAGAATTTAAAAACAGAATTAGCCAAGCATTCTAACATAACCAATGTAGCGACTTCTTCACACGTTCCCGCAGCAAGCACCACCTACGGAAGCGGATTCAAAAAATCGCTTGACGAAAAAGAATGGACCGATCTTGAATACTATTCTGTGGATGAGGACTATTTGAAAAACCTTAGCCTCACCATGATTGCCGGCAGGAATTTTTCGGCAGAGGCGGGGATTTCCAATAAGAATTTCATTCTTATCAATGAACAGTCCGTAAGAGCTTTTCATTTTGCTTCTCCCGCAGATGCAATCGGGCAAACTGTTATTCACGATCATGATTCATCAAAGCTTGAGATCATCGGTGTGGTGAAAGATTACAATCATCAGATGATGATGCAGAAGATCAGTCCTATGGCACTAATGTATAATCCGGATCAGTTTCAAATTCTCCAGGTAAAGTATTCAGGGGACTATAGTGCCGCCACAAAATCCATAGAAGAATCCTGGGCAAAGGTCAATCCTTCCTTAAAGCTTGATTATAAAAACTTTGAAGAGGAGATCCTAAGTTTCTATCATACCATCTTCGGAGATCTTGTCAATATTGTAATGATGATCGCTTTTCTTGCCATCATGATCTCATGTCTTGGTCTTCTTGGAATGGCTACTTACACAACGGAAACGCGCATGAAAGAAATTTCTATACGCAAGATTCTTGGATCCAGTGATGCATCACTGATTGTTCTTCTATCAAAAGGATTTGTTAAAATCTTACTGGTTGCAATTCTGATTGCGGTACCATCTGCTTACTTCCTAAATAATTTATGGCTCGAGCAGGTTGCGTATCACACCAGTTTTGATTTTGTTGTGGTGATAACGGGTGTGATGATGCTGGTAGTTTTTGGTGCGGTGACGATCGGTTCACAAACCATTCGCGCAACGAAAGTGAATCCGGTAGAGAATCTGAAAAGTGAATAGTTAACGCGTGGAAATTGAATGGCGATAAAGGACGCTTCAGATGTTCAAATATTTCATGAGCATGTCAAGTCTTTCTTTATCGTCATCATCACGTGGTGCTTCCTGATAACGACCAATAACGCGATATCCAAAACGTTCAAGTGTTGCAACAATGCGTGAAAGATCAAGCTGATTGATTTTAAGTGTCAGCTTTATTTTTCCCCGGTCGAGTGCATCTTCGGTCATCGTGCTGCTGATAACTTTTGCTTTGTTCTCTTCAACGTAACGACTGATCTCAGCAAGAGAATAATCAATCAGATCCATTGAAAGGACAATAATACCTCCTGGCATTTGAACAGAAGCTGTTTGGGCAAAAGATGCCATGATATCCTGAACCGTAATGATGCCGGCATAACGGCCTTCTTCATTCAGCACGGCAACAATATTCAGTTTATGTTCTCCGGCAACTTTAAGGATGTCGAAAAAATGCGATTCCAATCCAACGACGCAATCCTTTCCGACAAGGTCAAAATCACCAAGATTCATATCGATGTCATTTGACTCGAGAATGATCTCTTCAGAAATAAATCCAAGCAATGTTCCTTCATCTACAACGGGAAGGTGATTGCAACGGAATTCCTCCATCCACACAATTGCCTTGTGGGCATCATCCGACACCTTTAGCGGCGGAATCATGTGGTTGATAAGTTCTTCTGCAATCATTTATTTATTCTCTATTTAACCTGGGGTGTTGCCATTAAAAAGTCCTCCACAATTTCATTGAATTCTTCAGGATGTTCCATCATCGGTGCGTGACAGCATTTGTCCATAAAATGCAGTTCAGAGTTCGGGATCAACCTATTAAATTCATATGCCACGGTGGGTGGCGTAATGGTATCATTTAATCCCCAAACCAGCAGTGTGGGAACCAGTATTTTATGCAAATCGTTTGCCAGGTTGTTGCGCTGTGCAGATTTGGCGATAGCAACGATCCGCATACATTTTGGAATGCTTTTCGTCGTCTCAAAAACTTCATCAACCAATTCCTTGGAAGCAACTGCCGGATCATAAAAAGTATATGCTACGCGTTCGCGAACGTAATCATAGCTTCCTCTTCGCGGGTATGAGCCACCCATCGTATTCTCAAACAATCCCGAACTGCCGGTTAGCAACAACTTATCAACTTTCGCAGAGTTATTCAAAGTATATAGCAATCCTATATGACCCCCTAAAGAATTGCCAAGGATGATGAGATTATCAAGTTTCTTTAATGCTACAAAGTCTTCAACAAATTTTCTTAAACCTTCAAGCCCTGCTTCTTTGATAGGCATCTCATAAATAGGAAGCATAGGAATTACAACTCTGAATTGCTTCGAGAATCTGCTCACAACTCCTTCCCAGTTACTCAATGCACCAAACAAACCATGGAGTAACATAAGAACCTGTCCATGACCTTCGTCTACGTATTTAAAACCGCCTTCTTCTTTAACATTAAGAGCCATGTGACAGTTATTTCCTTGAAAAGTAAGTGAAAAATATTCGTAGTTAGAATTGCCTGAAAATTTCCTTGAAAATGGGCAGAAATCCTCCAATCCATTCAGCAGTACGCGGGGCTAATTTCGCTGTAAAGGGATAAAGCCATGAGCCAACGGTCCATGATTCTTTGGGAGTCCACTTCAGTGAATCTGCAATCCATAACGCAATACTTAACATAAATATTGTTTTGAATGCACCCAGTACAGCACCCAAACCCTGATCAGCTTTGCCGAGAAAAGATTTATCAATTGAATTCTTTATCAGTTTCCCAGCTAAGTTGACAAGCACTACAATGATGATAAATATCACTGCAAAGGAGATGTAAGGAAGTGTCGTTGTATCTGCGTTGAATTTCTCTTCAAGTAGTATCATTCCTTCACCCATCAGTTTGAAGCCTGCGAAGACTCCAAGCAATATTGCAATAACTGAAATCAACTCCATCAGAAAGCCTTCTTTGTAACCAGCGAATGCGCCGACAATAATCAGGAGGGCAATAATAATATCTGCTGTGCTCAAGACGCGAGGAGTTTTTTAACAAGTTCAGAGATAAGTTTTCCGTCAGCCTTACCTGCAAGAGATTTGGTTGCAGTGCCCATTACCTTGCCCATATCCTGAGGACCTTTGGCGCCCACCTGAGCAATGATTGCCTTTAATTCATTTGCTACTTCTTCTTCAGAAAGTTGTTTAGGCAAGTACCGGCTAATAACTTCAAGTTGAAGATTTTCCTTGGCTGCAAGATCTGTTCTTCCTTCCTTTTGGAAGATCTCAGCAGATTCTTTTCGCTGTTTAGCGGCCTTCATTAATAATTTATTTTCTACATCGGCAGCGATGTCTCCACTTCCACCCTTTTCTGTTTCGGAAAGGAGGATCATTGACTTGATGCTGCGCAGGGCTTCAAGTTCTTCTTTGTTCTTGGCGAGCATCGCTTTCTTGATGTCGGCGTCGATGATAGTTTTCAGTGACATGATTTATGTATTTTCGCTTCAAAGTTATCGAACGAAATCCATCTTTAACAATGACGCATTTAAGTGTCAATATCAACAAGATTGCCACGCTTCGCAATGCCCGCGGGGCGAATAATCCTGATGTCATTAAAACTGCGCTGGATTGCGAGCGATTTGGTGCGCAGGGCATCACAGTTCATCCCAGACCGGACGAGCGTCACATCCGATACAGTGATGTCACTCAGTTGAAAAAGATTGTGACGACAGAATTCAATATCGAGGGCTACCCTGACGAGCGGTTCATGAAACTTATCCGGGAGGTGAAGCCTGAGCAGGCGACGTTGGTACCTGATCCTCCAGGGGCAATTACTTCTAATGCCGGTTGGGATACTATTAAAAATGAAACGTTTCTGAAAAAAGTAATTTCCGAAATTAAGGGCTATGGAGTTCGGGTGTCAGTGTTTGTGGATCCATCCCCATTGATGGTTGAAGGAGCTTCAAAGATCGGTGCCGATAGAATTGAACTTTACACAGAACCTTATGCATCGAATTATCACAAAGATCCTGCGAAAGCAGTGGCGCCTTATGTTGAGGCTGCAAAAGCTGCGAGGAATTTCGGCCTTGGCTTAAATGCTGGGCATGATCTCGATTTACATAACCTGAAGTTTCTTAAACAATCCATTCCGGATCTGGATGAAGTTTCAATTGGACATGCTTTGGTCTGTGATGCACTTTATCTTGGGTTGGAGAATACGATACAATTGTATTTGAGGGAGTTGAAATAACAAACGCCAATAAAAATCACCCTTAAATGAGGGGATATTTTTACTCATCGTATGGAATTTCATGATTTTCAGAATCATAGGATAAAACAAGCCTATGAAACCTATTCTACTTTCAATTCTGTTGATCATTTCCGGATCTACATTCTCACAAAATTTTAAAGAGAAAGAACTTAAGACGGAAGTCGCGGAAGTCACTCTATTTCTGAATAGTGCACAAATCTTTGAGAAAGGAAGTGCGACTCTCAACCAGGGAAAAGTTCTCCTTCGAATCAAAAATCTATCACCATTTCTTGATCCCAAAAGCATTCAGGTAAAGGCAGAGGGAGATTTTACAATACTCTCAGTCAATCACAAACTGAACTTCCTGAAAGAACTAAAGAAAGATGACAAGATTGACAGCCTTAATAAAATAGTAGAATCATTAATTGCAAATATTACCGAAAGCAAAGCCATGCTCGAGGTATTGATTGAAAAGCAAAGTCTTCTTGATCTGAATAAAAAACTTGGAGGTGAGAATTCCGGAACAACAGTTACCCAATTAAAGCTGGCTCTTGATTTTTATGACGTCGAATTTTCAAAAATAAAGCAGGAAGAAATTCGAATTAATAGAAGCATAGTCTTGAAAAGTGAGCAGAAGAAAAAGATTGAATCGCAATTGAAGGAAATTCAGGCGCAAAAAACACTTCCAAGCAGTGAAATTGAAATAAGACTTAATGCAGACAGCCAAGAGACCGTCAGGTTTTCAGTAAGCTATCTTGTTTCCAATGCAGGATGGTATCCAAAATATGATGTCCGTGTAAAGAATGTGAAAAGTCCTTTAGATCTCACCTACAAAGCTGAAGTATATCAAAACACAGGGGTCGATTGGAAAAATGTACGACTTAGATTCTCCAACGGCGATCCAAGGCAAAGTGGAGTTATCCCTGAGTTGATGCCCTGGAATTTGAATTATGCTCAATACACTTTTGTTCAAAAGTCAGCCTATGGAGTTGCGTTAACTAACGTGAGAGAGGTTTTTGGAACAGTTCTGTCAGAAGAGGATGGTAGCGTTTTACCTGGGGTTAATGTAGTGGTGAAGGGTACAACAATTGGAACTGTCACTGATGCAAATGGCCAATACCAGCTTACTTTACCAAATGAAGCATCCGTTCTGGTTTTTTCCTTCATCGGGCTGACCTCGCATGAAGAGCCTATTATAAAACCAGAAATGAACGTTGCCCTGGCTTCGGATGCAACGCAACTTTCTGAGGTTGTGGTGACGGGTTATGGCTTAAGTGGTGCGACAGCCGGTGTTCAGATACGGGGAATTAGCTCATTGAATTATAAAGAAAAAACTTCCAGAATCATCCCGACCACAATGATTGAAAATCAAACTACTGTTGAGATTTCGATAGACACACCATATTCTATAAAATCCAATGGCGATAAACTTACTGTGGATCTTAAGAAGTACCCAATTGATGCAACCTATCAATACTATACTATTCCTAAGCTTGACAAAGATGCTTTTCTGATAGCGCAGGTTGTAAACTGGGATCAGTACAATTTGCTGCAGGGTGAAGCAAATCTTTACTTCGAAGATGCTTACATCGGACGTACAATACTTGATGCAAAGGCCCTGAAAGATACTCTGACTATTTCTTTGGGTCGTGATAAGAATATTGTGATCGGTCGAATTAAGAATGAACAGTTCACAAAAAGAAGAACTCTTGGTGGTAATGCCATCGAAAGTCGCGGCTTTATTACTTCGATAAGAAATAAAAAATCCCTACCCATCAACATAAAGATCTTTGATCAAATCCCGGTTTCTGTCAATAGTGATATTAGCGTCAATGCTCTTGAAATATCTAAGGGTCAATTGGATGAGAAAACAGGAAAAATATTTTGGGATCTAGAGATAAATCCTCAACAGCAAAAGGACTTACAACTACAATACGAGGTAAAATATCCGAAACGTGAGAAAATCATTTTGGAATAGACCACAAGCCTCGAGTCCGATTTTTCTGCTAATTTCAAATCCGGAATAATCCATTCATGCAACCTACCAATAACATCGAAAGCAAACGCAAATGGTGCACCCTGCTTTCGGTGTTGTTTCTTTTATTGTTCGCAATCTTCTGGTCGCTTGGATCATTTTTCTTCTGGACACTATTAGGATTGTCCATTTCCTTCGGTGCCTTCGCGCTTTCATATTCAGGTGTCACGATCTCCTTTTTCAATAATCCAACAAGAAATCAAAATCCATTTCAGTCACGGCCATCCAATTTTGGAGCGACCGATTCGCATGGTCAGGCTATTCAAAAGAAAGTATTTAGAACCTTCGCAATCATAGGTGGCGTCATCTTCATATTCATCATTATTGGACTATTCTCCTCTGATGAGGAATCGCAAACATCCGAACCTGTTGAGATCGAGTCATCATCAACTTCTGCAGTAACGGAAACAGATAACTCATTCAATTCAAAAGGAACTGAATACTTCGACAAGGGTCAATATGATTCTGCTCTTTACTTTTATAACAAGTCACTTGAGATTAATCCAGATGATATTGACGCAACCTACAACAAGGCGCTGGCATATTTCATGAAAGAAGATTACAGAAAATCAATCAGCATCGTAAAGAAATGTCTTCAACAGAATGAGGATTACAATCCAGGCTGGTGGTTGCTGGGTGATGATTATTATTCTGTTCGGGAATATGACTCTGCGATTATTTCTCTTCAAAGGGCATACAATAATCAATATGAAGAGCCAGGCTTTCTTCAGCTTTTTGGCAATGCGTACTTAAAGCAAGGCAACAATGAAAAGGCAAAAGAGTTTTATTTAAAAGTAATTGAACAAGACACTACACAGGCCGATGTTTATCGTCAATTGATTCAGCTGGATCCTGAGAACGCTAACGAATATCGTTCACGTGCCTCTGCGCTTGAGAAGAATTCCCGATAATCAATGTCGCCGATCAAAGACCGTTACTTTATTGCTATTGTTCCTCCATCACCTTATTACGAACAAGCGGCGGTCATAAAAAATTATGTCAGTGATAAGTTCAACAGCAAAGGATCCCTTCTTTCACCTCCTCACATTACACTTCACATGCCTTTTGAATGGAGGAGTGACCGTGAAGATGACCTGATCACGCATCTTCAGAATTTCTTTTCACTTCAAAAGCAGACCTACGTAACCTTTCAGAATTTCAATTGCTTTGAACCACGGGTTATTTTTATTCAAATAGAAAAAACAGAAGAGCTTTCTCATCTTCAGCGTGCGCTTCGTCAATTCTGTAAAAAAGATCTTGGTTTATTCAACGCCGATTATAAAGACTTACCGTTTCATCCGCATCTTACCGTCGCTTTTCGTGATTTAAGAAAGCCAATGTTCAAATCGGCATGGGAAGAATTCAGCAAAAAGAAATTTGAAGGGACCTTTTTAG
Source organism: Cyclobacteriaceae bacterium (assembly GCA_013141055.1). Classification (NCBI taxonomy): domain Bacteria; kingdom Pseudomonadati; phylum Bacteroidota; class Cytophagia; order Cytophagales; family Cyclobacteriaceae; species Cyclobacteriaceae bacterium. Next base: position 2,305,424 of record JABFRS010000001.1, on the reverse strand, counting down.
TGAATAATATCTCTTTGTTGAAACACATCAATGGAAAATGGGATGTGATGAAGGAATTTTCTCTTTCCAAAACATAAAATTGTATTAAAACTATAAACAGGATCGCAAATAAATCCGTGTGTAAAACGACTCCAAACTCCGTACCTTTGCCTTTTCCCTACCTATGACCCTGGATGTAATTATCACGTTGGCCCTCGTTCTGTTGAATGGCTTTTTCGTCGCTGCAGAATTTGCCATCGTAAAGGTTCGTTCCTCTCAAATTGCAGTTGAAAAGGGCACTTTATCCCGTGATGCAGCCACTAAAATCATCAGCAATCTTGACGGATATCTTGCCGCTACGCAGCTTGGAATCACCCTTGCCAGTCTTGGCCTCGGATGGGTCGGAGAAGATGTTGTTTCCAGAATGGTCCTGAACGGAATTCATAATCTCGGATTTGAGATCACAGAAGTTACAGCACATGCTATTGCCATTCCAGTTGCTTTCTTTTTACTCACGGTACTCCATATTGTGTTCGGTGAATTAGCTCCAAAGACTATTGCGATCCGATATCCCACCATCACAACACTCCGACTCTCACTTGCTCTCAGAATTTTCTACATCGTTTTCCGTCCGTTCATCTGGTTACTGAATGGATTTGCAAACATCATCCTGAAGATCTTTGGCATCAAACCAATGGGTGAAACAGAAATCCATTCAGAAGAAGAGTTGAAGCTAATCATTGCTGAAAGTGAAGAAGGTGGAGCGATCGAACATAGCGAGCGTGAATTGATTCAAAATGTTTTTGACTTTGATGATCGTGTTGTGAGACAAGTAATGGTGCCGCGCATTAAAATCTCTGCCCTGCGATTGACTTCTCCTATTCCGGAAGTGATGAATCTCGTTCTTAAAGAAGCATATTCGCGTTATCCTGTGTATGAAAATTCATTGGAAGAAATTGTCGGGATTGTTCATGCCAAGGATATTATCAGCCTATTCGTTCAAACGAACAATGACAAGGGTTTAAAAGATATCATGAGGCCAGTTCACTTTGTTCCTGAAACAAAACCTATTGATTCGCTTCTTCGTGAATTTCAAAAAAGAAAAACGCAGATGGCTGTAGTCATCAGTGAGTTCGGCGGAACGATCGGATTAGTTACATTGGAAGATATTCTGGAAGAGCTTGTAGGAGAAATTCAGGATGAACATGACCACGAGCAATTGATCGTTCAGCCTATGGAAGGCGACCGCTTTCAGATTGTTGCTTTCTCTTCCTTACATGACATTAATAAGTTCCTTAAGAGTTCATTCCCTGAATCGGAGAATTACGAGACCCTTGCAGGTTTGCTGACATATCATTGGCCAACCATGAAGGAAGGTGATGAGAAGACACTCTTCAATTATAAGATCAAGGTAACGCGTATCAACAAAACGCTTCCTGAAACTGTTGAGGTTGAATGGATCGGACCCTCACAGGAAAAATAACTGATAAGATCTTTGCTTCAGCTAATTCTGTTTGCTGAAAAGATTGTTGATCTCAAGATCTACTCTTCCAACAATATGGGAGAAATCTTCAATTCGTTCTACAAAATCCATGTGATTGACATCAACGATCAATAGTCTGCCTTTGTATCCGCTGATCCATTGCTCGTAATGCTCATTAAGAGTTTTTAAATACTCCAGCTTAATGTTGTATTCAAAGTCACGGTTACGCTTTTGAATTTGCTGAACCAGTTTTGGAATATCTGCCTTTAGATAAATCAGGAGATCCGGCGGCTGAACAAAGTTTACCATTGATTTAAAAACATCGAGATAGCAGTTATAATCCAAATCTGTGAGGTGTCCACTCTTATGAAGGTTGGCAGCAAATATCTCGGCATCTTCATAGATCGTTCTGTCCTGAACAATTGTCTTTTCGCTGTTGCGAATTTGAGTTACCTGGTTAAACCGGTTGTTCAGGAAATAGATCTGAAGGTGAAATGCCCATCGGGTCATATCGGAATAAAAACTCTTCAGATACGGATTGTGATCTACTGATTCAAAAAGTGGTGTCCAGTTATAATGCTTTGCCAGCTTTTCAGCGAGGGTCGTTTTTCCCGAACCTATATTTCCTGAAATGGCGATGTGTTTAAGTGTGTTCATGGGCTGGACGGCTAATTTAGGAATTTCATAGGAATGAACGAGGGAAGAAATTATTTCATCCTTCGGGTGCGAATTCATCCATAATTTAAACTTGGTGAACATTCCTCCTTTGCGATCTTTGGGTAAAATATTATTCTGATCTTAGTGAAATGAGAAAATTCTTGCTATTCATTTTTTGCTGTCTGCTCATTGTAAGTTGCAAGGAAACCGCTGAGCGCTGTGCTTTCATCCCTGAAAAAACTGTAAAACCAGAGATGCAACTTGAAGTCCTGGAAGACTCTCTCCCGTCCATTACCACCAAAACACAACTTGTAAATTTCTTTGATCACCATCGTCAGGCAAGGGATCTGTTTTTCAATCGTGCTGCCTATCCTAATGACTCAGCATTTATCAACGCACTTTATTCAAAATTCACTAACCCACACATCGACACTCTGCTGACCGAAACACATCGGGTCTTTGGAAACAATCAGGAATTAAAAAATGAATTTGAAGAAGCTTTCGCGAATCTTCAATACTATTATCCGGAAGTTCGTGCTCCTAAAATTCAGACAATAGTTACAGGACTTGAGGGTGGCAGTGATCTATACGTAAGCGATTCATTGATCATTGTTGGACTGGACTATTTTCTTGGTGATGGAGCAAAGTATCGGCCGCATGATATGTATGAGTACATGCTGCGTCGTTATAACAAACACTTTATTGTTCCTTCAGTAATGCTTTTGACCGGAATAGACAGTCATTTTAATAAGGTTAATTCAGAAGACCGGTCCGTTCTTGCTGATATGGTTGCCTACGGGAAAGCATATTATTTTACCAAGCAGATGCTGCCATGTGTTCCTGACAGCGTATTGATTGGGTACACGAAAAAAGAAATTGAAGGCTCTAACAAATTCGAAAATCTGATCTGGTCACGATTTGTGGAAGATCAGGTGCTATTCTCAACAAGTCATCTTGTTAAACAAAAATATATTGCTGAAAGACCCAAGACCGTGGAAGTCGGAGAAGAATGCCCGGGGCGGATCGGGACCTGGGTAGGATGGCAGATCGTTAAAAAATATATGGAAACGCACCCGGAGACAACGCTTCAGCAATTAATGAAAATTCAGAATGCCTCCCTTTTGTTTAAAGAATCGGGCTACAGACCGCAGATCGTAAAGGTGCCGGGAAAAGAAAATATTTAATTTACATTACATAAAAATTCATCTCATGAATCCTTCAGTGTTCTCCCGCCTCTCCGTCATGATGCTCCTCCAGTACTTTATCTGGGGTGCATGGTATGTAACCATGGGGACTTATATGTCTGAATTCTTGCATGCTTCCGGCATTCAGATCGGCGCAGCGTATGGTGCCCTTGCCATTGCGACAATGATCTCTCCTTTCTTCATAGGTCTGGTGGCAGATCGTTTTTTTGCCGCTCAGCGAATTATGGGCGTTCTGCATTTGGCCGGTGGGATTTTGCTTTACCTGGCCACAACCATAACTGATAACACTGCTTTCTATTGGGTCATTCTGGTCTATTCATTATTGTATACCCCTACGATCGCATTAAGCAATAGCATTGCCTTTAATCAGATGACGGATCCTGGAAAACAATTTCCCTGGATTCGTGTGTTTGGAACAGTGGGTTGGATCATTGCGGGTTTATTAATCGGATACCTGGCGATTGAAAAGACTTCTTCAACATTTTATATGGCCGCGGCTGCTTCTATTGCATTAGGTCTGATCAGTTTTATTCTTCCAAACACACCTCCGAAAGGTAAACAGGAAGGTGCTTCAGCCTCCTCTGCATTGGGAACAGAAGCTTTCGTACTTTTTAAAGACCGGCCTTATCTCGTCTTCTTCATTGCTGCCATTCTGGTTTGTATTCCTCTTTCCTTTTACTATGGATTCGCGAATGTATTCCTTAATGAATTAGGAATGGAAAGTCCGGCAAGCAAAATGATTCTAGGCCAGGTGTCAGAAGCTGTTTTCATTCTTGCAATTCCTTTTCTTTTCAACAGCATTGGAGTAAAGAAGATGTTACTGCTTGGGATGACCGCATGGATATTGCGTTATGTGTTCTTTTCCTTTGCCGATCTCGGTCCAAATACCTGGATGCTTTATGCAGGGATTATCCTTCACGGAATCTGCTATGATTTTTTCTTTGTCACTGGCTATATGTACACTGAGAAAAAGGCGGGTGATAAAATTAAAAATGCAGCGCAGGGCCTTTTCACTTTTGCCACGTATGGTGTTGGTATGGTGATCGGTTCTGCTTTCTCCGGATACACTGCCGACTATTACGTTGCAGATGGCGTTCATCAGTGGCCGCAGATCTGGTTGGTGCCAGCGTATATCGCGATTGCTGTGATGATTTACTTCATCCTGTTTTTCAAAGAGAAAAAAACTGTATAAAAATCATTGGTGGTTTTTGTTCATTGCTAACGATCAACATCTATGAATATCGCAATGCTTGGTTCCGGCTTTATCGGCCGGTTTTATGCTGACTCTCTTCAGGGATATCGCAGCAAAGACAAGATTGTTAGTATCTATTCACGCCGCGAAGAAAGTGCAAAAAAGTTCGCTTCTGATTATAAGGTAGGTCATTTTACCACTCAACTTGAAGATGCAATCAACCGGTCTGAGGTCGAAGTGGTGTGCATCGCTCTCCCGAACAACCTTCATGAAGAAGCCGTGGCATTATGTTGCAAGCATAAAAAAGCAGTGATGTGCACCAAACCTCTTGGTCGAAATGCTGAAGAAGCAAAACGGATGCTTGAGGCGGTTGAGAAAGCCGGAATATTCAATGGATATCTTGAAGACCTGGTGTACACACCAAAATTTATAAAGGCAAACGAAAGCGTTAAGAACGGAGCTCTTGGAAGAATTCTCTGGGCAAAGTCGAGAGAAACACATCCGGGACCTCACAGTGAATGGTTTTGGGATATTGAACAGGCAGGTGGCGGAGCAATCCTTGATCTGGGTTGTCATTGTGTAGAGATCACCAGATCCTATATCGGCAAAGATATAAAGCCTGTTGAAGTGATGTGCTGGGCCGATACACAGGTCAAGCCGATCGATGCAGAAGATCACGCCATTGGTTTAGTCAAATATGAAAACGGTGCGATCGGACAGTTTGAGGTCAGCTGGACTTTTCGCGGCGGTCTTGATCTTCGTGATGAAGTGATGGGAACAGAAGGGACGATCTGGATCAATAATTTTCTTCGCACAGGTTTTGAAATGTTTACCTCCGGAAAAGGAGGAGACTACATTTCAGAAAAATCTGAAAGCAATAGCGGATGGCTTTTCCCGGTAGGAGATGAATTAAATGAGCTGGGTTATAATCACATGTTCATGGATATGTTCAATAACCTTGAAAGAAAATCTGATCCAAAAGAAACATTCTACGATGGATATGTTGTGAATTCTATTTTAGATGCAGCATATAAATCCGCCAAGACAAAACAATGGGAACCTGTAAAACTGGACGTCTGGAGAGGAAAAGTGGGCGTTTCAAAAGACAGTCACCTGGTTGAATATGATGCCGATCATTATTTAATTAAAGAGGAAGTAACGCACTTTGGTGTGAAGAAGGTGATTTTAAAAAACAAGAAGACAGGGAAGATTGTTGAGAGAGGTGAATAGAATAAGTGGATAAGATAGTTGTACCATGACTGATCACGAGAAAAATCTTATCGCCGTAATTTGTCCTGCTATCCAATCCAAGCAGTTAATTCGTTTTTGGTATTTGAACAGCACCAATGGAATTCGGGATTGGAGGACTGTAGAACCTCACATCATTGGGTGCTTCCCCAGAAAACACATTCAGCTTTCAGCATGGTATCTGCCAACGAAAGAACAGGGAATGGTGGGCCACACCGAGAACTGGAGAACATATCTGTTGAAGAACATTTCAGATATCCAGATACTGGATCAAAAGTTTGAATTAGTGCGTCCTGACTTCGATAGTACTGGTGGTGGAATGAAAGAAATTTTCTGCGTGATCAATAAAGACAGGCAGGCTTTCATGAAAATAAATCCGTAAAGATTACGCTAAGTCTTTTTCTTGAATACTTTCTTTCGCCGAGTTCTCTTGATGCCGATTGATACTGCTCCTGTAATTTAGGATCAGAAACGAATGGGGAGATTTTCTTTGTAAAGTCGGTAGGATGAGCAGGATCGACAAAAACTCCGCACCGATTTTCTTCAATTTCTTTTCTTATCCACCCTCCAAAATTGATGATGATCAATTTACCTGCTGCTAATCCATCAAAAAATTTATTAGGCGATCCTGTTTCGAGGATTGGAACATTCTTATAGCAAACAAAAATTGCATCCGTCACATTCATTATTTCCTTCACCCGATCTCTGTTTGCAAATCCTATGAAGGAAAGATTATTCAAATTTAATCTCTGTGCGTTGAGCTTTAGATCTTCCAGCATGGCACCATCACCACATATTATAAAATGAATTTTGGAATTTGATTTTCTTGAGGCATTTGCACACTCCAGAAGATAATCCAGACCATTGGCTACGCCCAGTGCGCCGATGTATGAAACAACAAACTTTCCGGCAACGCCAAATTGATTTTCCAGATCAGGGTTTTTCTTTTCTGGTATAAAAAATTCACAATCAGCCATATTTGGAATAATGTGAACGTTCACATCTGTCACTTTCTTTTCAATAGAAGACTGGATAGCAGGTGAAAGCGCAATCACTGCTTTTGCATTTCTGTAAATTGATTTTTCAAGGGAATACAAGGAGCTCTTCAGAAAAGAGTTTCTAATAAATCCCAATTGAATAGGGGCATCCGGCCAAAGATCACCCACTTCAAAAAAATAAGGTATACCAAATCTTAGCTTGATCCAACGCGCTATCAATCCAACTGTCAGCGGAACAGAAATCGCATAGCAATAATCAAAATCCTTAAACTTCGTAGCAAGTCTTGAAGCGGCAGTAGTAAACTGAATAAATGACCGGCTTCTTGCATAGAATGTAAACCGATTATCGTAAGGTATGGGCAGATAATGTACTTCAATGCCCTCCATCATTTCTACCTTGTATCCTTCTCCACTAAATGATGTTATCACAACCACTCTATGGCCCTTTTTAATCAGTGCTTTTGCCAGAAAATATGAACGAATGGCACCACCACCCTGAGGCGTTTTAAAATGTTGGTGGAGCATTAAAATTTTCACGATGCAAAGAAAACAAAACCCTTGTTATAACTCCTAAATTCATCGTTACCAACTGTGATCATTTATTTTTACCTTTTGCTGAATGGATCCAATCAAACTCCACAACCTTTCTCATCAAATTGGCAATCGGACCATTCTCAGTAATTTGTCTATCGATTTTCCTGAAAATAAAGTCATCGCCATTATTGGAAAAAGCGGGAGTGGAAAATCAACGCTCATCAAAATGATCAATGGGCTGTTAAAGCCAACAAAAGGAGATGTCTCTGTATTTGAACAAAAGATAAATTACCAGGATCTCCAATCTTTGAGAAGAAAGATTGGCTATGTCGTTCAGGGGGTAGGGCTCTTTCCTCATTTAACGATTGAGGAGAATATTCTATTGACGGGCAAGGCACATTCACCGCGGCAATTAACCGATAGCAAAAGACTTTATGAGTTAATGAATCTTGTCGGCCTGTCGGATCATCTCTATAAAAAATTTCCTCATGAGCTTTCCGGTGGAGAGCAACAACGGGCAGGAATTTGCCGGGCATTGTTTCTTGATCCTTTTATTTTACTCATGGATGAACCCTTTGGTTCTTTAGATCCTTCCACCCGATTTGATATACACGAGGAGTTTCTCCGTTTACAAAATACCGCTCCACGCACCGTGCTCATGGTTACTCATGATATGCGTGAAGCAAAAAAACTTGCTGATCGAATTCTTGTAATCCACGCCGGAACCATTCAACAATTTGGTCCTGCATCAGAAATCTTTGATCATCCCGCTACAAGTGTTGTCGAAGAACTTATCACAGAATCAGAGCTATGAAAAATATTCTGATTTTCATCTTTCTCTTTACAGGGTTCTCTACTTACTCGCAGAATATTACAGTAGGCGCTAAGCACTTCAATGAAGGATACATTTTAAGTGAGATCATTTCCCAATTGCTTGAGGATAATGGATTCAAAGTAAAAAGAGTTTACAATCTTGGTGGAACACTCGTCTGTTTTGAAGCATTAAAGAATGGAGCCATCGACGTTTATCCTGAATATACCGGCACTATCGCATCTGAAATTCTTTCGGCTGGAGCAAAGATTCCAAACGAAGAAATCAGCAAGCAGCTTCACTCCACTTTTAAAATGGAAATGTCCGGATCTTTTGGATTTAGCAATTCATATGGCCTGGTAGTGTTGCGTACGGTAGCCCTTGACAGGAAGCTTGCCCTTATCTCAGATCTTAAGGATCATCCTGAAATAACGATCGGCTTAAGCTATGAATTTTTAAAACGTCAGGATGGATGGGACAACCTTGCCAAAGTTTACCAGCTTCCACTCCGCCCCACAGGATTGGAGCATGGCTTGGCCTATGAAGCATTGCGTAATAAAAAAATTGATGTCACTGATGCATATACTACAGATGGAGAAATTTCAAGAGATAACCTCGTAGTACTTGAAGACGATCTCAGCTTCTTTCCATCGTATGAAGCTGTAGCACTTCATTCAGAAAATATTGACCGAAAGGCAAAAACAATTTTGAGCAAACTGGAAGGAAGCTTAAGCGAAGAAAGTATTCAACAATTGAATGCGGCTGTATTATTTGAAAAGAAAAGCTTTGCGGAAGTCGCGCATTCATTTCTTACAAGCCATAAGCTGGTATCAGCTGAAACTGAAACTTCCAATGTTTCAACCTGGAACGAAATCCTTTCAAAGACAGGAACACATCTTGCACTTACATTTCTGGCGTTGCTCCTGGCGATCATCGTTGCCATTCCACTCGGAATTTCTATCTATTGGAATCCGTCGATCTCAAAGCCAATCTTGTATTTTGTAAGTCTATTGCAAACCATTCCAAGCATCGCACTGCTTGCAATCACTATTCCTCTTTTGGGGATTGGCCTTCTTCCTGCATTGGTAGCTCTCTTTCTCTATGCTTTGCTTCCAATCTTGCGAAATACGATCACCGGATTGCAGACAGTCGATCCGCTATTAAAAAAGGTTTCTGAAGGAATGGGACTTACTCGCCGTCAGCAACTTCTTTGGATAGAATTCCCTCTTGCAAGTCCGGTGATCCTAAGCGGAATCCGGACTGCTTCTGTTATTAATGTTGGTACAGCTACACTAGCAGCATTTATTGGAGCAGGGGGATTAGGGGAATTTATTGTGACAGGATTAGCATTAAACAATACCCAGTTGATTCTTCAGGGAGCGATTCCCGCAGCAATGCTGGCCATTATGATGGAACTTCTATTCGAACTTATTGGGTGGTGGTTAATTCCAAAACATCTTCGCTCAAATGCTGGTTGATTAGTACTCCACTATTTGCTCATCAACATAGCACCAGGCCCATCGTTCTCCCGGCTCGGAAGAAATAGCAACAGGATGATTCGCCTTAGCCGCATGCCTGGATGCATGTTTATTTGGAGATGAGTCACAGCATAGAGTTGTTCCGCAAGTCTGACAAGTGCGAAGATGAAGCCATCGGTCTCCGGTCTTCACACATTCGTCACACTCATGTTTTTTTTCTGTAAGAATAATTTCGAGGTTTTGTAGATGATTGCAAACTCCTTCTTTCATATCAGAATATATTTTATCGCTTTAATTCTCAGCAAGATATTCATGAACAAATTTGATGGCCATGGCTCCTTCCCCTACTGCTGATGCAACACGATTCATAGCGCCTGCACGAACGTCTCCGGCAGCAAAAATTCCTGGACTACACGTTTCCAGAAGGAAAGGCTCCCGTTCAAGCTTCCATGACTTCTTAAACGAATCATATTTTAAAAGATCCCTTCCTGTTTCTATGAAGCCTTTGTCATCCTTAATGATGTCAAGCTTGATCCAGTCGGTAACAGGTTTTGCCCCAATAAAAATGAAGAGTGCTGATGCCTTTACTTGCTTACGTTCTTTGGTAGCAAGATTCTCAAGACAGATTTCTTCCAGTTTTTCATTTCCAAAAACCTGTCCCACAATTGTTTCACCCATCAGGTGAATGTTAGGTGTACCTTTGATCTGATCAATCAAATACTGAGACATGGTAGAGGAGAGATCTGGCTTTCGAACAACGATATAAACATTTGCAGCAAAGTTGGCAAGATACATGGCAGACTGTCCTGCTGAGTTTCCTCCACCAACAATGTACACATCACAGTTTTTACACGCATGTGCTTCTGTTGTTGATGCTCCATAGTAAATTCCAGCACCCGTATACTTTTCTACATCCGTCGCCTCAAGTGAGCGGTAATCAACTCCTGTAGTGATGATGACACTCTTAGCATTGATGACACTGCCATCGGCCAGCGTAATAATCTTATAATTGTCTTTGATCGATATATCTACTACCTCTTGTGGAGATAAAAGTTCAGCGCCAAATCGTGATGCCTGTGAGATAGCTCTTCGTGAAAGCTCAGCACCGCTCAATCCATTTGGAAAGCCCAGATAATTCTCAATCCTTGAACTGGTTCCTGCTTGTCCGCCCGGGGCACGTTTTTCAATGAGTGTTGTATTGAGTCCTTCTGAAGCTCCATACACTCCGGCCGCCAAGCCTGAAGGACCTGCCCCAATAATGGCAACATCATACATTGTCTTGGAAGCTTTGGATCGCATTCCCGTTTTACTGCCAACTTCCTGAAGGTTGGGATTCAGTAAGAAAGATCCGTCTTCAAAAAAGACGACAGGCAATGATGCGCGATCGATCTTGTTTAATTCCATCAACTCTCTTCCTGCATCATTGGATTCAATGTCTAACCATTGATACGGAATTAAATTCCCGGAAAGAAAATCTTTCACCTGATGGGAGCGTGGTGACCATTGATATCCAACGATACGAATCCCCTGAAAAAGAGGCGTGTATTGACTTTGCCATTCATCCAGCTGTTCATTAAGCGCCGGATATAATTTCTCTTCCGGTGGATCCCATGGCTTCATCAGATAATAATCCAGTTGTACATCATTGATGGCCCTGATGGCTGCTTCTGTGTCAGAATAAGCAGTGAGAAGAATTCGTTTGGCATCAGGGAAAATCTCCTTTGCCTGTTGTAAAAATTCTACTCCCAGCATTTCTGGCATGCGCTGATCTGAAAGAAAAAGAGCTACAGTTTCATTTTTATTTTTCAAATCCGTGAGGGTCTCAAGCGCCTCCTTTGCGGAATTGGTGCTCATGAGTCTGTACTCTTTCCCAAATTGATTTCTTACGTCACGCACGACCGCCCGAAGTACCTGCGGATCATCGTCAACTATTAATATGATTGGTTTGTTCATGTAGGTTCTTAATCTTTAACCAGCGATAGGAAAACAAATTTCAAAATCAGTTTTCCCTGCTTCTGATGTTACCGTGACTTTGCCATTGTGCTGATTAATGATCTGTTGAACGACCTCCAGTCCAAGTCCCGTTCCTTTGCCGACAGGCTTCGTTGTAAAGAAGGGATCAAATATTTTATCCTGAATGTCTTTTGGAATTCCAGGCCCATTATCAATAATATTCACAACTATAAATTCACGGTCTTTTTTCGTTTTGATTTCAAGGGTACTGTTCAGACGATCTTCCATTGCATCAATGGCATTATCGATAACGTTGGTCCACACCTGATTCATCTCACTGACCAGTATTTTTGCCTGAGGAAGATCGCTCTGAAAATTTTCAATCAGCTTGATGTTATTCTTTTTCAACTTGTGATTCAGCATTGTCAACGTGTTGAGAATTCCCAGATGAATATCTACAGGCTGTTTGACCGAAGCCTGATCCATATGAGTGTAGCCCTTCACCGAAGAAACAAGTGTATTAATTCTCCTGGCTGCTTCTTCGATATCACTTACAAGCTTCTCAGTATTCATCACCTGATTGATCCAGCCGATAACGGCTTCTTTGTCTTCAGGTCGCAACCAGGATTTTACTTGCTCAAGCTCCACTTTTCCCAAGCCATAGTCAGCAAAGGTTTCAATGATTCCATCTGTATCTTTAATTCCATTTTCATCCATCCACTCATAAATCTCGTCTTCCAAAGCAGTCTTTGCTTTAAGGGAAAGAGGTTTGTCTTTGCAGAGTTCGATTTTAGAATACAGAAATTCATTCAGCTTATCAACCAGTTCATCAGTAGATTTGATTTTAATAACTCTTTTAAATTTTTGAGGAACATTTGAGAGATGTCGTCTTAATTCCTGTGCGCTTCTGACAACTGCCGCGGACGGGTTATTCAATTCATGCGCTAGTCCAGCGGAAAGTTTTCCCAGCGCCATCATCTTGTCATTCTGTTGCTGCTGTTTTGTAAAGTCTCTGACGCGATCGGTCATGTTATGTACAAGCGCTTCTGTGATTTCGTAACAATTGGTAACCAACTCCTGAAAAAGATCCTGATGTAAAAAGAAAAGAATTGTTTCACCGACAGCAAACCCCTCACCTGCCGCAAGTCCCATTCGTGAATACGGTAACCTTCCAAGAATTTCTCCCGGTTCATATGTTCCTAAATCCCTCAGACTTCCTGCCTGAATGTATTTAAGATTAACACCACCCTTAAAAACTATGTTAAAACCGATAATCTTATCTCCTTTTGCAAATACTTTAACACTATCCTGAAATGTGTTGAGTATCCCCTTTTCTGAGAGCCATTGAAGTTGCGATTCGGGAACCGTTTTAAATTCAGGTACGGCTTTTAATTTTTCCAGAATGTGTGTGGCCTCCATGGTGATAATGTATTGGTATTTGAAAGATAGCGCTTTTCCGTTTCCTCAATGCGATTTCATTGTAAACAAAGACTCTTGCGAATAGGTTGCCCTCAATGATTATATTTAGCAATGTCAGGATTGAAGAACAAAAATTATCTTCGGCCAGACCTAACATTAGAATCCTGATGATGTCTTTTAGAATTGAATTTCATTTGGTTTACAAAGGTTAGTATGGCTTTCCACTTCAATAATGTTAGCGTATTGCACTCCACAAAAAAAATCTGAGTGGACGGAGGCATCATTCGAAAAGAAGGATTAAGTTCATTAGAAAGAAATCACAGTCAGCGCAAGAGAGGTCGAATGCAATCGCCAAGTCTATGGATCCAAAAAATTTATTCAATACCTTCCACTGAACATCTGTATTCCGAAAGGATATATTCTCACATTAATAAAATCAAAAAAACTGGTGCCACAATTCTCGAATGCAAAATGCCTTTATGTGATGGTATGGATCTGCCTGATAACTGGATTTACTAACCTGCCTTCACTGCAAATTGCACTTTATACTTTCTGATAGTTCTTCCTATCAGTATCCCACCAATTAATGCTGGTAACACCCAAAGGATCCAGCCATTGCTTTGAAGCTGTATGTTGACAACAATAAATGCAGTAACCGCAGAGATATAGCTTCCACCCATGCTGGCAATGTGCCCATACCACCAGTGCATTTTTTCCGGAGGTTTGCCAAAGAATTTTTTCAGATCCTGAAACAAGAACGTTGATCCGATTAATCCGAAAACAAGTCCAACGATTCCCATGCCATTGCCATTGATCAATACATATGTTCCCCATACTATCAGAAATAGTATAAAGGCTCCTGATATCGTTGTGATGATCCAGTCGATATAATTCAGCTTCTGCCCTGAGCTTAAATTTTTCAGGTATAGAATTCTATAACCTCTTACAGTCATATAGTAACTGAAGAAAGCTACCATCAATAAAAAAGTACGGTGATGTCCAAAAGCAAGAGCGAGCGCTCCCACAAAAACAGCCGTCATTGACCAGAAGTATATTTTCCCAAAGGTGCGATGAATAGAGCTTCCTTTTTTAGTGAGCATTGCACCCATACCTGTGATAAGAGCAAATGTGCCCCCTGCGATATGTATCCACAACATGATACGCAGGAATGTTTCTATCTGATTCATGCGTTGAAGATGCATGAAATGCCTGGAGGAACGAAGAAAAAGATACTGAGTTGAAGAATAAGACTTCCCAGTTGTGGCAAGTTGTGGATCGTCCGTCAAGGGCTAACGATCAAGTCATACGATTAGCCCGCGGCCAAAGGTCGGTCAATAAATAAAAACGGATGATCTGAATTTCAGATCACCGTTTGTTTATCAGGATAAGTAATGTTACTGTTTTACTTCCAATCCGTGCGCGTAGCGAAGTATATTCTCTACAACTTCGGTTGAAGGCTCAAGTTGTGCTTTTTCCAAGGTGGTTTTGGAGAGCAGCAACTCCCGGTATTGCCGTTGCAATTCCGGATCTGAAGAAAGCGTCCGGTTAATCTCCAGTGCTTCCTCCTCTGTGGTCTCTTGGTAAATAAACCTGATCAGGTCGTTTTGGGTAAACGTTTTGGTCATAGGCATATTGGGTTTTTGTCATTTTCTTCCTCAAGTTGATGAGTGCATAACGCATGCGGCCCAGTGCAGTGTTGATACTTACACCTGTCTTGTCAGCAATGTCCTGAAAGCTCATATCCATATAATGGCGCATGATCAGTACTTGCTTCTGCTCAGTGGGCAGCTCCTTAATAAAATCACGCAGGCGTGTTTGGGTGTCCTGAGTGATTTGTTTTTCTTCAGCAGAGTCTTCTGCAAACTCCATGGAATTAAACACACCGCTTCCATCTTCCAGGACGATCTCAGGATACCGGCGGTTCCTTCTGAATGCGTCGATGGCAAGATTGTGAGCGATGCGGCTTAGCCACGGCAGAAATTTGCCTTCCTCATTATAGCGTCCACCCTTGATGGTGTTAACGGCTTTGATAAAGGTTTCCTGAAGCAGATCTTCTGCTTTGTAACGATCTTTTACTATAAAGTAAATAGCCGTATAAATGCGCGATTTGTGACGATGGAGGAGCACTGCGAAAGCCTCTTCGTTACCTTGCTGATAAAGCGATACCAATTGGCTGTCGCTGGATCGATTGTCTATCATTCTGTCTCACGGTTAGGTAACGTAGAGCTCTATATCGATAGTGTACGGGTTGGTTGTTATTATTTTAGACCTAAAAGGTAGAAATATTCTTGAAAGACCCAAAAAATTAAGAGAAAATTCTTGCCTACTATGGATTTTCTTATCCTATTTGCCCATATTATTTGTATAGTCAACATTTATGCCTGTTAGTAAGAAGAAAGTAATCAAAAGCCTCGATAATTTATCGGAGGAACTGAAAGAACTCATGCTGGAACAATACCCCGATGGGTATGAGAACAGCATTCAGAGAATCAATAATGCAAAGAAGGAGCCAATCTTTGTATTTCCGCTGGAAACAGAGGAGGCGACCTATCTCGTAAAGGTTCCTGCTACAAAAAATAGTGATGGAGGCTACGATGTAGAATCTAAACCTAAAGAAGAAGAATTTGCTCCCGCCGAAAAGGGTGACGATGACGAATTCGGGGGAGGTGGGGATGACTTCGCCGGCGGTGACGACTTTGATGCGGATGCCGAAGGTGAAGGGGGTAGCAAGGAGCCTGGCTATGACCCTGATTTCGATAATTAGAATCCTGGAATAAAATTCCTGAAAATTGAACACCATCCCTCCCGATGGTGTTTTTTATTAAGTGGAATATATACCAATGGATTGAGTTAATGGAGGGCAACACTTTCTCAAATCTTAATATCTCAAATCAATTCGGACTGATAATCCTTACCTTTGCACCCGATTAATGAGCACACCCACAAAAGATTCATATTTAGACGATCTCGATCCCAAGAAGTTCATCATCATCAAGCGCGCAAGGGTCAACAACCTGAACAACCTCAGTGTAGCCATACCTCGTAATAAGCTTGTTGTGGTCACCGGACTTTCTGGTTCTGGAAAATCCTCTCTGGCGTTTGATACTCTTTTCGCGGAAGGACAACGTATGTATGTTGAGAGTCTTAGCTCTTATGCGCGACAATTTCTGGGGCGCATGGAAAAACCAGATGTGGACTACATCAAAGGTGTTTCTCCCGCGATTGCAATTGAACAAAAAGTAAATACCCGTAATCCCAGATCTACCGTCGGAACTACAACCGAGGTCTATGATTATCTGAAGCTTCTTTTTGCCCGTATCGGGAAAACATATTCTCCCATTAGTGGCCGTGAAGTAAAACGTGATACTGTTTCTGATGTGATCGATGTGATCAACAAACAAAAGGAAGGCACGCGTATCATGATTGCCTGTCCTTTGAAAATTCAAAAAGGGCGCAAGCTCGAGGATGAATTGAATTTGTTGTTAAGCAAGGGCTTCGCTCGTGTCTTAATAAATGGTGAAATGCAATTCATTGAAGACTTGCTCGCTCCAGCTCCGGCAATAAAAGGTGAGCCCAAAAAGAAAAAGGCTAAAACAGAGGGTGATCTTGAGGTTCTCATCGATCGCGCTGCTGTGAATGCTGGCGACGAGGATCTTACCTTCCGGCTTTCTGATTCCGTTCAAACTGCATTCTTTGAAGGTCATGGTGATTGTCATGTCTACATCGACGGAAAAGATATGCTTAAGTTTTCCGACAGGTTCGAACTGGATGGAATGACTTTCACAGAACCATCTGTTAATTTCTTTAGCTTTAATAATCCTTTTGGTGCCTGTCAAACTTGCGAAGGCTTTGGAAAAGTCTTAGGCATTGATGAAGATCTCGTAATACCTGATAAGAGTTTATCATTGTATGAAGGTGCCATTGCTCCATGGAGAACGGAAACGATGGGTGAATTTCAAAAGCCCTGGCTAAAAGCAGGAATCAAATTCGACTTCCCAATTCATCGTCCTTACAATGAACTATCTCAGGAAGAGCGTGATCTTCTTTGGAATGGAAATAAAGATCTTGAAGGCGTTCATGCTTTCTTTAAATACCTCGAATCCAAAACTTATAAAATTCAATATCGTGTTTTACTTTCACGATATCGCGGAAGGACAACATGTCCTGACTGCAGAGGAACAAGACTTCGTAAAGATGCTCAGTATGTAAAAATCGCTGACACATCCATTACTGATCTGGTCTTGTTGCCAATTGAAGACGCTCTCGCATTCTTTCAGACTTTAAAAATCGAAACGTACGATCAAAAAGTAGCCGATCGTATCCTTACAGAGATCAAGTATCGACTTGGTTACATGGAGAAGGTTGGATTGGGGTACCTCACGTTAAATCGTCTTACAAATTCATTATCAGGAGGAGAATTTCAGCGCATCAAACTTGCGACTTCTCTCGGAAGTGCATTGGTTGGCTCCATGTATATCCTTGATGAACCCAGCATCGGTCTTCATCCAAAAGACACTGCCCGAATGGTAGAAGTGCTGAAATCACTGCGGGATCTTGGTAATTCGGTCATCGTTGTGGAGCATGAAGAAGAGATCATGCGTGCCGCAGATCAGATCATTGACATCGGTCCGGATGCCGGTACTCATGGTGGGCATCTTGTTTTCCAGGGAACCATCAACGAGATCACATCAAAGACAGCAACACACACTGCAGATTACCTGAGTGGAAAGGAAAAGATTGCCGTTCCTAAAATCAGAAGAAAGTGGAAGGACTCAGTAACTGTCAGTGGTGCACGCGAGAATAATCTCAAAAATCTTAAGGTAAAATTTCCATTAGGTGCTTTGACAGTGATCACTGGTATCAGTGGTTCTGGTAAGTCAACACTCGTTAAGAAAATTCTTTATCCTGCTTTGGGTCGGATGAATGGTTCCGTTGCTGAAAGCCCGGGTAAATATGATAAGCTCGAAGGGGATGTATTGAAGATCACGCAGGTGGAGTATGTGGATCAGAATCCAATTGGAAAATCTTCCCGCTCTAACCCCATCAGTTATGTGAAAGCTTATGATACAATCCGTCAATTGTATTCAGATCAGGCTTTGGCAAAACAACGTGGTTACAAGCCGTCTCATTTTTCATTCAATGTTGACGGCGGTCGCTGTGAGAATTGTGAAGGCGAAGGTGAGATCAAAGTCGAGATGCAGTTCATGGCAGACATTTTCCTTAAATGTGAAGTCTGTAATGGTAAACGTTTCAAGCAGGAAATTCTTGAAGTTGAATACAACGGCAAGAACATTTCGGATATTCTGGACATGACCGTTGAAGAAGCTCAGGGATTTTTTGCTGATAAAAAACCAATTTTTGAAAAGATCCAGCCCCTTTTTCATGTTGGATTAGGATATGTCAAGCTTGGACAATCCTCAAACTCATTGAGTGGTGGTGAAGCGCAGCGCGTGAAGCTTGCATCGTTCTTAGGAAAAAATTCTCCTGACGGTCATATCCTTTTCATCTTTGATGAGCCGACAACAGGCTTACATTTTCATGATATCTCAAAACTCCTGACGGCAATCAACGCATTGGTAGATCAGGGGCATTCGGTTATTATCATCGAACACAATATGGAGATCATCAAGTGCGCAGACTGGATCATTGATATGGGGCCTGAAGCAGGTGATAAAAAAGGCGGGTATGTTGTATTTGAAGGAACACCCGAAGATATGGCAAAGAAGGGAAAAGGTTATACAGCCGAATATCTCAAGCTAAAGCTCTGATGAATTTCCTTTCCGGAAAGGAGAATTAAGAAATTAAGCTGGTACCTCTTCTCTCAACGCCCTCCTCAATATCTTTCCAACATTTGTCTTAGGAAGTTCTTTAATGAACTGAATGAATTTCGGTCGTTTGTAGCCAGTGAAATTCTCCTTACAGAATTGCTTCAGTTCTTCTTCCGTTAAAGACTCATCACGTTTCACCACAAAAATCTTGACAGCCTCCACGCAAGATGGATCTGCAACACCCACAGCTGCTACTTCCAGAACTTTTGGATGAGTTGCTACTACTCCTTCAATTTCATTAGGATAAACATTGAAACCGGAAACCAGGATCATGTCCTTCTTACGATCAACAATGCGTATGTATCCGTCTTCATCCATCACCGCCACATCGCCGGTCTTAAACCATCCACCAGTATGAAAAACAGTTGAATTATCTTTTTGCCAATAACCTTTGAATACCTGAGGGCCTCTGGCGCACAATTCACCGGGTTCTCCCATAGGCACCACTTTTCCATCATCATCCATCATCTGGATCTCAGTACTCGGAATAGGAATACCAATGCTTCCCATTCTTTCCCTTCCTGCAATCTGATAAGTAAGAACAGGTGATGTTTCACTTAAACCATATCCTTCACTGATCGTAATACCTGTCCTGTCAAACCACTTCTTGAAAACAATTTCTTGTAGCGCCATTCCTCCTGCACTACAGCCTTTTATTTCAGTTAAGTTGATGTCTGAAAAATTCGGTTGATTGAGTAATGCGTTGTATAGCGTGTTCACACCAATCATGGTATGAAAAGGTTTCTTAAGAATCTTAATAAATCCCTGAAAGTCGCGCGGATTTGTTATGAGACGATTGTTAAGTCCTGTGTTAAGGAAAACAAAAATTCCGGTAAGTGCATAGATATGATATAGCGGCAATGGAATTACAGCGGTATCTCCAGGAACCAGCGGGCCTTTGCCTGTATTCTTCAAAAGCGGTTCCACCTGCCAGACATTCGACATTACATTGCTATGTGTTAGCTCAGCTCCTTTTGATAAGCCTGTTGTTCCACCAGTATACTGTAAAAATGCTGTGTCTGTCTTCTTTACTTCAACGGGTTTAAAAGCTGATGCTTTTCCCTTTTCCAGAGCGTAAGAAAATGAAATCGCACCTGGCAAATTATAAGCGGGTACCATCTTCTTAACCTTCTTTACCATAAAATTCACAAGCAATTTTTTAAAGCCGCCCATCAGGTCACCAATCTCTGTGATGATTACAGTCTTTATTGATGTTTGCTTAATAACTTTTTCAAGATTGTGAGCAAAGTTCGCAACGATAACAATAGCAATGGCGCCGCTATCCTTGAACTGATGTTCCATTTCGCGAGGCGTATAGAGCGGGTTGGTGTTCACTACAATTAGTCCTGCCTTCAATGCGCCAAACATGGCGACAGGGAACTGAAGCAGGTTAGGCATTTGAATTGCAATACGATCTCCCGGTTTGAATTTGCAATCGTTCTGAAGAAATGAAGCGAACTGTGTTGCGAGCACATTTAGTTCCGTAAAACTTATCTGCTTATCAAGATTCTCAACTGCTGGTAAAGAACCATACTTTTTACAGGCACCCTCTAGCATTTCTGCGAGTGAATTAAAGGGCGGCTCCGTTATTTCAGGAGTCATGTAAGAAGGGTATTGACTAAGCCAGGGACGGTTCATATCGGTTCAATCGTTTGTATCTGACGAATGTAGCGATTTTAACGTTTTCTTAAATCAATTTTTTGCCTTTCGTTTAACTCTGATTGTGTTAAAGATTAATTAGAAATACCTTATGAAACCTTATTCCAAAACCCATGAAACGATCCTTACCCTTACTTCTTCTGGTCATTCTCTTTGCCTCGCAATGCAAACAGGCGACTGATGTTAAAAAAATCGGCCCGAATTTCTCCATTTCATTTACCAAGGAAATGAGTGATCAGGCGCAGGACGGCAGATTAATGCTGCTTCTGGCCACCAATGATAAATCTGAACCCCGCAATCAGATTTCATTTGGACTCAAAACCCAGCTTGCTTTTGGTATAGACGTTGATGGCATGAAACCCGGAGATGAGATCATCATCGATGCGACGGCTTTTGGTTTTCCAGTAAAAAGCACGGCCAACATTCCTGCTGGCGAGTATTACGTTCAGGCACTCATTAATCGTTACGAAACATACAATCTTAAAGCTGGCAAGACGGTAAAACTTCCTCCCGATCAGGGTGAGGGACAACATTGGAATAGTAAGCCAGGAAATTTTTATAGTCGACCATTCAAAGTAAAAATTGATTCTGCTAACAGCGAGACCATTAAAGTTGTCATGGATCAGAAAATTCCTCCGGTCGAAGAGCCCAAAGACACCAAATATGTAAAGCATATAAAAATTCAGAGCAAGATGCTTAGTGAGTTCTGGGGAAGACCAACATTCATTGGTGCACACGTACTTATTCCGGAAGGATTTGATGAACATCCAAATGCGAAATTTCCACTCATGATCTATCATGGACATTTTCCTTCTGACTTTGGAGGATTCAGCACAGAGCCTCCTGATCCTAAAATGGATACTTCTGATTACTCGGAGCGGTTCAGCATCTACGGTTATAAGAAATTCGAAAAACAGGAAGCATATAATTTCTACAAGCAATGGACCGGAAAGAATTTTCCGAGGTTTCTGGTTGTGGAGATTCAACATCCTACTCCTTACTATGATGATTCATATGCTGTGAACTCTGCAAGTCAGGGACCTTATGGAGATGCCATTATGTATGAGCTCCTGCCTGAGATTGAAAAGAAATTTCGCGGCATAGGTCAGGGCTGGGCCCGCTTCACGTATGGAGGATCAACAGGAGGCTGGGAAGCGTTAGCCGTTCAAATGTTTTATCCTGATGAATTCAACGGATGCTTTGCCGCATGTCCTGATCCGATTGACTTCAGTGCGTATTGTCTCGTCGATATTTATAAAGACAAGAATGCATACTGGTATGACAGTGAGTTCAAGAAGCTGGCGAGACCCTCTCATCGTAACTATCTGGGACAAATCCAGGCTACTATGGAAGAGAATAATCACTATGAATTAGTGTTGGGTACACATGGACGCTCTGGCGAACAATGGGATATCTGGGAAGCGGTGTATTCACCCATGGGAGATGATGGTTATCCAAAAAGGTTGTTCAATAAAGAAACTGGAGAGATTGATAAAAGTGTAGCGGACTACTGGAAAGAAAATTATGATCTGCGGTACATTCTTGAACGTGACTGGAAAACTTTAGGTCCAAAGCTTGAAGGAAAGATTCACATCTATTGCGGCGACATGGATAATTATTATCTCAATGATGCTGTCTATAAAATGGAAGCCTTTTTGAAGAAAACAAGCAATCCATTCTATAAAGGTGAAGTTGATTATGGCGATCGTGCAGAACATTGCTGGAATGGTGATCATGACAATCCAAATTATGTTTCACGTCTGAGGTATAATACCATGTATCTTCCAAGAATATTGAAAAGAATTTCCGAGAGCGCACCGAAAGGCGCGGATACAAAGAGTTGGAGATATTAAAAATTATAAAATGCTCTTAACTACGCCAATGGTGTGGTTAAGAGCATTCTTATTGAATCAGGTTTTGGAATTCACCGGCCATCACACCTGACTGGAGTCCAATGACGACAGCTATTGCAATGCCTACAATGATCAATATTTTCTTTTTGGTGTCCATGACTTATTGATGGATCAAAAGTAAATCAGACATTCCTCCGACTAAATTAAACATTACCGAACTGTTGAATTTGAGCTCCGAGATGTGAAAAAGTGTTGTGGAATATTTGAGCATTTTGAGGAAATCTGCGTAACTCCCCATTAGAACCTGTATTGATTCCTTAAAAGAATGAAAGATTTTGACCTCATTATTATCGGTGCCGGACCCATTGGACTTGCTTGTGCCATTGAAGCAAAAAAAGCAGGATTAAACTGCCGGATTATTGAAAAGGGCTGTCTTGTCAATTCCCTATATCATTATCCGTCAAACATGACGTTTTTCTCCACTTCTGATAAGTTGGAGATCGGTGAAGTTCCTTTCATTTCGCATAGTCCGAAACCCAATCGTTCAGAAGCTCTGGAGTATTACAGACGTGTATGTCAGACCTGGAAGCTGGATGTCAATCTTTATGAAGAAGTCATTTCAGTCAAAAAGATTAATTCAAAGTTTGAAATCCAAACCTCAAAAGGTGAATATACTTCAAAGGCCGTCGTGCTTGCTCTTGGGTTTTATGATTTGCCCTATATGCTGAATGTTCCTGGGGAAGATCTTCCTAAGGTGAAACATTATTACGATGAACCTCATCCTTACTTTCGGCAGAAGATCGTCGTGGTAGGTGCTGCTAACTCTGCTGTTGACGTAGCGTTGGAAACCTGGAGAAAGGGCGCCGAAGTGACGATGGTAATAAGGGAATCTGCAATTCGTGAAAATGTGAAATATTGGGTCAAGCCTGATATGGAAAACCGCATCAAGGAGGGGACTATCAAATCCTATTTCAACTCGACAATAAAAAAAATCACACCTACAACCGTTGAGATTGAAACACCAACTGGCATCGTAACTCTTGAAAATGATTTTGTTTTGGCAATGACCGGATATCAGCCTCCTTTTAAATTCATGGAGGATTGCGGTATTAAATTTCAGAACGATGTTGATCACACTCCCGTCTATAATGAAAAGACAATGGAGTCAAGCGTTCCGGGTCTATACCTCGCTGGAGTTGTGTGCGGTGGACTAAGGACAGGGAAATGGTTTATAGAAAATTCCAGAGTTCATGCCGAATGCATTGTGAAGAACATAAACGGATGAATCCAAATTACATAAATGAAAAAGGATTCATCGCTGGAACGTGCGTCACTTTAATTCCGGGAATTCTTGGCTCGAGCCATGTAACCAGTCTCCGCATGCCAGGTTCTTCGCTTACTGCATGACTTAAAACAATCAATGATATTTTTTCGCCTTTGGATCTGGCATCACGGATGTATTCTCCTAACTCCCACTCACTGAGTTCACCTACAATGCAAACATCAGGTTTGATCTTTTCAAGCCACGTTACTTGTCGCTTCACTCCTGCCGCACCAGGAAAGAGCGCGACCCGTTTACATATCTGTGAAGGGTCACCAATTGTTCTTACCATCTTTATTCCAAGCTTAGCCTTTACGTGGCTAACTATTTTCTTCATAGAGGTTGGAGACAATGTCACCGTATGAAGCTCATTTTTATCAGCAAACTTTTCCCAACCCAGTGTTGTCAGAACACCTGTTTGTACTCCGTCTTGAACATATGAATGCCAGTAGTCATGAAAACGCCACACAGCAATGTTATACTTCTTTAACAGATCACGTTTATACTGATATACCGGATTGCTTTCCAGCCATTCTGTTTCGTCTCTATGGGTATAGAAAGTTGGTTCGTGTGTAATAATAAAATTTGCGCCCAGTTTCGCTGTCTTTTCAATGATCTCAATTGTTGCAAAACTGGTGGATACAATCCCGGTAACTATTTGATCAGGCGAACCCGACTTTAATGTATCAACGGTATCCTTGAAAGGAGCACCCGGAATCTCTTTGATTATAAGATCCATGATCTGTTGTACCGTGAAAGAATTCTCATTCTCCCAAACACTTCTGGCCATTCCAACTGCGGGTGATAGAATTACAGCAGAGGCACCAAGAGCTTTTGTTACTGTCGTGATGAATTCTCTTCTTCCATTTTCTTCCATGATCATAATACACGTTTATGTTATCAATTGTTAAGATTTCTTTACGGTTTCAATCCAGCGATTGATCTTATCTTCCAGTATTTTCAATGGAATACTTCCAGAATCCAAAACCTGATTGTGAAATTGAGCAATGTCAAATTTATCCCCCAGCTCTTTCTCTGCTTTTGTTCGCAACTCGCGGATCTTCAATTGACCAATTTTATAAGACAATGCCTGCCCCGGGATCGCCATATACCTTTCTATCTCTGCAACAATGCTTTGTTCTGTTTCGGCCTCATGATCCAGAGAATACTGAATTGCCTGTTCACGCGTCCATCCCTGAGTATGAATACCTGCATCCACAACCAATCTGATGGCCCGATGCATTTCACCACTCAACATTCCAAAATACTGATATGGATCATCATAAAGCCCGAGTTCTTTACCCAACGATTCAGTGTAAAGCGCCCATCCCTCTACATAAGATCCATAATTCGGAATTTTTCTGAACTCAGGAAGCGTGGTATTCTCCTGCTGTAATGATATCTGATAGTGGTGACCAGGAATGGCCTCATGCAGAAAGAGGTCCTCATCGGATAGCATATTATATTCCAAAACATTCGGAATTGGTACATAAAATACTCCAGGCCTCGTTCCGTCATGAGATCCGGAACTGTACTCTGCACTTGCCGTTGCTTCACGGAACGCCTCTGTTCTTCTGACTTCAAAAGGAGTCTTTGGTTTCTTATCAAACAGCTTGATAAGATTCGGTTTCATTTTCTCATGGATAGCGTTGAAGTTCGCAATGACTTCTTCCGGCTTTTTGAAGGGCATCAATTCCTTCTTTTTTCTAAGATGATTGAAGAAAGATTTAAGATCACCTTTAAATCCAACCTGATCTTTTATCGCTTCCATCTCTTTACTGATCCTATTCACTTCACTTTGTCCTAATGAAAATATCTCATCAGCAGATTTTGTTGTAGTTGTGTGCATCTTGATCAGATAGTCATAATACTTTCTGCCTTCCGGAATAGCATCAATGCCGGATGTTGTTCTTCCTCCCGCCAAATATTCTGTTTCCAGAAACTCTCTCAGTTTTTTATGAGCCGGAATGATCTTACTCTGAATAATATCTTCATACGCCTTTGCAAGTCTATCTCTATCACTTGATGAGAAGTCCAATGGAATATTTTTTATGGGTGAATAAAACAAATGATCTTTTGCAGGGCCGTGATCAAATGCGGAAATCTGAGGGATAACTTTTTCAATAAGCTTCGTAGGAAGAATGTACCCATGATTCATTCCATTCTTCATATTAACAATGGCACTGTCACACCACACCGTGTAAGAATCCAGACGCGACAACCAATTGTCATAGTCTTTCACAGTTTTAAACGGCTGCACACTCGTACCACCCGCATCCTGACCGATGAACAAAGCCATTGAGCCCATTTGATTGAGTGGTAAAAAGTAGTCTTTGAATTTACTACCCTCAATTGCTATGTCGCAATCCCACAACAAAACATCATAACTCATCTGATCATTTTCAGAAAGCCTGCTTCTCTCAATTTTCACAAGAGTATCCCGATAGTGAATAAAGAAATCCGTTACCTTCTTCCTGTATTCAAAGGTCATATCGTTAGGAAGTAAATCATTGTAACGATCATCTCCAGTCATAGTAGCTTCCAACGGAAACAACTTTAGTCTCTCTTCATAATACTGATGCAGCAAACTATCTAGTGTAACGGGAGTGTTCTCTGTAGTTTCTTTTTTGGTTGTACATCGCGTCATGATCAAAGGGATAACAACAGCAATAAGAATGATTCTTTTCATATTGAAGGATTTTGATTGATGGTAAGGGTTATGATTGAATTGCTCTAATTCTTTTCAATAAACTCGAGTTCTGCTATAACTGGTAAATGGTCAGATGGATAATTCTTTCCATCATTGTCTCGAAGTACATAATAGGATTTCACATACGCTTCCTTACTATGGAAGATATAATCGATTGCAACACATTTAGTATTGCTTACCTCAAATCCGCAAAAGGTTGGATGATGATCATCTTCAGGTTTGGAGTCAAGCATCAGTTTGGTTTCTGTCAATACTTTGAAAGCTTCTGTGTCACGTTCCACATTCAAGTCTCCGCTCATGACCAGCACAAGGTTCTTCTTTTTGTAATGGTCAGCAAGAAAATCATTGATCAATATGGCACTGTTTGTTCTGGCCTGTTTACCTACATGATCAAAATGCGTGTTGATGTACAGAATCTCTTTCTTATTGTCCCTATCATAAAGCTCTGTCCAGGTCGCAACACGGGGCAATTGAGCATCCCAGCCTTTGCTTCCTGCGATGTCTGGTGTTTCAGAAAGCCAAAACGTACTGTCTTTTATCACACCGAATCTTGAGTGGCGAACAAGAATTGCAGAGAACTCCCCTTTTTCTTTCCCGTCATCACGACCTACACCATAAGATGTGTAATCCGGAAGCAAAACCAACAACTCCTTCAGCTGATGATCAAGAGCCTCCTGAAGTCCAATGAGATCGGGATTATTCTCTCGGATAATTTTAGCAACTTTTTCCTTACGGTTTGACCACTGATTAATCCCGTCGCCACCATTATCATATCTTATATTATAGCTCATCACCTTGAGTGACTGCGCCTGTAGCCATGATGTAGCTGCCATAAGTAAAATCAGGAAAAAGCTGCACTTACCCATCAGTATATATTAGTTAGAATATTATCAAAGGATTTAAACTCCTGTCTTATGAATTGTTGGGGCAGATTTTACTCAAGGGAGAGGTCTATTCCAAATTTACAGAATATTTACCTTGCTTTCTGTAGTTTTTAATCCCCTTTTGCTACTAATCGTTTATGAATTTGAATAGCAGTTATGTCAGACTCCAGAGATAAGTTTCTCGGCGAGCTGAATCCGAATATCAGGGTCGTTCACAAAATCTGTCGTATCTATTTTAGAGACAAAGATGAACGTGACGATGTGTTTCAGGAAATTATGTATCAATTATGGAAATCCTATGGAAAATTTCAGGGTGAGTCAAAATTCTCCACGTGGATGTATAAAGTTGCCCTGAATACAGCGCTTACTCATATCAGGAAAATCAATAAGATCCCTGAAAAAGAAAAATTAAAGGATGCTTATCATCAAATCTCCGAGATACCGCAAGAGGACAAGGCTGAACTGTTATATGACAGCATCAATACTTTAAATGCGATTGACAAGGCAATTATTTTCCTGTACCTGGAACAAAATAGTTATGATGAGATCGCTGCCATTACAGGACTTACCAAATCAAACGTCAGCGTAAAGATTGTGAGGATAAAAAAAGTGCTTGAGGAAAGGTTAAAACGCATTAAGTAAATTTTATGGAATCATTTGAAAACATTCAGAATATCTGGAACACTGACACAGCGAAAAAAGACTATCAGATTATTATGGATAAAGACTCTCTTGGAAGAACCATTCTGTCCAGAATGAAAAAAGAGAGAAAAATTCTAATGGAGTATTTCTGGGCGTCATTCGCTTATCAGATTCTCATCTATGCTTTCATGTTACACCTTTTTATAAGATTCTGGGGTGATCCGGAGACTATGCTTATAAGTCTGATCACAATCCTGCTGTATTCGCCCTTCACTTTTATTCAATTAAAGAAATTCAAGGCTTTCGTGAATAATCACTCCTCAATGGATCTGTCGGGTAATCTTCAGATGCAATACATGACCCTGTCCGAATTTTTTAAATTCAAAAAAAGATTTGAATTGATAAGTGTTCCTGTGAGTTGCTTTGTTATTGTTTTTATAATATTCCGGTTATCTATGATTGGAAGGCCGGAAGACAATTTAATTGTAGCTGGTTCCCTTTTCTCCATATGGATTCTGCTCTTTGTGATCTCCCTTTTCTTTGAAAACAAGAAACGTTTTAAAGACCCGCTCAATCAATACAAACTCCTGTTAAGGGAAATGGAGAGTTAATCGCATTGATCACTCTCACTCATACTTCAAAGTGTCTGCTGGATTTGTAGCTGCTGTCTTTAATGTTTGAGTGGCGATTGCTCCTAATCCCAGAGCAAGCATAATAAACAGGCTGATTACTACATCAATAGCATCAATGCTTACACGATAATACTGAATGCCTTTCAGCATTTGTTCAAACAAGAACCAGGTTATAGGTACTGCAATCATGGATGCGATCAACATCAGCTTCAAATAATCCTTTGAAAGAAGGAGTGTTATGCTTGCGCTGCTTGCTCCCATTACTTTCCTGATGCCAACTTCCTTGGTTTTTATCTCAGCAGTATAAACTACCATCCCAAGCAATCCGAGACATGAGATTGAAATTGCCAGTAATCCTAAGAAGCCAATAATCTTCAATAAAGTGATATACGTTTCATAGGATTCAGCTATTTCATCTTCAAAGAAGTGTGCCTGAAATTTTTCTTCTGTATCAAATTCCTTCCATGTCGACTCCATGTTCGTCAATGTCGAAAACATATCATTGGAAGAGACCTTGAGATTAGCGTATTTAAATTGATCCTCATTGCAGCGAAAGAAAAATTCCTTTATTGGTAAACGGAGATTAGCATAATTAAAATTCTTTACCACACCAATCACTTCAAGTTCGATGCTGTCAACCTTATAAACCTTGCCCAATGCATCAGATGGATTACTGATGGCATAGTGTTTAAGAAATTCTTCATTTACTATAATGTATCTTTCATACGTCTTATCACTGTCTGTAAAGTTTTTCCCAGCTAACAGCTTTAGTCCAAAATTTGGAATAAATCGACTATCCACAAATATCTGAGCAACTTCTGTAGAATCATCTGATCCCTGCTGATGAACTTCGATTTCAGAATAAGAAATTCCGGGAAGATTTGATGAATAAGAAATATCATTCACGGAAGACATCGATGCAAACTTTGAATTAAAGATATCCGGATCGACATCTGCCAATGTTACATCCAGGATACTCTCCTTTTGGAATCCCATGTCAAAATTCATGGTGTACCGGTATTGCTTAGCGAAGACAACTAAGCCTATGATAAATGAGAATGAAATAACAAACTGAATAATCGTTAATCCTTTTCTGACTTTTGTCCCTGAAAGCAGTTTCATGCTCGCCTGACTTTTCAAAGCCTGAATAGGATTGAGTCTGGAAAAATAAAATGCGGGAATGCCTCCTGCTGCAAAGCCAGTAAAGAGAGCAAAGCCGAAAAAGTATAAAATCATCGAAGGTGTAAGGCTCAAATCAAGATCTGAACCATTTACCATCATCGACTGAAACTCCTTCCGGATCATAACGTAGATCACACAGGCCAAAGCCAAAGCAATCATGGACACGACAACTGTCTCTGTTATAAATTGGAGAAAAATCTGATTCCGTAATCCTCCAAGGGATTTTCTCAATCCAATTTCTTTGGCCCGCCTCATCGCACGCGCGATAGAAATATTGGCATAATTGAAACAGGCAGGCAATAGAATCAGCAAGCCCAGAATCGCAAACACTGTGATTCCAATATAATCCCAGTCACGACCGATTTGTCTGCGTAACTGCGGACCAGGAGCAATGTCGTTCAGCTTCTGAATATCAAAGCTTACATTAATACCGTTGCTTGGGTAAATGTTCTTTGAGACTTTGCTGAGATACTTTTTTAGATCGTCAACAGTTTGTTTTTCATTCAGTGAGAAGTAAACATACTCCTGGGGATAGTCGCTCCATCTTTCTGATCGTAATAATTGTTGATTAGTGATCGTGGAATAAGAAACAAGAACTTCAAATTCAAAGTGAGAATTTTTTGGGGGTTCCCGTAGAATTCCCGTCACCTCTAAATCACCAATTCCTTTTATCTGAACAACCTTACCAAGAGCATTTTCATCACCAAACAGTTTTTCAGCTGAAGCTTCCGTGAGCAACAATTGATTAGGTCTGTTCAAAGCAGTTTCGGAATTTCCAGATGCCAGGGGATAAGTAAAGATTTTAAGAAATTCAGGCTCTGCAAAATATCCACCGAGCGGTATCGCTTTTTCATCAATTACAACTTCACCACTAAAAGACGAATTGATTCGGCTGATTCGTTCTATCGCATTATACTCCTGCTGTATCCTATCCGCAATCGCCACTGGTGCTGTTGCATATTCAAATGTCTCAAGTCCCTCCGTACGATTGGTGATAATCCGATAAATGTTCTTATTGTTGATATGAAAAGAATCATAGCTTGATAAATAAGTTATGAATCCAATGATCAGGAGACTGATCGACATCCCTATTGCGAGTCCTCCAATATTTATAATGGCAAAATATTTTTGCTTCTGAAGATTTCTCAATGCTACAACAAAATAATTCTGCAGCATGGCCATTTGATTGGAAAGGGAATTCTGTGCTTTTATAGTCTTTCTCTTTCGTCTA
This sequence comes from Cyclobacteriaceae bacterium, assembly GCA_013141055.1. Taxonomy (NCBI): domain Bacteria; kingdom Pseudomonadati; phylum Bacteroidota; class Cytophagia; order Cytophagales; family Cyclobacteriaceae; species Cyclobacteriaceae bacterium. The sequence continues at coordinate 2,274,525 of JABFRS010000001.1, read as the reverse complement.
CGAATTGCATAAGAGAAAATAAGTGAGATGACTTGCTTCCAATAGAGAAGTCGTGCTTTTCGTAGTGATTTGTTTTTGATGTTATGATAGAAAAGCTCTTCAAGATCGCCCTGCAAATCTTCAACATTGGCATGCCTGCAATACCAATCAAACAACCACGAGGCAAATTTAGGAGGATGGTTCACGATCAGTATGAGAGTTTAACTTTTGAAAGATTCCAAAGTTCATTTCTCAGATTTTTTGCCTGTGTTAATGCTGCTTTACCGTCTCGCGTTAGTTCATAGTATCTTTTGCTTCTCCCTCCACGTTCGTTGGTAGCGCCTCCGGTCCAGGATTTCAACAACCCACTCTCTTCCAGTCGTGTCATCGTTGAGTGCAGTGCTCCCATGCTTGTTTCACGCTTACTATACAATTCAAGAGCTTCCTTAATAGAAACTCCATAAGCTTCTTCACCCAGTGTGGCGATTGTAAGGAGTACTAGCTCCTCAAATCCTTCGAGATTTGTCTTCATACCTGCAGTTTACGAACACCATGAACTATTTGTTTCATTTTTCAGAAGAAATCAATTTCAGAAACGAAATCATCTCTACTGGCATGATTTTAGAACACATTAGATGCATGAAAGACTTTGCAAAAACAGTGAAAAAAGGGGATTTACGGGTGGTTATGCATCCTGACGAAGTGGCTTTCATTGTCAGAACTCAAACAGATTTTGATGTTTTGATTCCCCCTGATGTTTCATCACGAACGAAATGTTGCAATGAAGGCAGCTGATAGTGTCGAAAAAATCACACAATCCTTTCCGGAATTTCTAATTCCACATCAGCATAAACTCATTGAACTTATATTGGATCATCCCAACACTGAGCTGAAGTGGCATCTCGCTCATTTGGTTACGAGATTTTCTTTAAATGAAAGTGAGTTCAGAATGATCTGGGCGAAGCTCCGATACTGGATTGTAAATCCCAATGAAAGCAAGTTGGTGCGTGTGAATTCCTTGCAAGCCATTTATGATCTGATGAAGAAGTATCCAAACCTTTCACAGCCTTCCGAATTCAAGAATATTGTCCGTTCTGTTGAACAAGAGCACATTCCGTCCATCACGGCCAGGATTAAAAAGCTCAGAAGAGAAGTTCTCGTTGAACGCGGAAAAATCTAGTAAAAATCTAAAAGAACTTACTTTATTTTCAGGAACACCAGTTCTTCTTTCCAGCACTCATCACTTTCAGATTGGCATATAAGTGTGATCTTGTTGCCTGCAATTGTTCCTTTATATCGCAATGGATCTCTGGAGTTACCGATCGCTGATTGCGGAGAAGTGTTCTTTACAGTAAAGAGAGATTTCTCAAACAAAACCCTTTCTCCTATTTCAAATTCGATATTACCATTCGCAAAGAGCCTGATATTGGAAAGGTCAGCTTTGTAAAAGAATATACCATGTCCCTTTCCATCCTCACTTCCGTAATACTTGCCTTTGAGTTTTCCTTCGCCGCTGGTAAGTACGATGTAATGATTTTCAGACGGTTCTTCTGACTTAAACTCATATGTTCCGGTGAACAGTTGCGACTGAGTCCAGAGAAAATTGAATAAGAGGAGAATAATCACTTTCATATTCAATATGTTATAGTGAAGGTAATTATCAATTTCTCCAAATAAAAAGCCCGCTGCGATTTCTCACAACGGGGCTTCTTAACTGAGCGATATTACTTTAACCGAACGTTGACTGCATTCAGTCCTTTCTTTCCTTCTTTCAGTTCAAAAGTTACTGCATCATTTTCTTTTAGTGTGTCTACCAACAATCCTGAGATGTGTACAAAGTACTCGGTACCACTGCCTGTTTCTTTAATGAACCCAAATCCTTTGGCGTCATTGAAGAATTTTACTGTTCCTTCTTTCATTTTATTAAGTATTAAAAATTTAATTCAAAGGTAGGAAAAAAAATATTTCACTTGCTAGGGGTTTTTCAGGGGGTTAATGCGCCTCCAACCAGTTCTTACCCACACCTACCTCTACTTCCATAGGAACATCAAGAATCACAGCAGACTTCATCAACTCAATTACTTTGGGTTTCACAATCGCCTGCTCATCCTTATGAAGATCAAACACCAATTCATCATGCACCTGAAGAATCATCTTACTCTTCAGCTTCTCCTTTTGCAACCACCGATGAATATTGATCATCGCTATTTTTATAATGTCTGCTGCGCTTCCCTGGATAGGTGCATTGATCGCATTTCGTTCTGCAAAACCGCGTGTGGTAATATTTCTTGAATTAATGTCGCGCAAATAGCGACGGCGGCCTAAAATAGTTTCTACGTATTCTTTTTCCCTTGCTTCATTAATCGAATCATCCATATAGCGTTTGATCGCGGAGAATTCCTTAAAGTATGATTCAATGATTTCTGCTGCTTCCGTCCTTGAAATATTCAGATTCTGCGAAAGACCAAAAGCAGTACTTCCGTATAGAATTCCAAAGTTCACCTCCTTTGCCTTACGGCGCATATCTGGTGTGACCTTACTCAATTCAACTTTAAATACTTTGGCAGCCGTAGTGGTATGAATGTCCCGCTTGTTGCGGAATGCTTCAATCATAATCTCGTCCTTTGCAAACGAAGCAGCAATACGTAATTCAATCTGCGAATAATCGGCAGACATAAATAAAAAGTTCTTGTCGCGGGGGACAAATGCACTCCGGATTAATCTTCCCTTCTCTGTGCGAATCGGAATATTCTGCAGATTGGGATTGTTGGAACTTAGTCTTCCTGTTGCAGCGACAGCTTGTCTGAAGTCAGAATGTATTCTTCCATCCGTCTTGCTCACCATTTTTGGCAACGCATCAACGTAAGTAGATCTCAATTTTTCATACTCACGATACTCAAGGATCTTTCTTGCGATCTCATGTTCATCGGCAAGCTTCTGAAGCACATCTTCACCAGTAGCATACTGACCCGTCTTGGTTTTCTTTGCCTTATCAATCAGTTTCATTTTATCAAACAGCACCTCTCCCAATTGCTTGGGTGAACCAATATTAAACTCAGATCTTGCCAGTTTAAAAATGCTTTTCTGAAGTTTGTCAAGATCTGATTTCAGACCATCCGACATCTTCTTCAGTGCCTCCTCATCTACCTTTACTCCCTCCGCTTCCATTGTTGCTAAAGCGCTGACCAATGGCATCTCAACATCTCTTAATAATAATGAGTGGCGTCTTTGTTCGAGTTCACTGATAAGTTTTTTCTTGAGTTGTAGTATCTGATCTGCGCGTTCACACATCAGGTTAATTTCCGAACCTTCGGTTTGTAATTGATATCCGAGGTATTGATTGCAGATGATACCCAAATCATGCGATGCTTCAGGTTCGATCAGATAATGCGCAAGCATCGTATCAAATAAAACACCTTTCATTTCAACACCGTACTTCTTCAATACCAGCACTGAGCTTTTAATATTATGTCCTGATTTTTTTATTTTCTCGTTTTCAAACGCCTCTTTAAAATCTTTAATCTCAACTCCTGATTGACTAACGGGAATCATCCAGGCTTCTCCCGCTACAAATGAGAAAGCAAGATTTGTCAGGATAAAATCAAAATTCGTTTCTTCATCAGTAACTGTTTCTACTGCAAACTCGGTCTGCTCGAGTAATTTTTCAGCCAGTTCCTTTCTTAATTTCGGAGTATCTGCAAGTTTGTACCTGACATTATCTGCGTTGAGATTCTTTGTTTCCGTTTCTACTGCGGCAGCTGGAGCTCCACCAAACATGGAGAGTTGCTGTGAGCCAGAAGATGGTGCTGCTGCAGCAACTGTTGGCGCAGAAGTCGATGCGACACCTCCGGGTTGAGTGTTTGCTGAGAACACTCGTGGAATCATAGTTTTAAATTCAAGATCCTCCAGAATAGGCTTAAGCATATCCGCATTTGGACCTGTGTATCTAAGATTCTCCTCATGAAACTCTACCGGAACATCCAGAATAATCGTTGCCAGTTTTTTTGAAAGGATTGCCTGTTCACCAAATTGCTCAACCCGCTCCTTTAATTTTCCCTTCAACTCACCAACATTCTTAATTATATTTTCAATCGTTCCATACTTCTTGATCAGATCTGCTGCAGTCTTTGGTCCAACACCAGGAATTCCAGGAATATTATCAGAAGTATCTCCCTGCAGGCCGAGGATTTCTATAACCTGTGAAACATTGTCAATGTCCCACTTCTCACAAACTTCTTTCATCCCCATGATGTCAACTGAGTTGCCCATATAAGCAGGCTTGTAGAGAAAAACATTTTCTTTCACAAGCTGTCCAAAGTCTTTATCAGGCGTCATCATGAATACCTGGAAGCCTTGGGTGGCAGCCTGAGTAGCCAGTGTTCCGATAACATCATCTGCTTCGTACCCATCCATTTCGAGAATTGGAATATTGAAACCCTTTATGATTTCTTTACACTTTGGAATTCCTGATCGTATGTCTTCCGGAGTCTCCTGCCTGTTTGCTTTGTACTCTTTAAATATCTCATCACGAAAGGTCTTGGCTTTCGTATCGAAGGCAACGCCAATATGTGTTGGCTTTTGTTTTTGAAGCACTTCCAACAATGTGTTGGTAAATCCAAACGGAACCGAAGTGTTTATTCCTTTAGAATTAATGCGTGGATTTTTGGTAAAGGCGAAGTGAGCACGATAGATCAGCGCGTACGCATCCAGGAGAAACAGCTTTTTTGGGGTAGATGACATTATTAATCGCTTTTAGGAAATTCAAGCGATTAAAATTAACATTAACATTCAGAAGATCATTCATGAATTCCAATCCACTTGAGAAATTCTATCATTGGGAGAGAACAACGCCTGACAATCTTTTCCTAAGGCAACCCATCGATGGTCAATGGCATGAATATTCTTTCGCGAAAGCGGGAAATGAGATCAGGAGGATCGCAGCAAGCTTAAAGGCAATGAATCTTCTTCCGGGAAGCAATGTCGCCATTCTCTCGAAAAATTGCGCCCACTGGATAATGGCGGATCTTGCTATATGGATGGCGGGCCATATTTCTGTACCTATCTATCCCTCTCTTTCTGCTTCAGCTGTGAATTACGTTCTCGAGCATAGCGAAGCCAAGGTGGTTTTTGTTGGCAAGCTTGATGATTATCCCAAACAGCGTCCCGGAATTCCTGAATCCATTAAGAAAATTTCATTCCCAGTCTATGGGCCGGGTGAAGGTATGCTTTGGGAAGAGTTGATAACACAACCAGCTATGACGGAAAGCACTCTTCCTTCTTCAGATAAACTCGCAACGATTATTTATTCTTCCGGAACAACCGGAACGCCGAAGGGAGTGATGTTAACTTTTGGAGCGATGGATTTTTTCGGTAAATCTGCTATCAAAAGTTTTGGTGTTGATAAAGCCTATCCTTTCTTCTCTTATCTTCCATTGGCACACATTGCTGAACGGGCGTATATAGAAATAGCGGTTCTATATTCTGGAAGTAATATCGCTTTCGCTGAATCATTGGAGAAGTTTCCACAAAATCTTAGTGAGGTGAAACCCGTTATGTTTGGTGGGGTCCCAAGGATCTATGCAAAATTTCAGGAGGGTATTCTTGGCAAACTTCCCCAAAAGAAACTGAATATAATTCTATCCATTCCCATCATCAATGGACTGATGAAGAATTTCATTCAGAAAAAACTTGGGCTGAATCGTGCAAAAAAAATAGTTTGTGGTGCGGCACCAATACCAATTTCGTTACTAAAGTGGTATCAAACGATCGGAATTAACATTCATGAGGTATATGGTATGACTGAAAACTGTGGCTATTCACACGGCGATCATGGTGAGCATTTAAAATACGGCACAGTAGGCCGCGCATGGGAAGGTGTTGAATGTAAATTCAGTGATGAAGGAGAGATCCTGATGAAACATGGTGCATTATTGACTGGCTATTATAAAGATCCCGAAACTACTGCATCTGTTTTTACAACCGGTGGATTTTTCAGAACAGGAGATAAAGGAATGGTTGATCAGAATGGATTTCTTACCATTACCGGAAGACTGAAAGATCAGTTCAAGACAGATAAAGGAAAATTTATTGCTCCTGCTGCTATTGAAATGAAGTTATTGGCAAATCCCTATGTCGAGCAGGTGTGCGTGGTTGGAAGTGGAGTGCCGCAGCCCATCGCTTTGATCACGCTATCCGCTATCGGAAAAATAAAAACAAAAGAAGAGCTTACTGAAAGTCTTGAAGTCACTCTTAAGCAAACCAATACCGTACTTGAATCTTTCGAGCGATTGGCAAAAGCCGTTATCATGAAACAAGAGTGGACGATTGATAACGGATTACTCACCCCTACTTTAAAAGTTAAGCGAAACGAAGTAGAAAAAATTCATCTGCCCATGTATCCTGCCTGGTATAAAATGGATGGGACGATTCTGTGGGAATAGTATCCGCTAATCCTTCCACTGTCCCCTGATCACACGATCATAAGTAATCAGATCTGTATTAACAGGTTCAAATCCTTTTTGACGTAACAGCATTGCAATTTGGGCACGGTGATAGCTCGAGTGATTCACCAAATGAATCATGATCGTCTCTACGTTATTCGTGTAGTGATCCCCTACATAGTTTGTGTAGGTAAGTTCTCTGTTAAAATCTTCCGTTGATTCAACAAATTCAAGCCATTGCTTGCCTGCATCCTCTGCCAGTTTGATGAGTTGAGGAAGCGTGTAAGTTCCCCAAAGCTTGACGTCAGGCGGTGCAAGTCCTTTAATGCGATGCAGCCACAAAAACTGAGCTGCGACAATGTGACCCATTAAAGAAAAAATCTTCTCATCATTAACATTCTGGCGCTGAATGCAATTAAGGACTCGTTGATTTGACCAGGCGTTATACTGATAAAGCTTTAAAAAATATGATTTCATATGGCGATTCTGAATCCAAAGGTCGCTGACGCCAATCAAAATGCAATGAAAATTCCCGTGATTACGAATATGATTATTTTCTGAAAGACTGGATTTTCAGATATGTCAGGCTTCTCCAAAGCCACTCAACCGGACCGTAATGAAATCTTTTCAGCCAATAATTGCTAAATGCAATTTGCAGTATGAAAACGACGATGGCTATGCCCGCGCAGGCGGTCGTTCCGATTTCACCTAAAAGACTAAAACCAATTGAAAAGAAGAGGATTATTCCAATCAAAGTTTGCATCAGGTAAGTTGTAAGTCCCATTCGTCCAACGGCATAAAAATTCATCAGCCTCTTGTTCCACTTTTCCTTTTGAAAGAGCGTGACAATCAGTCCAACATAGATTGCTGCGAGTGCAGCATTGAAAAAATCAACTATTGCTCCACCTATCAGCCATTGCGCTGGCATCTTCAGCTCTATACCCAAGGCTTGCGTTCCTCCAAAGAATGCCAGCGCGAATATGACGCAGCCCAACATTGCCCAAAGACTATAGCGAATGAGTTTCTTAAAGAATAATGTGTCCTGAAAAATGTTCTTTCTGCCAACATAGAGTCCCAATAAAAATAATCCCAGGGTGATGTAAGCTCTTCCTGACTCCATCTGGAAATCATACTTGCCCTTAAGCTCATAGAAGTTTGCTTTGAGAATTTCCAGATATGATCCGGATTTCAAAGTTGAGTAATATGCTTCGAGTGTACTCTGATCAGCATTAAAAAATGAAGAAGATGATGATTCAGGATTAATAAGTGCTACTGTCCTTACCAATATGGAGGGAACATTGAAAACCAATAAAAATGCTACAATCAATAGAATCTTATCCGGTAGCTTGTAACAGATCAGTAAGATCAATCCAAGAACAGCATAGATTGTCAGGATGTCACCGCGGTAATGCAATGAATGGATAAGACCTATGCCAAACAAAACTAAAAGTCTCCATGCAAATCTGATCACAAAAGATCCTTGTTGTTCACTTCTGTGAAATTGAATAAAGAAGCTCAATCCAAACAGGAAGGAGAAAATCATAAAAAATTTTCCAGAGATCAGAAGACCAATTATAAATGATACAATCTGATCCGAGACTATATGATTTGTAAAGTTCTCATGTGACTTGGGTGCCTGGCCTGCATAATACTGTTCTGTAAAGTGTACGAGTATAATGCCGAGCAATGTAAACCCGCGCAATACATCAATAACTGCAATGCGATCGGCTTTCTTTACAGATATTTCCATTCAATTCTATTTCGATGTTCGTTGAAGGCCATCCTGAGCATCCTTTAAAGTAGCATCACCTTTTAATGCCGTTTCATAATATTTCTTCGCCTCTGCTTTGTTTCCTTTTTTCTCTATGATCTGTCCCATGCGCATGTTGGCTGCTGCTATTGATGGCTCATTTTGTTTAGGTGTATAGGTCATGTATTTTTTCAAATACTCTTCTCCACGATCAAGTCGTTGATTCGATAATGCACTCAATCTTCCATATTGATAGATGGCAGCATAATCATCCGGGTTCTGCTTTATTTTTTCTTCATACAAGGAGAAGGCTTTGTCGTATTGCTTTTGATTAAGGTAGAAGTTAGCAAGTCCCGTAACATAAAGCGGATCGATCTTTACCATTTCAATAAATTCTTTTTCAGCTTGAGGAATCTTCTTCTCTGAAACCAGAATATTGCCCATCTGAAGATGACCTTGGGCAGGATTCAGTTTCATAATCTGATTCGCCATCTCTTTTGCCTTATCAAAGCTGCCGCCCATAAACCCCGGTGCCTGGGTATAATATTGTATCAGGGAGCTGCGTGCATCAATATTTTTAGAGTCGAGCGTAATGGCCTTCTCCCATGCATTTCTCATTTTCGGTGCAAGGATTCCTTGCCTCATCACATTGGCATCGCGGGCAATATTTCCATACGCGTTTCCAAGCCAGGTGAAATATTCTGCCTTCGTTTGATCTTCATCAGAAGCTTCTGAAAAGTAATCAGCAGCATCGTCGTACTCTTTCTTATCAAAAGCAACACGGCCTAAATAATACTGAGCTGCCGGGTAATCTTTCTCATCATCATCGACAGGTTTTAAGAGTTGAATCACCTCTGCAAATTTCTTTGCCTCATAAAGTTTTTTCGCCTGATCAACTCTGGGGGTCTGACCTGGAAGGTGAAAGCAAATCAGACAGAAAATGATAACGATTCCTATTTTCATGAGACTGGTTTATACGATAAGACTGAGCATATCAATCAAACGTTGCTTTAAATGAAAGGTTGGCCCTTCCTTTGCTTGTTAAATTAACAATTACCCACTCAATTGTTGATTCTTCATGAATATTAAACCTCGGTTTTTTTCGTTGAGTAACAGGATCTCCTGCCGGACTGACGACCAGCGTTCATGCTTTTATGTAAATTGAACTATCAAATTCTAACTTATGAAATCCCTATTTCTGATCGCCTTCTTCGTGATGATTGTAGATTGTTCAACCGCACAGGTGATTGGAAAAACATTTCCCCTCATGGAAACTCAAACCGTTGATGATAAAAAGGTTGTGTTGCCGGCTGATGTGAAGGGAAAATATACACTGCTTGGACTTGCGTACTCCAAGAAATCAGAAGACGAGCTTAACACATGGTTCGAACCCGTTTTCTCAAAATTTGTGCAGAAGGCTACCGGGCTCATGGCCGGAATGGGTTACGATGTTAATGTTTACTTCGTGCCCATGTTCACTGGGATAAACGCCGCCGCCACTGGAACCGCAAAGCGAAAGGCTTCTAAAAACATGGATCCTCAGTTGCTACCGTACATACTTTTCTATAAAGGAGAACTCAAAACTTATAAAGAAGCGCTTGACTTTGAAAAGAAAGACATTCCATACTTCTTTGTTCTTGATCCTAACGGCAAGATTGTATACGCAACTTCTGGTTCCTTTTCAGAAGACAAGATGGATAAAGTAGAAGAGTCCATTGAGCAATAAAATCACTGAGGTCTTTTTCAATTTTAGAAATTCAACTTAAAAATCCGTAGGTTAGAGAAACAAATAGCTCTAATGTTCCGCGAGTCCTTCAAAAAACATTACATCGGATTAAATCAGGAGTTTCGTTTTCGTGGTGAAGAGCCAGGAAGATTAGAAAATTTCAGTGATGCAATCTTTGCCCTTGCCATCACCCTGCTTCTCATTTCAACTTCTCCACCTACCAATTTTGAACAGATCAAAAGGTTTACGTTTGACCTGATTCCTTTTCTTTTGTGCATTGCATTGATCGTATCGATCTGGCACGAACATTTCACTTTCTTTTATCGCTACGGTTTGCGAAATGGCAGGATCATTTTCCTGAATACTCTGTTTCTGATCATCGTGTTATTCTATGTTTACCCGCTGAAGTTTCTTTCAAAACTTATTTTGATTCCAATCTCCATTCTTATCGGCAATGAAAAACTGAAAAGTGAGTTCGATGGAATTATGAAATCCGAAGATATCGGCGATCTGATGATCATTTATGGAATTGGTGCTGCAAGCATATCACTTGTTCTCATGATGATGTATCGATATGCTCTGAAAAAATCAGATGAACTTGAACTCAATGAAATTGAGCGTTTTGATACTAAAGTAAGCGCGAGATCCAATTTCCTGATGGCCATTATTCCTTTAGTTTCCGTTGTAGTTGCCTTTATTTTCAGAGGTACCTGGTTGGCCGGTTTTCTGGGTGGGATGACTTACTTCTTATACACTCCTGTGATGTCTATACACGGAAGGAGTACTGATAAAAAAAGAAAGAAGCTTCTTTTGGCTCATGCAACTCCATCTATTGAAGAGCCAGCGCCTTCATTAAAGGAGTAAAGACAAAAAAAAACCCGACCATATAGATCGGGTTTTTCATGTACAATGTTTTTTACTTCGGTGTCACCGCTGTTGACGGGGCAGGGGTAATTCCCAATTTCTTTAATACAAGCAAAGAGATATCAAACTTTTCATCACTGTAAAGAAGGATATCACCGCCTTGTGGCATTTGAGGTGCAAAAATAAATGAGTAACCATTTTCCTTGGCAGCATCTTCAATTGCCTTTCCTACTTTAGTATAGATCGGGGCCATCAGAGTTGTTTGTTTCTTCTGCAAGGATGTTTGTGCATCCTGTTGAAACTTCTGGATGTTCTCCTGGAGTTGAGTCAATTCTGTTTCCTTATCCTTGCGGACTGCATCAAGCATGGTAGCTGCTGTTGACTGATATGTTTTCAATTTTGCTTCGTACTCAGAATACTTAGCCTTCAACTGAGCTTCAAGTTGTGTGCCGTGAGTTTTTAATTCATTGTCAATTTGTTTTGACTCGGGCATCTGGCTAAAGATATATTCCCAGTCGGCATACCCTATCTTTTGTGCCGTCTGCGCGAATGCTACAGACGAGAACAGGGTCAATAAAAGAATAAATGCAGTTCTCATGTTCGGTTTTAATTTATTTGGGTATTCTGTTTTTTAAAATTATTTAGTTGCTGCGGTAGTGGTTGGCAAAATGCCAAATTTCTTTAAGACAAGAGGTGAGATGTCATACTTTTCATCACTGTAGAGAAGAATGTCTTCACCACCAAGTGATTTTGCTGTGAACACAAACGTAAAGCCATGCTCCTTTGAAACCTCTTTTATCGCTTTAGAAATTTTAACAAACACAGGCTCCATTAAATCATTTTGTTTCTTTTGCATAGAGGTCTGAGCATCCTGTTGAAACTTCTGAATATTCTGCTGCATTTGAGTAAGTTCTGCTTCTTTGTCCTGACGAACAGCATCTAACATGGTTGCGCCTCCAGCCTGATATGCTTTGTACTTTGCCTCATACTCTTTGTACTTAGCATCGAGCTGCGCCTTCAGTTGATCACTGTGGATCTTCAGGTTATTTTCAATTTGCTTCGTTTCCGGCATTTTTAACAGAATGGTTTCCCAATCAGCAAAACCGTATTTCGCTTCGGTTTGAGCAAATGTTACCGTAGAAATGAACGCAAAAAAAACAAAAGCAAAAATTCTCATATAACGTTTATTACTTAATTCTATCATTCGGATCACCTAATCCAAGTTCTTCCAAAACAAAGTCTGTATAATCATGACGAGGGTCAGTATAGATCATTACAAGCTCACCTGATTTATCGAAGATGATCGCCAAACGATTTTGTTTCGCGACTTTCTCAACTGCATCAAATACTTTATCCTGCAAAGGTTTAACCAATTCCTGTTTTTTCAAAAACAATAGACCACCAAACCCAAAAACTTTACGCTGATATTCTTTCAAATCAGCTTCTTTTTTATGAATCGCCTCAAGACGCTCAGCCTTCATCTCGTCTGTCAAAAGCACTTCCTCTGCTTTCAATGAAGAATAAAGAGCTTCCACATTCTTCGACATGTCTTCAACTTCCTTTTGCCACCCGCTTGAAAGCTGATCAATCTCACTTTGAGCTTTCGCATACTCCGGCATTTTACTCAGAATGAAGTTTGTGTCGATGTATCCGAACTTCTGTGCTTCGGCAAAATTCAGGCCGAATAATAGAATTACTGCTACTGTTGCGAAAACCTTCATTTTTTAACGGATTTGTTGACCAATTGTGAAATGGAATTGAGATCCGCTGATATCCGTTGCGTTTTTAATCTTGTCAAACCCGTAAGCCCAGTTTAGTCCTATGAGTCCAAAGGCTGGCATAAAGATGCGTGCTCCGAAACCTGCTGATCGATAGGAATTAAACGGATTAAATTCATAGAAATTATCCCAGTTGTTTCCTGCTTCTCCAAACACGAAAGTATATATCGTGGCAGACTGACTGGTAGAAATTGGATATCTTAATTCCATTACGAATTTGTCGTAAACAATTCCTCCTTCAATGGTAGTAGCCGAATTTCCATTTCGCAACGCATACAATGGCGGAGTGATAAGATTATCAGCATAACCTCTCAGACCTACGATTTCCTGCCCTAATACATATGAGTTGAATCCTCCGGCAAGACCGGCACCACCCATGAAGAATCTTTCAAACGGTCCTTGTGGCAATTTTGAATTATATCTTCCAATGAAGCCCATGTGCGCCCTCGCCTCCATGACAAGACTTCTTCCGTTAGGTTTTTGACTTCCCAGAAGCTTTACATAAAATTTGGAGTCAAACATCCATTTATGAAGCTCGAGCCATTTGTAACGCTCATTAATGTCCTTTACATAATTATCATTTCTGAACAATGAATACGGTGGCGTCAACGAAACACTCAATCTGATTTCTGAACCAGATGTTGGGAACATTGGATTATCAATACTGGTTCTCGCAAGTGTTGTATTAAACGTTAAACTATTGGTTTGCCCCACAGCCGGCAATGATGTCGATCCGTATAAATAGTTGTTGTAGTTATAAACGAGGAACGAAACCGAGTTTGTAAGAGAGAAATAATTATCCGGCCATTCAAGACGACGCCCCAATGAAAGTGTTATTCCACTTTGCTTCAATGAGAAGTCATCTGTGAATTGATAGTTGCTATTCGGTCTTCTTGAGATCGAATGAGAAAGACTTACCGTAAAGGAATTAGGTCTTGAACCTCCTAACCATGGCTCAGTGAATGAGAGTGAATAGCTCTGGAACGAAGCACCATTCGCCTGTGCCTGAAGTGAAAGTTTCTGCCCATCTCCAACTGGCAGTGGTTTCCATTTTTCAAAATGTCCAACGTTGCGCATAGAGAAGTTGTTGAACGTAAGTCCAACCGTTCCTACAAAACCATAGTATCCGCCCCAACCACCAGAAAGTTGTACCTGGTCATTGGATTGCTCTTCTACTTTCCATTCAATATCAACAGTTCCATTTGCCTGATTAGGTCTGATGTCCTGTTCAATTTTCTGAGGATTGAAATATCCCATGGAAGACAACAACTGTTGTGTTCTTATGATGTCTGATCTTCTGAATTTTTGCCCTGGGATAGTGCTTAACTCACGACGGATTACGTGATCACTGGTACGTTCATTTCCACTGATGATCACACGATCAATGATCGCCTGCTCTCCTTCAAAGATTCTCATTTCAAGATCAATCGAATCTCCGACGATGGCAACTTCAACAGCATTTACGCGGAAGAACAAATAACCATCATCCATATAAAGTCCACTGATGTCAGCCCCCTTCGGATTGAATGAGGTTTTCCTGTCAATCATTTCTTTGTTGTAAACATCTCCCTTCTTGATATCAAGGATCTTATTTAATGTAGATGCCGGGTGAAGATAATTCCCTGTCCAGAATATGTTTCTGAAATAGTATTTCCTTCCTTCTGACAGTTTAAATATTATATCAATACTGTTTTTATTATGCCTTACGATTGTATCTGAGAGGATTTCTGCATCACGATAACCTTGAGTGTTGTAGTAATCTATCATCTTTTTCTTATCCTCATCGAAATCAGAACGGATAAACTTTGATGACGCGAAGATGTTAGGTTTTACATTCTGTTGAATAAAGCCCTTTACATCCTTGAATCCAACTTTACGGCTTGAGTCAAGCGCCGCACGATATTCACGTGGGTGTGTATTGAGAACGGCGGCCAACAAAGCACGATGAAGAGAGAAGCGCGCATGTTCGTGCGTCTTTTTCAACTTCTTTTTTAAAGTTCCGTCCTGGACTTCGTTATTGCCTTCAAAAATTATCTGATTGATTCTCACTTTAGTCTTAAGATCAACTCCGATCCTTAATCTTACTCCTCCACGATTAAGTGTATCCTGTTCCTGATTGATCTTTACTTCAGTGTTAAGAAAGCCCTTCTTTGCGAAATATTTCTTCACCGTTAATTCCGTATTGCGAACAACGGCGTCATTGACAATCTTTCCTTTAATAAGTTTTAGATCATCTTTCAGAGATGCCTGCTTTGCTTTTGATATCCCAGTGAAATAGAAATCGGTAAGTCGTGGTCGCTCTGCAAGTGTTATAAGAAGGTATGCATTCTGACCTTCGATCCTGTCAACAGTGATCGAGATATCACCAACAAGTCCCATCTTCCACATCTTGCGAATGGCAGTGGCAATCTGATCTCCAGGAATCTTAATCTTATCACCAATCTTCAATCCGGTCAATGAGATCATTGCATTTTTATCAAGAACATTAAGTCCCGTGATATCAATGCCTGCAATAATAAATTCAGATGGATTAGAATAGTTAAACGCTGCTGCATCGGGTTTCGCTGCTTCAGCAGGTGCATCCGTTTTATCACGACCTCTCCGGAACTGCGCTTCAGTTGAAAAACCGCATACCACCAGCAAACACAAAATAAAAATCCTTCTCATCAGGTATTCGGTTCTAATACTTTTCCAAATCTGCGTTCACGATGTTGATAGGAATAGATGGCCTCATATAAATCTTCCTTTCTGAAATCGGGCCACAACGTTCCGGTAATATATAATTCAGTGTAAGCGATCTGCCAGAGTAAAAAATTACTAACCCTAAGTTCTCCACTGGTACGAATCAGTAGTTCAGGATCAGGAACATTTGCTGTTTCCAAAAGGCCGGAGAACATTTTTTCATCAATGTCTTCAGGATGCAATTGACCACGCTGTGCTTCTGCAGCGAGTTTCCTGGCTGCTTTTAAAATCTCCCATCTTCCACTGTAATTCAAGGCCAGTAAAACTGTGAGTCCTGTATTGTTCTTCGTTGTCTCTTTTGCTTCCTCCAGATTTTTCTGACACGCCTTTGGCAAGTGAGAGATGTCACCAATCGTTTGAAGCCTCACACGGTTCTCCATCAGATTATTGATCTCTTTTTTTATGGTATTTACCAACAGCTCCATCAATCCGTCTACCTCTTCTTTTGGCCGACCCCAATTTTCGGTGCTGAAGGCATACAATGTCAGGTATTTAACACCTAATTCTCCGCACCCCTCAGTAACGTCTGTGACTGCCTGAATCGCATTTCTATGACCGAAAATACGGGCAGCACCCTTTTTCTTAGCCCAGCGCCCGTTGCCATCCATGATGATAGCAATGTGCTGAGGCATGTTAGCCGGATCAATTTTGTCTTTTAAAGAAGCCACAAGGGCGCAAAAGTAGCCTATTTCCGACATTTAAACACTATCAACTAGCTGACAAACGGTGACTTACCTAGATGGAATTAACTTAAAAATAGTTGTCTCGATGATCCCCTATCGGTAGGGATTCGTTGGGCAGGGAATGTCGTAAAAGGTGCGGGTGATGGTAAAACCAATGAAATAGTAGGTATCAGTATCAAATTTATTTCCGTACTGATAATTTTTAGAGCTGATATCTGCATCAGAAACATTGTCCAGATAGTCAAAAAAGGTCTTTCTGACCCCAAATTCAAGGGAGAGATAGTATTTTGGGTTAAGGACATATTTCATCCCTCCACCAAAAGGTATGGACATCTGCACATTGCTGTACTCTGCTGTTTTTGATGGAACTCCGGAAATGTTGAACAAGGCCAGGCCTGCAAAAAGGTAGGGTGTATATCTCAATCTTCGTTTGGTATCTCTCCAATCAAGAAAGTGATATTCATAAACGCCTGATAGTTCTGATAGGAAAACATCGAAGGATGCATTTCTTTTTGTTGCAAAAGCATCAATGGGAGCACTTTTGTCATCTGCTTTAAGATTTCCCGCTGTCAGTGATGCCCGAAAACTTACAACTTTACTTATGTTGGATCGATAGAAGATCGTTGCGGCAGGTTGAGAAAAAGAAAAATTGTAAGACCGTACTAAATCGCCGGTATAGTTAAAGGTGCCAACACCAATCCCTACTTCAGAGCGCTGAGTAATCTGTGCAGCACCTGTTGAGATGTTGAAAATGATGAGAAGACCAACAAAAAGACTGGAAGGCTTTTCCAGTAGCATCATCTGAATTTTGCTCGGTGAAACGATGGACTTATAACGTAGGAAAGCTGAATTCTTGTGACCATGTAGATATCATTTTCATTCTTTCCTCCTCTTTTATTCGTTGGGTACTCGCTTCCATAGCCTGCTTCCGTTACGATTCCATTGTTTCCGACTTCAGCTGTTGGATGAAGAGGCATCCCTGGAAGTTCGTTTGTGCGGTATGACATTGCCTGAGCAAGAGGACTATTAAGTCTTCCAAGGTCAACATAATTAGCACTTACATCGTCCAGGTAATCGGTAAATGTGTAGCGGAATCCAATGTCAGCAGACAAGTCCAAAACCTCGTTTAAACGAAATCTTGCGCCAATTCCGAAGGGAATCGCAGCTTGAAAGAGTGAGTATGGCTTGATGCCATAATTGGCATCTGTAGCATTCAGAGTAGAATATTGTCCTTCTGTTCCTAGGTCACGTAAGTCAACATACTGACCTGCTTGTGGCAATGCAGCACCATAGAGATCTCTTGCCGGAGCAATAGCTTGTGGATTGTGAAGGAAGGCGGCGAATCCAAGATATACATATGGTGTCCACTTCACACGACTCATATAAGTACCTTGATTGTCGAACAAGTCTACAATTGCAACAACAGATAATTCCTTGATCTGATTACGGAATGAAAGATTACGATTGTATCGGTAAGCGCCGCTGGTAGGATCAACCTTGCTTGCAGATTCTGAATCAGAACCCTTCAAAGTTCCAAACATGAATTGAGCCTGAACCGCCCATCTTGGACCAAAACGACGAGTATACGAAATACCAATACCAGGAGAAGTAAATGAAATATCTGTGCTGATTCTTCCTGGAGAAGGAGAAAGGTCTCCATAATAATTCAAGGCATTGACAGAGATTGCAATTGAATTATAAATCTTTTGGCCACCAAAGCCGGTTTTAGCTCCACGATAAGAAGCTATTCTCTTATTTGTCTTCTTGATGCCTTTCCTGTTAAACTGGGCATAGGAATCGCTCACGCCTATCATCAGCAGGAAACAAATCAGCACAAACCACAACTTTCTCATACTGAAAGACTTTTGAAGAATAGCAAAGGTATAAAATTAAATACTCTCTCCACAGGATTCATCCCTCAAAACGGCCTTTGGTAATCACCAAAACGACTGTTCGGCTAGTTTCTAATGTCTAAACCCCAGTTGAGTTTTTGACGGAGGGTCTTAAAATAATGCTGACCTGGAAGTTGAATGATGTGTGCTTTGAATCTCTCCTTCTTTATTTTAAGCTTCACTTTCTCATCCACAGTTTCGAATCGTGAATCAAGAGATACCAAAAATTTCTTGCTGCGTCCTTCGATTTTAAACGTCAACTCCGATTGATCTGACACCACAATTGGGCGCGCGGTAAGGTTATGAGGACTAACAGGTGTAACAACAAAGCTTTCTGATTCAGGGAATACCAGCGGACCTCCACAACTAAGCGAGTAGCCAGTAGAACCTGTAGGTGTTGAAACTACCACACCATCCGCCCAATATGAATTCAATAGTTCGCCATCAACAGAAACATGAACCGTGATCATGGAAGATGTATCTTTCTTCATGATGGTAAAATCATTCAATGCAAAATTGAGACCTGTAAATAATTTTGGATCTGATACAAGTGAAAGCATCACACGTTCATCCACAGAATATCTTTTACTGAATAGATTATCGAGTGCGACTTCTATTCCGTCACGATGAAGTGTAGCGAGAAATCCAAGTCTTCCTGTATTAACACCCAGTATTGGTATTTCGCTTTTACCAATGTAGGTGACGGATTCCAGTAATGTTCCATCGCCGCCTATTGAAAGAAAAAAATCCAGATTCTTAAGATTGTCGCCGTGTTCAAAAACTTTCAGTTTAAAATCCTGATGCGATCTGAACTGTTTGTAAAATTTTGATGAAACAAAGATGTCGGCTTTGTAACGACTCAAGCGGGTAAGAATCTGCTCAATGAAGAGAGGCGACTTTTGCTGAAAATCTTTTCCGTGTATTCCAACGCGCATACCTTGATCAGATTTTGATTTACAAAAACAACGAGATGTGAAGCGTTATTGAAAATGCTTTAGCCGGATCACTTCATCCTGGCGAAGGAATCTCCAATGGCCACGCGGCAAATCTTTTTTATCGAGCGTAGCATAAACAGAACGATCCAGTTTTACTACCTCATAACCCAGTGCTTCAAAAATTCTTCTGACGATACGATTCCAGCCGATATGAATTTCAAGTCCAACCGTTTTACCATCGTCTGAAACCATGGCAAGATCATCCACCATTGCTTTTCCTTCTTCTAGACGAACACCTTCAAGGATTTTTTGAAAATCATTTTTGGTGAGGGCTCTGTCAAGCTCAGCCTTATAGATCTTCTTTATGTTATGCTTTGGGTGGGAAAGTTTTTCCGTAAGGTCGCCGTCATTGGTCAGAAGCAAAAGTCCTGATGTATTCCGATCTAATCTTCCTACCGGATATACGCGTTCTTTACAAGCTCCTTCAATCAAATTCATGACCGTGTTGCGATCTTGTGGATCATCAGTAGTTGTAATGAATCCTTTGGGCTTGTTCAATAAAATATAAACTGGTTTTTCAGCTTTTAATCTTTTACCATCATGACGAACATCGTCGGTGCGTTTTACTTTATAGCCTAATTCAGTAACAGATTTTCCGTTTACTGTAATCAGTCCCATTGTAATGAGATCATCCGCTTCACGACGGGAACAAATACCACTGTTGGAAATGAATTTATTTAATCTGATCAGATCTTCTGTTTGCTCAGAAGCATATTCAGGGGATCTTTCTTCAAAAGATTTTCCTTTAGGTCCATTGAAAGGTTTCTTGCCTGCAGGTTTTGAATCCTTTTCATCAAAACTTCTTTTTGATCGGACTGAATCCGGTGAATCTGTACGTGGTCGTTTTGCCTTAAAAGGTGCTGAATCTTCGCGGGAGAATGATTTTGGCTTCCTTTCTGAAAAATCCTTTGATCCCTTATCTGCATCAAAAGATCGGGGTGTTGATGGTCCTTTATCCTTATAATCTCTTTTCTGAAGATCAGGATTTCTTGAAAATGATTTTGGTTTTCTTTCTGAAAAATCTTTGGAGTCTTTACCGCTTTCCTTGTCTTTAAAATTCCTTTTCTGAGCTCCTGATCCGCGTGAATACGATGGCTTTCTTTCCGCTGAATCTTTTGAATCTCTTTCTCCTCCGAATGATCTTGGAGCGCTGTCACCTTTATCTTTGAAGTCTCTCTTTTGAAATGGTTTGCCTCCTCCGAATGATTTCTTGAAGGGCGGTTTGCGGTCCGATGAGCTGCTGCTTTTTTTGAAAGAAGAGTCACCACCACGCGAAGCTTCCTTATCCCGCTGAGATTTTTTTTTGAATTTTTCTGACCTGTTGGCGGTAGGGCCAGAGGTTGTACGGAATCGACTTTTTTGCGCCATGATTATTACAAGTTAGGCACAATCTGCCTTGATAGGAAATATTCTACTGCTGAGATTCAGAGGTGTCACCGATGGTGTTAACCTCCTGAGAAAAATCTTTAGGGGTTGGCAACTCATTCAATTCGCTGATACCGAAGTATTCCATGAATTTTGGACTGGTACCATAGATCAGTGGACGACCAACTCCATCACCTTTGCCCTGAATTTCAATGAGTCCTTTTTCAAGTAATTTTTGAACAGCGTAATCGCAGTTTACACCACGAATAGTTTCTACTTCTGTTTTAGATACAGGCTGTTTGTAAGCAATGATGGAAAGTGTTTCCATTGCTGAGGTAGACAATCTTTTTTTAGACTGTTGCTTGAGCATGATGCCGATGCTCGCCTGGTAAGCTGGTTTCGTCAGGAACTGATAACCGCCACCGGCTTTATTCAATTGAAATGAAAAGTCTTCGTGTTCGAATTTATCTGTGACGCGTTGAATGGCTCCGATGATATCTTCTTCAGGAACATCTGCATTGAACATTTCTGAAAGACACGATTTTAGTTCAGCCAGTTTTATAGGAGATGGCGAACAAAAAATAAGCGCCTCAATATGATTCTGCAGGAAGTCCAAAGTTCGATTTTTTACGGATAGTTAATTGCACATATTAATCGTGCTGCATCATTTTAGCTTCAATGGATTGTGTTGTGTGTGGCACTGCAATCAATCTCTCTTTAGGGATCAATTTGCCAGTCACAGTACAAATGCCATATGTTCTGTTCTTGATACGCACCAAAGCATTTTCAAGATTGGTGATGTATTTTAATTGACGAGCTGCCAGCTGGCTAAGATTTTCCTTCTCTGCAGTTTCTGCTCCGTCTTCAAGCACCTTTGTATTTCCTCCGGAAGTACTGTCAGTGCCCGCATCATTATTACGATTCAATGTCTCCTTCAGAATGCGAAACTCCTCTTTGGATTTCTCCAGTTTTCCCTTGATGAGGTCTTCGAATTCTCTCAGCTCATCATCACTATAACGAGTCTTGTCATCCTGAACTGCTGGCTTTGATTGCTTATGTGCAATCGGGCGTTGTGTCAATGCAGGGAAGTTGATCAATTCATGCTGTGGCTTGGGTGTTGGCACAACAATCTTCGTCTCCACTCTCTTCACTGGCGTTGCTTTCTCAACTTTCTTAGGGGCTGATTCTTTCTTCATTAATTCTTTCGGTGCCTCTTTCTTTGCAACAACTTTCTTTGTTGGTTTTGCAACCGCTTTCTTCACTACGGCCTTCACCTTTACCGGCTTCTTAGCCTTAGGAGATGCTTTCGCCTTCTTAGCTTTAATTGTTGATTTTTTTGCTGATTTCGCCATAATACTCAGTCCTCCAGCTATATGGGTTTAAAAAAGATGCGCAAAAATACACGGCTGAGGGTGAAACAAAAAATCTCACTGAATTAATTCCCCGCCTCTCAAATTTCGCAGTCGGTATGATTTACTATAAAGTATATACCCGGTCATCGGGCTGAGACAACTACTCTTTTCCTAAAGGTTTGCACCACTCCATCGGAGTTGAAAATTTCAAACCACACCATGTAATATCCCATCCTTACTTTCACTCCATCATCGCGATCACCATCCCATCGTAAGAATCCTTCCGTACCCAACGTCTCATTATTGGCAATGGTTTTTAAAAGATGTCCCTGTGGGTCAAAGATCCGGACATTAGCAACAGGACCTTGCTTAAAATGATATTCGATCTGAACAAAATCATTTGTGCCGCTTCCCGGCGAAAATATTTCCGGATTAATCGTAACGGCTCCCTCCTCAGCTTCCTCTCTCTTGCGGAGTTGTGAATTAATAAATCCAGGTGTTGCAAATCCTTCTGAAGCACTTGCTGATGTCCAGCTGTTACGATCATTGGACGACGCACTGTAAGAAATTCTCTCCAGAGAAACTCCCTCATCACTTTTTATAAATACTGAGTGCCAATCTTTTGAATAGGATACTCGATCTGTTTCTATTCCACTTTCATTTATCAAAACCACGGATCCTGCATCATCGGAAAAGCCTGGCATTGGTGTTTTATAAAGATTTTTACTCGCGCTGTTAACATATTGCAACTTTACTATAGAGGGATCGGAAGTAAAGACGGCAAACTCATTCGGTGAAAGCAATACATCATTCACAAACAGTGTGATGGTGTTTGGTTCACCATTAATGTCATTGGTGAGTTTCCATCCCTTTAGATTCACAAATTTTTTGGAAACATTTACTGCCTCTACAAAATCAACTCCACCTGTGCGTGGATTGAATAAAATTTCATTGACCAGCACATCCAGATTTTCTGTGTTTTCGGGTAAACCAAAAGAAACTTCAGATGGGTCAGCCGGATTACCATTACAATCTCTGATGTTTTTTAATTCAAGTGTATAAACTTGCTTTTCAATCAGTCCTTGTGATAGATCTATTCTGATTTTTTTCTGGCTCGTGTCGGTGAATGAGGATTGCCCGATTGTTACCGAAGGGGTAAGAGAAAAATTCTCGGCGAAGAGCGAACTCTTATCCAACTTCTCATTGAAAGTGATCAGTATCTGATTGAAAGTTTCCGGAAAGGCCGTTATTAAAAAAGGTGCTGAAAGGTCCGGTTTATTGGCAAAAACAGCATTTTTACTGCCAGGAGTGCCTCCACTTTTATCTTCAGACGCTGTCCAGTTTTCTTCTTCACCGCATGGATTTTCTGAATCAATAAGCTCAAGTGTCCACCCTCCCTGTTGCTTATCTGTATCATGATACCATTCAAGATTGTATGCTACAGAATCAATGGTAATGTCATCTGCATTTCTCAGCGTGAGAACATCGGCATCATTGTTAAGAGTTGGAAAATTTACCAGTCCGATAGTAGGTCCATAACGTGAAAAAAGATTGACAGAAGATGATGATGTCACAATCCAATACTCTCCCGGAAGAATGATCTGTGAAGGAAAAATTCCTGTTGAGCTGCCGTCCGACAACTTCCATCCAGATACATTAAAAGGATTACTGGTTCGATTAAAAATTTCTATGAACTCCACATTGGGTAAACCAATCTGAGGTGATGTGTCCGGAAAAAGTTCTGTAAAAATAATATCCTTCCGATGAATTGATACCGGATTGAAAAAAAGACAATTCACTTTCGTTGATGCAATGGTGTTTCCAGCAAGATCTTTAACATTTGATACCTGAATGGAATAATTCACACCGTTGGTCATCGCCATTGCATACATTAAACTTATTGTTCTGCTGTCAGCAGAAAGCAAGGTTGAAACCGGAACTTCATTATTTCTTAAAAAGTTAGCGGGCTGTATTGATGATATTGATTCAACTGGTTCTGAAAACAGAAGATCAATTTGATTTGCATGAATCGCTGTTGTGGATTGAATTGCCGGAGGAGTTGTATCAGGTACGGGCATGCCATTCACGATAAAGTCATCAAACCAGAATTTATCAGAGCGGGTAGAAGTATAAAAACAATTCACTCCAAAATAGGAAGAGTTGGTGAAGTTGTTATCTGTGATCAATCCCTCTGATGTGTATGATCCTGTCGGTCCAACATCCGAAAACAATTGCCATTCACCCGTCTCATTTCTCGTCACCTTGATCTTTATCCTGACAGTAGGAAGATTAATGCGATCATCCAACCCGTCAATGATTTCAGTTTCAGTAGAGCCGTTCTGTCGATAAAGACTTACTTCACGCGAAGTGTTGCCTGCTTTTATAAAGTATCCTTTCAAAGGATGATTGAGATCGGGATTATCCGAAATGAGATAGATCCTTGCATAATTTGTACTGCTGGGGATAAAGTCCATTTGAAGATAAAACTCCCATGATCCACCATGAATTGCCTGACTTGGAAGTGATAAAAATGCTGTTTCTGCTATCACCGGGGCCTGTAATTTCAATTTTCCCGAGTTGATGACAAACTTGGATCCATCACCAGTCCAGGAGGGACTGAACATAAAATCTCCATCGGTAAAACTATCTGAGAACTGTGCTTTGCTATATCCCGTTATAAGGATGAGCATTATTAACAGAATGATTTTTGGCGGCTTCATGTAACCAAAATACCATTTGTAGTACTTTTGCGGTTCTAAAAATTGAAACAGTCATGAAAACAGTTGTAGTGGGCGCGACCGGATTGGTTGGCCAGGAGATTTTGAAAGTTATGGAAGAACGCAACTTCCAATTTGATGAGTTGTATTTGGTAGCGTCGCCTAAGAGTGTTGGTAAGGAAATAGAATTTAAGAAGAAGAAGTATACAATCATTGGAATGCAAGAAGCTGTTGATCTGGCGGCTGATGTTGCTATTTTCTCAGCCGGCGGAAGTACTTCACTGGAGTGGGCGCCCAAGTTTGCTGACAGGGGTACGATCGTAATCGATAACTCCTCAGCATGGAGAATGGATCCTTCAAAAAAACTGGTGGTGCCTGAGATTAATGGACATGTGATAAAGATCGATGATCGCATCATTGCAAATCCAAATTGCTCAACCATTCAAATGGTAATGGCCTTGGCTCCGCTACATGTTAAATACAAACTGAAAAGAATTGTTGTTTCCACGTATCAATCTGTAACAGGCACAGGTAAGAATGCTGTTGAACAGTTAATGAATGAACGCAAGGGAATTACAGGAGGAAAAGTATATCCACATCCTATCGACATGAACGTGTTGCCTCACATCGATGTATTTCAGGATAATGGTTATACAAAAGAAGAGTTGAAAATGGTAAATGAAACCCGCAAGATTTTGGGTGACACTTCCATTGGTGTTACTGCCACTACTGTACGTGTGCCTGCAGTGGGTGGACACTCAGAGGCAGTGAATGCCGAGTTCCATAAAGAATTTGATCTTGCTGAAGTTCGCGCTATTCTTGAAAACACACCCGGTGTTATTGTATCTGATGATGTGAAGAACAACATATATCCTATGCCAATCCATTCACATGGAAAAGACGAAGTGTTTGTTGGCAGACTTCGTCGTGATGAATCTCAACCTAAAACATTGAATATGTGGGTCGTTGCTGATAATCTTAGAAAAGGCGCTGCGACCAATGCCGTTCAGATTGCTGAGTTTATGCTGGAGAAGAATCTGGTTTATTAATCTCAATATCTCTAAAATAAAAAAGCCCACGATTATAAGTCGTGGGCTTTTTTTGAATCATGTCTACTTCATTGTTGCTGCCGCTGGCTCAGGATGCTTCACATATCTTTCAAAAAATTCTATCACTCTCAACATGTGATCCATCATTCTTCCGGGATTACCACTTCGTGTGAGTTCGTGGCCTTCTTTCGGATAACGGATGTATTCAACTTGTTTTCCCAAAATTTTGAGACTTTTATATAGCATCTCTCCCTGAATCGTTCCCGTGCG
Source organism: Cyclobacteriaceae bacterium (assembly GCA_013141055.1). Classification (NCBI taxonomy): domain Bacteria; kingdom Pseudomonadati; phylum Bacteroidota; class Cytophagia; order Cytophagales; family Cyclobacteriaceae; species Cyclobacteriaceae bacterium. Next base: position 2,248,923 of record JABFRS010000001.1, on the reverse strand, counting down.
CAAATCCTGATCACCATGTATTATTAAAAGAGGTGTGTTAATGTTTTTTACATAACTATAAGGTGATTCTGAATCAAGGATCTTCTTTGTTTCTGGTTCCCACGGATAACCTCCGAAGTCATTTGGTACAAGGCTCCAGGCATTTCCCTCACCCATAAAAGTTGTTAAATCATAAACGCCGCGCTGAGCATTAGCCGCCTTGAAACGATTATCATGACTGATAAGCCAGGCAACCATATAGCCTGCATAACTCCCGCCTTCTACAAAGAGTTGATCTTTATCAATCCATAAATTTTTTACCATCGCATCATCCAACGATCCTAGGATGTCGCCAGCAGGACCCGCTCCCCAGTTTTTGAAATTCGCTTTCTTGAATTTGTCTCCATAACCTCCACTTCCGCGAGGATTGCAATAGACCAAACCATAACCCCAGCTGGTTTCCAGTTGAAATTCATGCCACATAGAAAATATTCCTGGTCCCCACATTGCTGTAGGTCCACCATGAATGTTAGTAATCGTTGGATACTTTGTTCCGTCTTTCTTTCCAATGGGATCCATAACCCAGTACTGAACTTTCGTTCCATCAGGTCTCGTAATCCAATTTTCCTTTGGAACACTTACCTGCTTATCCTTTATCCAACCTTCATTCAGTTTTGTAAGCTGGCGAGTTGCTTTGTCCTTCAAATTAAAAAGATAGACTTCCCAGGGGTTTTTTGTTTCTGTCAACGCATACACGATCTTATCCCCATTCAAATCAAAATCGTTTACACCACTCTGACCTGATATAACTTTCGTAATTGTTCCTCCTTTTGCAGGAACACTAAAAACAGGAATCACACCTTCTGTCTGAGAAGTAAAATAGATTGTCTTGCCATCCGCTGACCACGCTGGATTGCTTACATCACGATCCAATGATGCTGTGATCAATTGAGGTGCGCCTCCATTAACTCCGATCACAGCCATTTGATTCTGCGTTGCATGGCGGTCAACAATAGAAGTTGCTGAAAATAAAATCTGCGTTCCATCAGGAGAATAAACAGGATTTGAAATGCTGTAATCTTTCCACGTCAAAAATTCCTTCGCTGTTTTTGAATTCACATCGATGATCCACAGATCACTGTCGCGCTCGCGGTCAGGATGAATTTTATAAACACGGGAAGTACAGATAATACTTTTACCATCCGGTGACCACTCCGCATTCTGAAAATCCTGATAACCCGTTGTTAATTGAGTTGCTTTTTCATCGTGAGCAATCGTCTTCACAAATAAATGTGCAAAGTCTTCATCTGGTGAAAGATTCAGCTCTCCTTGAAAATTCTGCCTGGTTAAAACACGGGGATTACTTTCACTGGCATTTTTTGAAAGCCATGCACGAACTTCTTCAAGATTTCCGTCAGGCGTTGTTGTCGTCCTTTTTCTTTCATCCGCTTTCATTCCTTTAAAGTTGGGTTCGTCTCCAGGTTTTCGTCCCGGACGCTCGTAAGAGTAAGGAGTTGGAATTCCACCTTCAATTGAATAGATGGGAATAGAAGATGAGTATAAAATTCTTTTTCCGTCGGGAGACCATTTTGGATTGGATGCACCATGTTCTGATTTCGTCACAACATGAGCTTCACCGCCGCTGAGGGGCAAGATCCAAACCTGCGATTTATCTCCATCAGTTCTGACGAAAGCGATTTGTGTTCCATCAGGAGACCATTGCGGAGAACCATCCATTTTATCTCCAAAAGTCAATTGTATAGGTTCCTTTGTTCCTGCAAGATCAATGAGCGAAAGATGTCTTGTGTAATAATACTCATTATCATTCTTCACAGCTTTTCGTGCGATGACCATTACAGCTTTCGTTCCATCAGGAGATATCTGTATCTGCTGGGTTGTTGCGATCTTCATCAGGTCTCCTGCGACAATTGCTTTTTTGCTTTGTGCGAAAGTGACCGTCGTTATAAAGACAAGGATCAGAATTTTAAAGTATGCTTTCATTTTTTGAATCAATTAAATTTTCTTTTCTAATTCTTTATTTTTCATTTCCAGTAGGCAACTCTACATTCTCTCCCCACACATATTTATTAAACCATTGCCAGTTGTGCCATGTTGCTGCTAATCTTTCTTTTGGTTTTGAGATTCCATGACCAAACCCTTTATAAACAATTAATTCTGCTTTGACATCCTTATCGCGAAGTCCCTGAAGCAGTTGATATGCGTTGGAGATCGGTACTCTTCTATCAAATTCACCATGTTGAATTAATGTTGGTGTCTTCGCCTGATTGATGTAAAACATAGGAGAGGTCTTATTGTAGATCGCCTGATCGCTCCAGGGTGTTGCTTTCAAATACTGACGTGTGAAAGGATGAATGTCAGTACTCACATAATAAGTCATCCAATCTGAAATTCCCGCACCCACAGAAATTCCTTTGAACACATTGCTGGTCGTTGTTAAGAAAGCAGAGATATACCCGCCTTGACTCCAACCCATACAACCCATTTTATTTTTATCGATCATGCCCTTCTTATCAAGATAATCAACACCTGAAAGAATGTCCCACGAATCACCTACTCCAAGATTTTTAACATTCAACGATCTGAACTTCTCACCATACCCCGCTGATCCGCGATAGTTAGGACGCAATACCAAACATCCTTTTTCAAGCCATTGAACAATTGGATAAACGTAAGATGGAACCGGTGTGGGTGTGTCGATGCCTGTGGGTCCACCATGGATCACGACCAGCAGTGGATATTTCTTTGAAGGATCATAATTTTTAGGTTTATGAAGAACTCCTTCAATGGTTGCACCATCCTTGCTTTTCCAACTGATCACTTCACTGGTACCCAGCTTCCATGAACTAAGCTGTGAAGTCATTTCAGTGATCTTCTTTGGTGCAGGAGAAGCAAACGGTGAAACATAAACTTCATTCAGTTCGTCGCCATTGCGTCCGGTGAAAGCAAATTTATCTGCAAGCTTTGCAAAGCTAAGTCCATAGATCTGGTCCGGTGTATTCATAAAAACTGAAACTATACCGGTTCCTGGATCAAGCTTATAGATTGGTCTTTTTGTTTTATTAAAGACTGTGAAATAAATGCCTGACGATTTCCAGTTAAAGCCTCCACCAAGATCTTCATCAAAATCTATAGCCACTTGCCGTGAAGTTTTATCTGCCAGCTTTACAATAAATACTTTAGAGTTGGTGTAAAAGTTTGAAGTCGAGTCCGACAGATTCGTAGTGTAAATCAATTCTTTGGAGTCGGGTGACCATTCTTCCACTCCGTCTGAACTGAGGTTGGAAATCAGTTTTGTGGTTTTTCTTGAAGCAATGTCTATCGTTGAAATGTCTGACTTTGAAAATGAATTGATCAGTGGATCCGGTTGATGGTTGAAGGCAATGGTTTTGCCATCAGGAGAAATTAAAAAAGAGCTGACTGTAAATTTTCCTTCTGTTAGCCGCTTTGCTTTAGGAAACTGAATGCATCCTGATTTTACTTTCAATGAATCAACAGTTTGATAACAGGGTAGCTCTGATGGATCACGGGGATCTGTGTTGAAGTCCACCTGCCATAAATGTGAAAGAGTGAATTCTTTGTCATCCGTTTCAAATCCGCCATAGCGTTTTTCAATTTCCTTTTTATTCTTGTCTTCTTTTTCCTGCTTGGAAAAAATAAATCCGGTGCCGGATGGAAGCCATTCAAATCCTCCAACGGACTCTTCTTCTTTTGTTACAGCGCGCGCTTCACCGCCATCTGCACGCATTACATGAATCTGTGATTTGTTTCCCCGATCTGATAAAAATGCAATCCATTGTCCATCGGGTGAGAAGGAAACATTCGTACTGCTTCCTTTGCTGGTATTCGTTAGTTGAAAAGGTTTCCTTCCATCATTGGAAATCCATATCTCTGTATCAAAGCGATTCTCATTCCAATCTGTTGTTCCTACTGTAAAGGCAATTTGTTTTCCATCGGGTGAAAGAACAGGATTTCCCACACCACGAAGAGATATGATTTGTTCAAAAGTCGGAACCGTTTGAGTATAGCCCTGGAAAAAACAGGCAAGGAAAAAGACTGAAATTATTTTTCTCATAAGGGGTGATTTAGGATTTACAACGCAACAGACATTAAGATAAAATAAAAAAACCCGAACAACGCCGGGTTTTTTTATGATCAGTTCTTTGCTCCTTCTTTCGGTATTGGTGGAGGCCCATCGGGAATGTATGCCTTATAAATTTCACCCGCCACACGCTTATCAAACTCCGCACGAATATCCTTGCGCAATTGTTCGTTTTCATAAAGATCAACCATCGTCATGGCAAGGGATTTTGCCGCCAGCATCATTCCTTTATGTCCGATAGACATTCCACCGCACGCCACTACGGACCAACCATGCCATGCCGTATTTGCCGGAGCTGTTGTTGCTTCAAGAGTTATTTCGGGAACGATCCAACTAATATCTCCAACATCGGTTGACCCTCCGACAGGAGTTTCCTTGGTTTCTTTCAATGGATGAATGGCACCATCGAGTCCTGTTTGCTTCGCGCCTTGTGCTTCCTGAATCTTTTTCGCAAAAGCAGTTTCTTCAGGTGTATAAACGATAGGTCCCAGTATTTCGAGATTTTTTTGCAATGTCTGTGCTCCCTTAAGATTCACCAGAATTTCATAATCACCTGTTTGCACTGTGACTTTAGATTCAACACCGGCGATGATGGCTGCACCTTTTGCAATCTCTTTCACACGTGCAAACACTTCTTCAATACCAGTTCTTTTGGAATCACGTACCCACATCCAAACCTTTGCATACTCCGGAACGACGTTGGGAACATCACCACCTGATACAATCGCATAGTGCATGCGAACACTTGGGCGAACATGTTCACGCAAAAGATTTACACCATGCGTGAATGCTTCCAGACCATCAACAGCACTTTTACCATTCCATGGATCGGCGGCAGCGTGAGCAGCTAGACCTTTAAACTCAACAACAAAGTCAATGATTGCCTGTGAGCTTTGTGTATTAGCATTGTTTTCCGCTGCGGGATGCCAGTCGAGACACACGTCGACATCTTTAAACAAGCCATCGCGTGCCATATAGATTTTTCCTCCCACTGCTTCTTCTGCTGGTGTTCCGAAAAACCGGATAGTTCCTTTTAGTTTTCCCTGCTGCATCAACTCTTTAATTGCAACCGCAGCACCAAGACTCCCCGGTCCAAACATGTTGTGACCACATCCGTGTCCGGGTGCGCCGGGTTCCAAAGCTTCACGGGTTGATTGTGCCTTTTGTGAAATGCCTGGCAAAGCATCGAACTCTCCCATGATGCCGATCACTGGTTTACCCGAACCATATTCAGCTGTGAAAGCTGTTGGCATTCCTGAAACGCCACGCTTCACGGTAAAACCCTGCGCTTCTGCATAGTCTGCAAGTTCTTTAGCAGATTTATATTCCTTGAGTGCTGTCTCTGCATAAGCCCAGATCCTGTCACTCATACCGATCAGTTCCTGCTGATGCTTTTCAACAGATTTAATAACGAAGTCTTTGTTAGGGTTTGACTTGAGTTTTTGAGCAACCGTTATCGTTGTCAGACAGGTTAATACCAGGGCGAGGTATGATTTCATAATATTATTTTCTTCTTAGTGTTTTCAATGAAAGAAATCTGAGAGATCTGAACATCAAATTATCGAAGCAGATATCACAAAAAATTGATTTTTAATAATCTCCGCTGGCTCCCCCACCACCAAAACTTCCACCTCCACCATGAACTTTTGGTGCTGCACCCTGATTTCCTCCCATGGTTTGTGAGACAACAAAGGCCTCAACATTCATTCCCGCCCACTTCTCAGTCAAAAGATTTTCACGCGTGAATCCATCCCGATTTATCTTCAGATAATTAAGAAGGGCAATGGATATCAATAATAAAATAACACCGGCGATCGTGATTGTAATTTCCGGATGACCGAAATTGTAATAATATTTAAATGTAAAAACTGACAACGCGAGCACAATCAAGCTTACGCGAATCAAGACCATATCTTTTTTCTTTATCCCGAAATACAAATACGTGACAGGAATGATAACCGTTAATGCATAAAAAATTATTGCAAAAGGTATGTCCTGACCAGGTTCCAGTTGCAGATCAAGCATGGCGACACTCAATTCGCGAACTACCAGATAGTTTCCTCCCAGATAAATCAGCAACAGACTTGCATGCTCCACTATAAGAAAGTTGGTTCTCCAGAGTTTAAGATCCCGGCGTTTTGAAAGTCTTTTTGAAAGAAAGTAAATCGGGGTAAATCCTAAAATAAAAATGAATGGAATGATCTGCTGAAAGATTCCACCCATATTGTAAAACTCAAAGAACAATACTGCAGCAAGTGATACAACTGCAGCGAGTGTGCAGAGCATATCGATGTATCGAATGGCAGCAAAGGAAATTACAAACAGGCACGACCACATGATAACATGAGGGTTAAAGTCAGTTAAGCCCGCCAATCCAAGAATGATGCAACCCGCCGCATGATATAGCAATGCTTCAGTGACGCCGGACTTATAATGATTGTTTCCTATAAATGCTTTTTCAAGAACAACGAATGACGCTACTCCATAAAATAATCCCGCAATTGACATCACTGTTTCACCAGCATCGGCAAAGATCAAGAAGAAGAATCCGGTGACGCCACTGAGTGCCAGAATAGTGGCAACAAAAAGTATGATCCTGATGGTAAAATTCGGGTGATAGAATGGGACTTTGTAAGTCTCCCGAATTACTGAGAGTTGTTGATTATCGATGAACTGACTTTTATTCCAGCGCTTCGCCTCCTTGATCACAGCCAGGTTATAAACGTTTGTTTCGTTATATGCGCTGCTCATGACTTTTGATTAAAATGCTTTCTGTAGGAGATCAGGAAATAAATGAATCCTCCACAAGAGGCTATTGAATAGAGGAACCAGATTTCAATCGCATCGCGAAAAATTGTTTCTGCCAAAAGGTAAGTCGTGGCGATATAAGCTGCAATGAATGCGTAAAGCATGAACAGGAATGATTTTTCCCACCGTGCGATGTAGTAGGCAAATGCACATCCGGCATAGATCAATATCACATAAAAGAAATAAATCTCACTCGAAAATAATCCCGCTATCGAACCAACAAAAAAGATAAGGGTACAAAAATTCAGATACGTAAACGTAAAGTGCTTCTTGATTCCTTTTTTATCCAGAAGCACAGCAATCCCTCCTACCGTTGAGCCAAAAATGATTGCTGTTGTATAAATGTGAGGACCTGAAAAGAAATTGCCGCTATACCACTTCTGCGGAGATATGCTGATACTCCAGAAAGATGCCAGTGCAGTAATCGCCAAGGATAAAACCCCTAAATGATCGAAGCGATAGGCAATAAAGAAAAAGAATGCTGCCGTAATTAATGTGCTGATCCCAAGGTTTTCATCCAGCCATCCAAATTGAAACTGCAAATAACCTTGCACAGAAATAAACAAAAGACTTCCCAGTAAAACGATATAATCAAAGTAGGGTGTGGGTGCCTTTATCTCTCCATTTGAATAGGGCAGTGCATGACGGAAAACATACCAAAAACATATCACCGTCAACACAGATAAGGTGATTATAGCCAGCAAATGTCCCAGCTCGCCAATATTCTGATAGATAAGAATTCCAACTCCGGCTGTAAAAAGCATCACGCCGAGATACAGCAACGATCTTAATTCATAAAAAACAGAAACGATCTTTCCTGAAACGATAAGATCAATTTTTTTGAACTGTTCTTCTGTGATGAGTCCCTTTTCAAAAAGTTCTTTCGGAGTTTCTCGGGTCATGTCAGGTTGGTGTGCTCAAATTTAACTTTTAATCTTTACCCTTCTCTTAAAATCGGTCGGGTCAGACAGGTCGGGCCGCCACCACCCTTTACACTTATTTCGGACCCATCATACTCTAATACTGTGCATCCCGCTTTTTCAAGTAGCGCCTTGGTTTTAGAATTGCCTTTTACCATCAGGCACTTTCGGGGGCTTATTGCCAATACATTGCATCCCATGCTTTCAAATTCCTCCTCTGGAACTTCAACAAGTTTATACCCTCTTCCCAGCAATTCATTTCTGAAAACAATCGGCATCAGTGGAGAATAAACCACAGCAAGATCTTTATCAATGGGGCTCAGGATAGACATGAGATGAAAAACATCTGATGGTCCTTTATAGTGTGGCAGTGGAACGGTCATCACATTTACTCCAACAGGATTCAATAATTTTCTTAATTGTTCAATGCCGTTTTCATTTGTTCGATAGGTGTGTCCAACAGCAAGAGTTTTTTCATCAATCCACGCAACATCTCCACCTTCAACAGTTCCTGGCGACTGGATGCTTCCCAGAATCTTTATTCCATGTTCCTCAAAGGCTTTTCGTTCTGCTTCCGGTTCATTCTTGCGCGCTGGTTTACCCATGGAACAGATGATCATCCCACTATCGGTTGCTATCGCTGCATCTCTGCAGTAGATAGAATCCATTGAAACGCTTTTTTCTTTTGGAAAATATTGAAGTTCAACTCCTTCATTCAGGAATATTTGTTCAAACCACTGATACTCCTGAATTGCTTTTCCAAGGTCAGGTTTACTGAGAAAATTAAGCCCCTGCCATTCTTTTTCTATTTGCGCATCATCGACAAATGCGTTCTCAACATTCTTGATGAAAACTGTTTTGATCTTTTTAAACTCCGATTGACACGTTACTTTCATTAATAATTAGTCATGGTGTTCTCTCTTCATCCAAACATAAAAAGGAATTCCTGCAAGTATTGCTATGAACCCCCAATAGACTGTCTCTTGTCCTGATCCAAGAATTGCCCACAATGAAAACAGAAATCCCAGCACAGCAATGATGATCTGACTGATGGAATCGCGTTTCCAGAACTTATTCTCAAGAATAATCACACCATATGAAGCTGCTGAAAAAAGATATGGAACTAAAATCGTGACGGTGGTCATCAGCACCATAAAAGTAAAAGTGTCTGTAAGTCCGTTAGTAAAATTCGTCATCATTAAAACAGAGATAAGAAGACTGGAAATAATTATTCCCATAGCTGGAATTCCTTTTCCATTTTCCTTTTTGAAGATCGCAGGAAACAATCTGTCTTTGGCTGCCGCCATTGGCATCTGACCTTGTATTAATATCCAGCCGTTCAATGCTCCAAAGGTTGAAATGATTGCACCTGCAGCAACCCAGTAACGTGCCTGATCTCCCCAAATCAATGCTGCTGCATCTGCAAAAGGTGCGCTTGAATCTTTTAATTCCGTTACCGGGATCATTCCTATAACCGTTACTGATCCTAAAACGTAAATCAAAATTGTTACCCACGTTCCGATCATCGTTGCCCGCGGAATGGTCTTTTCAGGATTCTCAATGTTGCCGGATGGAATTGTGGCACTCTCCAAACCAAGGAAAGCAAAAAGAGTCAATGTTGCTGTTGCTGTGATCGCCGCAAAATCAGATTTACCGCTGATGTTAAACTGACTGAAGTGATCGAAGTTCATGTAAAAAAGTCCAACGATTGAAACCGCAATCAACGGTGTCACTTTTAATATCGTAGTAATGAACTGAACAGCACCCGCTTCTTTAACCCCCCGCGTGTTGATCCATGTTAGAAACCATATCGCACTAAGGCCAGTACCTAATGCGAGAAGAGAATTTGTTTTGAGGACAGGAAAAAAAACCGTGAGATAACTTACGAAAGCGACCGAGATCGCTGCGTTGGTACACCAGATAGAAACCCAATATCCCCACGCCACTAAAAATCCTGCAAAGTCACCAAGGCCAACTCTTGAATATGCATAAGGCCCACCCGTCAATTTGGGAAAGATCTTACTCAGATTACTGTAAAGAATGGCCAAAACAATAGCGCCCGCTGAGGATCCGATCCAGCCCAATAACCCGATAGAACCAAACGCAGCAAGTGACGCCGGAAGTAAAAAAACTCCTGAACCGATCATGTTTCCAACCACCAATGCGGTGCTGGTCCATAAGCCGATCTTTCCGGAGTTTTCTGTGTTACTCATTAAGTAGTTTAAACTTATAACTATCTAACACAGTATCAAATTATTTCTGGGGCATATACATGTAATCTACCGTAAGATTCAGCATAGCTTTCAGGCCGGTAATAAAAGCTCTTTCATCAATAAAGAAATCCGGAGTATGATGTGAAGGAGCTTTTTTTGGATCCTGATCGGGTGACATAGCGCCGACAAAGAAAAAGAATCCAGGAACTTTCCTTTGATAGTAAGCGAAATCCTCTGCGCCCGTTACTGCATGAACGATCGCTACCTGATCTGATCCGGCTGCTCTGACAAGACTTGGAACTGCTTTGATGGTCAATGCTGGATCATTATAGGTGACAGGAGTGAATTTTCTGATTGTCACTTCTGCTGTTGCTCCTGATGCTTCAGCTATCTTGGTTGCCGTCAGTTTCATTTTTTCATGAATTTTTTCCTGCATCTCTACATCAAGCGTGCGAATTGTTCCAGCGAAAAATGCTTCTTCAGGAATGATGTTCTCGCGAATGCCTGCCTGAATTCTTCCAACACTGATCACCGCCGCTTCTTTCGTTAATTCTGTCTGACGACTGATGATCGTTTGAAATCCCATGATGATCTGTGATGAAACAACAATAGGATCAACACTTGCCCATGGAAATGCACCGTGTGACTGAACTCCTTTTACCTTAACAGAATAGGTATCCGCCGCTGCCATTATTCCACCGGAACGATAGGTCAATGTTCCCAATGTCGTGACGGATGAAATATGTAAACCAAAAATGACATCGACTTTAGGATTGTCGAGTACACCTTCTTTCACCATCAGGTCTGCACCACCTTCTTCATCAGCTGGCACTCCTTCTTCTGCAGGTTGAAATATAAATTTGATCGTACCCTTCAGATCATTTCTGTTTTTTGAAAGTATGTCTGCCACAGCCATCAAGATCGCTGTATGCGAATCATGTCCGCATGCATGCATTACACCAGTTTCCTGTCCGTTGTAAATTGTTTTTACTTTGGAAGCAAAAGGTAAGCTGCCTCTTTCTGTTACAGGAAGTCCATCAATATCAGCACGTAAGGCTATAACAGGACCGGGCTTTGCGCCTTTTAAAATTCCAACTGCTCCGTTTTTCGCAACGGGATACTGAACTTCAATTCCCAATGTCTTTAAATAATCTGCGATGTACTTTCCTGTATTGGTTTCGCGATTCGACAATTCAGGAAACTCATGAAAGTGGCGTCGCCATTCGATCATCTTCGATTCAATCGCCTTCGCCTGAGCTTCGAGCTTGCTTTGAAGTTTAGGATTTACCTGCCCGAATACCATAACGGGCAGAATCAAACAAAGAATTAAAATATTTTTCATGTTGAATTATTTTTTGGTTTGAGACATGTAGTCCAGCGTCAATGTTGTCAAAGCTTTTACGCCGGTAACAAAAGCTCTTTCATCAATCATAAAATCTGCTGTATGATGGACTGGGTTTTTTGCAAGCTTCATATCAGCTGGATATGCTCCAAGAAAGAAGAAGAAGCCTGGAATTTTTTGCTGAAAGAAGGAGAAATCTTCTGCCATCGTCACTGGATTTGTGATTTTTATATCATTACTCACTCTCGCCAAGCTGGGAGCCATCTGTGCGGTAAGTTTTGGATCATTGTAGGTCACCGGATACATGATCAGAATATTAACTTCAGCTTTTGCGCCTGATGCTTCTGCAATTTTTGTTGCCGTTAGTTTTATTTTATCATGCACCTTCTTCTGCATGTCTGCGTCGAAAGTTCTGATCGTTCCTTCCATGTTTACTTCCTCTGGAATAATGTTCCTGCGAATGCCTCCATGCACGCTTCCAATCGTAATAACTGCGGGTGCTTTTGTCAATTCTGTCTGGCGGCTCACGATGGTTTGAAGTCCCGTAATGATCTGACCTGATACTACAATCGGATCCACACTGTCCCACGGTGTGGCACCATGCGCTCCAATTCCTGACACCTTAATATTAACACCATCAACTGCTGCCATCAATCCTTCTGCACGATATGCAAGTTGACCCAGCGGAAGTAACGATTGAATGTGCAATCCAAAAATCACATCCACTTTAGGGTTTTCAAGAACTCCTTCTTTGATCATAAGCGCTGCACCACCTTCTTCACCGGCAGGGGCTCCTTCTTCAGCGGGTTGAAAAATAAATTTTACTGAACCCTTCAACTCACTTTTATTCTTTGAAAGAATTTCTGCAACTCCCATTAACATTGCCATGTGGCTATCATGTCCGCACGCATGCATCACACCTGTCTCCATACCTGCGAGCACAGATTTTTCTTTGGAAGCAAAGGGCAATGAGTTTCTTTCATTCACTGGAAGGCCATCAATATCGGCCCGCAAGGCAACAACAGGTCCGGGCTTCCCTCCTCTTAATAAGGCAACGACACCTGTTTTTGCAACAGGGTACTGAACCTCCAATCCTAATGATTTTAAATAATCGGCAACGATCTTACCCGTTTTGAATTCACGATTGGAAAGCTCAGGATGCTCATGAAAATTTCGTCTCCACTCAATGAGCTTGGGTTCCAGGTCTTTTGCCTGCTGATAAATCTTTGCCTGAAGTTTGGGATCCATTTGTCCGAAAGACAAGATTGATACAAGGCTGAAGAAAAGAATGAGAAGGGTTTTCATAAAGTGCTATGACTGAGTTTTGTGTTTTCAAATACGTATTTGGCAATCTGTATATCCTGAATGGCAACGCCCGTAAGATCGGCAATCGTTGTCTGTTCGTCATTGCTTCTTCCTAACTTTTTATTTGCAATGACATCTCCGAGCGAAAGAATAGAAGAAGGATCCACTGATTTATTTCTTACAGCAAACCCTATGTCGCCGTGATCGATGCACTGATCGATGCTGTCAGCCACAATAATATCACACTTTGCGATAAGCGATACGTCTATTTCCTGCTTTCCATCTGCGTCAGCGCCCATTGCTGTGATGTGAGTACCGGGAAGAATATCGTCAGCAAATAATAAAGGCTCTTTGGAAGGAGTCGTCGTCACAATCAGATTACAACGACTTGTCAACTGCGTCATGTCTGTCGTGATTCGTATGACAAAATCTTTTAGGGAAAGATCTTTTTTAAACTTATCAAGCTTCTCTTTACTTCTTCCCCACACAATCACATCGCGGCATTTGGTTACCGAACTAAGAAATTGAAGTTGCAAGCGTGCCTGCATTCCTGTTCCTACAATCCCAATGCTGCTTACATTGGAGGGAGCAAGATATTTGGCCGCAATGGCTCCAGCAACTGCAGTTCTTATATCCGTCAAATATCCTTCATCCAGTAAAACAGAAAGTAAGGTTCCTGTTTTCTGACTAAAGATCAGCATCAATCCATTGCTGGAACTTAATCCCAAAGAAGGATTATCGTAAAAACCAGAAGCAATTTTGATCACATAATAATCATCATTGTGAATATATCCGTATTTGATATGGACATCACCAGGAGGTTTATTGAAAGGAAGGTATCCAACGGGTGGAACTGTTACCTGCTTCCTGGCATACAGGACAAACCCATCTTCAATAATTCTGATCAAATCATCTGCTGAATTGCTCTCTATTATTCTTTTTATTTCAGGAAGCGAAAGGGTCGTCGTCATCCGTTACACATTAATTTTTTAAGAACAGCCTCACTTACGTTTCCTCCACAGATAAGTATTGCTGAATTCTTGTTTTTATAATTGTCTTTCATCTTAATGAGTGATGCTACTGCAACACCCGCAGAGCCTTCAATAATTTGATGATGATGCTTTAGAACGAGCTTCATGGATTCTGCAATTTCATCTTCTGTTACCAGCACATAGGTATCAATGCATCGCTGGCATATCTCAAAAGTGATGGTGCCTTTTTCAATTCCTCCTGCTGTTCCATCTGATAATGTTGGCTTCTCCGCAACTTCAATGATCTCTCCTGCCTTTATACATTCATACATGACGGGAGAATTTTCAGGAAAGCATGCAACGACTTCGATCTTTGGATTCACAGATTTCAGATATGCTGCGATCCCCGCAATCAAACCACCTCCACCCACGGAAATAAAAACCGCATCCATCTTCGGGAGTTGTCGCATCAACTCTACTCCAATAGTACCTTGTCCTGCCACAACATCCACATCATTATACGGTGATACATACACCTGATCTGACGTTTCAGATAGTTTCCTCACATACAACTCCGTCTCTTCGGAATTGTTGCCATGAAATTCAACAGGCACCCCCCGCATCTTTATCGCCTCCACTTTTGATTCTGAGGCACCGTGTGGTAAATAAATTGTACCATCCTTTTTTACAATCGATAGTGCATTGGCAACACCCAAGCCATGATTTCCTGTTGACGCTGTTACAATTTTTGCTTTTGAATCTTTCAGCAAAAGGATCTTGTTCAATGAGCCACGTGCTTTGAATGATCCCGTGATCTGAATGTTCTCAAGCTTAAGATGAACCTCACTACCAGTCATTCTACTCAATACATGCGAGTATTCAAGAGGAGTCTCTCTCAAATAAGGTCTTATCCTTTTTTCTGCGTCTATTATTCTTTCACTCAGTTCCATGGTCAATTTTTCATAAACATATAGTCAACTGTCAGATTAAGCATCGCCCTTACTCCCGTCACAAAAGATTTTTCATCAATCATAAAATCTGCCGTGTGGTGCACCGGTGCTTTCGTTAAGCTCATGTCTGCAGGATAGGCACCAAGGAAAAAGAATAATCCTGGAATTTTCTCCTGGTAAAAAGAAAAGTCTTCCGCCATTGTCACGGGTGCAATGATCTTTGTATTCTGTTCACCAACTGTTCGCACCAGGCTCGATGTCATTTTTGCTGTAAGTTTTGGATCATTGTATGTCAAAGGAGATTCAGGATTAATTAAAACTTCTGCCTTTGCTCCTGAAGCTGCCGCAATGGATGTTGCCAACTGTTTTATTTTTTCATGAATACTTTTCTGCATACTCATGTCAAAAGTCCGGATGGTTCCCTGCATGATCACTTCTTCCGGAATAATATTTCTTCGAATGCCTCCATGAATGCTTCCAACCGTTATAACAGCAGGAGCATTGGTAAGATTGATCTGACGACTTACGATTGTTTGCAATCCAACCAGAATCTGACCTGAAACAACTATCGGATCCACCGCATCCCATGGTGTCGCTCCATGAGCCCCAACTCCGGATACTTTAATATCAAAACCATCCACTGCAGCCATCAATCCTTCTGCGCGATACGCAAGTTGACCGGAAGGCAATAGTGATTGAATGTGCAGACCAAAAATCACATCAACTTTTGGATTATCAAGAACTCCCTCTTTGACCATTAACACCGCGCCAGCATCCTGGTCAATCGGGTATGTTTCTTCCGCTGGTTGAAAAATAAATTTTACGGTTCCTTTTAATTCGTTTTTGTTTTTCGACAGCACTTCGGCAACGCCCATCAATATTGCCATATGACTATCATGACCACACGCGTGCATCACTCCTGTTTCAACACCATTGAGTGTTGCTTTTTCTTTTGATGTGAATGGCAAAGAATTTCTTTCGTTCACCGGCAAGGCATCCATGTCCGCACGCAAGGCAATGACAGGTCCTGGCTTTGAACCTTTCAGAATTGCCACGACACCCGTTCTGGCAACAGGATATTGAACTTCCAATCCTAGTGACTTTAGAAATTCAGCGATGAGTTTTCCGGTTTTAAACTCCTGATTGGAAAGTTCAGGGTGTTCATGAAATTCTCTTCTCCATTGAATAACCTTTGGTTGAATCTCTTTTGCCTGTTGATCGAGCTTTGACAACAACGCACTACCTGGTTGGCCGTATACTGCAATTCCCGCAATCGAAAGAAAGAGACACACGCATAATTTTTTCATATTTGCAGGAGAAGGAATAGTAAGTAAGGTAAAAAATTCGCTGGTTAAAATTTTTCTGTGGATTGGATCAAAATCTTTTCTTCTGTTGGTGAAATGCAACAAGCAGTGGTTCCCAAACAGCCACGCCTTCTGATTGTGCGAAACAAACGCATCTGTCTGGTGAGGGATGATGAGCAGCTTCGCGCTGTTGAAGATCGTTGTTCACATAATAGCGAGTCGCTTAGCAAGGGAATTGTTAACTATTTGGGAGAGATTATCTGTCCATTGCACGGATACCGTTTCAGCATGAAAACCGGTCGTGAGGGAGAACAGCGGTCGAGAGATCTGATCACGTATCCTTTAAAAGAGGAGGATGGAGCAATTTTTATTGGTATCTGAACAAATTGAACTTCATTTGAAATAGCACCCTGATTTCTGCGTTGGATAGTTAATTTTATAAGGTGAACAGACAGAACTTTTCAAAGATCATGCACGCAAGCCAGCTTTCTTATCGAATGCTGATGCTTTTCATCTTCAGTTTTCCTATTGCATGCTTTTCGCAATCTGTTTCTGATCTCAAATATTCGGAGACGGTACCCGAAAAACTTCTGTCGGCAAAATCCGTCATTCTGCACGATCATACATTCACTCAAAGGGAACTGGAAGAAACACAGAAAGCCTTTCAGCAGATTGGTGTTGATGCGGTCGCGTACTTTGAAACAGATCTTGTCCTCTCAGGAAAGGATGTAACAAAAGCTTTTACAGATTATTTTGTTGAACGTCAGATCACATACATCCTCTTTTATGAAAAACTCAGCAATGGCTATCAGATAACAGGAACGATATTTAACCAAAAGCCTTCACTCTTTGATGCCACACTTCCTGCGTGGAGACTAAAGAAAGAAAAGCTTAATGATTTGATGCGTACTGTTTTTCAGGATTCCTGGCGAAGTCAAAAGAAGCAGAACTATCTCGTGAATGAATATCCTGAAACTGATATCACGGTTGATCCGATTAAAGGAAACAGACAGGAGTTCTATGCGATTGACTTAAAGGTCGATAACCTCGCCGTTCCAAAATTTGGAAATGAAGCTATGGATAAAGAACTGGAGCAATTTTTTGCAACCAATTATCCGTTGAAATATAAAATTACCGAAGCGGGTGTTGAGGAGCAGGAACTCCGGAGGCAGGGTTTTGCATATGTACTTTGTTTTGTTCACACGCGTGGAAAGGCTGCACGGGAAATTCTTGGGTATGATATGACAAAGCCTGAAACCGCGTATGCATCAATTGCATTCCCTGAAGGTCAGCTACAACTTAAAACAATCTCAGGAGAAACAGTGATCTATAAATTCTACTTCCGACACATCGATAACAAAAACGTTTTCCTCGGAACGAAATGGGACAGCGATATCACCTGGCAGGACGCACTACGAAATCACGTGCTCGGTTTTAAACTTGAAGCAAAGATCAACTAGCCCTCTTCCTTTTAACGATGACGGCAGCAATGATGATAAAAATGATCATCCACAATCCACTGCTATGAAAATGAGGAAACCCATGCCATCCCCAATCTCCCCATCCAAATAGTATTTTAAACGGGATTGCAATTACTCCTGCCACGATTCCGAAAAGTCCCGCAAACAATCCAATAGCCGCTCCCATCAAACCGATTACTATTCCGAAAAGTCCTGCCAGTAATCCAAACCACAATGGAAAAGTGATGATCAGTATTACCGCCACTAATATTGGTGAAGTACTATTGGCTTGAGTCCGATTTGACATAGCTGTGTTGTTATGTCATCTCTACAATCAATAATCATTCATGTTTTTTCATTTCCCATAAATGAAGCCAATTTGCGTGTTTCTGGTTCCGGCCATGACGGTCAAAGTCAGATTTTGTTGGAAAGTGAACAGTAAAAATGTACAAAAGCGTACAGTTCTAACTTCGCTTTTTGTAATTCCAAACAGCAAAACTATTGAGTACAATCGCCATAAGAAAAACTACTGTGAGATGAGTTTTGATATCATTTAAGCTGCTGCCTTTCAATACCACCATTCTCATTACTTCAATAAAATACGCTACCGGATTAAACTTTGTGAACGTCTGTGCCCACTCAGGCATACTATCAATGGATGTGTAAAGACCACCCAGCAAAATAAAGATCATCATGATAAAGAATGAGAGGAGCATTGCCTGCTGTTGAGTATTGGCAAATGTTGACACCAGCAAGCCCATACCCAGCACCGCCAAAAGATAGATCGCTGCAAAAATGAAGATGGTTGATAAACTTCCCACCGGCACAATTCCATAGATCAACCATGAAATGATCGTACCGACCGTTAAGATCATCAGTCCCAATACCCAAAAGGGAATAAGCTTACCAAGAATAAACTGATACTTTTTGATCGGCGTCACATTTATCTGTTCGATTGTTCCGACTTCTTTCTCTTTAACGATATTCAAGGCAGATAAGAAAGCGCCCACCATTGTAACCAAGATCACAAGAATTCCAGGAACCATGAAGATCTGGTAGTTCATGGTTGGATTAAACCAGTTGAGTGACGTTACCTGAATCGTTGGCTGAGGATTTAACTTTGGTAATTGAAGCCATTCTAATCTCACTTCTCTGTTAAAATCACTAATGATACTTCTCAGATATGATCCTCCAAGATTTGCTTTCGCTCCATTGATTGCGTTCAAAGACATGAATAGGGTTGACTTATCTTCTTTCACAATCTGCTTTTCAAACGAAGATGGAATTTGCAGCACAAGATCTGCTTCATCATTCTCAACATACTTCAATGCTTTGTCATATGAGTCTGTATAGTCGACCAACTGAAAATAGTCTGTAGACGTAATTTTATTTACAAGCTTCTGTGAGTATGAAGAATGATCAAAGTCGACGATACAAAGTTTAACATTTTTAACTTCGTAGTCGGCAGCCAATGGCATCACGATCAATTGAACGATCGGCATGAGGAAAATAATGCGCAGGATCGATGGATCACGAAATATTTGCCTAAACTCTTTTTCCAGTAAAATTCGAAGCGTTCTCATTCCAAACGTATTTTAAATTTCTTAATACTTACAACCATGAAGAAAACAGTCATTCCAATTAGTATTAACGTTTCCTTCCATATGAATTCAAACCCAAGTCCTTTTATCATTACTGTCTTAACGATGATGTAAAACCATTTGGCTGGAACAATATTGGAAATCACTTGCAGGGCCACTGGCATATTCTCAATTGGAAACATGAATCCACTTAACATCACCGTTGGAAGAAATAAGCCCATAAGCGAAAGAAGCATGGCGATTTGCTGCGAATCCGTAACCGATGAAATCAAAAGTCCAAGAGCGAGAACTGTGATGGTGAATAATAAACATTCTGCCACCAGCAAAACGAGATTTCCCTGAATTGGCACATCAAGGACAAAAACACTTAATAGTAGTACACTCGCGATATTGACGCTTGATAGTAAAAAATAGGGAACCATTTTAGCAATCACCACGCGGATCGGCACAATCGGAGATACCAGGATGATCTCCATCGTTCCAATCTCTTTCTCTTTTACAATAGAGATGGAAGTCATCATCGCACATACAAGCATGAGCACCATCGCCATAACTCCAGGTACGAAATTGTAGGATCCTTTCAATTGCGGATTGTAAAGCATTCTCAATTCTGTGTTAATGGAGTAAGGAAGATCGATCTGTCCTTTCATGCTTTTTTGATAGTCGATAATGATGGCTGTTGCGTAATTCGTCAATGTGCTGGCAACATTAGGATCAGTAGCATCTGCTATTAATTGTATCGCAGCCTGATTCTCATGCATCAGTGAATATTGAAAGCGCGAAGAGAATACTACTGCCATCTTAATCTTTCCCTGTCGAAAGGCTGCCTCCAGTTCATCGTTGCTGTTAACATTTTGAACGTTATCAAAGTAGCGGCTTGCTTCAAGCTGTTGAATGATCTCCGCTGTTACCGGATCCTTTGAGTTGTCGAGGATCGCGATGCGTGTATTCTTGACTTCATTCGTCAGGGCAAAACCGAAGATCAGAATGAGCATCAAAGGCATTCCGAAAAGGATCAGCATGGTGCGGGGATCCCTCAACAAGTGATAAAATTCTTTTTGTACAAAAAAGTAGAACTGTTTCATGTTATTCTCCTCGTTTTGCTTTTCTCGCCAGGTGAACAAAAACTTCCTCCATACTTGGAGCATTGAATTGACGCTTCAATTCCATTGGTGTATCAAGAGCATCTATTCTTCCATCAACCATGATAGAAACTCTGTCGCAATACTCAGCTTCATCCATATAGTGTGTCGTAACAAAAACTGTGGTTCCATTGCCTGCTGCTTCATAGATCATCGTCCAGAATTCGCGTCGCGTTACGGGATCGACACCGCCTGTTGGTTCATCCAGGAAAACAATCTTTGGCTGATGAAGCATAGACACAGAAAATGAAAGTTTCTGTTTCCATCCTAGTGGCAATGATTTAACAAGCTTGTCAACTTGTTCCTGCAGGTGAAGCTGGTCTACCATTAAATCTGTTTTCAGCTTTATATCCTTATCACTCAATCCATAAATGCCTCCATAGAAGCGGATGTTCTCACGAATCGTAAGGTCTTCATACAATGAAAATTTCTGACTCATGTACCCGATGCTTTTTTTTATTTTTTCTGCATCCTTGAAAAGATCATAACCTGCTACCGATGCCTGTCCGCTTGTTGGAAAAGATAATCCACAAAGCATTCGCATCGCAGTAGTTTTGCCCGCCCCATTTGCACCCAGAAATCCGAAGATCTCACCTTGCTTGACATCAAAGGTGATTCCATTCACCGCAGTGAAGGCACCAAACCGTTTGGTCAGCTGTTGAACTGATATTGCGTTTTCGTTTTTCATTTGCGCATGAGTTCCATAAAACAATCTTCTATCGTGGCCTGAATTCTTTGAACTTCAATATTCTTATCAGACAATCCTGAGATTGCCTGCTTTGCCTCCTCCACATTGTTTATATCTCCTTTGAACACCACATGATGATATTGTCCAAAAGGATAGCATGTATCTACACTTTCAAGAGCACGCAGATTGAGCATCAACTGATACATGTTTTCTGATCGTACTGCCCACAGTGGCTTTTTGAAATTTTCAGTGATTGCCTTTGGAGAGTTGATCTCCATTATTCTTCCACCTTGCATCAGCGCTACACGATCACAAAGACTTGCTTCATCCATGTATGGTGTTGAAACAACAATCGTAATTCCATGCTCCTGCAACTGACGGAGAAGTTCCCAAAATTCCTTTCGCGAAACCGCATCCACACCTGTCGTAGGTTCATCCAGAAATAAAACCGTCGGTCTGTGTATCAATGCACAACTCAACGCGAGTTTTTGTTTCATCCCACCGGACAAGGCTCCTGCCTTTCTTTTTTTGAATGGCTCGATCTGCTGATAAATGCTTTTAACCAGATCATAATTCTCTTCAAGCGTTGTATTGAACAGCGTTGCAAAAAAATTAAGGTTTTCTTCAACGGTAAGATCCTGGTAAAGTGAAAAGCGACCGGGCATATACCCAACCCTGTTTCTTATTTCTCTGTATTGCTGCTTTACTTCAAATCCATCCACCCAGGCGTTCCCTTCATTCGCCAGCATGAGTGTTGTTAGAATTCTGAAAAGTGTCGTCTTTCCGGCTCCATCAGGACCAATCAATCCAAACACTTCTCCCTTCGTAACTTCAAATGATATGTCATTCAAAGCCTTTACTTCAGTCTTTCCGACCTTGAAGCTTTTATGAATACCCTCGACCTTAACAGAAGTTTCCATGATTCAGAATGTTTGTCCCCTTACTTAAAGTTTACGTCTGCGTACATTCCTATTTTCAGAAATCCATCATTGCTAACCTTGATCTTGACTGCATAAACAAGATTTGCCCGTTCTTCCTTGGTTTGAATTGTCTTGGGTGTAAACTCTGCCTTGTCGGATACCCATTCCACAACACCTTCATAATTTTTAGAGCCTCCATCAACATCATCCACAGATACTTTTATCTTTTGCCCAATCTTAATAGACGTGAGTTGGTCTCCCGAGATATAAACTCTCAATAAGATCTTAGACAAATCAGCAATTTTGTAAATGGCTTTGCCCGCTGTAACCACTTCATCCTTCTCAGCATACTTGGTAAGAACGGTTCCTTCAAGGGGATTAATGATTACTGATTTTTTTATTTGGTCTTCCAGCTGCTCAATCTGAGCAATCAAAGGAAGCGTCTCACTCTGAAATGAATTCGTACTGATGCCGAGTGACACCTGCAGTGAGCGATATTGCTTCTGCAGCAAATCAATCTGTGCATTTAAATCATCAAGTTGTTTTTTTGTCGCTGCGTCATCCTTTAACAGATTCTCGACTCTGGCTTTTTCATAAGTAGCCGTTTCGATCTGTTTTTGAATCGTTGAAAGCTGACTGGAAGCATCCGGTCTCTTTGCTAGAACAGCTTTAACAGAATAACTCAATTGCTTCTTCTTCAGATAAAGCTGAATGGTGTCGATGTAACCAATCTGTTGACCGGATTTCAAAACCTGGCCTTCATCCATATTCAGTTGAAGAATTTTTCCAGTTGCTTCTGCTGAGATGATCGTCTCTTCTGCTTCAAAGTTTCCGGATGCATCATAGTCACCGGATTTATTTCCACAGGAACTCAATCCAATCAAAAGCGCGATGGCAGCGAGTTTTAGATTCATATTTGTTGAAGAGTTTATGATAAAATTTTTCATAACGAATTGTTAGTTTCCTGTTGTAGTTTGATAATTATACTGGGCAAGCATCAATTGCACCTGGTGAAGGAGCAGGTTCTGTTTGGAAGCATCCTCTGCATTCAACTCTCTTAAGTAGTCACTGGTAGAGATTACTCCGTTCTCGTGCTGTGATTTTGATGTGTTTTTTATCTTCACGCGCAACTCAATAATCTGATTGTCTACCGTGATCAAGTCCTGAAGCTTGTATACTTCCTGGCTTTGTTGTTTTAACGTAAGATCTGTGTTGAAGAGAAAAATGTCTTTCTGCGTATTAACAACCTGTGCGTTTACATCTAAAAGTTGTTTGTCTCTTTTTGAGTTATAAAATCCGGACAGCGCCCAGCTCATTCTCACTCCACCGAGATAATATGTGTCGAACGAATTATTCAACTGATTTAATGCCGGCTTACCATATCCACCTTGAACAAAAAATCCCAACTTTGGCATGTTACGTGTCGTATTCGACTTGTATTGTGCGCCAATCAAATCACTTTGGAATTGATATAGTGTCAACTCTGGTCGCTTGATTGATGCTGTCTTCTCAAATAAAATAATCGCCGGTTTCTCAAGGATGGTATTATCTCCCAACGTCTGATTGATAAAATATCCGAGCATATCAAGATATCCTTTACGCGCAGACTTCATTTCAATGATGCGTTGATCTGATTTTAAAAGCTCTGCCTGTAAAATGTCTGCATTCGTTTTAAAAGCTGTTCCATTACGAATGGCCGATTCAGTTTTCGCTAACGATGTTTTCAAATCGTCTTTTAATAAGTCAACCTGAACAAGTTGTGCATCCATCAGCAATACACCGAAGAAAAGCTGATTGATCCTTTCTTTGATCTTATACAATTCAACTTCTACTTTTTGTTGCTCCACAAGAGTACCGGCTGTTTGAACAGATGCCTGATTTTTAATGGCTCCTCCATCATAAATGGTCTGATTCAATTCTCCGTAGACTTTATACTGATCCTTGGATAAGGGTTCAACACCACCCAATCCAGGAATTCCGGAAACGGGTAATCGTGTGACATCTGACTGATAGGTTGCCTGTCCGTAGATCGTGACCTGAGGCAGATAGCCTGATTGAGCATTCGCGATGGTAAACTCCATGCTCTTGACCAGCAATTCCTTTTGCTTGATCAATGGATAATTTTTCCGTGCCAGCTCATAGCATTGATCAATTGTGAGAGGCTGTGCCTGAAGGACAGAGCTGCTCAGCAAGAGACTTAGAAAAAAGATGAGTCCTGATTTTCTCATAATCTGTATTTACACTACTAATTTGGGGTTCTTTACGAGAAGGATGCCCTCTTGTTGGCCGAATAAAGCCGAGGTGTATGGAATCCTGCTTAAGGTGTTGGTAAGAAGAAAAGAAGCGAAGGCCACTCCAGACAGAGTTCTTTTCACTTTGGATTCTCTAAAACAAAAAAGGGCCAGATTTCTCTGACCCTTTTCAATAATTATATGAAATTCTAAAAAGGATATTCTCCCTTTTCAACAGCGTAGACTGCAACCCTTCTTCTTGCTTCTTTAAGATTGTAAGGATCGATCTTTGTAAATCTCTTCAATCCCAGGAGCATCAATCTCAATTCATCACCTTCTGCAAATGCGTAGATAGCCTGTTTACCCGCGCTTGCTGCTTTCTCAATCGCACCATGCAGATAAATAATTGCCATTTCCTTTTCCATTGCACAAGCCTTTTCTCCACGAACTCCAATCTGCTTTTCTACGCGAAGCAAAACTGATTCTGCAACGTAACCTTCGATAAGCATGTCGGCAAGATTCATCAATACCTCCTGCTCTTCAGAAAGTTTCATCATAAACTTCTGTACCGCTGCACCCGAAACCATTAGGCCGGCTTTCTTTAGATTATTAAGAGCCTTCTTTTCTTTTGCGAAAAGTGCAGTGTCATCACTTGCTCCAAAATCCGGAATACCCATCAATTCTTTTTGAACTGCCATTGCAGGATTCATAAGATCCAACGTTCCTTTCATTGCACGTTTCATCAACATATCAATTGTAAGAAGTCGATTGATTTCATTTGTTCCTTCGAAGATCCTGTTGATACGCGCATCTCTGTAGGCACGATCCATCGGACTTTCTGCTGAGAATCCCATTCCTCCAAAGATCTGAACACCTTCATCAACTGCTAAGTCAAGCACTTCTGATCCATGCACCTTTAATATCGCGCACTCAATAGCAAATTCTTCCAATGCTTTAAGTCTCGCTTTCGCGGAATCCATACCTTCCGCAACAAAGGCATTGTAAGCATCATCAATATTCTGAGATGCACGATAGTGTGCAGACTCCGAAGCATAAATGGCAGTTGTAACTTCTGCGATCTTATGTTTGATCGCACCGAAGTTAGAAATCGGTGTTCCAAACTGTTTGCGTTCTTTTGCATACTTAATCGCTGCAGAAATTGTCATCTTGCTTCCACCTACTGCTGCAACGCCTAGCTTGATACGACCAATATTCAAAATGTTAACAGCGATCTTAAAACCGTTTTCACGGTCGCTCAACATATTTTCAACAGGAACTTTACAATCGTTGAAGAATATCTGACGTGTGGATGATCCCTTGATCCCCATCTTTTTCTCTTCTTCATTCATTGTGATGCCGCCGAATGTTTTCTCAACGATGAAGGCGGTAAGATTCTTGTCGTTTTCAATCTTTGCAAAAACAATAAAGATGTCAGCGAAACCGCCATTGGTGATCCACATCTTTTGTCCATTGATCAGATAGTTTTTTCCATCAGAGGATAGCGTTGCTTTTGTCTTTCCGCTATTGGCATCTGAACCTGAATCAGGCTCGGTCAAGCAATAAGAAGCTTTCCATTTGCCAGAAGCAAGATTTGGGATGTACTTTTTCTTCTGAGCTTCATTTCCATAATAAAGGATCGGTAATGTTCCGATTCCTGTATGAGCTGAGATTGCTACAGCAAAAGAATATCCAGCACCAAGTGTTTCGGCAACAAGCATCGTTGTGTTGAAATCCATTCCGAAACCACCTAACTCCTGAGGAACCGATGTTCCCAGCAGACCCAGCTCACCCGCTTTATCAAGTAATGCCGGCATTAGCTTAGGATCCTTTTGCGAATCAATCTCATCCAGACGTGGATATACTTCCTGCTTCAAAAAATCTTTACACGTTTGTGCAATCATTTTTTGCTCTTCATTGAAATCTTCCGGTGTGAAAATTTCATGCGCCTTCGTTTCACGAATCAGGAACTCTCCTCCTTTGATCGCTTTGTTAATTTGTGTTGTCGTTGCCATATGTTTTTAATATTTCTTTGATCGTTTTTGGTTGTTATCCATTAGCTAAGGAATTCATAAATACCCGCTACTCCCTGGCCACCACCAACGCACGCTGTGACCATTCCGTATTTCTTTTTCTGTCTTCTCATCTCATTAAATAACTGAACGGATAAACGTGCTCCGGAAGATCCCAGTGGATGGCCCACCGCGATTGCGCCACCGTTCACATTCACTTTGCTACGATCAATACCCAGTGTTTTCACAACTGCCAGTGATTGTGCCGCGAAAGCTTCGTTCAACTCAATCAAATCAATATCATTCAATTGCTTGCCCGCAATTTTCAATGCCTTTGGAATTGCTGCTACGGGTCCAATGCCCATCACACGGGGATCAACACCTGCTGTTGCATAACTTACCATTCGGGCGATTGGCTTGAGATTAAGTTGCTTCACCATTCGTTCGCTCATCACAACAACAAATGCTGCCCCATCAGATGTCTGAGAAGAATTTCCTGCGGTCACTGTTCCGCCTGCTGCGAATACAGGCTTCAGTTTTGAAAGTCCTTCAACCGTTGTGTCCGCACGAATACCTTCATCTTTCTCAACGATATACTCGCGGGTCTTTTTCTTCATGTTCTCATCAACATAAACTTCTTTCACGGAGATCGGTACAATCTCATCCTTGAATTTTCCTTCTTTCCATGCCGCTGCCGCTTTCATGTGTGATTCGTATGAGAACTGATCCTGTTCTTCCCTTGTCACTTTATACTCTCTTGATATCTCTTCAGCCGTTAGACCCATGCTTGTATAGTAAGTCGGATGTTCTTTGGCTATCGTATAATTCAAAGCTGTTTTGAATCCCATTACTGGTACCAATGACATGGATTCCGTTCCTCCCGCGATGATGATATCCGCCTGACCGGCATGAATACGTGCGCTGGCGATTGCAATGGCTTCAACACCCGAACCACAATAACGATTGATTACAAGTCCCGGAACTTCAATTCCAAGTGCCATCAGAGAGATCATTCTTCCCATTTGCATCCCCTGCTCTGCTTCCGGAACAGCATTGCCAACGATAAGATCGTCAACCATTTTATTTTCAAGGCCTGGAATTGATTTAACCAGGTATTTGATCACATCTGTTGCAAGATCATCCGGTCTTACAAAACGAAATCCTCCCTTCTTTGCCTTCCCCACCGCCGTGCGATAACCTCCTACTATATATGCATCCATAATCTTTGTGTTTAATCTTATCTATAATTAACCGACTCCAATTTTCTTAAAATTTCAAATCAATTTCTTAAAGGCTTACCACCGGTGAGAATTGCCTGTATTCTCTCAAGTGTTTTCTTCTCACCTGTTAATGATAAGAATGCTTCACGTTCAAGATCCAATAAGTATTGCTCACTCACTTCTTGTGGTGATGTCAGGTCGCCTCCGCACATGATATTTGCGATCCACTTGGCAACTTTTACATCGTGTTCAGAAACATATTTTCCCATCAACATACCCTGAAGTCCTGCGAGGAACAATGCCTGGCCGGTACGACCCTGAACTTTAATATTCTTTGCCTGCAATGGCATTGTGTATCCTGCGTCTGCTAATTCAATCACAGCTTCTTTTGCATCTGTGATCTGACGATCCTTATTCATTGACACACGATCAAGCTTCTTTAAAATTCCAATCTCGCGCGCTTCTTCTGCGGAAGTTGCAACACGTGCTGTTGCAATATTCATAAACGCATTCTGTAATGCATTCAATTCAACATCTCCTTCTTCCAGCGAGTCACTTACTCTCTTCGTAAATTCTTTTGTGCCACCACCACCTGGGATCAGTCCAACCCCCACCTCAACCAAACCAATATATGTTTCTGCTGCAGCTTGTGCGATGTCTGCATGCATTGTCATTTCACAGCCACCACCCAATGTTCTTCCTTGAGGACAAACCACCACCGGTACTGATGAATAACGAATGCGCATCACAGAATTCTGGAATGCTTTGATCATGAAATCAATCTCATCATACTCTTGTTCAATTGCATACATGAACACGAGTCCAAGGTTTGCGCCTAAAGAAAAGTCTGCGCCCTGATGACCCACGACTAAGCCTCGGTAATCTTTTTCAGCAAGATCAATGGCTTTGTTTAAACCTTCGACCACTTCACTTCCAAGTGTGAAACTCTTTGTATGCCATGAAAAATCAAGAACTCCGTCTCCCAAATCTGTAATTTTTGATCCCGGGTTTTTCCATACAACATTCTCACTCTTGTTCTCAAGGATGATAAAACTTTCTTTTCCTGGAATCGACTTATATGATTTCGATGGTATATCGTAGTACTTACGTTGACCTCCCTCTACTTTATAAAAAGATTTGTTGCCCGCTGCCAGCATATCATAAACCCATTGAGCGGGTTTATAGTTTGAAGCTTCCATTAGTGGAATACTCTTCTCAACACCGACTGCATCCCAGGTTTCGAATGGACCAAGTTCCCATCCAAAGCCACCGCAGACTGCATCATCAATGCGGAAAAGCTCGTCACTGATTTCAGGGATTCTGTTTGTTACATATTGGAATAACCCAAAGAAAGCATCACGATAAAAATCTCCTGCCTTGTCTTTACCGGCCAGAAGTACTTTAAAACGATCCTTTAGATTATCAATTCCTTTGGTGGTTTCAAGTGTCGCAAACTTTACTTTCTCTTTTGCTTTATACTCAAGGGTCTTAAGATCAAGAGTAAGAATTTCTGTCTGGCCTTTTGCTCCCTTTGTTTTTTTATAGAATCCCTGGCCCGTTTTATCACCAAGCCATTTGTTTTGCTCAAGCTTTGTCACTACTTCTGGCAACTTGAACATCTCACGACCTTCATCCTTGACTAATCCCGCATAAAGATTGTTTGAAACCTTTACGAGCGTGTCAAGCCCAACAACATCCGATGTTCTGAACGTTGCAGACTTTGGTCGTCCGATAACAGGTCCGGTTAGTTTATCAATCTCATCAACGTTGAGATCAAACTTCTTCATGGAATCAATAACCTTCAGCAAACCATAGATCCCAACACGATTACCAATGAACGCAGGAGTATCCTTACAAAGCACGGTCGTCTTTCCCAGGAACTTGTCTCCATAATACATTAAGAATTTTGTGATCTCAGGATCGGTCTTTCCTGTTGGAATAATTTCCAGCAACTTCAGATAGCGTGGAGGATTGAAGAAGTGAGTTCCACAGAAATTCTTTTGAAAATCTTCGCTGCGACCTTCTGCCATTAAGTGAATAGGAATACCCGATGTATTTGAAGTGATGAGTGTACCGGGAGTTCTGTGCTTTTCAACTTCCGCGTAGACGATCTTTTTTACATCAAGATTTTCCACCACTACCTCAATCGTCCAATCGCAGTTCTTGATCTTGGCCATGTCATCTGTAAAATTTCCAAGCGTCACGCGCGATGCAAACTTCTTGCTGTATAGAGGAGCTGGATTGGATTTAAGAGTGCTATCAAAAGAACTCTGAACAATTCTGTTTTTTACAGAAGGATGATCCAAAGTAAGCCCCTTCTTTTTTTCTTCTTCATTGAGTTCTTTCGGCGCAATGTCAAGTAATAAGACATTACATCCAATGTTGGCAAAATGGCACGCAATGCGCGAACCCATGATACCGGAACCTAAAACTGCAACTTTGCGAATGGTACGATTCATAATTCTTATTATTAATTACTGGTTGTTCGTTTGAGCAACACCTTGATAAATCTGATTTCGTTCGATTGTCTTATTGATGGATTGAACTACTTCAAAAAAAACAGAAAGCTTCTGTCCTGATATCTCTTCGCGAATTGCCTCGTTGAATCTTAAAACTGTTTCACGAGCCTTTTCCTTGTTCTTTTTTCCTGCCTTCGTCATAAAGATCCTGACAGATCTCTTGTCGTTTTTGTCTGCCTCGCGATAAATAAGTCCTTTTTCTTCCATTGACTTCAAAAGTCGAGTAAGGCTTCGGGTCTCAAGACCCATCATCGGACCAATTTTCGTAGCAGGGGTTCCTTCTTCAGAGTGAATGTTTAATAAAGCGAAGCCAACCGACATCGTTCCACCATACTTCAATGCTTGCTGATTGTACATGCGGGCGATTGCATGCCAGGCGGCTTTGATATTAAAATCTATGGTTTCCTCTCTTTTCAAACGGTAGCGAATATATAAATAATTTGTTATGCATGCAGAGCATTTTTTCCAAATTATTTTTCCAGCATTCCTTTATTAAGAGAATGTTCTGTATTCAATTTTATCAGCGGAAACCTATTTCCTGCGGGTTTTTAGGAACAGGTTAGAAAATCAATCCCTGGGTGACTGGACAATTGTGGCCAATTCAGCCTCCTTTGCCAGCTCTAATTCACGGGCTCTGGCTTCATCCAATTTCTTTGACTTTTTCTTGAATCGTCGGTCCCCAATCATCAAAACAAGGAAAATGAGGAAGAATGTCCAGCGTGCAAGACTGGGATTGATGAACACCATTCCTATAGAGAGAAGCCAAATGATGGGAGCTATGCTGGCGCGGAACTTAAACCATTTGCCCATTATTGGTGATATCAACTCATGGTCTTTGTCTTTCTTAATAATATTCCGGACGATCAGATAATTGAACAGGCCAATGAGGATCATGTTCACACAGTAGAAGATGAATGGGCCATTGTAATTAAAGTTCTTTGAATAAAATCCTGTAGAGAATGGGAGCATCACGACAAAGAGAAGGAGCCAGATCGTGAGCCACAACAAAGAATTGTCATAAGTCTTGATAAACTGGGCATGAGTCAGGTGAGCTCTCCAGTATAAAGCAGTAACAAAAAAACTGATCAGAAGTCCAATGAAGCTTGGAATAAGGCGATTCAGTATTCCTATGGTTCCCACCGTCTGCAGATCCTCAGTGGGAGGGACTTTCACCTCGAGTACCAGTAATGTTATGGCAATCGCGAAGATCGCATCACTGAAATTGTTTACGCGGTCATTAGGAAAGCGATTGATCATGAATCTAAGATATAATCCTAAAAGATAATTTCCACTTAACTTTTCTTAACTCTCGTCAACGCTGCGGCTTGTCCGATCCAATTGTCACGACCAATCCTGTCAGGGAAAAATTTAATCTTCTCTGTTATTCTTTCAATCATTTCTGGGGTTAGCTCGCTAAGCTGCTGAAAAGTATAAATTCCGAGTTCATTCAGTTTTTTCTGGATAGCGGGGCCAATTCCGCTGATCAGTGTCAGATCACTTTTAGCCTGCTTTGTTGAAGGCGTAAACCTTGAGTGAAAAGGATTTTTTATCTCTCCCTTCTTTTCCGATGGACTTTCCAGCAATGAGCTTTGCAATTTCTCTGCACGCATCTTCTGCTCAGCCAGTTCATTCTTCAAATGAGAAGTAATTTCTCTTATGGAGTCTGTTTCCTGCTTAAGGTTTTCATATCGTCGCTGATATCGCTCCAATTCTTCACGAAGTGTATTCACCTGCGTTTGGGCTTCTACTAACAATGGCTCGGTTGCTTTTTTGCCTTGCGCTAACATCGCTGCCTCCTGTTGCCATTCCGCCAGGTGCTTTCGCGCCGACTGATTCTCTCTTTCCATTAACTGCAGTTTCTCCGTGAGCTTGCTTTTATCTTTCAGCAATTTGCCAACCTGCATTCTGATAGATAAAAAAATATTCTCGCTGACGAGCCATGAGCCCGCAAATCCGATAAGAAAAGCAAACATCAGCATCATGAGAATTTCCAGGATTGCTACCCTTTCACAAAATCCCCGAACGGTGCACAGATACCACTGTGTGAAAAAAATAATGAGGATTAAAAAAACTGTGATCAGCGCGTAAACAGCTTTCATGGGTAAGAATTACTGGAGTGAAGGTACGTTTTTCCTCAAAGAGCCTGAAAAAATCATTCCACTGGTGCAACCCGTTGACTGATCCCTACGTCTTATATGCATAATTCTCTTATGTATCAGACGATCCATTCCCCTGAACTGCTGAAAGGCACACTGCAAACCATTGTTCTGAAGGTTCTTAAAGACCACGGCAAAATGTACGGTTATGAAATAACGCAACGTGTAAAAGAACTCTCCGAAAGTAAACTGCACCTCACAGAAGGTGCTTTGTATCCAACCCTTCACAAACTTGAATCGGAAGGTCTTCTTAAAACAGAAGTTGTCATGATGGGGAAACGCGTTAGAAAATATTATACGCTTACTCCTTCGGGTCGCACCATTGCGAAAGATCGTGTTGCTGATTTTGTATCATTCATTAAAACCATGTCGGAAGTACTTCAGGTACAACTAGGGTGAAGCTGACGGAAGACCATATTGATTATATCATTAAAGATCTGAATTATCGCGGCATCATCGCTGACGGTATTCAGGAAGAACTTATTGATCATGTCTGCTCGTCTGTGGAAGTCGAAATGGAGCATGGAAAAAAATTTATTGACGCTTATCAGGTTGTGCTGAAAACTTTTGGCAACAATCGAGGGCTATCAAATATTCAAAAGCAAACTTTACATTCTGAAAATTCAACTGCTCGTATCATGATCCGCAACTATTTAACCATAGCATTTCGCAATTTGCGCAAACAGGGATTTTATTCCTTCATCAATATTGCCGGATTGGCTGTTGGTGTGGCTGCGTGCCTTATCATCGTGCTGTTCATAAAAGATGAGCTTGGATATGATGCCTATAATACAAAGGCCGATCGCATTTACAGAGTAAAGAATGAAATAACGTTTGGTGGTGAGAATCACAAGATGCTATTCAGTTCTGCTCCTGTTGCCAATGCTCTTCAGCAGGATTATCCTGAAATAGAAGCTACCGTCAGATTTCGTTCTTACGGATCTTACCTTGTGAGAGCAGCTGATGGTGTTGAAAATATAAAGGAGCATAATGTAATGTGGACTGACAGCACATTCTTCAAAGTTTTTTCCGTCAAGGTACTTCAGGGTGATCCGAAAACTGCTTTAACTCAACCTGCCAGCATCGCGATCAGTAAACGTATAGCCGACAAATATTTTCCGGGGAAGGATGCTTTAGGTCAGTCTATGATCATGGATAATAAATACAATGCTAAGATCACGGCTGTGTATGAGAATATTCCGCAAGCATCTCATTTTCATTTTGATATTCTGTTTGCCATGGTTGGTAATTGGCCCGTAGCACGTGAAGCACAATCACCTGTTTTTCTTAGCAACAATTTCACAACATATCTTTTACTGAAAGAAGGAGCATCCGGCAAAGAGCTGGAATCAAAACTTCCTGTATTCCTTAAAAAATATATTGAACCACAACTCGCAAAAGTTCTGGGTGGTGATTTCACCATGGAAAAATTTAAAGCTGCAGGTAACAAGTATGAAATTTCTCTTTCTCCTTTGCTGGATATCCATCTTCATTCAGACCTGGAAGGTGAGTTCGAACCAAACGGAAGCATTACATATGTTTATCTCTTTGGCACGATCGCTCTCTTCATTCTCACAATCGCCTGTATCAATTTTATGAATTTGTCGACTGCCAGATCTGGCAATCGCGCAAAGGAAGTTGGTGTCAGAAAAGTTATGGGTTCCTTACGTTCATATCTTGTTTGGCAGTTTCTAACAGAGTCAACCCTTATCACTCTATTCTCATTCGTCTTTGCCATTGGTGTTGCGTTCTTTTTTCTTCCCGTATTCAACGCTCTTTCTTTAAAGGAACTTCATATTCCTTTTTCAAGCCCGGCTTTTTATCTGATCCTCTTTGGAGCAGCATTATTGATTGGCGTTGCTGCTGGTGTTTATCCGTCTTTTTTCTTGTCGGCTTTTAAACCTGCTCAGGTTTTAAAAGGACAGGTTGCGTTAGGATCAAAGAGTGGCTTTATCCGCAGCGGTCTCGTTGTCTTTCAATTTGTAATATCCATCTTCCTGATTGTCGGCGCCATTACTGTTAATCGTCAGTTAAGTTTCGTACAGACCAAAAAACTTGGCTTTGACAAAAGTCAGGTATTGATTGTGCACGATGCGTATGCTCTTCGTCCAAATAAAGTACAAACGTTTAAAAGTGAAGCACTCAAAATAAATTCTATCGAAAGCGTTTCTATTTCCGGCTTCCTTCCTGTTACAAATGAAAACAGCTCACGCAACAATAATTCGTTTTGGAAGGAAGGAAATCCTCCGAGCTCTGATAATCTGGTGGGGATTCAAAATTGGGATGTGGACCACGATTATGTGAAAACTTTTAAAATGAAGATTAAATCCGGTCGTGATTTTTCTGAACAATTCCCGTCCGACTCTTCTGCTGTGATCCTTAATGAAGAAGCCGTTCAAAAGTTAGGTCTTGGTGAAGATCCTGTCGGAAAAAAAATAAGTTCCTTTGCCGTTCTCTCTAATGGATCACCGAATCCTGACAATATTATCAGCTGGACTGTGATTGGCGTCATCGAAAGTTTTCACTTCTCATCGATGAAAGAAAGTATTTCCGGCATGGGTTTGTTCCTTGATAAAAGTGACGGATTTGTAAGCCTCCGATTTAATGGAAGCAACTCCCGGGAAGTCATTCAATCAATTGAAAAGATCTGGAAACAACTTGCTCCTGGACAACCTTTTCAATATTCCTTTCTCGATGAAGACTTCGGTAAGATGTATGATAGTGAGCAGCGCCTGGGAAATATCTTTTCAATTTTTGCGGTGCTCGCAATTATGATCGCAAGCCTGGGACTGTTTGCTTTAACTTCTTTTACTGCTGAACAGCGCACTAAAGAAATAGGCATTAGAAAAGTTTTGGGTGCTTCCGTCAGCAGCATTATCATTCTTCTTTCAAAAGAATTCGGAAAGCTTATTGTCATTGCTTTCGTGCTTGCTGTGCCGCTCGCCTGGTTCGGTGTGGATTGGTGGTTGAAGAATTATACCTACAAGGCAGAAATTGGAATCTTTGTTTATCTTCTTGCTGGAGTGTTTACCTTTTTGATTGCCTGGTTCACCATGAGCTTCCAATCGTTTAAGGCAGCCTCCAATGATCCAATAAAATCCTTACGGAGCGAATAATACTTTACTGGGTGTTACGAAGCAGTTGCTCATAGAACCAAAGAGTTGTTTTATAAGCATCAAGGCTAACTCTTTCATTTATACCATGAAATCCAATAGGATCCGTCATCGGACTGAACTTGATTATGCCTTCCGAAACTTCTCCATAATGACGTGAGTCTGTTCCTCCTATCATCAGGAAAGGTGTAGTAATTGTGTTTGCAAAAGTTCTCTTCGTTATTTCATCGACTTTTTTATAAGCAAAGCTGTTCTCAGATGTAACGCCGGTTGGCTCACCAATAAATCCTCCGTGTATTTCTACTTTAATTCTTTCGTCATTGATGGTGGTTTTCACGCGATTGATTACCTGTTGGGAATTGTCGCCAGGCAACAAACGAAAATTTATGATTGCTTTTGAAATCGTTGGAATAACATTATCCTTCATTCCGGCATTAATAATTGTTGGGGCTACTGTGGTTCTCACGATTGCATTTCCCCCACCGGTCTTTTCATAAATTCCAATGATCACTCCTTCAAATAACCAGCGATTCGCAAAAATTATCTTTTGAAAAGATGGCATCTCTGGTCCGATGTGCTCCATAAATCCCTGAGTTGATTCAGAAAATCTTGGGTCGAATGGATTTTCTCTCAAGCGAATAATCGCTTTTGATAAAATGTCAATGGATGTCTCCGCTTCTGGCATCGATGAGTGACCACCGTTTTTTTCTGCTGTCAGTTGAAGTGATAAGTATCCTTTTTCAGATGTTCCAATAAGCGCGGCGGGTTTTGTCATGCCCGGAATTTTATCCTTTGTAACAATCCCACCTTCATCAAGAATCAAATCTGCTGTAATGTTTCTGGACTTTAGCAATGCTGCGGTTGCAATCGCTCCCTTTCCACCAGTTTCTTCATCGTGTCCGAAAGCAAAATATATTGTTCGCTCCGGTTGAAAATTCTCGCTCAACAACTTTTCAGCTGATTCAAAAATGCTAATGACATTAATTTTATCATCTGCTGTCCCGCGTCCCCAGACAAAACCATCCTTCATCTCTCCTCCAAAAGGATCAACGGACCACATCGTCTGCGTGGCTTCTTCAATGGGCACAACATCCTGATGCGCCATTAAAATGATTGGTTTTAAAGATGCGTTTCTACCATTCCACTTATAAAGAAGACTATAGCCTGCTACGGTCTCATGTGTCAGGTTCGCATGCACCTTTGGGTATGTTGCTTCGAGATATTTATGAAAATTCAAAAACTGTATTGAATCAAACAGCTTTGGGTCATCATAGGAGATGGTTTTATATCGAATGGCTTCCTGAAGATGCTGAAGTGATGTTGGGGAAAATTCCGGTGCCGCAACCGCTTCAACATCCAGTTGTTTCGATTTGAATTGAAAGGTGTTGAAAAGAAGTACTGCAATCAGTACCAGTAAAGCGCCAGTGAGGAGAAGAAAAATTCGTTTGAACATAAAGGGGAAAGGGAGAATACGTTTTGTTAAGGAACAATTTTATCACCCTGAAAATCTCCACGCAACGTACGGAATCTTTTTCTGGCTTCCGCTGCATAAACGCTACCAGGGTATTTGTCCAGAAAGATCCTATAGATTTCCATCGCCTTCTCTTTGTTCTTTAAATAGTGCTCATAGATATCTGCTTTCATAAAAGAAGCGTCATCTGCCAGAATATCCTCTGGAAATTCTGTTTCAATTTTCTCCAGTAATACCACTGCCTTCTCAAATTCTGCCCGCTTGATTCGCAAATTAGCTTCAAGCATATACACATCATCTTTGATGGAGCTTGTAACCATGGATGGGGCATCAACCAGTATGGAGTCATTCGCAACCTGATCAGGTGTCCATTTGATGTTTCTATTGGTGGCTTCCTTTTTTGATATTTTAACTTTTGTCAATCCTGTAAAAGCCTGCAAGCGTGAAAGTGCCTCGTCCGTTTTATTTTGGACCAGAAGCAATTCAATAGCGGCATACTCTTTCAGGGAAACGCCAACAGAATCCATTGCTGTATTTTCCTTAATGCGCATGCTCAATTCCATTGCATCATTTGCTATCTCCCGTGTCGTCGCCTGTTTCAGAATATCCAAATGCTCCTGAGCCAATCTGAAATCTCCTTTATAATATGAAAGCTTCGCATTTCTCAGCTTAGCTTCATATCCCAGCGGTGCATCCCTTTGATTTTTTTCAACCTGAGAATACAGCAATGTCGATTCCCATGGCTCCTCTTTAAGAAGATAGATATCGCCAAGTTCAAGTTTAGCTTTTGATTTAAGGTAAGCGGGTACCCTGGGATGGTTGGCTATGAGTGTCAGTTTCGAAATAGCAGAATCTTTTTCGTCAAGAAAGTAAGCGTGAAGGAGAGCTTCGTTGACAGCGGCTTCATAACTATTGCCATTGTCAGGATAGCGTGAAATAAAAGACAGGTACTCTTTCGTGAGATATCGTACAGAATCCCGGTTAACTGGAAACTTTCTTTTCACTTTAGCCTCCCGTGCACGGATGAGACCCAACCGAGCGGGTAGATAATTGTCGGTGTTGGCAAATTCTTTGATGACATATGAAAAACTCTTGTCAGCATTCTCATAGTCTTTATTATTCAAGGCGATCTGTGCGATTTCCAATGTCTTGGAAGCCTCCTTCCGGAATCGCTTATCATAAGCTCTTGCCTGAATGAAAGCACCGTAAAAATTTTTCTGTTGAAGGTTCACCCAAATCAGCAAATCGGAATAAACTTCCGAGTCAGGAAATTTCTGAACTTTATCATACAACATCCTTTCCAACGACTCAAGCTCGTCCGGCTTATTCAGAAATAACTGGAGAAGATTTTTTACATAATTAATATTGGCTGGAGATTGAGTGATATAATTGAGATACTCCTCCACCATATTATCCCTTTTCCCCTGCATTCGATAAAGGTTAGCCATTTCGAGAGTAAAGATCGCTGGATTGTTAAGCGACTGGCGGATCTCCAGTAAAGTAGTAGTTGCATACTCCGGAAGATTGTGCGCAGCGAGATAATCGGAAATGGATTTCGCTTTGTACACATCTGGCAAAGAATTTTTTACAAGCGCCTTAAAATATTTATCAGCCTTTGGAAGATCTCCTGACCGCACGTATACAATTAACAGGTCAACACGATATGTGATGCGGTCATCCTGTTTTCTCAACACTCTTTCAACATAGTCCTCAGCCTCTTTGAATTTTCCAAGGTCGAGTAAAAGGTTTAGGTAGTTGGCATGAATGGCCGGGATGTTTTCAACATTTTTTGAGAGAGCCTGATACATCACCAGAGCTTTTTCCTTGTCGCCTTTTAAAAAATATTCATTGGCAATTCTAACCTCTGATTCCTGGGCAAATCCAGACAGCGAAATAGTTACCCACAATACACATGACAGTATTAATGATTTATATTTTAGAAATAATAAAAAATAGTAATAATTGTCCTTGTGCATTTGTGGATAGCATCTTTTGATTTCTTTTTGTCAGTGAATTGTGCATAATGTGTTGGTAGTTTTAGACCCAACTGGCTCTTATCGTCAATGTTAAACCAACTCTTAACAGAATTCGGTTTTGTTAATGGATGTCTTCAACAAATCCACAGGTGTGGACAACTTTGCTTTGCTGTGCATTTTACCCACGTTCCCTCCACTCATTTTCAAATTTATTGAATGATCCTGTACTTATGGTTATTTATCCACAAGTTATCAGAACCTGAGGATGAGTGGACCCACGTCCCAGTTGGCTCTCAGGGGGAATGATCTTGCCCCTTCGGAGTTCTTATAATAAATCACCCTTTCTGGTTCAATGCCTTTGAAGATATTTCCAGGATCCCACGTTCCGTTTTTATTGGTATCAACGATCGCTCTAAGCTGGTATTCTGTGGGGTTTATGTTTTTGAATGAGAATGTTTTGAGGTTCCTCACACTGGCGGCTATTTTACCATCGCTGGAGACTAGTTGAATGATGAAATCTTTTTCCGAGGTAGTTACTTCAACCAGTACTATTCCGGAATCTTCCGGCCATAGTGTATAGACTGGTCTGCTTGTGGCCTTGCTTGTATCGTTCTCAATTGTGTAAACAAAACCTTTTCCGGTTTTTAATATGAACACCGGATCTTTTTCCGCCTTGAATAATTTTTTATCCAGCTCTTTTTCAATGGTCAGAGTTTTTTTCTGGTTATCAATCGTTATGTCTTCTTTGGTGATCGGTATCACGTTGACAGTGTCTCTTTCAATATAAACGCTATCAAAGTTTATGGTTGTGATAGGTTTATTGAAATTCATGATAGCCTTAAATTTTCCAGTTTCAGATTCTAGCGTTGGATCGGAAGTAGACCATTTGAAAGCATCATTGTTTGGTTGGTTCGGAGTTTTTTTAATGTAGAAAATTGAGTCTGTCACATTCGATAAACTATCAATGGCTGTTATGCGAAGCTTTATACTGTCGCCAAGCGTAGGGGGATTCCAGAAGAGAACTTCTGCCTGATCGTCTCCAAAGGAATTGATGGTGTTGCTGTCGCCTTCGATCTTGTATCCAGTGATGAATTTATTGAATCGTAATCTGGATTTTATTCCGAGGCTTCGAATGCTGTTGATCTTAAGCGGTCTTGAATCCATCATGACGAGTCCCATATCAAGAGAATCGGTGTTGTGCTTCAGGTCAATTTTATCGGCGACGAAGCCATAGCGCTCTGCTCTGCTCTCAACTTTCAAATTCTTGTTTTTATCATCAAAGGCATAGATCTTATAAACTCCTTCTTTAATATTCTCAAGTGAGAAGTTTCCCGCCTTATCTGTCTTAGTAAAGTAGGACGGACTATCAGAGAAAATGTCAAAGGTGTCAGCTTCAAAGATTGCGACCGTTATTTTTTCGGCGGCGATTCCTTTTGGAAGATCAAAGACTTTTCCACTTAGTTTGAGAGAATCAATGATATCGCCTGTGCTGAATGCGAGCTTTAAATTGAGTGGAGCATTTCCTTCTGATGCATCTTTTATTCCTTCCCGGAACTGTATGCTGTAAGTCGTTTCTCCCTTCCAACCATCTTTGGGTTTGATGCTGACTTCATTTTTTCTCATTTTGATTTCAACCTCCTTGCCGGCAGATGGGCTAATAATAATTTCTTCTTTAGGATTATTCAGCCTTATGTATTCGTTGAAAGTTAGAATGACGGTTTCCCCCAGGAAATTTTTTTGATTATTGGATGGACTTGATGATACCAGCTTTGGTGGTTTGAGATCTTTGGGACCTCCATTCGGACTAGTGATTGTTGCGCAAGCACTGTAGAGCAAAAGGAAAATTAAGACGTTAATTATCCTGCTCTTCATTTTTTTATGATATAAATAAGACTTGAATAGTTCATTTCATTACCCGCTTTCAGGTTGGATCTTAATCCGTTCCAAATTCCTTTTACGACTCCTGTTAAAGACAATTTTCCATTGGAGATATTCTTTTCACTCAGAAGACTTACGTAATAAGAATCCAGTTTCATCGGAATAATCTCTTTAACATGAAGTCCGTTATTTTCCATTAAAGCTTTCATACTTTCCTTTGAAAAGTGCCAAACATGTCGCGGAACATCATAAGCAGCCCACTGATCCTGATAATGTTTTGCATCAAAAGATTGCAGGTTTGGTACGGCAACTAAAATGGTGCCATTTTCTTCCAGCTTGTTCTTGAGTTGAGTCAGAGTTTCTTTAAGATCATAAACATGTTCAAGAACGTGCCAGAGTGTGATCACGCGAAACTTTGCTTCAGGAAGGTCATTCAAAGCCTGAAATATATTATTGTTGTTAGCACTTGTTCGTGCCTGTGATGGCTCAACGCCATAGGCTTCAATGCCTGCACTTTTACAGTAGTTGAGAAAATGTCCAGTGCCCGCACCCATATCGAGTAATTTACCACTTTGGATGTGAGATTTAATCAGAGAATACTTCCACTTAAGAGTAAATCGCCTGACAATCAGATAGATATAATCCATTATTCCCGCAGCTGTGGATGTATGCGAGATGTATGAGGTTGATTGATAGTATTTACCTGCTTCTTCTTCCTTCGGCCTTGGATTGGTAATCGTCATTCTACATTGGTTGCATTGTTCCACATGAAACAACTCGCCAGTGGTTGTATGATCTTTACAAATCAAGAATGAATGAAAAGATTTTCCGCTGCATACCGGACAACTTTCTACTTTTTCAAGAGACATTATTTGCCAAGATAAACAGTCATAACTGAAACATCAGAGGGAGATACCCCACTAATGCGTGACATCTG
This sequence comes from Cyclobacteriaceae bacterium, assembly GCA_013141055.1. Lineage (NCBI taxonomy): Bacteria > Pseudomonadati > Bacteroidota > Cytophagia > Cytophagales > Cyclobacteriaceae > Cyclobacteriaceae bacterium. Next base: position 2,207,690 of record JABFRS010000001.1, on the reverse strand, counting down.
TCCAATGGTGGCAGGCCTCATTTTCTTTAATTTCTCACGGGCCTCTGATGAAAGAGCTTTTACACGATCGTAGTCAAAGTCAGAATGGATTTTGTAATTGTCAAGGCTTTCAATTTTTTCAGCCATTTTCTGTTCACGATCAATGTAAGGTTCATATTTCACAACAATTTCAGCTTGCTCTGCCACAGCCTTGGAGAATTTGTTGATCAATTGCGACAATGATGGATGGAGTTGTTGAACTTCATTCACTCCTATTTCTGGTCTCCTTAGAAGATTAGATATAGAAGTTTTTTCGCGAATCGGCGAAGTGTTTAGTCCAGCGAGTCCCTCGTTTATTTCTTCTGGCAATACTTTGATCGTTGCGAGATCGTGAAGGATAGTTTTCAGATCTTCTTTCTTTTTATGAAGCGAAGCCAGGCGGTCATCAGTGGCTAAGCCGATCGCATGACCTTTCTCAGTTAATCGTAAGTCAGCATTATCCTGGCGAAGAAGAATTCTATACTCTGCCCTTGATGTGAACATTCTGTAAGGCTCCGTTGTCCCTTTATTTACAAGATCATCAATGAGTACTCCAATGTAAGCTTCTGATCTTTTGAGAATGAATGGATCTTTTGAAAAGACTTTGTTATGAGCATTAATTCCTGCCATTAGTCCCTGGCATGCTGCTTCTTCATAGCCGGTTGTTCCATTAATTTGACCCGCAAAGTACAGATTTTCAACTAGTTGCGTCTCCAATGTAAGCTTAAGCTGTGTAGGTGGAAAGTAATCATACTCGATCGCATAGCCAGGTCTGAACATCCTTGCCTTTTCAAAACCAGGGATCTTTGTTAGTGCCTTGTGTTGAACATCTTCAGGTAAAGAAGTTGAGAATCCATTGACATAGATTTCCACAGTGTTCCATCCTTCTGGCTCAACGAAAATCTGATGACGATCTCTGTCAGCAAAGCGATTGATCTTATCCTCAATGGATGGACAATATCTTGGTCCAAGTCCCTGAATTCTTCCCTGGAACATTGGCGACTGAGCAAAGCCTTTTTCCAACTCTTCGTGAACATCAGTATTGGTATAGGTTATCCAGCAGCTCAGTTGATTTTCAGGTGCTTTGGTTGATTCAAGAAAGGAGAACTTCCCTGGGTTCTCATCTCCTTTTTGTTCTTCCATTTTGGAGTAGTCAAGAGATCGGCCATCTACACGGGGAGGAGTTCCTGTTTTCATCCTTCCCGACTCAAAGCCCATTCGTACCAGATCTTCAGTAAGTCCCGTAGCGGCTTTTTCTGCGGTTCTTCCTCCGCCGAAGTTCTTTTCTCCTATATGGATTTTCCCATTGAGGAAAGTGCCGTTTGTCAGAACAACAGATTTACCTTTTATATCTAGCCCGAGGGCAGTCTTTACTCCGACCACTTTATTATTCTCAACCAACAAGCCCGAAACCATTTCTTGCCAGAAATCCAGATTGGGAGTGCGTTCAAGCATTAATCTCCATTCTTCCGAAAAGCGCAATCTGTCGTTTTGAGTTCTTGGGCTCCACATAGCAGGACCTTTTGAGCGATTCAACATTCTGAATTGAATCATTGATTTGTCCGATACGATGCCGGAATACCCCCCAAGAGCATCGATCTCCCTTACAATTTGACCTTTTGCTACTCCACCCATTGCTGGATTACAGCTCATTTGTCCAATGGTTGCCATGTTCATTGTTACCAATAGAACCCTCGACCCCATATTGGCAGCAGCAGCAGCAGCCTCACAGCCCGCATGACCGGCTCCAACAACAATTACATCGTATTCTGGAAACATAGATTAAAAAGTGCGTTCCACGTGAAACAGTTCCATCCTTTAGAACTATTCCGTTTCACGTGAAACTTATTTCCACAAAGATAGGCAAGCTTCTTCTTTGATTCGCATTTGGGTCTTTTGCTGAATCGTTTTGTCCTGGTGTCCTAGAAAGTGAAGAAGTCCATGTACTACTACCCTTCTTAGTTCCTGGTCAAAACTCTGCCCAAATTTTTTGGCGTTTTCACGAACCCGGGGAATACTGATATAGATTTCTCCTTCTATTCGATCTCCCTCAGAAGTATCAAAAGAGAGAATGTCAGTGTAGGTGGAATGGTTTAAGAACTGCTTGTTGAGAGATTTTAAGAAGTCGTCTGAGCAAAGGATGTAAGTGAGGGATTCGATATTCCTTCCCTCTTTGGAAGCAACCTTCTTAAGCCATTTGGCAGTTTTAATTGGATGAGGAAATTTGAAAGAGATTCCTTCTGAGAAGAAGTGAATGTTTGCCATCAGGCATTCATGTAAAAGCTAAGCTCAACGATCCTTCCCCCGTCTTTGAAATCGACTTCGTCGGAAAGATGTTTCATGAGAAATATGCCTCTTCCTCCTGGTTTTTCAAGGTTTTCAGGAGAAGTGGGGTCGGGTAAATTCTCATAATTAAAGCCTTTACCCTGATCTTCAATTCTAAACTTGATCATTGAGTCTTCAAGCTTAAGAGTCAACAAAACATTTTTAGTGGTGTCATTATTACTTCCATGCTTGATCGCATTGTTGACAGCCTCGGTGACAGCAATCATAATATTGCCGTAGATATCATCATCCAGGTGAAATTGTTCCCGCGCATTATCAATGAAGCTTTCGATCATCCTGATATTCTCAGTTAATGCAGGTACTTCAATCCGAATGTTCTTCATAGAATGTTACTTCTGGTTGCCAAGTCTTTTAAAATACTCATTCACCTCTTTCTTATAGTATGGGTATAAGCGTGGAGGCATGGTTTTGAGCAATTCTACTTCTTTTTCTTTTAAACGTAAGTATTCTTCAAACGCCTTCGGAATTTCTTTCTGATATTCTTTTGCAGCCTCTCCTTTTCTCTCTTCATCCTGCTCCTGTTCCCTCATCGACTTCTCAGATTCAAGTAATCTTGTCAAGATCTCTTTCTGTCTTTTAATGGTTTGTTCAGTCAATTGTTTGTTAACAAGATCCATCTCGGTCTGTTCCATTTTACCAGGCAGATCACCGCCAATAGACTTTCCTCCATTTTGTTTCATCTTTTCCTGCATATCATGAAGAGCTCTTCTGATCCGTTCCTGTTCAGCCGCCATCTTTGCTAACTCTTCTGATAATTGTCTTCCGCTCTTTCCGCTGTTCTTAATCTGCTCAATCTGTTGATTAAGTTTTTGCTGCATATCACCAAGACTCTGTTGTCCTTTTTTCTTTTTGCCTTTACCACTCGATGGCATAGCATTCGCCATCATATCCATCATCATATCAAAGTGGTCATTGAGCATCAGCGCAAGATTATTAATACTTGTCATAGAGTATTGCATATCGGTGCTCGCATTACTTTTCTTTCTGTCTTTTATATTTTCAACAGCCTTATCCAGGTGACCATTCAACTCTCCGATTTCACGTGTGACTACATTACCCATGAAAGGATCTTTTTTAGCAAGAGCTAACAAGCTGTCTTCCAGCACTTTAGAGTCGTCCTTTATCTTTAATTGATTTTGTGAAAGCGTTACATATTTCGGATCACTTTGCTGAATAGCATTGAAATCTTTGATCAATGATTCCTGATCAAATGAAAGTTTTATTAAACCATGAATGATTTGACGCAGTGATTCAAGATTCTGCTGATCAATTTCCATTGACATTTCATTTTGCATTCCTTCAAGAGTCTGCTGCATCTGCTTCATTTTTTCAGCTGATTTCTTTTGAGTACCCGCAGCTTTTTTAGGACTACCTTCTTTAAGAGATTCTTTGCTTTGCTTCTGAAGATCCTTCATTTGCTCTATTTCTTCTTCTGTGGGAGCATCTTTGGATTCATCAAGATCTTCACCCATCTTATTGAGCTCTTCAATGGTTTTCTTGAACTCATCGGCCTTTTCGTTCAATTTTTCCTGTTCTTCCGCCAATTCTTCACTCGAAGGAGCATCTTCCTTCCCCTTTTGATCCCCGGTTTTTTCATCACCCTGCTTATCGCCTTTATCGTTCTTATCCTTGTTCTTCTGATCCCCGTCCTTGCCTTTTTCATCACCCTTGTCAGATTTTTTTTCAGGCTTCTCCCCTGCCAGTTCCTGGGTCTTTTCCAATAATTCTTCCTGCTTTTCTTTTTGCTCTTTTATTTCCTGAATGGCTTGATCAAGCTTATAGTCATATTGCAATTGCTTGAATAACTCGAGAGTTCTTTCAAGTCCCTTTTCCAGATTGATCTCCTGACGATCCATTTTGTCAAGCATCTTTTGAATCTGGGATGGATCCTGATTTTCTTTCAGCATTTTTTCCAACTCTTCGAAAAGTTTTTTAGTCTCATCGTTGAGAAGCTCGTTCATTAACTTTTGTATCTGTTCTGACTTCTCCCGGATTTTTTCGTTTTGCTCAGAAAAGGATTTCTTCTTCTCTTCCAGTAATTTATTCTGTTCCTGGAGCTGACTCACATTCTGATCAAGATTCTTCTTTTGCTGAATAAGATTCTCAAGCATTTTTTTGTCCTGCCAGTCCAGGGATTGCTTGCCTTTCAGTTTTTGCTCAGCTTCATTAATTGCTTCTTTGAGAGACTTTGCTTTTGACAAACTTTTCTCAAGCTCATTTTCCGTGGAGGATTGGGAGCGCTTGATATCTGCTTTAAATTCTTCCGCACGGGGAAGTTCAAATTGGTAAGCTGCCGATTTGGTTGACTTTCTTCCATGCACTCCATCATTGTCCCAAACCTCAAGATAATATTGAAGGCGATCGCCGGCATCTAAATGCAGCGAGTCCAGCATCCATGGATAGAAGAAATTCTGCTGAAACTGTTTATTGTCAATCGTTAATGGTATAGTTCCTTTCGTCTCTTTATCACCCGATCCCTTGATCTCATAATGAAGATCCAACTGTGATATGCCGTAATCATCCTGAATATTTCCGGCAAGAATAATTGATTTGAAAAGAACAGAATCCCTTAGATGTTCAACAACGATGGATGGATATTGATCCTTGATCACATCAATGCTATAAACGATGCGATCTTTATTTTTGCTGTTCTCATTCTCCAGAACAATTGAATATTCGTCCTGATTAAAGAAGTTTTTATTGAATTCAAAAGATTGATTATCAAGCTGTTGCATTGGTTCTGAACCTTTGCCAGAAGCGAAAGAAATAACCGCCGCGCGTGTGTTAGCAGCATTTACCATCCATTTAATTCTGGTTCCCTCAGGAATTTCAAGATTTCCAGCGTTGACAAGATCCTGAGAAGGACGACCGATGTATCGTGGAAATTGAAGCTGGACCTTCAGGTTTAACAGTTCAGGACGATTAACAATTCTTAAAGAGTATGGACTTGAATAAAATCCGGCCGCCTCAATCTGAAAATTGAAATCCTGTTGAAGTTTTTCAAAAGTGTAAACAAATTCGCCAGGAGTTTCTGCCTCCATTTTTAATCGTTGCTGATTAACAACAATATAAGCCGCATCGGGAACGGCCTCGCCTTTCAGGCTGATCCGCAATGTGAAGTCCTCATTTGGAAAAGCAAGGAGCTGTTCATTTTTAACAATGAAATCGAAAGGAGCTTTTGGAGAAAACTCCTGATTGAAATGAATGATCCGATCAGCGCTTTGTGTAAAAATGCTTCCGTTGATTACGAAGATGGCAGCAAACAGAAGAAGAGGAATCGCGAGATATTTTAAGTAGCGTTTATTTTCCCTGAAGTCGATGATGCTTTCAAAGGCAAAACTTTCAAAAGCGGACGCCTTTTGTTCAAGACTAGCTTCGAGCAGAGCACTTCTTCCTTCAGTAACAGATGATAACTGGAGGAAATTTAGAAGCCTGTCCTGAATTGTTGGGAAATGCTTTCCGATAATTTGAGCGCTTTGCTCCTTCCCGATCCCGTTACCGGAAAACCACCAGGTGAGAGGTTGGCGCAAAAACCGATAGAGGCAATAAGCAACGGTTAGAAAAAAAAGAATAAAGAGTGAAAGCCTGACACCTTTGCCTAACCATAGATTATACTCCATGACTGTTGCCAGGAGAAAATATCCCAACAGCAACGACAAAGAGAGAATTGTTCCACGAAGAAATAAGTTTAGATAATATTTCTTTCGGAAGGAGGCAATCTTTTCATCTACAACCTTTACCTGGTTCCCCATCTCTGATGAAAACGAAACTAGTGAGTAGTTAGTTTAAACTTATAACTTAAAGATAAGCAAGCCCTTAAAGAATTCAATCAAGAATTCCGTGGGCATCACGAAATACTGCTTTCACGGGGAGGGGGTGTCCAATCAAATTCTTTTTCAAAATATTCAAGGACATGCATTTTCAGTAGCTTCTCCTGCTCAAGGAGGTCAAATCGGGGCATCTTTTTAACCATTTTCCAATGTGGCCAGCCTTCTGCGTCTTGACCCTCAAGTTCGTAATAGCCCGAATAGCTGAGAACCTTACAAATGGCGATGTGCATCAGGTCCTGCTTTTGCTCCTTGGTAAAAAGCTGGTAGCCTTTACCCAATTCCTGCACGCCAATAAGGAAAAGAACACCATTAAGATCCTTGGGCTTTTCGCCAAGCATCCGCTGCACCTCTAGAAGAAGTGCCTGCCAGTTTTTTTCATTTTCAAGGTCGCGTTTAAACATGGAGCGCCTCCCAATATTCAAAAGCTCTTCTCAAATGAGGAATCACGATTGTCCCTCCAATCAGAGTAGCAACACCCATGGCTTCATTTACTTCTTCTGTTTTGAAGCCAGCTTCTTTGCATTTGCCGAGGTGATACTTTACACAATCGTCACAGCGAAGAACGAGGGAGCAAGTAAGACCAATGAGCTCTTTTGTTTTGACATCCAGAATCCCGGGAGCATAGGCATTTGTGTCCAGGTTGAAAATGCGTTTTATGATAAGATTATCGGCATCCGCAATCTTTTCGTTCATGCGACTCCGGTAATCATCGAATTGCTTAACAATATCCATGTGAGTAAATTTTAAATCAAATATCTCCTTCGCTGGGGCGTAAATCAAATGCAATCATCAAATACCATTGTAGAGGATTTCATTTCACTGTTTTTCCCGCACTACTGCCTGGCCTGTTCGGGTTCTTTGGTGAAAGGAGAAGATATGCTTTGTACCGCTTGTCTAAGCAATCTGCCAAAAACAAACTATCACCTTTGTACGGAAAACCCGATTAAAAATAAGCTCACAGGACGACTGCCATTGAAACATGGATGGGCATTTCTGAAGTTCCGGAAGCGTGGTATTGTTCAACATCTGCTACATCAATTGAAATACAACAATCATCCTGAGGTAGGTGTAAGGCTCGGTCAATTGTTTGGAAAAGAACTTTCTTTATCCGGTTTTGAAAGAGAGTTTGATCTCATTCTTCCTGTTCCGCTTCACTCCTCACGTCAACGGCAACGTGGGTATAATCAAAGTTCGATGCTTGCCTCGGGTTTGAGTGCGGCGATGAATATTCAATGGGATGAATCAATTTCAATACGAATGCAGTCAACCGTAACACAAACGAACAAGAACAGGATTGAACGATGGGAAAATGTTAAAGATGTTTTTTCTGTACAGAGTTTAACGGATTTGAAAGGCAAGCGAATTTTATTGGTGGACGATGTGATTACAACGGGAGCGACGATTGAAGCGTGTGGTCAACATTTGATTTCGTGCGGCTGCAGCGAGTTAAGCATTGCATGTTTAGCGGAAGCACAATAAAAGATCTGTGAGCCGTAACCATTGATTATTGTAAAAACGCTTGATTTTACAGGAATTCAAACAATTCAGCCAGTGGAATGGACATAAAAAAACCCCTCAGTTTCCTGAAGGGTTTCATTATAAATTTTTTAAGACTAGTAATTAGAACCTGCGCGAATCATTGCACAACGGAAACCGATTGTTGCAGTAGCAGAATCCTGATCAAGATATCTACGAGTACCAGGTGACATCCAGTACGCTACGTCTTTCCATGAACCACCTTTGTAAACACGAGCTTTGTCAGTGATCAATGATGTAAAGCCTTGAGGATTTTTTTCAAAGTCACTGTTATAACCTTTTGCATCGTCAAGGAAACCATCTCTTCTGATTGGGTTCAAGTCATCGAAATCCTGATATGAAAGAGGACGGTAAACATCCATTACCCACTCGCTCACATTACCAGCCATATTGTAAAGACCGTAATCATTAGGAGGGAATTCATATATATAAGAAGTGATGAGAGCTCCGTCATTCAGACGACCTGCGATACCCGCATAATCACCACGACCTCTTTTAAAGTTTGCAAGGAAGAAACCCATTTGCTTTCCGTAAGGATTACGAAGAGCGTGTCCATCCCAAGGATAGATACGTTGGTGAGTTTGCATTTCTTCAAGCCACTGAGTTCCGATGAGAGCTTGTGCAGCATATTCCCATTCAGCTTCTGTTGGAAGACGATAAGCAGGAATAACAACACCAGACTCAAGAGGAATTCTGCCACCTGCCGGAACTTCAGGAAGATCCTGACCTGATTCTTTCATCAACTCACGGTTAACGGCATCGGTACGCCATCTAGCATAGTTGGTTGCCTGAGTCCAGCTAACACCAACAACCGGGAAGTAGCGGAAACCAGGATATCTTAAGTAATGATCTACGTAAGGATCGTTGAATGCAAGCTTTCCAACCCATACCAATGTGTCGGGAAGAGAAGCCTGATATACTTCCTGAGAAGAGTCTTTCGCCAGATAATGCATGTACTCCAACCAGTGGATATTGGCAATTTCTGTTTCATCCATATAAAAAGATGCTACAGAAACAGTACGCTCAACGTTATCGCGATATGCCATAACATCTTCTTCGTAAGAGCCCATGACAGCACGGCCTCCTTCAATAAAGACGGTATTTGGAGCATCAGGCTGACCTTCGAAATCCTTGACCTGGAAACCACCGGTCTCCTCATCATTGTATTTCAAGTTGGTAGCTGTGCTAAGCTGACCGGGATTAATGGCAGTCGGTTTTGCATTTTTGTTTCCTCCAATGAGTGAACAAGACGCGATTACCACTGTGCCGCCAACAACTGCTAAGAGACCTTTTATCTGCTTCATTTTATCTGTTTTATGGAGTAAAGCAACCGCTAATATAAAGAGATAATTCCGTGTTTTCCAAAGCGTAGCGATTTTTTGATGAATCCTTAATGGAAGGTCAGGGGGTCGCTGCTTTTTTCAGTTCACCAATAACGGCAGGTCAAGTAAAGTATTGCAGTGAATGATTGCTTATTAAACCCTGAAATTCTCGCCAGTCCGACTTTATTTGCCGGTCGCCGCATCCTTAGAAGTGAGTAAAACCATCAAAGGACCCAGAATTTTCAATGCATCCTCTACAGAACCAATGTTATCTATAAATAAAGTGGGACGCCCCGTCTGATCTTTCAAGCGGCACTGTTTGGAATGTGTCTGCACAAAAGTCAGGATGCCTCCGAAGATATCCGACTTGAAATACTCGTCGTTGTTTCCTACAAACGTTGCTCTGGCTCTTCCGTTTTTCAAACTTATCTTTTCAAATCCAAGATGCTCACCCGCCCAACGTAGTCTGACGGTATCAATCAGTTGAAAAACAGAAGGAGGAATTTCTCCAAAGCGATCTTTCAATGAAAGAGTAAACGCCTGAAGTGTCGGTTCATCTTTAATACTATCAAGCGTTGAGTAAAGTTGAAGGCGCTCACGGACACTTGCTACATAATTTTCAGGAATAAGTATTTCAAGATCTGTTTCAATCACGCAGTCAGGAACGACAAGCTTTGCTTTTTCAGAAAGTTCTTCAGTGAAGAGATCTTTGAATTCATTCTCCTTTAATTCATGAATGGCATCATCCAGAATTCTGTGATAGGTATCAAACCCAAGATCATTGATAAAACCACTTTGCTCACCACCTAATAAATTTCCAGCACCACGAATGTCAAGATCGCGCATCGCTACTTTGAAACCGTCGCCCAGTTCAGAAAACTCCTCAAGTGCTGCCAAACGTTTGCGTGAATCAGAAGACAGCAACGATGCAGGTGGAGTTAATAAATAACAAAACGCTTTTTTATTAGACCGTCCTACTCTTCCACGCATCTGATGGAGATCGCTTAAACCAAACATGTGTGCCTGATTGATCATGATCGTATTTGCGTTTGGAATATCAAGCCCGGACTCAATAATATTAGTAGAAACCAAAACGTCATATTCTCCATCTATGAAACGCATCATAACTTTTTCAAGTTTATCGCCTTCCATTTGTCCATGAGCAATACCAATGCGGGAGTCTGGCACAAGTTTATAGATCACATTCGCAATGCTCTCAATATCACTCACACGGTTATGAACAAAGAAAACCTGTCCGCCCCTTCTGAGCTCATGACTAACGGCATCTCGAATGATCTCTTCATTATAAGAATGAAGCTCAGTTGTTACGGGCTGACGATTAGGTGGAGGTGTTGCAATAATGCTGAGATCGCGTGCACCCATTAAGGAAAAATGCAGCGTCCTTGGAATTGGAGTCGCAGTTAAAGTGAGCACATCAATGTTTATCCTTAACTCTTTTAAACGGTCTTTGACCTTTACACCAAACTTTTGCTCTTCATCAATGATCAGCAACCCAAGGTTTTTAAACTCCACATCTTTACTGACGATTCGATGAGTGCCAATAAGAATGTTTATGTTTCCTTCTTTCGTTTCTTTTAAAATTTCTTTGATCTCTTTTTCAGTTTTAAAGCGGGAGACATAGTCAATCTTCACGGGGAAGTTTGCCAAACGTTCAGCAAAAGTCCTGTGATGCTGCATCGCCAGAATAGTGGTGGGCACCAATATGGCAATCTGTTTTCCATCCGCCGTTGCCTTAAATGCAGCCCGGATTGCAACTTCTGTCTTACCAAAACCAACGTCTCCACAAACCAGGCGATCCATGGGATGAGGGTTTTCCATATCCTTTTTGACGTCTTCAGTGGCGCTCGCCTGGTCGGGAGTATCTTCATAAATAAAAGAAGATTCCAGTTCGGCTTGCAGAAAACTATCTGGTGAAAAGGCGAAGCCGGGATTTTTCTTTCGCTTGGCGTAAAGTTCAATAAGCTCGCGGGCAATATCCTTTACCTTACCCCTTACTTTGGATTTTTTATTTTCCCATTCATCCGATCCGAGCTTACTGATTACCGGAGGAGCACCTTCTTTACCTGAGTATTTGGAAATTTTATGAAGTGAATGAATGCTTGCATACAGCATGTCATTATCACGAAAAACAAGACGCACTGCTTCTTGTTCTTTACCATTTACTTCTTTCTTTTCAAGGCCCGCAAACTTGCATATACCGTAATCAATATGCGTTACAAAATCTCCTGGCTGAAGGGATTGAAGTTCTTTGAATGTGATCGCTTTCGATTTGCTGAATTTTTCTTTTGCACGAAAGCGATGATAGCGCTCAAAGATCTGGTGGTCGGTGTAACAGACTATTTTCAGAGAATGGTCAACAAATCCCTGACGCAAGGGAAAATCAAGCGGTTGAAATTTCAGACCAGGATGAATCTCTTCAAAGATTCCCTGCAGACGTTCCAGTTGTTTGGGTTGTTCTGCCGCAATAAAATTTGAGTATCCCTGAAGCTGGTGGTCCAAAAGATCTTTGGCCAGCAATTCAAAATTTTTATTGAAAGAAGGTTGAGTTGCTGATTTGAACTCAAAACTTTTTGAAGTTGTAAAGTGGAAACGACTTCCGAATTCTATGATTGGAAATGAGGCAATCTGCTTTATAAATGATTCAGAAGACTCGAAAAGATGATCGGGCTGAAGAGCAAGCTTTGCGCTTCCGCTTTCGCGAACGATTTTATCAAAACTATTGCTGGCCTTTTCAAAACACTTATCAAGAATGTCGGTGGTGAGCTTTACATCCTTTATCCAAAGTCGGGTGGAGGGTGTCATAAACTCAAGAAGTGATTGACGATCTTCCTGAACCAGGCGAGTCTGCACATTGGGCATGAGGCTTACCTTGTCGAGTGTATCAACCGAAAGCTGTGATCCAGGATCAAAGCTTCGGATACTGTCGACTTCATCACCAAACAACTCAATGCGATAGGGGAGTTCGTGGGCGAAAGAAAACACATCGATGATTCCTCCACGAATGGCAAACTGACCCGCCTCGTAAACAAAATCAGTTTTTTCAAAATCATAAGAGTGAAGAAATTCTTCCAAAAACTCACGATCCAGCTTCTCTTTTTTCTGAACAACAAAAGTGTTGGTAGCGAGAGATTTTTTGGTAATAACTTTTTCGGAAAGAGCTTCAGGGTAGGTGATCAGGATTTGTGAACCTGGATGAGCACTGAGATGATTCAATGCCTCGGCTCGCATCAGCACATTGGCATTTTCGGTTTCATCATACTCATAAGGTCTTTTGTAGGACATCGGAAAAAGAAAAACCTCTTTTTCATCGAGCAGATTCTGAAGATCATTGGAAAAGTAGGCAGCCTCTTCCTTATCGTGCATGATCACGAGATGGCTGGACCGGACACTTTTATAAGCTGCTGCCAGGATTATTGCATCCAGACTTCCTGTTAGCCCTTTTAGCTTAAGAGTTTTTGAAGAAGACGCACGAATTCCCTCTGCCAGATTTTGAATCAGGCTATCAGATTTATACAGCGAAATGAAATCAACCGCCCTCAAAAATCCATCAGGAAAGTTGCAAAAGTACCTTGTCACCCGGCCTGCTCCAAATGCATTCCGAAAATTCAAAAGGAAAGCATCAACTTGTTTAACTTTGAACCGCCGATGTATTACTTAGAAATATTCATTCTACTGCTCACGCTCACGTGCGTTTTGTTCCTGATCATTGGATTGATGAAACCATGGGCAATGCTTTGGTGGGAAGACGTTCAAAACAGGAGCAAGGTGTTGAAAGTATATGGTTCACTATCTATACTCTTCTGGCTTGTCTATCATACGCTAAGATATTTTTATCCACGATGAGAAATTTCATTATAGTATTTCTTTTGTTGTTCGCGATCGCCTGTTCAAATAAAAAGACTGAAAGCACGACAGAAGAGGTTGTTGTCAATGAGATGCCTGCATTAAGGCTTGAGCGCATGACAGGTGAAAAGATCAGGGTAGATTCTCTTTCTGGAAAAACCATTCTTGTTTTCTTTAGCCCTGACTGTGATCATTGTCAACGTGAAGCGGACGACATCTATCAACATCTCAGTGCTTTTCGAGAATATTCCATTTATTTTATTGCCGCCAGGGACAACAAGGAAATAACAGACTTTGCTTCAACCTACCATCTCAATGATCAGCCCAACGTAATTTTTGCACGCGCGGATCTGCCTGAAGTTTTAAATGTGATGGGAAGCATGGGTACGCCCACCCTTTTTATTTATTCAAAAGAAAAGCGGTTGGTAAAAAAGTTTGAGAATGAAACTCCGGTTGAGGAAATCATCAAGTTTTTGTGACGAATGCGCATAAATGCGTATAGCAATTACAAATTCTTTTTTGCAACATTGTCAGGTCTTTAACACTCCCGTTTAACCCAAATCTTTAACATTTATGGCACCTCTTATTTTATTAGGACTGCTGGCGCTTCTCTTGCTCATGTGCTTTGTCACTGTGCGGCAAGGAACGATCGCGGTGGTTACTGTATTCGGAAAGTACAGTCGCATCATGCGCCCAGGATTGAATTTTAAATTGCCGATCATTCAACAGATCTATAAAAGGATATCCATCCAGAATCGTTCTGTTGAATTGGAATTTCAAGCAACCACCATTGACCAAGCAAATGTTAATTTCAAAGCAATGCTTCTTTTTGCGGTCTATAACCAGGAAGAGGAAACGATAAAGAATGTAGCGTTCAAGTTCATGGATGAAAGAAGTTTTATGCAGGCTTTGATTCGCACTATTGAAGGATCTATCAGAAGTTTCGTTGCAACTAAAAAGCAAGCAGAAATTTTATCTCTCCGTACTGAGATTGTCAAAGAAGTGAAAGAGCAGCTCGATCACACACTTGAAGGCTGGGGATTTCATTTATTGGATTTGCAATTGAATGACATTGCTTTTGATGACGCCATCATGAAGTCAATGGCACAGGTAGTAGCATCCAACAATCTTCGTGCAGCGGCCGAAAATGAAGGTCAGGCTTTATTGATCACAAAGACCAAAGCTGCAGAAGCAGAAGGTAACGCAATCAAGATCGCAGCAGAAGCAGAAAAAATTGCAGCGGCTCTTCGTGGACAAGGTGTTGCCTTATTCCGTGAGGAGGTGGCAAAAGGTATGTCACAGGCAGCGAAAGAAATGCAGGGAGCAAGTCTCGACTCTTCTTTTCTCTTATTCTCCATGTGGACAGAATCCATTAAGCATTTTGCAGAAGCAGGTAAAGGAAATGTTATTTTCCTTGATGGATCAGGAGAAAACATGCAGCGCACCATGCAACAGATGATGGCAATGGGAAAAGGAATTTCTGTAGGTAAATAAATTCAGAACGAAATAAATATTAAACGCGATCTCAAACAGGTCGCGTTTTTTATTGTCTCAACTTCAGAAAATCACCGTCGATAATCATTAGCTTAACCCCAGTAGCCGATACGGAACGATGAGAACTGAGATCATCGGATACAACATAGCTCATTCCTTTAGTAAGATGAACGCTCTCGCCGTTTTCAGAATGAGTTGTAAACGAACCTTCAAGACAATGAACAATATGACCTTTATGGCACCAATGATCTGCCGAATAGTTGGAGGAGTATTCAATTAACCGAATCCGAAGACCAGGATATTGAATTGTTTTTGAGCTAACAGTACCCGTTTCTCCGGATTGCTCAATGCTTTCAACCGAACCCCAGTCAATAGTTTGAAAGGGAATGTTTTCAGAATTCATGTAAAAATGATTAGAGGAGTTTTATTTCAGGCGCTCAACAAGCAGGACAAATTTTTCTTTTTCACCTTGAGTGCAGATAAGATACTCTTCCCCACCTTCTTTTAAACCAGTCTTGGCTTTTATTTCCTCCACGCTTAAAGGATAGTTGCGTGTAATGATGTTAGCATATCCCTTTGGAAATTTCTCATTGATTTTTTTATCAAGTTTAAGAGATTCCAGAATTGTAAAAATTCTTCCCGGAAAGTCGACCGGCTCTGAAGAAGTATAAAGATGTGAGTTAGGTGCTAACTTTTTAAGATTGAACTTTTCACCAATCCATTTGAACGCCCCGGCTTTTAAAGTTGCTGCGGAAGGTTCATACAGAAATGTTAACGGATTTGAGTAAGAAATTTGTGCATTCCTTTCTGCTTCCAGAGAAAATGAGAAGTCACTTAGAATTTCTCCATAATGATTAAGATCTGCTATTCTGATAACGGGCTCACCGGAAAAATTCTTCTCCAAAAGAAAAAGCAACTCCTTGCATTCATTATCAACGGCTACGATGATTACCTGGGATACATTCTCAAGCTCACGACATCCTTGCTGAATGTCCATCAACGGAGAAGTTTTGATTAAAACATGCGTTGCTTTTTGCAGAAGCTCTTTTTGAAGGAGAACCACATTCGGTTCGCTATCAGCAAGCTTGAATATTTTCTGAGTTTTTTTTCTTCTGGAAGGATCCAGGAATAAAAGATCCATGGGTTCATCCAGCGTATCGAGATAGTCTTCTGCAGAAGCGTTGTAGTGTGTAATATTATTCTGATTGTGAGAATTCAGAAGCTTATGATTGTGCTTCGCGATTTCGTAGAGAGAAGTATCGGGCTCAATGTAATCGATGTGCTGAGCGCGTAAACTTAAAAACTGCGTATCCACACCAAAGCCTCCTGTCAGGTCGGCGGCACTAATTATTTTCTCCTCATCTGGATAAAGACTTTTGAGTAAAGCGAGTTTGAATTTTGCTGTTGCCTCTGATGAACTTTGTTCAAGATTAATGGATGGAGGAAAGGCTATTCCTCTTGTGTTATAAAAAGTCTTGAATTTTACTTTCGCTTTTTTGCGTCCTGTAAGTTGTTGTGCAATGAATTCGGTAGGAACGTTATGAACAGTATCCTGCTTCAGAAGAAGTTTTTGTACATCTCCATTTTCATGCTCTAAAAGAAAATCCTGTATCTCGTCGCTTAGCATAGAGTCGATCAATGATTGCATTTTCATTTCCGTTAAAGCGGTCAAAGTTTACTTAATGAAGCAGGAAGGCTAAAATACCGGAAAGCATAAGAGTTACTCCCGTGATAATGCCAGCATTGTGCTCCAAAGAATGCCAATTCAACTTTAATAGACCGCTATGCGCGAGTCTTACCCAAATAATCATGCCACCCACAGTCACTATGGTGTACAATGCTGCAAGCAAAGTTACTAACCACCAGGCCTGCGCACCTGCCACCAGAAAGTAAGCTTCAATTTCAAAGCACGGTGAAAAAAACATTGCAGAAGCCAAAGAAAGAATGAGCCTGTTTTTATTCGTTACTTTTTCGGGATGACCATGAATGTGAAAATGGTGATGACGACTGTGCTGATAGATATAGAAAATACCAAGCGTTACCAGAAGAGCAGGAGCGATATAAGCTGTAAAATTTTCCAATGCTGCAGAAAGCTGAGCACCAATAAGGGCCAGAAGAACTCCTATTAAAACTGTGCTTGTTGCATGGGCGAGACCGGCAATAAGTGTAATGCGTGTCGTTTCTGCCAAATCCCACTTTTCTTTTTTACTGATCGCCAGCACCGGAAGCCAGTGATTGGGAATAAGACCATGAAGAAGACTAAGAATAAGACTGCCGGTGATAAGGGTAATCATTGACCAAAGTTAATGCGTGAGAATGTTTAACCTATTCAACATTCTTCATTTTAGATAAAAGATTATAGGCTCCCTTCAATACAACGATTACATTTTTTGCAGACCTGTCGGAAGGCATGTCAACCTCTACAAAACCATTTTGCCTGAGTCCGGTTCCAATTTCAATCATTTCAAAACTATTTTCATTGCCAGCGTCTTTAATAAAAATGAAATTTTTGTCTTCATGATTCACAATCGCATTTTCCGGCAGAGTGGGTAAAGATTGACCGCCTGTTTCAATCATTGCTTTTAAATACATTCCAGGAATTAGTTCACGATCATCTTTATCAATGTGGCCATGAATTCGCACTGTTCTGTCTGCGCTGATTTCCCGTCCAATGAGATATACTTTCGCTGTCCTTTCCGTTGATTCATTGGCAAGTGTAAATCTGATGGTTTGTCCAATTTTTATTTTAGGAATGTCGCGCTCAAACGCAATCAGTTCTGTATGAAGATGATCCGTGTCAACAATCCGGAACATCACATCGGTTTGACTTACAAAAGAACCAACAGCACTGTTCACTTGAGTAACATAACCATTGATAGGCGAGCGAAGTTCAATGGTGGAACGGATTGCTTCTGAATCCAGCTTATCAGGATCAATGTTCAGCATTTTTAATTTAGCCCGAAGGCCATTGTTCCTTGCTTTCATGCTTGTGAGATCGGCAATAGATTTTTGTAAAACTTTCTGAGAGTTTACATTTTCCTTTGCCAGTTCCTGTTGCCGCTGATTTTCTGCGGTTAGAAATTCTGCCTGTGCTTTAGTATCCAGGAAATCCTGCTGAAGCTGTATGTACTCAGGATTTTCAATCACTGCAATTGACTGACCCTTCGCAATATGCATCCCTTGCAATAATGAAGTAGATCTCAGAAAGCCCCCAAAAGGTGCTGTCATATTGACCATATTCTGAGGAGGAACATCAAGCATCCCCGACACACTGATCGCACCACTTAGCACACGGTTTTCAATAGTTCCTGTTTCAATGCCTATGTTTTGGGCTTGCTCCTTTGTTAAAGTGACAAACCGCTCATCTTCAGCGACAGCTTCCTGTACCTCCATGTTCGCTTCCTTTTGTTTGCAACCAGAAAGAAGCAATGAAAAAGATGTAATACAGAGGGCTGCGACAATGAGTCTTTTTATAAGAATGGTATGAATGAATTTTTTCATTGTATGTGATTAATCTTTTGATGAACGACCTGATAAAAACTCGAGAGTGATTATACTTTGATTGTACTGAACAATTGATTGAAGATAACCTTCTTCAATACCAAGTGCCTGCTGGAGATTAAGACGATATTCTGCCTGACCGATCTCTCCGGTTTTATAAGCTAATTGAGACTGACGTAGAATGAGCTTTGCATTGGGTAAAGCTGATCGGGTGTAGTAATCAAGATTATTTCGGTTTTTATAGAACTCCTGAATAGTTTTTTGCCATTGGCCGGAAAGCTGCTTACGGAAATATTGCGCCTGATAGTGTGCAGCTTCAGATCGGATCGCGGCGGATTTAATGCGTGCGTGATGGGGAAGAAACCAAAGCGGAATAGATACACCGGCAGTAATTCCCGTGAAGCGTTTGTTTGAATCGAAGAAAGGATTGCTTCCATCAGTGAATTGCTGATAACCTATTAATGACTGATTAAAATAGCCAATCGTCAGATCAGGTAGGGCCTTATTGATTTCAACTTTCTTTTCCTGCTGAGCGATCAATGATAAAGATTGCTGATATGCCAATTGAGGATTTTGCGAAACCTGTGATGAGTCATCTTCCAATGTTGTTGTAAAAGGTGAAAGAGTCTCTTCAGCGATCAGAATGTTGTCTGAAGAATTTAACAGGATATTCAGTTGATGGTAATATACTTTTAGATCGGCTTCGTTCTGACGAATAAGGTTTTGGATCTCATCATAGCGTGCCTCTGCTGAAGTTTTTTGCAACAGCGTTCCTTCTCCGGTTTTAAATTGTAATCCTGTGATCTTTACCAGATCAGAATAAATACTGTCCTGTCGGAGAAATAATTTTTGCTGCGAAATCAGAAACTGTAATGTCAGATATGTTTGCTTCACCTGAAGAACGATCTCATTTTCTGATAATGCTTTCCTGTACACGCTACTCTGAACTTTAGCTTCCCCCAACTTAGCCTGACTAATGAATAAAGTTGGAAATGGGATGCTTTGAGTAATGGTCAGATTATTATCCTGGTTATTACTGTTGTATTGACCATACATCAGCATGGCATTTGTTTTAGGAATTTCGGTGGAGGTTCGCTTCAATTGTTTTTGAACCTCGACCTCCAAAGCAGCAGACTTGATCGCATCGTTATTTTTCAATGCGATGGAGATAGCCTCTTCACGTGAGATTGTCTTTTGCTGGGCATTACTCAATGCCGGAATGAGAAGCAATCCAGCAATAAGAAGAGCGAACGATTGTGTTTTCATTTTCTTCAATTGAAATTTTTCTATTGCATAATA
This sequence comes from Cyclobacteriaceae bacterium, assembly GCA_013141055.1. Taxonomy (NCBI): domain Bacteria; kingdom Pseudomonadati; phylum Bacteroidota; class Cytophagia; order Cytophagales; family Cyclobacteriaceae; species Cyclobacteriaceae bacterium. The sequence continues at coordinate 2,188,480 of JABFRS010000001.1, read as the reverse complement.
AAGACAAGGCAGTACAATAAGAGTAAGAACAGTAGCGGTGATCAATCCGCCCATTACAACGGTTGCTAATGGCCGCTGCACTTCCGCGCCATCTCCATGAGAAAAAGCCATCGGTAAAAAGCCCAGCGACGCAACGCATGCAGTCATTATAACTGGCCGAAGTCGTGTAGCGGTACCTTTTAATATAATAGAAATAAGATCCGTTTCTCCCTCTTGCCTGATGTGATTAAACTCAGCGATAAGGACAATGCCATTAAGAACTGAAACTCCAAACAGGGCAATGAATCCTACTGCTGCCGAAATGCTAAAGGGCATGTCACGCAACCAGAGTGTGAAAATCCCACCAATTGCTGAGAGCGGAATAGCTGTATAGATGAGAAGGCTTTGCTTAACAGAATGAAAGGTGAAATAGAGAAGAACAAAGATCAATAACAGAGCAACGGGAACTGCTACATAAAGTCTTCCTCTGGCCTCCTGTAAATTTTTAAATGTTCCGCCGAATGTCGGGAAGTATCCTGGTGCAAATTTTATCTGTTGATCGATTTTTAGCTGAAGCTCATTTACAATACTCTCTACATCACGCCCACGTACATTGAACCCAATAATGATTCTTCTCTTGGCATCATCACGCTGGATTTGATTGGCACTCATCTTCAGTTGAATATCTGCCAGCTGTGACAGGGGCACTTGCTTTCCAGAACCGGAAGTAATGAAGAGGGAAGAAATATCTTCAATGCTTTTTCTGTTAGCCAGCTCCATCCTCACGACGAGATCAAAACGTTTCTCATTTTCAAATACGAGTCCGGCACTCTGCCCGGCAAAAGCGATGTTGATCGTTTGATTAATTGTCTCAACGTCTATACCGAATTGAGCAAGACGTTCACGATTGATAGAAACAACGATCTGGGGGAGACCCGTTATCTTTTCAACATATAGATCCTTAGCTCCTTCAATAGTTGGAATGATTTTCGCAACGCGATTGGCATAACCTGATAACTGATCAAGATCCTCACCGTAAATTTTAACAACAACATCCTGACGAGCACCCGTCATTAATTCATTAAATCTCATTTGAATAGGCTGCTGAAATCCAAAAGTGACGCCCGGCACAACCTCAAGAGCTTCTGTCATTTGGTCAGCAAGCTCATCCCGGCTTGAGGCTTTTTTCCAACTGCTTTTGTCTTTAAGGACCACTATGAGATCAGCAGCTTCCAAAGGCATAGGGTCGATAGGAATTTCAGATGATCCAATCTTTCCAACAATCTGCTCTACTTCATCGGGAAATTTTTTTAGCAAGACTTTACTTGCTTTGATAGTTGCATCGACCGTTTCAGAAAGACTACTGCCAGCCAGGACTCTGGTTTCCACGGCAAAGTCGCCTTCATCCAACGTTGGTATGAATTCAGCTCCGAGAGAAGAAAATACCCATAGACTGAAAATGAACAAAGCTCCGGAAACGGAAAAGACAACAGACCGATACTTAATGGACAACCGGATCAATGGATCATAAAGACCATGAAGAAAGTTCATTAGCTTTTGTGAGATGGATTCTTTGTGCTCAGGATTTTTGCTGAGAAATAAAGCACTCATCATAGGGATGTATGTTATCGATAAGATAAAAGCACCCAGAATAGCAAAGGATACTGTTTGTGCCATGGGCCGGAACATTTTTCCTTCCACACCTACCAAAGCCAGAATTGGCAGATAAACTATCAGAATAATTAATTCACCAAATGCAGCACTCTTTCGGATCTTACTTGCTGACAAGTAAACTTCTTCATCCATTTCCTGCTGAGAAGATCTTCCTTGCAACATTCGTAAGCCCAAATGATGCATCGTTGCCTCCACAATGATAACGGCTCCATCTACGATTAAACCAAAGTCAATAGCACCTAGACTCATCAGATTACCTGAGACGCCGAAGACATTCATCATCGATATTGCAAAGAGCATAGCGAGAGGAATAACAGACGCAACAATCAATCCTGCTCTCAGATTTCCCAGTAAAAGAACCAGAACAAAAATTACAATCAACGCACCTTCAGCGAGATTTCTGGAAACTGTTGTAATGGCTTTGTTGACAAGTTTAGTTCGGTCAAGGAATGGATCAATGGTTACACCCTCTGGTAAATTCTTGCGGATCATTTCAATGCGTTCTTTAACATTCCGGATTACGTTGGAAGAATTTTCACCTTTCAGCATCATAACAATCGCACCGGTTACTTCACCTTCTCCATTGTAAGTCATCGCACCATATCGTATAGCATGACCGAATTGCACGGTTGCTACATCGCGAAGAAGTATAGGTATGCCGTTAGAAGTACTTTTGAGGACGATTGACTCCAGATCCTGAAGACTGGTAACCAAACCTTCGGATCGTATAAAATAGGCATTAGGTTTTTTATCAATGTATGAACCTCCCGTGTTCTGATTATTTCTTTCAAGCGCTGAAAAAATATCGCTCACACTGAGATTAAAACTTCTAAGCTTATCTGTATTCAAAGCTATTTCATACTGCTTCAGATATCCACCAAAACTGCTTACATCGGCTACACCTTCTGTTCCCAGGAGTTGTCGGCGAATGATCCAATCCTGAATGGAGCGCAAATCTGTTACAGAATATTTCTTTTCATAACCAGGCAATGCGTGAATAACATATTGATAGATCTCACCCAGTCCTGTAGTTATGGGAGCAAGCTTAGGGGAGCCGATTCCCTTTGGAATTTGATTCTGAATTTCAGCAATTCGCTCACTCACCTGTTGACGAGCCCAGTAAACATCCACCTCTTCTTTAAATACAATCGTTACTACAGAGAGACCGAAGCGGGAAAATGATCGGACCTCTTCGATATCCGGAATAGTTGCAATGCTTTGCTCTACAGGAAAAGTTACCAACCTCTCAATGTCAAGAGCAGATTGTGAAGGAGCCACTGTTATGACCTGCACCTGATTATTAGTAATGTCAGGTACAGCATCAATGGGTAATTGAGTAGCTGAGTAAGTTCCCCAGGCAATCAAGCCCATTGTGAACAAAACAATGACCAGCTTATTTTTTATAGAGAAATGAATAATGCGATCCAGCATAAATTTCTTGTTAATGATAAGTATATGCCGTGCATCGTTTATGCCGGAAAATTATCCTGACACAAAAGATCAACTGCAGATCTTACCTTAATTCAGTAAAAATGAAAGAGTATAAAAAGGAAATCAGGCCCTGATCTTAGGCGGCTGAAAGATCTCATCCAGATAAGAAGAATGGAAGGATGAGTTGGTAACGAAATGTATGGGCTCGTTAATGCTGATGATGGGTAGGTTAAGCGCTATGTTCTGAGAAGGAATAGCAGTGAAAGGATTTGTTACAGAATGATGACAATCTTTAAAAGGCAGTCTCATGTCTGTGTCATCATGAGGAACATCTGTTTCGTAATGCATCACAAGAAATTGCCAGAAGGTCATGTCTTCAACCTGTGAGCGATGCTCAGTGTAATGTTTCATCAGCAAAGGCAGACGTAAGATCTGATGAAACTCCGTCGAGGAGATCAGATAAACAGTCAGCAGCATGATGATGAGTTTTCCCTTCACAGTACAAATATATGGAAGAACTCATCAATCAAAACAGGCTGAGATTGCCGCCTTTTCTGAATTTTGTCAAATCGTAAGGAGGAATTACGCGACCTGAGAGATATTTCTTTTTTGAAGACCGAAACAATTGATGAATAACATCAGCAATATTTCCCTCACCAGCCATCCTTCTTCCAAAGTTCGAATCATTGACACTTCCACCATGTAACGAACAGATCTGATTCCAAACTTTATCAAACCGATCGGGAAAATTTTTACGAAGCCAGTCTTCAAAGATTTTTCCAATAGATCCATTCAATCTGACAACAGTCATTCCCGCGGAAAGTGCTCCATGTTCAGCGGCAGCTTTAATAAGCATTGGAATTTCATGATGATTTAATCCTGGAATGATTGGTGCCGTCATTATAACGACAGGAATCTTTGCGTTTGTCAAAGCTTCAATTGTTTTAAGTCGCTTTATTGCGCTTGCAGTTCGCGGCTCCATTGCACGACGCAGATCTTCATTAAGTGTGGTAATTGAAATGGCAACGTGAACCAGATTATCGGATGCCAGATCCTGAAGGATATCAATATCGCGTGTGATGAGACTGTTCTTTGTGATGAGACTTACTGGATGGCGATACTTTGCCATTACTTGCAGGATCTTGCGTGTTAGTTCAAACTTACGTTCCTGTGGCTGATAGCAATCGGTGTTGCCTGATAACATGATAGGAGCGGGCTGCCAGTTTTTTGAAAGTAGTTGCTGCTCGAGAACCTGAGCTGCATTTTGCTTAATGATGATCTTGCTTTCAAAATCAAGACCTGCACTAAAGCCGTAGTATTCATGTGTATTTCTTGCATAACAATAAATGCATCCGTGCTCACAACCTTGATAAGGATTCATAGAGTATCCCATTCCAAGATCAGGACTGTCGACCTTATTAATTATCTTTTTCGGATTTTCAATGAAGATCTGAGTGGCAGGTGTTTCAAGCAATGGTTCGTCAAGACCCTCCACATGTTCAGTAACATATTGGGCTTTCAGAAATTTGTTTTCTGTTTTGATCTGTGCTCCCCGACCTTTGAAGTATGAATCCTCCACAAATCAAAAATACTACATTAATTAGTAATTACTATAATAAATAGCATTGATTAATTATATCAACACCCCTTTCACGGAGCTTAAAAACAGTGCTTTTGAGGAAAAGCGAATCAGGCTTTTTATTAAAAGAGAAGATCTGAATCATCAGGAGATTTCGGGAAATAAGCTTTGGAAGCTGAGATACAATATTGAAGAAGCGATCAGACTTGGCAACAATAAGCTGTTGACATTTGGAGGAGCATATTCAAATCATATTTATGCTACGGCGTCAGCAGCAAAGGAAGCGGGTTTAGAAAGTATTGGAGTAGTCCGTGGTGAAGAAACTCTTCCCCTAAACTCCACACTTTCATTCGCAAGAGATAAAGGGATGCATCTTCACTATGTATCAAGAACAGCATACAAGGAGAAAACAGATGACCAGTTTATCCAGACATTAATAAAAGAGTTTGGAAAATTTTATCTGATCCCAGAAGGAGGAACGAACGATTTTGCAATCAAAGGATGTGCTGAGTTTGCGAAGCATCTTTTGGCCGATAATGAATTCGATTATGTCTGTTTGCCGGTAGGTACAGGAGGAACTATTGCAGGGATGATCGTGGGGCTGGATGGTAAGAACGAGGTCCTTGGTGTATCCGTTTTAAAAGATGGAAATTTTTTAAAAAGAAAAATCGATGAACTAATAGAAAATTATTCAGACAGGAAATTTACGAACTGGTCATTGCTTACCTCATATGATCATGGTGGTTATGCAAAAACGACACCTCAACTGACAAAATTTATTTCTGAGATGAGGGAGCAATATAATATTCCACTTGACCATGTTTATACTGGCAAACTAGTCTGGGCAGTGATGGAAGAAATAAAAAAAGGAAGATTCAAAAAAAATTCTTCTATACTAATTCTCCATACGGGAGGATTGCAAGGAGTCAATTAGTTTCTATCCGAAAAGTGCCTGGAATACTTCTGTGAGTTTACCAACGGAATGAATCTTTATCTTACTTCTTGTGAGAGATGTTTTTTGATTGAATTTGGAAACATAGATTTCTTCAAAGCCAAGTTTTTCTGCTTCTGAGATGCGTTGATCAATGCGATTGACGGCCCTGAGTTCGCCACCCAATCCAATCTCGCCAGCGAAACAGATTTTATCAGAAATGGAAACCTCTTCCATCGATGATATAATTGAAATACAAATTGCCAAATCAATAGCGGGATCTTCAACACGAATACCTCCTGCCATGTTTAGAAAGACATCCTGGGTTCCCATCCTAAATCCGCATCTTTTTTCAAGAACTGCCAGCAACATGTTTAATCTTTTCTGATCAAAGCCGGTAGGGGTTCTTTGTGGTGTTCCGTATGAAGCAGGACTTACCAAAGATTGAACTTCGATGAGCAGAGGACGATTGCCTTCAAGTGTTGCAGCAATTGTTGCACCGGTATGAGGCCCGTCTTTTTGTGAGATTAGAATTTCAGATGGATTACTGACTTCTCTCAATCCGGTTCCAAGCATTTCATAGATTCCAATTTCTGCTGTAGAACCAAAACGATTTTTTGTTGTGCGCAGAATACGATACGCCAGATGCTGATCTCCTTCAAACTGAAGAACCGTATCAACCATGTGTTCTAGAACTTTTGGTCCGGCGAGCGAACCGTCCTTCGTGATATGACCGACCAGAAAGACAGGAGTGTTTGTTTCTTTTGCAAACTTCATGAGCTCACCAGCAGTTTGTCTAACCTGGCCAATGCTTCCGGGTGTACTCTCTAATAAAGGAGAGAATAAAGTTTGAATGGAATCAATGATGACAAGCTGAGGCAATAACGACTCAATTGCGAGAAATATATTCTTTGTATTTGTTTCAGTCAGCGTAAAGAAATTTTTTGCACCATTGGCAATGCCAAGACGCTGGGCTCTCATCTTAAGTTGCTGCTCACTTTCTTCACCAGAAACGTAAAGCACTTTCAAACTTTTCAATAAGAGGCCAATTTGAAGCATTAAGGTTGACTTGCCGATGCCGGGCTCTCCTCCGATCAATACCAAAGAACCAGGAACAATGCCTCCTCCCAGCACACGATCGAGTTCCTGGTTGTGAGAAATGATCCGGTTTTCCGTACTCGTCTGAATTTCATCCAGGTTTTTGGGCTGATTAACTTTAGAACGAGTGGTGTCCTGTCGCCAATCATTTTTTTCAGAGCCTTTTGTTACGATTTCTTCAACGAAAGAATTCCATGTTCCACACGAAGGGCATTTACCAAGCCATTTGGAGGCTTCATACCCACAGCTTTGACAGAAAAATTGTGATTTGGATTTGGACACTTATTTATGAGATAGATTAAAGGTCATAAAAGTAAACCTACATTGCTATTTCTTTATAAGAATACGGGGTAAAGAAAAGGGAGGGACCAAATTGTTATAAGAAAAAGAGATATATAGAATTAAATCTGTTAATTTTAATTACCTACCTAACCCCTATTCGATGAAAAGCTTCCTTTTCGCAGTTCTGACTGTGATCCCACTTCTTACATATGCGCAAAAATCTCCTATAAAGTATGGCGACATTCCGATGGAGGATTTGAAAATGACGGTTTACGGCAAAGACTCCTCAGCAGCTGCAGTTGTTCTCGTTGATTTTGGAATAGCACTGATAAAAGAAACCAATGGAGAGACTGGATTATCATTTGAAAGACATACACGGATCAAAATATTGACTAAGGATGGCCTTGAATGGGCTGATGGTTCCATCCTAACCTTCCACAATAATTCAGGAGAAGAGAGGATTTCAAATTTTAAAGCAACTGCCTATAATCTTGAGAATGGTAAAATCGTAGAGACGAAAATCTCTAAGGATGGAATTTTCAAAGAAAAATTTAACAAGAATTTTAACAGACAAAAGTTTACTATCCCTAATGTGAAGGTGGGTACCGTTATTGAATATTCATATACAAAGAACTCAGAGTTTTTTACAGATTTTCCAAGCTGGCAATTTCAAAGAACTATCCCGACCAAGCTAAGTGAATACTGGGCATTAGTTCCGGAGGTGTTTGTATATGAGAAGTATATGCAAGGTTATGTTGCTGTTACCAGATCCGAAGAGAAAAGAATGACTTATTACAATTTTGATGTAAAGGCTTTTCATTATGTTTCTGAAAATGTGCCAGCGTTTAAGAAAGAGCCTTTCATGACTTCTACCGATGATTATATTTCAAGAGTTAACTATGCTCTTGCGTACTATAAACAAAAGGAGATCATGGGAACCTGGGAGAAGCTGAAGGCTGATCTGATGATCGATGATAATTTTGGTAAGGTTATAGATGGCTCAGGGTTTTTGAAAGAAAAAGTAGAAACCCTTACAGCGGGAATCACAGACCCATTGAAAAAGATTGAAGTAATTTCTGATTGGATCAAACAAAATGTTGAGTACGATGGGGAGGAAGACTTCCTGGCTCTTCCATTGAAAAAGATTGTTGAGAAGAAGAAAGGAACATCAGGAGACATTAATCTTTTGATGGCATCCATGCTGGATAAAGCTGGCCTGGAAACAGACATGATACTGCTAAGCACTCGGGATCATGGGTTTATCCGCAAGCAATTTCCCATGACAAAACAGTTTAACTACGTTGTTTGTCTGGTGAGATTGGAAGATAAAAATCTGTTTTTGGATGCAACGGAGAAATATTTACCATTTGATGTTTTGCCAGACAGATGTCTAAACGGGGAGGGTATGGTGGTCTCAAAAAAGAATTTTGGATGGATCAACGTAGCAACGAAAACCAAAGCCAGGACTGCTGTAAACGCCGATCTGAAGCTTGATGCGAGTGGAGAACTTACGGGCAAACTTTCATATGCCAAGGATGGCTATGATGCACAAGGTATGCGGCAATCCTATATCAAGAATGGTGAGGAGGCATATCTGAAGAATTTTATGGCCGATAAGCAATGGCAAATCACAAAAAGTGAATTTCAGGACATAAAAGAGCTCGGTAAACAAACCCGTGAGGCTCACACTGTCACCATTGCAGAGCACACTTCGCAAGCCGGCGATGTAATTTATGTGAATCCGTTTGTAGCTCTTCAATTCACAGAGAACCCATTCAAGACTGAGACTAGAATCTATCCTGTGGATTTTGGAACACCCATTGACAGAACTTACATATGCAAAATAGTAATACCCGATGGTTATGTAGTAGATGAATTACCAAAAAGCAAGTTGCTGGCTTTGCCCGCCAACGCAGGAAAGTATTTGTACAATGCATCTCAAATTGGGAATACCATTAGCATCACGAGTACTTTTCTAATCAATCGAACTCTTTTCGTTCAGGATGAATATCCAAGTCTCAGAGAATTCTATAACCAGGTGGTTGCAAAACAGGCTGAGCAAATTGTTATCAAGAAAAAACAATAGAAGCCATAAACATTATAGCATGAAACCTTATCACCTTATACTTTCCGGGATTCTCTTATTATCGCTTCCGGTTTTCGCCGAGAATAAATATCCGGTAAGTGAAATACCCGATAGTTTAAAAAGCGGCATGTACGCAGTGATTCGCGAAGATCAAACAGTTATTGAGATATTTAGTCTTAATAAGTCTGTGGAGACCGTCCATCGAGTAGTCACGATATTAAATGAAAAGGCGAAAAGTTATGCTGTTGAAGTCGTGTCTTACGATAAGAGTCGGAAAATTTCCTATTTCAGGGGCACTGCATACGATGCAGTTGGAAAAGAGATAAAAAAGCTAAAGCAAAGTGAGATTTATGATCAAAGCGCTATCTCAGGTTTCACTCTCTATGAAGATGACAGAATTAAAAGGGCAGACTTATCTCAGGTGACATATCCATACACTGTCGAATTCGAATATCAAATTCAAAATGACCATTTGTATAGTATCCCCGGATTTCAACTTTATTCAGATGATGAAGTCTCAATTGAGAATATAAATTATTCCGTTTCATACCCTAAGGTATTAACCCCACGATTTAAATTAACTCTGATGCCGGCGGGCGTTAAGAGCCCTGGTGAGGTTAGGGAAACGATAAGCTGGACTTTCAAAAATTTTAAACCAAAAAAATTTGAACCCTACAGCCGACCTCATTCTGAATTGATTCCAAATATTAAGACTGCACCTTCACAATTTGAGTATGGAGGATTCCAAGGCAATATGGTAACATGGAAGGAGTATGGAAAATGGAGTAATGTTTTAATGGAAGGGAGACAGGAGCTTCCTGCAGCAACAAAAGAAAAAGTCATAGAGCTTACAAAAGGTCTTGCTACGCCAGAACTTAAAGTGAAAGCCATTTATGAATTTTTACAAAACAAAACTAGATACGTAAGCATTCAGGAAGGAATAGGTGGAATGCAACCTTTTGCTGCCACAACAGTAGACAACAACGGCTACGGAGATTGCAAAGCGCTATCAAATTATATGGTGTCTCTGTTAAAGGTGGTAGGTATAAAAGGATACTATACTAGAATACGGGCAGGGGAAAATGAACCTGATATAGATCTTGTTTTCTCAAGTCATCAAACGAATCATGTGGTAGTGTCTGTTCCAAATGGAAAGGACACCCTGTGGATGGAATGTACAAGTCAGACAGCTCCGTTTAATTTTATGGGAGCATTTACCGGCGACAGATCTGCCGTGATGATTGATATTGATGGCGGAAAAATTGTGAAAACGCCTGTCTATACTGCAGAGCAGAATAAGCAAACCCGAACCGCAAAAGTCACCGTTGATGTATTAGGCAATGCCAAAGCACAGGTAGTAACAACCTACAAAGGACTTCAATATGAAAACAATAATTTGAGTTTTATTTTGGGTAATCAGTTTGAAGCTCAGAAGAAGTGGGTTCAAAACAATACAGACATTCCAAGCTTCACGATCAACTCAATTGCTATGGCAGATAGAAAAAACAAAATTCCTTCAGCTATTGTGAAATTAGATCTTACGCTTGATCGTTACGCATCTGTTAGTGGAAAGAGGGTTTTTCTCTCACCGAATCTCATGAACAAGACGTCCTTTATTCCTCAAAAGAATACTCAACGGAAAAACGAAATCGTGTGGCCAATGAATTACACAGATATTGACACCATCATTTATACCTTCCCTGAAAACCTTTACCCGGAATTTGTTCCGACGCCAGCAAAAATCACTTCACGATTTGGTGAATATGAAACCAAATTTGATTTCAATGAGGGCAAACTTGTTTACATTCGAAAGATGAAAGTTCTTAAAGGAGTTTATCCGAAGGAATCTTACAATGAGCTCGTTGAATTCTACAAGAGCGTGACAAAGGCGGATAATATAAAGCTGGTTTTTCTTAATAAGACCTGACCCCTACTTAAAAGGGCTATCTGCTTCTTTTGCTAACACATTGTAAACCATTTTGTCCATCATTACAGGAAACCATTTGTTTAAGAAAACAGTGAACTTACCCTGGGTAGTCAGGACAATTATTTTTTTTCTCTTAATGGTCGCCTGATAAATGTGATGTGCGCATTCTTCTGCTGTCATCATGTTTTTTTCATCACGGGGGGAATTTCCCTGAACCTGACCATCTTTTGTAAGTGAACGCTTTCTGATGTTTGAAGTCGTGAAACCCGGACAAGCGGTCAATACATGAACTTCTTTTTTAAGCATCTCTGTTCGGAGCACTTCAAGAAAGCCATTGAGAGCAAATTTAGAAGCGGAGTATCCTGTGCGTCCTGGTAATCCGCGATAACCAGCAATGGATGAAATCCCAATCACTGAACCTTTATTCTTTATGATTTCCGGAAGACAATATTTTGTAGCGTACAGAACACCGTAAAAATTAATATCCATTACTTTTTTTACCACTGACAGATCAACATCTTCAAAGAGTGCGCGCATGGTGATGCCGGCATTGTTGATCAGAATGTCAATTTTTCCATAAACGCGAATAGCCTCTTCAGCCATTTTTTTATTGTCGCCTTCCAGACTTACGTCAGACTGAAAGCCAGTAGCATCAATTCCCTTTTTCTTCAGATCATCAACAGCCAGATCAAGATCAGATTTGTTACGGCCGGTAATAAATATTTTGGAGCCATTTTTTCCAAACTCTTCAGCCATAGCCTTACCAATACCTGAAGATCCGCCAGTGATTATGACAACTTTGCCTTTCATTTTATTTGAATACAGAGCAACAAATGTAATTAAAACATTCGCGTAATTTTGTGCTCATGTTTTTGCTGAAGCTGCTGTCACGCCTGCCACTCACATTCCTATATGTGATTTCTGACCTGATGTTTATTGTCGGTTACTATATCATCCGGTACAGGAGAACAATTGTACAGTCTAACCTCAGGAATTCATTTCCTGAAAAAACAGAAAAACAGATAGCGGGGATTGAGAAAGAATTCTACCGCAATCTCTGTGATTATCCGATTGAAACACTGAAGCTCCTCACGATGTCAAAAGACCAGGTGAGGAAAAGAATAAAGTATAAAAATCCTGAAGTCATTGAGAAATTTGCAGAGAAAGGTCAGGCGATGATCTATTTGACTGCGCATCAGTTCAATTGGGAGTGGATGCTGGCAGGAGTTTGTCTTCAGACTTCTCCACAGGTTTACTATGTTTATCAACAACAGAGCTCACAGTTCTTCGACAACTTCTCTAACATTATTCGTCAAAGATTTGGAGCATTGCCAATCAAACGTGAAAAGGTTGGAAGAGAAGCATTAAAAAAGAAAGGAACCTTGCATGGGCTGGCACTTTTGGCTGATCAGTTTCCGGGACTGAGTCATGATAAACGTTATTGGACTAATTTTTTGCATCAGGATACAGCCTTCTTTCAAGGCATCAATCAACTTGCGATCATTACTCAGTACCCTGTAATATTTTTTGTTAGTAGAAAAGTAAAGCGGGGATATTATGAAGGAGAACTGATTCAGATTGCTGAGCCACCCTATGCAAAGGATGATCTTGTCATCGTTGAGAACTACATTAAAGCAACGGAGAAAATCATCCGTGAACAGCCTGAGGGTTGGTTATGGTCGCATGATCGATGGAAGAAGACCCGAAAAGAGATGGGTGAGGAGTAGAAGCTAATGCTACGCAAGCATCATTTCAATATCCTCGCGTGTGAGAGATTTAACGATGCTTTCTTCTGTGCTGATAAGACTTTCAGATAATCTTAGTTTGTTTTTCTGCAGCTGCAGAATTTTTTCCTCCACAGTATTTCTTGTAATGAACTTGTAGGTGAACACTTTTTTCTTTTGGCCAATGCGATGTGCCCGATCGATCGCCTGGTGCTCAACAGCTGGATTCCACCATGGATCCAGAATAAACACATAATCTGCTTCGGTAAGATTAAGACCAAGACCTCCGGCCTTAATGGAAATCAGGAATATTTTAAGATTAGGATCCTTATTGAATCTTTCAACCTGGTCTTTACGATCCATGCTGGATCCATCAAGGTATGCAAAATCTATCTTCTTGGATTTTAGAAACTCTCTGACAATCTCAAGATGTTTTACGAATTGACTAAAAATTAAAAGCTTGTGTCCTTCCAGTAAAGCATTCTCGATCATGTGGGAAAGATCTTCCAGTTTTCCGGAGTCACCCTTGTAATGAATATCCACCATTTTTGGATGATTGGATATCTGACGAAGTTTCGTGAGTCCTTCCAAAATGGTAATACGTGAATTGTTAAGTCCTTCTTTCTCTATCAGGTCAAGAATTTTATGTCGATAGAATGACTTTGCTTCTTCATACTTCTCCTCTTGTGCAGGAGATAAGTTGGTATAATAGATGTTTTCTACTTTTTCCGGAAGGTCGGTAGCAACCTGAGATTTTAGTCTTCTTAAGATAAACGGCTTGATGATCGCATTCAGTTTTTTCGTCTTTGCTTCATCCTGTCTTTTTTCAATAGGTACCTGGTATTCATTTTTGAAAAACGTTTGCCCACCCAGCAAACCAGGATTGATAAAAGTCATCTGTGACCAAAGATCAAGCGTTGTATTTTCTAATGGTGTTCCGGTTAATGTCAATTTGAAACGCGACTTCAATTGAAGCACGGCTTTCGCAATATTAGAAGTAGGATTTTTAATTACCTGGGATTCATCCAGGATCACATAATGGAAATTGAATTTCTGCAAAGACTCAATATCCAAACGTGTTATTCCGTAAGAGGTGAGAACGATATCATACTTTGAAAAACGTTCAATGTCTTTGTTTCGACCCGTTCCTGTGTAAGTCAGTATTTTCAGGTCAGGTACAAACTTGGCCGCCTCCATTTCCCAGTTGTACAAAAGAGATGTAGGCATGATCAGCAATGATGTACCTGAATTTCCCTTTTCCTTTTCGGATTGGAGAAGAGTGAGGGTTTGAACGGTTTTCCCAAGTCCCATGTCATCTGCGAGGCATCCACCAAGTCTGAATTCGTTGAGAAACCTTAACCAGTTATAACCGGCCTTTTGGTAAGGACGTAATTGACCACTAAAGCCTGCAGGCAAAGGATAATCTTTTACGCCAGTGAAGTTTTCAATATTTCTCAGTCGGTCACTGATGTGAACCTTGGCAAGATTTCCATCCTGAAGTTCTTTTACAAGGTTGAGGTGATATTTATGAAGGACAGGTTTTTCATTCGTGCCATGTGTTTCACTCATGGCAAACAAGTCACCGTACTTAATAAGCCATGCTTCCGGAATAATAGCAATCTCACCGTTGGGAAGCTTGAACTCAACTTTCTTTTTCAGGATGAGCTTACGAAGCTCTTTAAATGAAATCTCATACTCTCCGAAACGAATCTTTGCATGAATATCAAACCAGTCAATACTTTCTTTGACTTCAAGTTCAATTATTGCCTTTCCTACAAAATACTTTTTATCACGATTCTCAGGCTGACTGACTTCAAAACCGAAATTCAATAGATTGACACGATTCTCATTGATCCATGAAAAAGCATGTGCTTTGTCGACCGCTGTTCTGAAAGTTCCCGAAAGAGGCAATCCTAACTTGATCAGCGTCTGCTTGTAGTTTTTTTCTGAATTGATATTTCTTTTAATGCGGTGAAAAATAAAATCATTGTCTTTCTTTTCCATTGAAACACTCACATCACCTGAATCTCCCCGAAAGCGATACTTGCCATATTTAAAGGAAAGATCAAACACAATTTTTCCAGCTTCGTCATTGCTCGGCTTTTCTTCAGGATGTTCTGAGAAGAGAGTAGCGGCTTCTTTTGTATTAGCAGGTGGTAATTCAGAAATAGTAAGAAGCGGATGAGGTTCATAAACATTTTTTACGATCTCAAATCCCTCTACCTCCACATCTTCAAAGCTTGCAATAAGTGAAGTGATAAAATTATTGTAGTAATTCTCTTCCAGGTTTTTTGGAATGACAATATTCTTGCGCGTGAGGAAGGGATTTAATTTTTTCCCATCCACAAACTTATCGAAACCATAAAGCTTTCCATTGACAACAACCCACGCTGGAGTTTTACAAACCATGTAAGCCCCTGCATTTGGAATTTCTACATTCTGATCGTTGTGTGTAATGGTTGGATAGTACGTTGTGTTCTCCTGATTTCGGATAAAGTGAAATTTTACATTAGCGCGTTGATCGGGAACTTCAATTTTTCTCCAGGTAGGCTCACCATCATTGCCCATTTCAAAAAGACGTTTGCCTTTTATTTTTTCAAGAACGGAAGCTCTCCGTTTCTCCATGTAAGCATCTATCTGTTCCTGAAGTAGCTTTTCTTCACCCTTATCTTTTTTGAAGATCTTGGAGAAGAACTCATCAGGCTTCATTATTTTTTTTGAGAAGTGACGAAGCACAGCATCCTGATTCATGCTGTCCATTAAATCTATTAATTCATAATCGCGCTCATCAAGACCCTTTGCAAATTCCTTTGCATTTTTTGATGAGATGTTCTGATGTTGGTAGGTGAGTTTTCCTGTCTCATCCAGACGGACAATGAAGGCTTCAAATATATACCCCAGATACTCGTGCTGGTAGAGCGAGTAAATCAGTTGAAAGGGCTGAGCTGCCGAAACTTTCATGCGATTTTGGGCTAAAAATGTTGTTTTCGCTCTTCAGAAGAAGCTCCAAAACAGAATTTTGGCACTTTTCAGAAAAAGCGGAATTGCAAAATAGGTAATCTCCGGTAAAGTTTTTCAGCTTTTTACGAATGAAACTTACATCACAGATGGTCGATTGAATACGATCTGGAGGCTAAAATGGCTGGTCTGATTGATATCAGTATGCTGAAAACAAGAATTACAGCCGTCGTCAATAGAAAATCGGATACCTGCATCTCGACAGGATAATAGTTAACGATAACGTTCTCCATGCCCATTCCCACAAGGCCAACAGTGTCCTGTAAATAAACCAATGTTGCTCCAAGTAACAGACCGATCCCTGCACCGATCAATGATATGAGCGCACCCTCTGCCAGGAATATTTTTTTTATGAAAGATGAAGGTGCACCGATGGCGGCCAGAATGCTGATATCTTTCTTCTTGTCAATTGCAAGCATCATCAATGAGAAAAACATGTTGATACATCCAACCAGAAGCAGAAGAGATAGTGAGAAGAAAGAAAAAAGCTTTTCGAACTTCAATAACCGATATAAATCCTTGTGCTGCTCTTTGTTTGTGAGCACAACAAAATTTTCTCCTAATACCGATTGAACTTTCTTCTTTACTTCATCAATGTTCAATCCATCGGTTTGCACTTCAAGCGCTGTACGTCTGTTGCCATAATCCAGGAGGTCTTTTGCAAAGCTGATCGGAACGAAAATATAATTTTCATCGAAGTTCTTTTCAATCGCAAATACAGAACCAGGGCGTATACTTTTTCGCGCATACATTTTCGATGGATCGATCGTGCCACTTTTGAAATTTTTGATGTAGAACACCTGAATGGCGTACATATCATCCGTCACCTCAGCAGAAAGAGTATAACGAACCCCTCTTCCAATTATGGCAAATGGAATGCTGTCCTTTTTAAGTTTTAGTTTACCTTCTGTTATGTGACCATCAAGACGATGCTGATCAATAAAATTATCGCTTACACCTTTTATTGTTACTACCATGCTTGCATCCCGATACTTCACATAAGCATAGTCTTCAATGACTTCTGTTATGATCTTAACGCCCTGAATGGATTGAAGGTTCTTCATCATCGAGTCATTGATCTCGAATGATTTTCCTTTTAAGGTTTCAATTTTGAGTTCGGGATCAAAAGAAGTGTACAATGATCCTAACAAAACCTCCAGACCGTTGAAAACAGAAAGCACGATGATCAATGCGGCGGTTACAAAAGCAACGCATATCATTGACAAAATGGAAATTACATTTATGAAATTCTTCTTTCGCCTGGATAGAAAATAACGTCTTGCGAAAAAGAAAGGAAGATTCATTTAATCGAATAAGATTATTTTTCGTCTGGCTCTGCCGGCGGGATATTAAGGCCCTTGAGAATGTCTTCGATGCGCTGTGCACCTTCTTCGGTTTCATCAAGAAAGAAATTCAAATGAGGTATAATGCGCGCCTGATTACGGATGCGATCTCCCAACGCTTTTCTTATTTCTTTTTTCCGATCATCAAGCTTTTCAAGTAAAGACTTTTTGTCCTTAACCAATGCCATGCTAATATATACTCTGGCAACACTCAGGTCTGGACTGATCTTTACATCCATAACAGTCATAAACTCATTTCCCAGAAGACCACGCTGATCTCGTTGGAAGATGTCACTAAGTTCTTTCTGTATCAGCTTGCTGAATTTTTGCTGTCGCACGGTTCCGCTCATGAGAGCAAAGATAGGAAAGTCAAAGAGGAATCGGCCATAGTTTCCATGAACCGAAGCTTCCTCAAGTATTTTTAAGTTATTTGCGCCATAATCAGAATTTTTCGTGCTACGCTACTTCCGCATAAATGATCCTTATCGCCTTTTCAGCCTGCTGATACTTCTTGTATTGGCCAGTCTTCCTCTATTAATCGATTTACCAGCGATGACCCTTCAGGAATTAAAAGGAATGGTGTTGGGAGAAGTGATGGGAGAGAAATTACTATATGTAGAAATCATAGATAGCACTGCACCACTGATGGCCGTTACAGATGGGCTTCTTGACTTTCTGTTTGGAAGATCTCTGATGGCGCGTCATATCCTTGCGTTGATTGTAATTTTTTTTCAGGCCTCTTATTTCGGAATTCTGTTAATTAACAATAAGGCCTATAACGAGAACAACTATGTACCGGCTCTCATTTTCGGGTTCTTATGCTTTTTCTCATTTGATTTACTGGCGATCACACCCGAGTTATTTGCATCTACCTTGCTGCTTCTGGCATTGAATAATCTCTTTAAAGAAATTGAATTCCGCGTTGACAGAGATTCGATCGTATTGAATCTTGGATTCTTTTTAGGAATGTCATCGCTCTTTGTATTTTCTTATACAGTATTCCTGATAGGAACGGTTTTCATTCTTATAATCTTTGCCAGGGCTACCATAAGAAAAATTCTATTGTTGTTCTTTGGGTATGGTCTTGTTCATGGAATACTCATGATCGTCTACTATTGTTATGGACAAACTGATGCACTCTGGTCTCACTTTTATGTGGCGAACGTTACCCAGCTGAGCTCAGGAATTGTTTCCATGAAGTCCATTTTAACCCTTGGCATTGTACCATTGATCTACTTTGTTATTTCGCTTTTCATGCTGACACGAGAAGCCAGGTTTACAAAGTATCAATCACAACTTTTTCAGGTGATCTTTTTATGGTTAGGAATAGCCATGCTGCAAACCTGGTTGACTGCAGGTCGTACTCCACATAGTTTCCTTACATTCATTCCACCCATTGCATATTTTATCAGCCATTATTTATTGTTGATCCGAAGAAAATTTATTGCGGAAACCATGTTATGGTTATTGATCATTGGATTGATCTCTGTTAATATTCTATCTCGCCACAAAGTCTTCGATCAGATTGACTACAGCGCAATGTTTCCATCTGAATCAATTTATGAGAAGACAATTGTTGGCAGAAAAGTTATGATCGTTGGTGATGACATTTCTCTATTAAAACAAAACAAACTTGCCGGATACTTTTTGGATTGGGAATTATCAAGCAAGTATTTTGATGGGCCGGATTACTATGAGAACATCATAAAAATCAACAAAGCAGTTGCCGAAGATGTTCCAGACGTAATCATTGATGAGGCGGGAAAAATGGAGCCTTTCATTGAGAGAATCCCAATGATCAAAAGTCATTACCGGAAGGACAATGGAATTTACTGGAGACGTTAACAGCTGATCTTTTCAACGCGGCGTGTATGGCGGCCACCCTCAAACTCGGTAGTTAAAAACTTATTGGTAATCTGTTCTGCAAGCTCAGGACTAATGTAACGAGCCGGTAGGCACAAGACGTTTGCATTGTTGTGCTGACGGGCTAAAGCAGCAAGTTCTTCCAGCCAGCAAAGTGCAGCCCGGATCCCCTGATGCTTGTTTGCTGTGATAGCAATTCCATTTCCGCTTCCGCAGATAAGTATTCCTTGCTCAAATTCTTTTTTCTCGACAGCGAGCGACAATGGATGTGCATAATCAGCATAGTCAGTAGATTCAAGACTATACGTCCCGAAATCTTTTACTGTATGGCCTTGCTGCTCAAGCTTCTTTTTAATGATCTCTTTTAATTCAAAGCCTGCATGATCAGATCCAATCGCTAGTTTTTTCATGATGGATTTATTTGAGCCTCTTCGCGAGCTTCACGCTCTTCCTGTTTACGCTTTCCGCGAATGACGCCTGCAGATATGAAGATACTGATTTCGTAAAGCAGGAACAATGGCATTGAGATCAACACCTGGCTTAATGGATCAGGAGGCGTAACGATGGCACCAATGATCAGAATCACAACAATTGCATGTCGACGATACGTGCGCATAAACTGTGGAGTCAGCACTCCAATCTTTGTCATGAAATAAACAACCACAGGCAATTGAAACAATAAACCACTTCCAAAGACAAGAGCTACAATTGTTGAAACGTATGATGTGATGTCAAATTCATTCTGGATCATCGTGCTGATGGAATAGGTAGAAAAGAACAACGTCATCATCGGGCAAAGAATAAAATAGCCAAAGGAGATTCCTAGAATGAATAAAAATGAAACCGCGAAGACAGCACCGCTAGAACCTTTCGCTTCATTTTGACGAAGTCCTGGTTTTACAAAACTCCAGATCTCCCAGAAAACATAAGGGAAAGCAACAATAAATCCGATTACGAAAGCAGCAAGGACCTGCATTGTAAACTGACCTGTCATATACCGGCTTTGCACCTTGAAATCAAAAGGAGGAAAGCAAAGACTCTCTGTTCCTAAATAGTTTCCTATGTCGCAAAGCCATTTGAACGTTGGAAAATCAATTCTTGCGGGAGCAAAAATGATATTCTCAAATATCCATGGAGCGGCCACAAAACCAACAATCGTAAAAACTGCTACAGCGACTATGGAACGAACTACGTGCCAGCGGAGCTCCTCGAGATGATCGAGGAAAGACATTTCTTTTTCTTCACTCATAAATATTAACTCCTAAAGAGTTCTTCACAAATATCCCGCGAAAGTCAATGGATTCAGCCGGAAATAAAAATTTAAAGATTAGCTATAAAGGGGAAACTTCTTCATAAAGGCGTTCACCTTGCGCTTTACACCCTTGAGATGCTTTTCATCAGTTGGTTTTTTCAATGCTTCATCAATGAAATCAACGACCTTAATGACATCCTTTTCTTTCAGGCCGCGACTGGTGATAGCCGGTGTTCCGATGCGCATTCCCGATGTCACCATCGGTGATTGAGTATCAAAAGGAACCATGTTTTTATTGATAGTAATGTCCGCCTTGATAAGACTTTCTTCAGCAATTTTGCCAGTGAGATTCTTTGAGCGAAGATCAATCAACATCAGGTGATTGTCTGTTCCACCTGAAATGATCTTGTAGCCACGTTTTAGAAAATCATCGGCCATCGCTTTTGCATTCTTGGCAACCTGAACGATGTAGGTCATATACTCATCGCTCATCGCCTCTTGAAACGCAATGGCTTTCGCCGCGATAACATGCTCCAATGGACCTCCCTGTGTTCCGGGAAAAACTCCTGAATCAAGAAGGGAAGAAATTTTTCTGATCTCTCCTTTTGGAGTTTTTAGTCCCCATGGGTTATCAAAATTTTTGCCGATCATGATCAATCCACCACGAGGTCCCCTTAGAGTTTTATGAGTCGTTGTTGTAACAATATGACAATGCTCCATCGGATCGTTCAACAAGCCGCGTGCAATCAATCCCGCAGGATGAGACACATCTGCTAAAAGCAAAGCGCCAACAGAATCAGCAGCTTCACGCAATTTTTTATAATCCCAGTCACGACTGTAAGCAGAAGCGCCGCAGATTACCATCTTAGGTTTTTCACGCTTAGCGATCTCTATTACTTTATCAAAGTCAATCAATCCTGTTTCCTGTTCGACACCGTAAAATGATGGCTGATATAGTTTTCCTGAAAAGTTAACAGGAGATCCGTGAGTCAGGTGACCACCATGTGAAAGATCGAATCCAAGAATTTTATCGCCTGGCTTCAGACATGCAAGCATAACTGCTGCATTGGCCTGAGCCCCTGAGTGAGGTTGAACATTCGCCCACTCGGCACCGAAAAGTTCTTTCACGCGATCAATGGCAAGCTGTTCTATTTCATCTACGACTTCGCATCCGCCATAATATCTTTTGCCGGGAAGTCCTTCTGCATATTTGTTAGTCAGCACAGTACCCTGTGCTTTCATAACCTGTGTCGAGACAAAATTCTCAGAAGCAATAAGCTCTATGCCATTTTGCTGACGATGTTTTTCTTTTTCGATGAGGTCGAAAATGATTTTATCTTTCTTCATAACAGGATTTATGGATTTTCAGATTGATTACAGAATTGCTTTACCGGGCAAAAATAGCGTGGTAATATGATTGAAGCTATTTTATTCAAGGAGCGGTATAAAGAATCGTTGATTACCAGCTTCCGCTACTTCCACCGCCGCCGAAACTTCCGCCACCACCGGAGAAGCCGCCACCGCCACCTCCTCCGCCCCAGCCACTGCCGCCACCTCCATACCAACCTCCACCGGATGACCACCCACCGCCAGCGCGATTTTTCTTTGCGGAATCAGCCATTTGCTGAGCAATACCCTGTCCCCAGGCTGTCCTTGATAGAATTACTTTCAGAATTGGGAAGCTTATAAGATAAGTGATGAGGATGATCCAACCAGATGACGCGCTTNCAAATGCTGCTCCTGGAAATATCGCATAGAATGGAGAAAGGAATCCATAAAGTCCCCAGCCAGCACAACCCTTTGTAAACAAGGCAGAGTAGGTGAACATTCCCAACACTGCAATGATGATTAAGCCAAAGAGAACACCACCACCCTTGCCGTTACCCTTCAAGCTAATTTTATCTGCTTTGTATTCACCTTTGATTGCCTGATTGATTGCATCCACTGCCGCAACAACACCACCATCAAAATCTCCCTGCCTGAATTGCGGCGCCATTTCATTTCGGATGATACGATTACAAATTGCATCAGGAAGTGGTCCTTCAAGTCCCTGACCGACTTCAATGCGCATCTTGTGTTCAGCAATAGAGATTGCCATTACGATTCCGTTGTCTTTATCTTTTTGACCAAGTTTCCATTCTTCAGCAGCACGCAAAGCATACTGTTCTATATTTTCTCCTTCCAAAGAGGGCACAATCAGAATGGCCATTTGATTGGAAGTAGAGTCTTCAAATGATTTCAGCTTTGATTCAAGGAGATCGATGGTTTGCTGAGATAGAACTTTTGCCTCATCGTGAACGCGCATGTTCCACAGTTGGGGAATTTTTTGCTGAGCAATTGACTCCTGAGGGAAGAGAAAAAAAGAGGTTAACCCAAAAAATATAAATAAGCAGAAACGAATCATGTTAATTGAGGTGAGGAGTGTGATATTAATTTTCAATGCGTAGATCATCCCGCAATTCATTTATGTCATCCGGAGTTTTGACAAATCCTTTTTCAAGAAGCAGATCTCCGCATTTTAATATAGATGCTTCAATTCCTTCCGCCACTTTTCCCATTCGGATCTTTTCAATGATGTTGCCTACGATCTTATCCCACTCCTTTTGATCTACTACTTTGCTAATACCCCGGTCAGCCATGACCATCACCTCATGTTCGAAAAATGATACGAAGATCATGATGCCAGTACGATGACGTGTGTTGAAAACTTCTTCTTCAAGAAAAGCATTTTCAGCACGCTTGCGGGTAGCCTGATCCATATGCGTCTGATTTAGCATAAGGCGTTTCAGGGGCCCTATGTTGTGGGTTGCAAAAGCACCGATTAATCCGGCAATGATTACTGACAGAAAAATCATAAGCGGATCATAAACAGCAAACGTGGAGGCGTATTGATCAGGAATGTATCGGTCGATAGCAATTATTGCAAGAAAGAATACAGCAGAAAAAATCATGGCTCCACGGTAGTTGGCGATGGTATAAAAGCCACTTCGTTCAACAAAAACCGGTACGATCTCTCCGGAAATTTTTTCTTCCGCCTGCTTCACAGCGGCCTTGATACGATCAAGGTCCTGTGGTGTAAATCTGTTTTTGAGTGACATAATATTTATTTCAAAAGATGATCCGTTGGGTGTCTTTTCAGAATCGCTGCAAAGAGGCAACAAATTTAATAATACCCAGCCACTTCCATAATCATGGATTATTTGAGGGTATAGACGAAATCAGGTCAGGTATTGGTTTAAAAAAAGTAACTTTCTATCAGGCTATTTTAAACGTGTCATCATGGATCTCTCAAAGCTTCACCAGGTTCTTCATTGGATCAACGATGGAAAAATCAAGGAACTGGAAGATGTTTTTAATCAGTCTGCCCAATTGAAAACAATCGGAGTATCAATTGATATATCTGATCTGAAGCATCCTGCTGTTGTGATTAAGAAAGTAGAAGATATTCATCGTGGAGGAATAGGAGGAGACGCCGTAAATGGTGGAATAATTTCAATGCTCATAGATTTAGCGATCGGTTTGCTGGGGCTGCCATATTATGGTGAAGGCCTCACCGCCACCCATCATCTGTCAATTCATTTTATCAAGCCATTGAATGCCCTAGCCGTAAGACTGGAAGCAGAGGAAACACATGTTATCAATAACAGGGTTTTTGGGCATGTAAAAGTTATGAATGAAAAAGGTGAGGTGTGCTCCTATGCCACCGGGGTTTTAGTGAAAGGAATAAGAAAGCAGTAATTAGATTTTCTTACCCTTCCATTTACCAGAACGAACATAAAAGAACGCCATGCTGAACATGCTCATCCAGTAAACCCATTCACTTGCCCATCCCCATGTGATAGGAAGATTGAGATATTCCAGAGTGACATAAACATAGACACAGTAAAGAATAATAGTGATCAGCTCAATGAGAAGATTGATTTGTGTATTCCCTGTGCCTGTAACCGCATTCAACCAAACAACTCCAAAAGACATCATTATCAATGCAACAGAAACAATCCTGACAACAGGAATTGCTTCCGAGATGAATTCCGGCCCTTGTCCGTAAAATGAAAGGAAAGCAGTTGGAAATGCATTGAGAGCAATCACAATCACTACTGAACAACTCACACTGATCTTAATTATCTTTCTGATAAGAGGTAAAACTTCTTCCTCCCTGCCCTGCCCTATAATATTACTTACCATTGTACTCGTTGTGGCGGCAAATGACCATGAGAAAATTCCTGCGAGACCAAAGATGTTACGCATGGTATTTGAGATTGCCAGCGAACGTTCGCCATGATGCTCAATGAGAATGTAAAAATATTCCCAGGTAATAATGCTGATAGCATATTGTGCGATCAAAGGAGAGGACTGAACAATTATCAATCGGAAGGCCGGCCAGTCTATTTTGATATCTACAAAGAAGGCAAACTGCTGGTGAATTTTCTTATAATGGATAACCAGATAGATGACAAGCAAACCAGTAGCCTCAGCAATGATGGATGCATATGCTGCACCATTGAATCCGATTGCCGGCATTCCAAAGTGACCATAGATAAAACTGTAATCCAGAATAATGTTTGTGAATGCTTCGGCCATGGTGCCCCACACCAGTAAGCGGGTCTGATTCGTCCCCACCAGTAAAGCATTCCTCATTCCATAGAGGTAGAGAAAAGGCAATCCCCAGATGCGAATGAGAATGAAATCAATGACCTGATTAGCAACCTGCGGATTATGAATGGTTGCCCTCAACACCATAGGAGCAAAAAGATATGTAATGATAATGCCAACAAATGCGAAGGCGATCGATACCCACACTCCGTGGTAGAACAACTTTCCAATCTCTCTTGGTAGATTTTGTCCGGCTCTTCTGGCAATGAGCGCCTGAAGACCATTGTTTAGCCCATTGGCGATGACGGCAAAAATGAGATAATAAACGCCTGTGATCCCCGCGCTGGCAAGTTCAGATTCTCCCAACCCACTTAAGAATATATTATTGGTAATAAAGTTGATCTGCGGAACCACCAGTGCCAATGATATCGGCAGAGCAAGACCAAGAATCTGGCGGGTAGAGGTTTGAAGACGTAGATCCTGAGATGAAGACATGCCTGGTTATTAAAACCGGGGCGAAGATCGTTGAAAAGAAATTAAAGAGTGTCAGAAGTAAAAAATGAAAGAACAGTATGTTTTATTTTTGTGTTAAATGTTTGAACTATGAAAAACTCTGCAGTCATACTTTTGGTTCTTCTGATCTGTTCATGCAGTTCACCAGCATCTGAATCCTCTTCAATCCTATCAGCTGAGAAATTTCAGGAAGAGTTAATGTCTGATCCGGAAATTATTTTGCTGGACATCCGTACACCACAGGAAGTTAGTGAAGGATCAATTAAAGGATCTGTCAACATTGATTACAGTTCAGGAAGATTTGATAAGATCCTTGACAGCCTGGACCATTCAAAAACATACTTTGTCTATTGTGCAGGAGGCAAGAGAAGTGGTGCTGCAGTTGACCTCATGAAAGAGAAAGGTTTTCGACACGTCTCCGGACTTGAGGGCGGATTGAATGCGTGGAAAGCGAAAGAGTTTCCTGTGCAGCAACCTTAACATTTAGTCAGGAAGATATTTTTGAAATCTTCCGAAAGACCATGTTCCGATAATCGCACTCAAAAGTGTGACAACTGTAACAGAATATCCTGAACCGATTTGTGCATACAACGGACCCGGACATGCGCCTGTCAGTACCCATCCACATCCAAAGATAAGTCCTCCGATTATGATACCATGATGGTATTTCTTTTCTGGCATCTTGATGAGATCGCCTTCGAACGTTTTCATTTTCATTTTGCGAATAATAAAGAGACTTAGAGCACCGATTGGAACAGCAGTCATAAAAATTCCAAACATGTGAAAGCTCTCGAATCGGAACATTTCCTGAATGCGATACCATGATATGGCTTCTCCTTTTGTAAGTGCCAATCCGAAAACAACTCCGACAATCAGGTATTTAATATTTTTCACAATGAGAGAATGAATGGTAGAACAAAATGACTGAAAAGAATACCTCCAACGAAGAAGCTAACGATTGCCACCAGTGATGGCCACTGCAAAGCGGATAATCCAAGAATACCATGACCAGATGTACATCCCCCTGCATAGCGTGTTCCGAAACCAACCAGAAAGCCACCAACCACCATTAGTAAGAACCCCTTGATTGTTAAGAGCGAACTCCAGTTAAATAGTTCTACAGGCATTAAACCTTTTGGATCATTTAACTGAAAAGCAGAGAGGAAGTTGAGGGTAGAGGATGAGATACGTTCAGGATCGGGATTTGCGAGAAGAATTCCACCGATCAATCCACCAATGAATATTCCAATGATGAAGTATAAGTTCCAGATATCTTTCTTCCAGTTGTAATGAAAGAGTGAGATGTTGCCAGGTGCGCAGATCGCACAGATTTGTCTGAGTGTTGATGAGATCCCAAGACTTTTATTGCCAAGCAGCAGAAGCAATGGTACTGTTAATCCAATGATTGGCCCGGAGACATACCAGGGCCAGGGAGCGTAAAGAATATTCATGGCTAAAAATACAAAAGTCTATTAATCCTGTAGACTTTTAAATCTGCAGGAGTGTCGACCGATTTTTATTCATGGAATTCCCTGTTTTGCGGGGAGGCTCACACGGTTTACTTTTGCCGGTTCATACATGCAATTAATTAACTCAATCCTCACCTGGGTCATGAAAAAGCGCATCCACCAGATGGAGCTTTTCATGAAATATCCTCATGACGTTCAGGATGAAGTCCTCACCAGACTTTTGATGACTGCCAGGCCGACTGAATTCGGGAGGAAATATGGATTTGATGAGATAGTTAATTATGATGATTTCACCCGCCAGGTGCCTGTGCATTCTTATGAGAGAATGTTTCCATACATAGAAAGGATGATGAAGGGGGAGCAGAATGTTCTATGGCCTTCAGAGATCAAATGGTTTTCAAAATCTTCTGGTACGACCAACGCGAGAAGCAAATTCATACCGATCTCAACAGAGTCACTGGAGGAATGTCATTTCAAAGGAGGTAAGGATTTATACTGCATCTATGTCAACAATTATCCTGAGACAAAAATATTCTCAGGTCGTGGTTTGGGAATAGGAGGAAGTCATCAGTTGAATGATCTTGATCCAAGTGCAACATCGTATTATGGAGATGTATCGGCCGTCATCATGCAGAACCTTCCGATATGGGCACAACTTATTCGTACACCGAGTCTTGAAGTTGCATTGATGAGCAACTGGGAAGAGAAGATAGAAAAACTTGCACGTGAAACGGCTTCAGTGGATGTCACTCACATTGCAGGTGTTCCGACATGGACGGTGTTGTTGTTGCAAAGGATCATGGAAATACAGAAGAAGCCTATTCAGGAAATATGGCCAAACCTGGAAGTTTTTTTTCACGGAGCAGTTTCATTTAGTCCTTATAGAAATTTATTCAAGTCACTCATACCAGGACCCAATATGAACTATTGGGAAACCTATACAGCAAGTGAAGGCTTCTTTGGAATTCAGGATGTCAGTAATTCAGAAGAGATGTTGCTCATGCTGGACTACGGAATTTTTTATGAATTCATTCCTACAGAAGAATCCGAAGATGAAAGTCCGACAGCAATTCCACTAAGCGATGTTGAGCTTGGAAAGAATTACGCCATGGTTATTACAACCAACTCGGGATTGTGGCGGTACAACATTGGAGACACTGTTAAATTTACAAGCAAGACACCGTATCGCATTAAGATATCGGGACGAACAAAGCACTTCATTAATGCTTTTGGCGAAGAGGTAATCATTGAGAATGCAGAAACTGCAATCACCCGCGCCTGTGAATTGACAGGAGGAGTCATCAACAACTTTACCGCCGCTCCGATTTATCTGGAGAAGAATAAGCGAGGAGGCCATGAATGGATCATTGAATTTCACACGGCTCCCCGCAGCATGGAGGAATTTGGGAAGATTCTGGATGAAACACTCAGAAAGATCAATTCTGACTATGATGCCAAACGATCACACGATCTGGCTTTGATAGCGCCTACGATTCACAGCGTACCAGATGGAACATTTTATAACTGGATGAAGAAACGCGGCAAACTGGGAGCTCAGAATAAAGTTCCGCGTCTTAGCAATTCAAGGGAGTTTGTGGATGATATCCTTTCAAACCTCAACTCCTGATAGAGAAAGAGGAAGGACTATGCGTCCTTCCATTTAATTCCACAACCGATAGCTTTTGTCTTTGTATTGGAGACTGTCTTTCCTGCTACCAAAGCATCCACGGCTTCTTCAACATATTTTTTGCTTACTGATGATGCATTGCGTGCATTGTCATCGATGGTGCCGATGTATGCAACCTTGAGATCGTTTCCGGCGCGATTCAATATAAACACGTGAGGAGTGTTGGTTGCACCAAACGCTTTCGCTACAGTCTGATTCTCATCAACGAGATATGGGAAAGTATAACCTTTCTTCTTTGCGTAAGTTACCATCGCATCAAATGAATCACCGCTGCTTGCTGTTGGATCATTTGGATTGATAGCAATAACCGGATAGCCCAGCGCAGAATACTTTGTGTGCAAAGCAATGATTCTTTCATTGTAAGCTTTTGAATAAGGACAGGTATTGCAATCAAAGATCACAATGAATCCCTTTGCTTCTTTCATGCCTGACAACGAAATCATTTTGCCGTCAACGTTTTTTAATGAAAAGTCGGCAGCCGTATCACCGACTTCATAACCATTTTTAATGGGAGCACCCGCTACAAGAGCAAAAACCGCAATAAGACAAATCGATAACAACTTCATACGTTTTAAAATTAGGTTTAAAATTTATTGAACTTCTGCAATTAGCTTTTCTAGATCGCCGGCGTGCAGTTCCCTTTCCACAAATTTACGCTTACCGGTTTTATTATTAACAACCAGCGTGGCAGGCAATGCACCTGACCAGCTTTTATCAACCTTTTCAATCCATAGATTAGGATTTGTTTCATTCAGGATGAGCACCTCTGAAAGCAACTTCTTCCTCGCTACAAATCTTCTTACTTTTTCCGGATCCGGATCGAGGTCCATATCCATGCTCACCAACCTAACATGAACATCCTTGCGTTCGCCATTTAGCTTTTCAAATAAGGGTAATTCCTTAAGACACGGGCCACACCAGGTCGCCCAGAAATTGACTACCTGAATTTGCTCTTTTTCGGCCTGGATGATCTGTTGAAGTTTATCAAGTTTCACCAATTCGCTGCTTTGGGAATACCCAAAATGACTCAGCCCCAGAAAGCTCAAAATAATGATGGCGCGCATGGTGAAACGAAACGCAATTCCCCTTGAAGAGTTAGAAAATTTGAGACAAGCGGGAATGTTTTCCATATGTTAAATCAAAAGACAAAAGTGCTAAAATTCAGGCACTTATAAAGTGAGAAAAATAGCCGGAAAAGTATTCCACAAAATCGGGTTTTTATCCACATTAAGAGACCGTTACCAGTTAATCATCTGAATTACAATGCATTACGACCACTTTTATCAATCGGTTCTTTGTGGATATCTCTGGTACCCCTCTGAGGACTCCCGATTTATAATGTGTTAAGAATCAATTATCTACATCTGGTTGGGGGAGTCGATCTGTCAGTAATTTGGCAACGGAAATGAAATTATAGAATGTGTAAAACAACCAACTTTCCAACCCGCTAGTAATTAGGGAATTAGTAAAGGTGGTTTGATTAGCCGATCCATTAAATTGTTTGAAAAAAAAAGGAAAAAGTGAACATCACTCAAATAAAGGAAACTAGTCTTTATTTCAAAGACCTGGAAAAAGCTCACCGGTTCTACCATGAAATTCTTGGGTTCCCGCTAATCAGTTATGTGAAGGGAAAACACATATTCTTCAGAGCGGGAGCATCTGTTTTATTATGTTTTAATCCCGCGGATTCAAGATTGAAGAAGAGCCCGCCAGCACATTATTCAGAGGGACCTTATCATTTTGCTTTCGAAGTTTCAGCTAATGAATACGAAAGTCATAAAGCGGAAATAATCTCAAAGGGAATTAAAATTATTGATACGTTGCTTTGGCAAAGCGGAAAGGAATCATTTTACTTTAATGACCCTGAAGGAAACGTTCTGGAGATTGTTCCAAAAGGGATCTGGGAAAAATGATTACTTAAAGGCGAGCTTGGAAAAAACGTTTTGAACGGATGGACGACGACGGCGTTCAACAACAGGCTTTAGTACCTGCTTCTCCTGTTGACTCATCCACGATAGGTAATCTTTATGTAAAATGCAGTCATTCAAAAGAGCCTGATCTTTAACAATTCTTATAATTTTATCTCTTTGAAAAGATTGCCAGATTTGTTGGCGCTGTTCTTCCGGTAAGGATGAGATTCGAACGAATTCGATTCCTTTGAAATTTTCAATCATAGCCACTAGAGTCAATACGGTTGTTAATTTTAGTTGAAAGCCAGAGGTAACCTGGGTTTCAGTTTACAGCAAAAAGTACGCCGTGGAGGCACTAATTGGATTTAATAACGAAGAAATAACATGCAAAATCAAAGGGCAAAATTCTCAATCCCAAAAGGCAACACCTATTTAAACTGTGCATACATGTCGCCGCTTTTGAAATCGGTTGAAAAAGCTGGTAAAATGGGAATTGAAAGAAAAAGAAATCCATTTGCCATCTCTGCAGATGATTTTTTCTCAGGCTCCGAACCCTTGAGAAAGGAGTATGCCAAATTGATAAACGTCAAGGATCCTAAAAGAATAGTGATCATTCCTTCCGTGTCTTACGGTCTCGCGACTGTTGCAAAAAATACACGTTTGCAAGCAGGTGATAAAATTATCGTAGCGGCAGAGCAGTTTCCCAGTAACTACTATCCATGGCAAAGACTCTCGATGGAGACAAAGGCGGTGATACAAGCAATCACGCCACCAGATCAATTGACATCAAGGGGAAAAGTATGGAATGAGAGAATCCTTGAAGCTATTGACTCAAAGACAAGAATCGTGGCGCTGGGTCATGTTCATTGGGCAGATGGAACCCGATTTGATCTTGAGCGCATTAGAAAAAGAACGCGCGATGTAGGTGCGCTCTTAATTATAGATGGAACACAGTCGGTGGGAGCTTTGCCTTTTGATGTTCAGAAGATTCAACCCGATGCTTTGGTTTGCGGAGGTTATAAATGGCTGATGGGTCCTTACTCAATGGGACTTGCATATTATGGTGAGCATTTTGATAACGGCCAGCCAATTGAGGAAAACTGGATTAATCGACGAGAGAGTGAAAATTTTGCCGCTCTTGTTAATTATAAAAGTGATTATCAGCCGGGAGCATTGCGATATGAGGTAGGCGAGCATAGCAATTTTATTCTGGTGCCCATGATGCTTGAAGCATTGAAGCAGATTAATCAATGGAAGCCAGAGAACATTCAAACATATTGCAATAAGATAAGCAAGTCAGCGATAAAGGATCTTAGGCAACGGGGTTATTGGATTGAGGAGGAAGATTCACGAGGACATCATTTGTTTGGCGTTCGTTTTCCCGGAAACATTTCAATTGACCAGGTAAAAGAGAAAGTAAAGGCCAGAAAAATTTCTGTTTCCTTCAGAGGTGACTCCATGCGTGTGGCCCCCAATGTTTACAACGAAGCAAAAGATTTTGATCGGTTGCTAGATGCTTTGAAATGATTTAAGCCATAACCGTGATCATCTTCAATGTTGGTAATGCAAGATTTTCATCGCCTTCAATTGTTATGAGGCTCCTGACATTCTCAAATTGAACCGCTTTTGTAAAGATCTTCCAGGATAGATCAGCAGGAATTGAAATTGTTACTGAAGGAATTTGATCACCTTTTTGTGATAGCAATATCCATTGACCGGCTTTTTTTTCAAGCCACCATGTTCCTCCAGCTTCGGATTCTATGGTGATCTTAATACTTGTATTATCAGCAGAACCAATGTCTTTATAGCGATGAGGTAATGCTCTCATGAATGTTTCGAGAACAGGCTTATAGAATTGCTTTGTTAAAATCCCTTGTTGTCCAAGTGCATCTCTGATTTGTTGCTGATGATGCCATTTTTCTGTCAGCTCACGGGCAATATGAAACCAGTTTGTGGAAACTTCTTCACCGGCCCATGCAACACTAAACATTGCATTCTCAAATGGATTGAGTTTTTCCAAACACTGAATGTAAGGCTCATGAGTTTGTTCCAGCTGTTCCAACAGTTGTTCAGGACTGACGCGATTCATAGCCCTTACCCAATCAGCATTCAGCCGATTGAGATATTGAACAATGTCCGAATAATTGTTGATGACAACATCTGGCTTTAATTCTGCATGATCACGATACATGGAAATGGCCCTTACGTTTCCATCTAGCAAATGAGCAGCGACATCTTTCACGGTCCATGCTCCTGCTACCGTCTTTTTGCTCCAGTCTGCCTTAGGAATAACTTTCAGAAGATCTATCAACTTTTGATTCAGTGGACGAAAAAGTGATAAAGTTTCAATCATTTTAAGGGATTTTCAGAGAGCGAAAATCTACTTAAAAAGTTAATTGATCAAACTTTTGTAGGTTAGTATTATGGAAAAAAGAATCGTAGTAATCCTCTTCTGCCTTGCCAGCCTGTCATCTTATTCACAGGAATTTACTTTTGTTTTCCTTCATAAGAAGAGCAATCCGACAGAGCTTCCAAAAGAACAACTTGATAAAATAATGGAAGGTCATATGGCCAACATCACCCGTCTTGCAAAAGAAAAAAAACTTGCAGCAGCAGGCCCTTTCGAAGGTGGGGGAGGAATTTTTATTTTCCGATCCAAATCAAAGAAGGAAGTGGAGGATTGGTTGAACACGGACCCTGGGATTCAGGCCAAGCGTTGGGATGTAGAGATTCAATCTTATTCACCTCGTGTGGGTTCAGTGTGCAGTGTAGGTGAACCATATGAGATGGTGCTCTACAACTTTGTCCGTTACACCCTTAACACCAGTAAGGACACGTATGGAATGATCGCCGAAGGGATGAAAGATCATCAACAGTATATTAAAGAACTTTCTGCTGCCGGAAACATTATTACAGAAGCCAGCTTCGGAGATGATGAAGGAAGCATCCTGATTATGAAAGGAGAGATCAGCAAGGAATTGATTGAAAAAGATCCCGCAGTACAAAAACAGGTGATGACTGCGGAATTGAAAAAACTCTATATCGCTAAAGGATCTTTCTGCGAAAAATAAAATTATTCACTGACTACAACAGCAAGTTTTTTTCCGTCAGGACTTGCTGCCATACGGGTTACACCCTTTAGAACAGATGTGCCGGAGTCATCAATGGATTTCCATTCAACACTCTTGCCCGCATGAACAAAGAAAATTTTTGTTCCATCGCTCATTAAAATTTTCCCATCAGGAAGCCAGCAGAGATCATCTTTCCCCGGCAGAGTAGAAACAACGGTTGTGAGCTTCATTGTCTGACTATTGAATTTCCTTATCTGAGATTCTTTTTCAGAAATTTTCTGAACGAAACTAAATGCGCTTTCTCCCGGAACACGGTGAAGAGATCTTCCTATGTCTGTTGCCAGAATCGTATCCTTTTTCATAGGAAGAAGTAAATAATGAAGTGAATTGGGTTTACCAAGAACAAAGAGCCCTAGGTGACTATTGTCGGCCCATACGTGATAACCGATAGTAAGATTGTCAACGATAAGAGAAGCGTCCCCACCTTCAACAGGATATTTTCCGAGATCCTGTTGTCCGTTTTTTCTCTGAATAATGCACGAGATAGAAGTTTGATCCGGCGTAATCGTTGGAGAGAACTCGCGATCTGAAGTTTGCGTAATACTCTTTGACACTTTAGTCTTATAATTATAAACGAAGATATCCGTCAGTGTATCAGTTCCTGTGGAGGAATAATACAGCAAAGGTTGCTCCGGATGAAACGAAGGCTGATTATCGTATCCTTTATGATTGGTGATGTTGACGGGATTGGAGATGATCACCTTATCTTTTTTGATGCTGAGATCAAACAGATAGATTTCTGAGCCGGGTTGTGCAGACAATAACTGGGCAGCAAAAAGCACGCTCAAAAGGAGATAGATTTTCTTCATAGCCAACTGAATTTTAAAAAGAGAGCTTCAATTTAACACATTCTTGTTAATTCAAATTTCATGCCCGGTCATTGCTGGCCTACCATGAAAACTGCATTTGAGAAGACCATCTTCCCGTTTTCCCAGAAATTTCTGAAAAGTGGATTGTCAACCAGATAAACAATATTGCCCTGCCCTTTTTGTTCAACCCCCATGATCAGGCTATTGCTCATCTTTTTATTTATCCTTTGACCCGCAAACCCCTGAACAGGTTTTGCAGCTCCTTTGATTATCCCGACGTTCCATCCGTTTTCCAAGAACCCATAACGAAGCTCATTTGTTTTAAGTGTGAAGTAATAATCCCTCAAACCAAATGAAAGTGGATGAGATTTATCAAGAGTCACCTTATAGATCGCCCCGGATATTGCTTCTGATAATGATTTGCGTTCGGCGTCTTCATAATGAGTCAATGCATTTTTCTCCTTTTCTTCTTTATCTCTTTTTTCAGATTCAGTTTTCTCAGCATCAGTCGTGAATGACTTAAGACTGAACATTTTCTTTTCCGCAAAAGAGGGAAGCGCATTGGCAATGACAATCAGTTTTCCACCGGAAGACACCCAACCCGAAATCTGCTCCAGCATTGCATCATCAAACAACCGATAATTTCCTTCCGGGATAATCAGCACATCATATTTTTTCAGATCGACATTCTTAATGTATTCTGTTCCTAACTGAGTGATGGGATAGTGGATTTGTTGTTCAAAGAAATGCCAGATCTCGCCACTGTTCAATGAGTAGGTTTGATCACCGATCAATGCGGCAACTTTCGGAGCCTTGATAAAATTCACATAACCGGAACCAATGTCTTTTCCGGATTCCATAAACCCTGTGCTTGTTGTATAGATCTTTCTTGAAAACGTTTTTGCAAGACCCTGAACAACTTTGTCAAAGTCGACAACACTTTCATTGTTTCGCCTGGTGACAAACAATGTACCCGCCTCAAACTTTTGTCCTCCGGAAGTGAAGCTCCTGGATGCCGATCTAACCTTGATTGTTTTCTGCAGCAGTGCCGCGAGGAATTCCACATCCTTAACACTTTCATATTTAAAAATATAGGCGTAAGGTGTACTTGCTATTGGAGCATTGTCAGGAAGTTTAGGTTGGTAAGCTTTGCTAACATTGATCTTCTCGTTAAGAGCGTATGCCTTCAGATCATAGCTGTACATAAGATTCCAGGCGGTGATGTCATACGTTGCAGAATCTGACAATCTAGACAGCGGTTCAAATAAGGTAGTGATGAATCTCGATTTGGGCTGATACACGTTGATGATAATGTCTTCTGTAGTAAGATTGAATGTTGTATTGGTTTGGGTTTGGTATTCATAACCCTTTGCAGGTTTACCAACGGCCGCATGACCATACTTAATGGAATGTGTATCTAACCATTTTGTTAATTGGTTGATCTTGTCAGCATTGTTATCACTTTTGATAACATAGGTTTTGTGAGGAGTTGATGGGTTGTTGATATTGTCTTTTGCATACTTTTCAAATTCGTCAACAACTTTGGAAGCATTCTGCGACGTTATTTCAATCGTTGAAATTCCGGTAGTGAAGTGGTGAGTGAGACGATCTTTTAATGTCAGGGGATCGCCTTCGCGTGTTGTAACGGTCAATCCGCCATAGCCACCACCAGCTTGCTCATACGTCATTCCGATAGCACCACTGTACGTAGGATATGTATCACCATAGCTTGGATAATACAGATCAAAGACCTCTTTTGTAAAGTATAACCACCCCTGTTCATCAAAATACTTTGCATTGTTCTTGCCGATCATGGTTTGAAATTCACGCTGCCAGCTGCTGATAACATCGTGCAGGGGCTCTGCGGCTGGTGCGAAATAATATGGATTATTAAATCCTTGTTCATGGAAATCAACATGAACATGAGGAAGCCAGGTGTTGTACACTTTAATCCGGGCTTGTGATTCGGTTTGAGTTTCCCATGCCCAATCACGATTCAAATCAAAAAGATAATGGTTTGCTCTTCCTCCAGGCCATGGTTCGCGATGCTCTTTTGAATCGCCATTCGGATTTGGAGGAAATTGCCCATACTGATTATAGAAATTTGCATAACGATCGCGTCCATCCGGATTAATGCACGGATCGATAATGACTACAGTATTTTTTAAGAATTCTTTTGTCTTTGCATTTGCCGGATTAACAAGTTCGTAAACAGTTTTCATGGAAGCTTCCATGGAATTTGCTTCATTTCCATGAACATTATAGCTGAGCCATACGATGGCTATTTTATTTCCGGATGGAGTTCCTTCCAGAGAACCTGCGCGCTTCAGATTATCCTGACGGATTTGTTCCAGATTTCCAAAATTTTCCGGCGAAGTGATAATGGCATAGATTAATGGACGATGCTCGTAAGTTTCACCGTATTGCGTTACAGTAACATTCGCTGAAGATTCATCGATGTGCTTAAAATATTCAACCATTTTGTTGTGTCGTGTAAAGCGATCACCAAGTTCGTACCCAAGAAATTCCGCGGGAGACTGGAGTTTTGTTTGACCAAAAGTAATGCTGCTTATAAACAGCAATAAGTAGAAGATTTTATTCATGGATGATTTATTAAGAGAAGGGATTTTTAATAAAGGGGCCTCACAATAATTTTTTTATTTGAGGGGTGTGGTGAATAATATGTTCACGAAAGAAAATAAGTGCATGTTGGATATTAAGATACCCTGCGCGCACGTGTTTATAGATTTTTCTATTGATATGCTGCTGAGGAATTGTTTCCAGGAGTTCTTTAAATTCTTTTCTTACAGATTCCCACTCAAATTCAAGTGTTGAAAGATCTTTATGCGTGGGAGTATTTTCCACCAGAAACCGAGGTGCTTTGAATTTTATTCCAGGTAAGCGTTGAGAAATTTTTAGCAGAGTCATTTTAATTTCCTCTATCAAACCCGTGTCTTTAGCGTCTGCAATGCCTTGAATCTTTTTGCGGAGATACAAAATTGAAAAACGTTCAGCGGTTATGATATGACTCAATATGTCCGCAACTGACCATTTTCCCGGGGCACTGGTAAAGTTGAATTGTTCTGGTGTAAGATGCCGCACGGACTTCAACGTTTCATTACGTTGATCTTCAATTAGTGTAAATAACTTTTGAAGGGAGGGTTGCATGTTGAGGGGTTTATCAAAAATAGCAAAAGATTTGTTGACCTTTCTTATACCATTTACGAATGAAATCGACTATCGTACAAACCGAATTGCTGAAGGAAGGATAGTAATCTTTGCAGGCAACTGACCTACCAGTTCACCCTCGGCCTCCAGGGCGCACGTATCAGGGGAAGAAAGAAAAGCTTCTGAAGTTGTTTGATAAAAAATATTGGGATGAATAATTTTCTTTTTCCCTTTAATGGCCTGCAGGTACATTAGAAATTTCAGGAGAGGAACTTCACCCACAACGAATGAATTTAATAAGCCATCATCCTGAATAGCTTCGGGAGCAATATAAATCGCATCGCCAAATGTTCTTCCATTAGCTATCGCGATCACTCTCGCTTTTCCCTTCCAGGATCGTTCTGAAGTTTTGTATTCCACTTCCTGGGGGCGAAGGGAGAAGAATACAGAAATAATGCTCACGAGATATGAAAGTTTGGGACCAAGAGATTTGTTACTCTTTTGCAGCTTCATCACAACAGCAGGACCCATTCCAACACTACAGGCATTAATAAAATATCGCAGGGTTGATTTGCCTGAAGGATCCAGACATTCAATCTTTCCAATGTCCGTGAGTTTTGGCTGATTTGATTTCAGAAGAGCAATGATCTTTTTTGGATCTGAAGTAAGAGAACACGTTCGTGCAAAGTCATTGGCACTCCCGAGAGGAATGAGACCAACCAAAGGAAGATCAGTTGAATTGCTTTTCAGAACTCCATTAATAACCTGATGAAGCGTTCCATCTCCCCCCGCCGCAAGAATAACTGAGGCTTTTTCAAGTGTTGCTTTGGAAGCGATCTCCTCCGCATGGCCGGAATACTGAGTTTCTAAAACCTCGACAGAGTAAATTTTTTCAAGTGCAGGATAGATCTTTTGATAGAATCGTTTTTTCTTCCCTGAGATGCCATTGAGGATAATGAGGATTTTCAATGGCAATGATTACTACTTGCAATTTTTTTTGATGGCCGCTTTTGCTTCCGTTGCACCCAATTCATCGGCGTGTTTGAGGTCCAGGCAACCATCATAATTGTTATTCATGAGAAGTTTCACCAGACCACGCTGAAGATAAGTTTCTGGATCATTGGGGTAAAGCGTAATGGAAGCCGAGTAATCTTCTATGGCGCCGGCAAAATCATCTTTTTCAGTTTTGCTTAGAGCGCGGTTATCAAAATAGGTCGGATTGGTATTGTCGAGTTCAATGGCTTTATTAAAATCACTGATGGCATTATCATATTCTTGTTGGGTATGGCGCAACACTCCTCGCAGATTGAAGGTTTCGGGATCATCATTTGCAAGCTCAATAGCTTTACTGTAGTCTTCTAGAGCACCTTTGAAATCTTCTTTAGCGCTTTTCGCCAGTGCACGATTTTCAAACTTTATTGGATCTTTTGGATCAAGCTTGATTGCCTGATCATAATCAATAATGGCTTTCTCAAAATTTGTAGTTTGATAGTAAGCAACACCGCGACGGTTGTACAAACCCGCGTCAGTCTTATCCAGCTCAAGTGCTTTTGTATAATCATCAATGGCGCTTACGAACTCTCCAAGCTCTGCTTTGATAACACCGCGATTATAATATTTGTCAGCATCTACAGGGCCGAGTTCTATTGCTTTTGAAAAATCGAAATATGCTTCCTGAAAATCTTCGAGATTATATTTTGCGAATCCACGATTGGTATAAGCATCGGTCAACTTTGGATTGAACCGGATTGCTTTATCAAGATCATCTATTGCACTTTCATCATCTCCAAGATTAGTTTTCGCTTCACCCCGGTGATTAAGAGCTTCTGCAAAAGTTGAGTCAATTTCAAGTGCAATTGTGTAATCGCTAACGGCTCCATAGAAATCCTCAAGAGCAGCTTTGGCCTGGCCTCTTAAATCGAGAGCAATTTTATTCTTTGGAGTTGTGCTAAGCAGTTTTGTTAAATCTGCTTTCGCTCCTGTAAAATCTTTCGCGGCAAATTTTTTCTTACCGCTTTCCAGCAACACATCCTGAGCATAAACAATGGATTCTCCGAAAGTCAGGAATGCAACAATAAACAGGGCAATTCTCCTCATAAGCTGATAAATGTGTTAGCAATTTAGGAAGAATTTTCACGGAATAAATTGCGTCTGGAATGCCACTAAAATAAGAAAGAGCGAATACTGCTCTTTCTTACACTTCACGTAATCACCCCTTCACCTACCAAACATATCTTCTGTATCTCATGGGTCTTGAATGGAACTTTAACCTTACTCCACCATGATGCCGATAAGCATAGCGAGCAGGTGCAATCCAAACTCCATTTCTCCAGGCATAACCCGGGCCGGGGCATATCGGCCTTGCGGAAAGTTGGCCTGCGGCTACCCTTGATGTGACAACTTGAGCCTCTACCGTATTTCTTACCACCAGCGAAAGAATTACAATGGTTGCAAACACTGAGAATGTAATAAGCTTTCTCATAAACGAGTTTTTTTTATGCGAATCTGATGCTTGGACACAGTTGCTAATGAAAGGTTTAATGAGTTATGAAATTCATTCACCGTTTGAGTAAAAATCTTCTGCATCATTGAATTGAATTCCGTTTCTTGGAGTGTAATTCCGGTTTTATGAAGAAAATAATATTTTCCGCTTTAATGCTAAGTTCGTTCGCAGCACTTCCCCAAGAAAGGCCGTTGGAAATGAAAATGGATTTTGAAGAGTACAATCCACCCTCCACGCTTGTAGTAGAGGAGCATCACCTGAAGAAATCAAAATTTCCTTTCATTGATATACATAATCATCAGGGGAATATGAATACTTCAGATTTCAAAGATCTGATTTCAAAAATGGATGCACTCAATATGGCGGTGATGATCAATCTCAGTGGACGTGGATTTGGCGGCAGCGGAGATCATCTGGAAAAATCAATTGAAAATATCAAAGCACGTTATCCGAATCGTTTTATACTTTTTACCAATGTTGATTTTGGTGATATTGATAATCCTGAATGGTCAGCGAGAACTGTCAAACAGATCGAGAACGACGTGAAGAGAGGTGCCAAAGGTTTAAAAATTTATAAGAGCCTTGGAATGTTCAATAAGGACAAGAGCGGAAAAAGAATTTCGATTGATGATCCCAGGATTGATCCGGTATGGGCAAAGTGTGGTGAGTTAGGAATACCAGTACTCATTCATGCTGCTGATGTGCCACAGTTCTGGCAACCTATTGATAAGAACAATGAACGTTGGCTTGAGTTAAAAACCCATCCAGGCCGCAGGCATGATACTGACACTGTTAAGTTTGAAACGATTATAGCGGAGCAACACAACATTTTTAGAAAGCATCCTAAGACAAAATTTATCAACGCTCATCTTGGCTGGTATGGCAATGATCTGAAAAAACTTGGAGGGCTGATGGATCAGTTTCCGAACATGTATACCGAGATTGGTGCGGTAATCGCAGAACTAGGCCGCCAACCCCGCGCCGCAAAAGCTTTTCTTACCAAGTATCAGGATAGAGTGCTTTTTGGAAAAGATAGTTGGGTACCTGAAGAGTATGAAACTTACTTCCGTGTATTGGAAACAGAGGATGAATACTTTCCATACCACAAGCGCTATCATGCTTTCTGGAGAATGTATGGAATTGGTTTACCAGATGATATTCTGAAAAAGATCTATTACAAGAATGCGATGAAGTTGATTCCTGGATTGGATGAGAAACTCTTTAAATGAGAATAAACTAATCTGACTAATCATTTTCTGGTGGTGAGCCACCCTGTTATGCTCAGCCTTTCTCTTTTCGCTAGCATAACTTCATGCTCTATCAGATCACTCCTGAAGCAAACGAGTCTTCCGGCTTCCGGAAGAATATCAATCGGTTCTTCCGGCAGATAAAGGCGAAGCTGACCTCCATCTTCTTGTTTCCAATCATTATTGAGATAGAGAATAACAGAGAGTTTTCTGTGATCATCACTTTTAAACTGATCAATATGACGTTTGTAAAAAGTTCCGACGGGATAGATCGTCATATGAACCTCAATGTCTTTAAGACTCAGGAATAAGTTCTGATTGACATACTGTGAAAGTTCTTCCAGGCGTTTAAGATAGAGAGCTATTGATTTGGGAGCTGCTTGCGGATCGATCCATTGAATATAATCTCCTCTTATAGATTCGTTGATTTGTTTATCCTGCTGCTTGCCAATTCCTGCTTTTTTAAACTGTAACTTTGCATTCTTGAATTCGTCTGTTTGTATTATTGATTCAACCTCAGAATTGCTCAAAAAGTGTTGATTAACAGAATATCCTTTTTCTGCCAGATCGTCGGTAATGTGTTCGATGTTGAGTTGAAGCGGATCGGTCATTTATTAAAGGTAGGTTTTTATAAAAGTATTATTTCAATATGAAGATTTTAAGGATCGTTTTTCTTTTGGCAATAATTGCTGGTGGTTGTGTTCCCAAAGAACAGGTAGTTCTTCGTGCTGTCAATATAAAGGAAGTGAAGACCGGGGCAGATGGCAATCCGCTGCTTTTTGCCGATGTTGTTTTTTACAATCCGAATTCAACCCGCATGCGATTGAAGAGAATTGATCTTGATGTTATGGTGGATGGAAAAAAGGCAGCCCGAGTAGATCAGCATCTCAGTCAACTGATCAAAGGGAAATCAGAATTCACAATCCCATTGGAAGTGCAACTTAGCATGAAAGACATTGGTTTACTGGATACGATTCTAAACCTGTTTGGAGGAAAGAAATATGCCGTACAGTTTGAGGGAAGTATGAAGGTTACGGTGAGAGGATTTCCTGTAAAGGTGCCGGTGAAGTATAGCGATGAACTGAAGTTTTAACTTCTGTTATTATTCACCAGCTCCTGAAGTAAAATCTTTTTTCTTTTTGAGCTGGAAATTCTGACCGAGATAGAGTTTACGAACCATCGGATCGTCAGCAAGTTCTTCTGCCGAGCCAGATTTAAATAATTTTCCTTCAATCATTAAGTAAGCCCGATCTGTGATCGTGAGCGTTTCATCAACATTGTGATCGGTGATAAGAATTCCAATATTCTTTTTCTTCAATCTTGAAACGATTGATTGAATCTCTTCAACAGCGATAGGATCCACTCCCGCGAAAGGTTCATCCAGCAAAACGAAATGTGGATCTACGGCCAATGCTCTTGCAATTTCTGTTCTTCTTCTTTCACCACCCGATAACACCATGCCTTGATTTTTACGAACATGCGTTAAGCTGAATTCTTCCAGCAAGCTTTCCACTTTTTCTTTTTGTGCCTTTTTGGGAATGTCCAGCATCTCCAAAGGAGCAAGAATATTTTCCTCAACCGTCAGAGATCGGAAAACGGAAGCTTCCTGTGCCAGGTATCCCAATCCAAGTTTTGCTCGCTTGTACATAGGAAGGTCGGTGATGTCCATATCGTCCAGAAAGATCTTGCCACCATTAGGTTTGATAAGTCCCACCATCATGTAAAAACTGGTAGTCTTGCCTGCACCGTTTGGCCCCAGCAACCCAACGATCTCACCCTGACCTACCTGAACGGAAACTCCATTGACAACCGTACGTTGTTTGTATTTCTTTAAAAGATTTTCAGCGCGTAAGATCATTTGTCAGTGAATTTAAAATCTTTGATTCGAAGTTGAACCGAAGTGTTTCCATTAAAGGTATTATCCTCGATCGTATAAACCATATTGAATGAATCTCCTTTGAGTAACCGATCATAATGTTCGATGTGATCAAAACCGACCGCATTAAAGAAAAGATCGTTGCCATGCTGACCCGCAAGAAAGCGAAGGTGGCGATCTTTAAAAGTAGCAAGGGAGTTCAGCACAAAAACATTCTTTGATTCAAACACCGGACGCTGGTTGTCAGGACCAAAAGGTGCCATTTGCCTTAGAACGCTGACGAATTTCGGTGTGATCGAATCAAAGTTCAAAGTCAGATCAATCTCTACTACAGGTGTGAGCATCTCTTCGGTAATAGACGCAGACACGACTTCTTCAAAGCGTTGTTGAAAGGCGAGGAGATTAGTGGGAACCATGGTAAGTCCTGCCGCATATTTATGCCCACCGAATTTTTCCAACAGATCTCCACATTTTTCGATAGCCTGATAAAGATCAAAACCATTTACGCTTCTGGCAGAGCCTGTTATTTTATCATTGCTTTCAGTAAGGATCACAGTAGGCCGGTAGTATTTCTCGATACACCGAGCAGCAACTATGCCAATTACTCCTTTATGCCAGGAATTTTTGAACAAAACTGTACTTTTCGCTTTTTGAAGCACTTCATCTCCTCCAATCATCGCTAAAGCCTCTTCGGTTATGTTCATATCAAACTCCCGTCTCAGGTCATTTTTAGTATTGACTTTTTCCGCGAAAGCGTTGGCTTCTTCTTCAGTTTGAGAGTTTAGTAATTCTACAGCACCCCTCGCATGCGCTACTCTCCCCGCAGCATTGATGCGAGGACCTAGCGTAAAGACAACTCCTGAAATATCAAGATCATTCCTGGTGCCTGCAATTTCTTTCAAAGCCTTTAGTCCTGGACGTGGGCTTTCATTTAATTTCTTCAAACCAAAATGTGAAAGAATTCTATTCTCTCCATTGATGGGAACGATGTCGGCAGCAATACTTACAACTACGAGGTCGAGATAATCCTTAAGCACCTTTTCGTCGGCATATCTTCGTGCAAAAGCCTGAAGAAGCTTAAAGCCAATGCCACAACCACTCAGCTCTTTGAAGGGATAGTGACAGTCATCCTGTTTGGGATCAAGCACAGCAACGGCACGCGGAATTTTTTTATCGGGTAAGTGATGATCACAAATGATAAAATCGATGCCATGATCATCGGCAAGTACTACCATATCGGATGCTTTGATTCCAAGATCAAGAGCGATGATAAGCTTAAAATTATTTTCGGCTGCCCAGAGAATACCAGCTTCGGAAA
This sequence comes from Cyclobacteriaceae bacterium, assembly GCA_013141055.1. Taxonomy (NCBI): domain Bacteria; kingdom Pseudomonadati; phylum Bacteroidota; class Cytophagia; order Cytophagales; family Cyclobacteriaceae; species Cyclobacteriaceae bacterium. Next base: position 2,144,069 of record JABFRS010000001.1, on the reverse strand, counting down.
CACCGTAACCTTCAGCGTAGCGATCCGGTATGTAGAAATCAATGAATGAATAGAAACTTTTCAAATAACTATACACAAGAGAGACGGAAGTTGTCCCATCAACATCGTAATCTCCATATACAAGAATCTTTTCCTTGTTGTCAATAGCTGCCTTCATGCGCACAACAGCTTTGTCCATGTCCTTCATCAGGAATGGATCATGAAGATCTTCTAAAGCCGGTCGGAAAAAATTCTTTGCCTCATCATAGTTCTTAATACCTCTCTGCAAAAGGATAGAGGAAAGATGAGAATTGATATTTATACTCTTGCTAAGATCATCGATCTGCTGTTGTTCAGGAATATTTTTATAGATCCAGCGCTTTACCATTTACTTGTCCGCAAAATTTATGGAGCCTGGCTTTCCTTTTATGCCGTCTTGTCCCTTCAAACCTTTCTTGCCAACCTTTCCATCCAGCTTTGTGTTGCCCACATTACTTAAACCCGCAAGCCCACGTCCGCCACCATCACCACCGAGTCCGCCGTTGCCTCCATAATTTTTTACAATAACTTTTTCTCCCAGCATTAATCTGAGTTCGGGAATTGCAGGGGCAGTAAAAGTGACATTACCTGAATTACCACCGTAAGCTCCTTTTGCTCCATTGCCGCCACTTCCTCCATCACCACCTTTACAAATGCGTGTTCCGGGACCTCCCCCGCCACCATCACCACCATCACCACCGTCGCCTCCATCACCACCGGATACATTGATTGTTACAGGACCATGAATAATGATCTCTGAAAAATATAAAGAGACATTAATGCCATGTCCACCGTAAGTCCCCTCAATACCCTGAGCGGCATCGCCACCATCGGTGCAAGGATTTGGAGGAGAGTTTCCCTTATGACCTTTGCGACCTTTCAAACCAATAACACCACTTCCATCGATGAGACTTCCTTTATAGAAGACCATCACTTTAGCGTGAATGAAATTATTGGCTTTGAGTTTATTCAGAACAAGAGTAGACGACTCATGCAGAATCAACGAGTCAACAACGAGGATGTCGGTTCCTTTTAATTCGTAGACTTCTTTTGGTTTCAGCACAAGCTTTTTCAGGCTGAGCTGTCCCCACGCATTTGCTGATAGTGCCAACGAAAAGACAACCGCGCAGATTCTTACCATAAATACAAAAGTATGAAAACAAAAAAGCAGTGCTGTTATGGCACTGCTTTCGGAAAACCTTATTTGATGATTATTTCTTCTGGGCTTTTTCTGCTTTATCAGCCATTACGCCTTCCATTACGTCTTTTATCTCCACTCTTACGCCATCTTTGTAAGGAGTGATCCAGGCATCTTTTACACCCATGTCACGCATGTATTTCTTGAAAGTATCAGCTTCCCAATAGTCGCGGAAAATACCGATTGTGATACGTTGTGGTTCACCACCTTCTTTTGCTGCCTCTCCACCAAAATTCGGATTATTATCAAAATATTTGGCAAGATCTTTATTCTTGAAAGCGCCGATCTGAACACGAAAGACGACACCTTTTGAAAAATCCATTGCATGTATCGGAGGATTTTCCTTGAGTGCTGCAAGTTCTGCTTTTGCTGCAGACAACTCACCACGCATGCGGGCAATCTGATCTTCAAGCTCGGCAATCCTTGCATTTTTATCACTGATCTGCGATTGCAATGCTTTCAAATCACCGTTCTGTTTAACGACAGTATTGTCAGCAGTTTGTTTCGCTTCAGTGAAAGTTTTAAGCCCTTCCGGATTTTTGCGGAACTCCTTTGCCTTCTTTTTCCATTCCTTTTTCTCCGCTTTTGTAAGCTGGGCGAAAACCTGCGAGCCGGAAAAAATCAAAGCCAGGCAGACAAACAGTAGTCTAGTTTTCATCATAATGGGGTTATTTAATAGATAAAAGTAGCAAATTCTTCTAAATAGACAGAATGGAGTCTGCGAGTTGCCGTCTTTGGTGGTTGAAATATTGGGTTTTAGGCGTTCTGGAGTTCTCCAAAACCAATACCTCATACTATTGACAAGTCGTTTAAACCATTTTTTCCGGCCTTACCCACTCATCAAACTGCTCGCTTGTCACCAGTTTCAACTCCACAGCAGCTTCACGAAGAGTTTTATTTTCCTTGTGTGCCTTCTTGGCAATCTTGGCGGCGTTTTCATAACCAATGTGAGTGTTCAGAGATGTTACGAGCATCAATGAATTCTCCATATGACGTTTGATGATTGGAAGATTTGCTTCAATTCCAACAGCACATTTATCATTGAATGAAACACAGGCGTCTCCTAACAGCAATGCAGATTGTAAAACATTCGCAGCGATCACCGGCTTGAATACATTCAACTCGAAGTGACCCATCGATCCTCCAACAGTAACTGCCATATCATTTCCGATGATCTGTGCACACACCATTGTCAATGCTTCCGGTTGAGTAGGATTTACTTTTCCAGGCATGATGGAAGATCCTGGTTCGTTATCCGGAATCACCAGTTCACCAATACCTGAACGCGGACCAGAACTTAACATGCGGATGTCATTTCCAATTTTCATAAAAGAAACGGCAGCACGTTTTAATGCTCCCGAAAGTTCAACCATCGCATCATGTGCAGCGAGTGCTTCAAATTTGTTAGGAGCTGTGATAAAAGGATATCCTGTTAGGTCGGCAATCTTTTTTGCAACGAGTACATCATAACCTTTTGGAGTATTGAGCCCCGTACCAACAGCTGTTCCACCGAGTGCAAGCTCCAGCACAGCAGTCAGTGCATTGTTGATCGCGCGAATGCTGTTGTCAATTTGCTGAACATAACCAGAGAACTCCTGACCAAGTGTAAGCGGTGTCGCGTCCATGAAGTGAGTGCGACCTGTCTTTACGATAGATTTAAAGTCATTGGATTTCTTCGCAAGTGTATCACGAAGTTTTTTCATTCCGGGTAATGTGATCTCAACTACCTGCTTGTAGGCTGCGATATGCATAGCAGTTGGGAACGTATCATTCGATGATTGTGATTTGTTAACGTCATCATTGGGATGAAGAACTTTTTTCTCATCCGTAAGCTTGCCACCATTGATCACATGAGCACGATAAGCGATCACTTCATTTGCATTCATGTTGCTTTGAGTGCCGGATCCTGTTTGCCATATTACCAATGGAAACTGATCATCCAGTTTACCAGTGAGAATCTCGTCGCATACTTTTGCGATCATATCTTTTTTAGAAGCATCAAGAACACCCAGTTCATGATTAGCCATCGCTGCGGCTTTCTTAAGGTAAGCGAAAGCATAGATAATTTCCTTTGGCATGCTGGCCTCAGGTCCGATCTTGAAATTGTTTCGTGAACGCTCGGTTTGTGCGCCCCAGTATTTATCAGAGGGCACCTGAACTTCGCCCATGGTGTCTTTTTCTATGCGGTAATTCATTGGAAGGAGATTAAAGATTGAAAACGAATGATTGTGAGACAAAAATAGGAAAGGGAATTCAAATGCGCCTTGTCAGAAGTCGACAGTCACGAATGGTTCAATAAGTAATTGTTTTAGACGCTTTATGTAATTTACCTTCAGAACTCATCGCAACTAAAAAATTATGCCATGAAACTCATTTTCAAAATTCTTTTGAGCCTGTTGGTTATATTAATAGTAGCCTATTTTCTTGGGCCAAAACCCAGCACAGAAGACATTGGAGTGTCATTGAGGAAAATTGAAATACCGGATTCTTTAATGGAGCTTGAGAGAAGTATTGTTGAATCTGAGAGAGCGACGCATGGAATTAAACCGGATAATCAAGCCAGAATAGTTTGGGCAGACTCAACAAAAAAGAGCAAAACAAAAATTGCATTCCTGTATCTGCATGGATTCACTGCTTCGATGGGCGATGGGTTTCCTGTGCACATTGATCTTGCGAAAAAATTCGATGCAAATCTTTACTTGTTTAGGAATGAACATCACGGAGTTGATCTGGGAGATTCAACCATGAAAGGAGCATCCGTAAATGATTTTATCTATGGTGCGGAAAGAGCATTGATGATTGCAAAGAAACTTGGCGACGAAGTGATAGTGGTTGGCACTTCATTGGGTGGAGGGCTAGCCATTTATCTTGCGTCGCAGCATCCGGAAATAAAAGCTATTGTCTTATATGCTCCCGGTGTTGGGGCAGTTGATAAAACTGCGGACATCGTAACGGGACATTGGGGTTATCAAATAGGTAAACTCGCGTTGGGATCTGAATATATTTTTAACCCGGATACCATTAAATCACATTTGAAGTACTGGCAAATGCGTGCTCATCTTAATGGAGTTATTGCTGGAGTACGCGTTGTCCATGCAATGAAAAAAGAGCTGTTCGAAAAAATTAGCTGCCCTGTGTTTTTAGGATATTATTATAAGAATGAGACCGAACAGGATAAGGCCGCATCTGTGCCGGCGATGCTTAAAATGTATGATGAACTCGGTACACCTCCTGATTTGAAAAGAAAAATTGCTTTTCCCAATTCCGGTGATCATGTGATTGCATCAAAGTTTGCATCCGGTGACTGGATGGCTGTAGAGGAAGAGACCTACAAATGGTTAAGTGAAGTCGTTTTGAAGTAAATCATTCTTCGCCCTTGAGTTTATTGCTACATTGCTCTTAATGTTAAACACAATGAAAAGATTTCTTTGCATAATTGTCTTTGTTGGAATTTCGATTTCAGCTTTTGCGCAGCTTCCGGATAGAGATACCGCCGTTCGTGATCTGGCCATTGAGTTACTGCGAGTCTCCGGCATGCCAGGAATATCTATTGCAATAAGTCAGAAAGGTAAAATTGTTTTTGCAGAAGGATTTGGATACGCAGATGTTGAAAACAAAATTCCAGTAACAACAAAAACTCAATTCAGAACAGGATCTGTTGCCAAGATGCTTACAGCAACAGCGGTGGGTAAATTAATACAACAAAAGAAACTGGATCTGTCATTACCTGTTCAAACCTATGTTCCATATTTTCCGGTAAAAAATTATCCTGTGTCGGTTGCTCAGGTAGCTGGTCACACCGCAGGTATTCCGCATTATAATTCGAATGATAAGATTGAAGACCGTGTTTATCCTTCTGTCAAAGATGCTTTGAGTGTTTTTTCACATGAAGACCTGATTTTTGAACCTGGAACCAGGTACAACTATTCAACTCATGGATACACATTGTTATCAGCAGTAATTGAAGGCGCATCGGGTATGAGTTTTCTCGACTATATGAAGAAAGAAATCTTCACACCTCTCAGCATGAACAGCACGGGACCGGACCGAAGAAAGCAAGAGCCCAACAATAAACTTGCTAAGCTTTATTCAGTGAAAGATAAAATTCAGATGGAGGATAAAAACCCCGAAGAGGTAAGCTATAAATGGGCTGCGGGAGGAATGGTAAGCACACCATCAGATCTGGTAAGAATGACCTACGCGTACTCAAATGGATTTCTTAGCGCCGATGTTGTGAAGATAATGTTTGAAAGTCAGGTGCTGAAATCTGGAGATAAGACGCGTGTGGGAATAGGCTGGAGGAACAGTATGGATATGGATGGAAGAAAGGTTTATGAACATGCCGGTTCCATAGGTGGAGGCAGATCAGTAGTGTGCATGTTTCCTGATGACCAGCTTTCCATTGCGATTATGGTCAATGCAGAATGGGCGAGCACTATTGAAGAGACAGCACACATGATCGCACGATTGTTCCTTGAAAAGAGTATTAATAATTCAATGCCATCAGCAGGTACCAGCAGCATTTCAGTGGTTTCGCTGAGCAACAATGGCCAGGAGACAACTACGAAAGGAGAACTTGTTCTGAAAGGCTATAAGAACATGATCACCCCTGATCTTGAAAAGAAAGATGTGCAATGGCCATTGATCTTTCTTTCTGGAAATGTCTACGCACTAATCCGACCTGACGGAATTTATTACTGCTCGGTTACTAAAACGGGAGATGTTTTGATTGGGAAAGCCATTGCATATGGATCGAGGATGCTGAGCAGTCCGAGTAGTAATCCTGCGTTTATAAAATTCAGCAACTAGAAACTCAAAGTTATAACCAGCATCTGTTAATACTTTGTTAATGTCTCCTGATCGAAGGATAAATCAATGCTCATTATCTATCTTCGATCCATCAGCATGAGAAAGATCTTTTTAATTTCTGCGCTACTCTTTGTAGTATTCTCTTGTTCAAAAAAGAATGAGCGCACAACGGAAAGTAAAATTGAAACTTCCAAGTATCCACTTCACGTAGGAGATCTTGAGCTTGATGAGAAGCTGGATGATCCTGCATTTAAAGTATGCAACAAGAACAAAATCTATCAGTACTATAACTTCGGAAAAGGTCTTCAATACAAAGGGGAGAAGCCGATGGTTATTGAAAGCTTTAGTGCATTTCCGGTAAAAGAAATGAAAGGAGAAACCGGCTGGATGACAATTCGGTTTATTGTAAACTGTGAAGGAAAGACAGGACGATTCCGTGTGACGGGTGTTGATGAAAATTATCAATCCAAGAATTTTGACGCCAACATTGTGAAAAATTTGCTATCGCTTACACAGAAAATGGATGGTTGGATCATTGGAATGGATGATAAAGAAGCCACAGATTATTATCAATACCTGACATTCAAGCTTGAAGACGGAAAGTTAATTGAGATCATGCCATGAGAAAGAGCGTGTTATTCATATTTATTTTTGTTTCAATTCTCGCTCATGGCGAACCCAATTGCAACATCTACAAGATGGAAGGCAATCAGAAATGTTATGAAGCGTGCATTCTGGCAACAGAAGGAGGAGGCTCACAGGGTTCAAGATCCTCACAGGAGAAATTTGATGAAGCAATTGAAAAATGCCCAAACCTGGACTACGCCTGGATGGAAAAAGCGGTTCCTTATTTAAAACGTGGTGACTTTGCTACCTGGAAAAAGATTATTGACAAAGCTGTAGAACTCAATCCGCAACTTCACCTGGGTTACAGAGGGTGGTGCCGCTATCAATTCCTTCGTGATTATAAAGGCGCGATCCGTGATATTGAGCGACTCGATTCAATGCGTGAATATGAGATAGGATATTCTCAGAATGGTGCTTATCAATTGAATATTGCGAAAGCCTTATGCTACAAGGCACTGGGGCAGAAAGCCAAGGCAATTGCAATCATTGAAAAACAATTGGGAGAAAAAGATTATTCACCATTAACCTACGATCTTCTTCACCTGGGTGTTTTGAAGATGGAAACCGGAGATACAAAAGGAGCGGTTGCAGCTTTCAGGAAATCAATCGCTATAAATGATTACATAGCGGAGCCTTACTATTATTTAGGCTTGATCTACAAGAAAGGAAAACAAACGAAAGAGTATAAGGAGAGTATGCAGAAGGCTAAAGAATTCTATTTAAAAAACTACCGTATGTCGGATCCTTATACACATCCGATGGATAAAGTTTATTTAACAGAAATTGAGAAAGAACTAACTAACTAATTGAATTATTGTCTCCGAGGATCCTCTACACGACATCTAGTATTCCCTTCTCTTTTTCTGCCAGTTTCGACTCTCCCATCAGATATTCATCTATTGCCCTGGCAGCTTCTCTTCCTTCTGAGATCGCCCACACTACCAGCGATTGACCACGACGCATATCGCCGGCAGAAAAAATGTTATCAACGGAAGTCTGATAACGTGTACATTTTACATTGCCGCGTTCATCGTAATCAATGCCTAATTGATTCAACAATCCTTCCTGTTGCGGATGTAAAAAACCTAACGCAAGAAGAATTAATTCTGCCGGAAGTATTTGTTCTGTGCCTGCAATCTCTTTCAATATTGCTGGCTTTCCATTATCGGACTTTACCCATTCTACTTCTATCACTTTCAATGCCTTCAGATTTCCAGCATCGTCACCGATGAATTCTTTTGTAACAATGCTCCACTGTCGCTCGCATCCTTCCTCATGTGAGGTAGAAGTTCTCAAAAGCATCGGCCAGTTCGGCCAGGGTGTCGATTCATGACGACCTTCCGGTGGCTTGTTCAATATTTCAATCTGAGTGATGGACTTCGCACCATGACGATTGGATGTACCAACACAATCAGAACCAGTATCACCACCCCCCAGTACAATTACATTTTTTTCATTTGCGAGAATATCTTCCGTCTCAACTTTCTTTCCTCCCACTCTTTTATTCTGTTGCGTAAGGAAATCCATGGCGAAGTGAATGCCTTTAAGGGTTCTTCCAGGAACAGGTAAATCGCGCGGGATGGTTGAGCCACCGGTTAGCAAGATCACGTCGTTGTCTTCACGAAGCTGATTCACTTTTACATTGCCACCAACATTTGATTTTGTTTTGAAAACAATCCCCTCTTCTTTCATGAGTTGGATGCGACGATCAAGAACTCCTTTGTCAAGTTTGAAATCCGGAATACCATAGCGAAGTAATCCCCCGACTTCATCGGCGCGTTCATAAACAGTTACAATATGTCCAGCGGAATTTAATTGCGATGCAGCAGCAAGACCTGCAGGACCGGAACCAATGATCGCAACTTTCTTTCCGGATCGGCTAACGGGAATTTTTGGTACCACCAATCCTAACTCAAACGCCTTTTCAATAATTGATTTTTCAATGTATTCAATCGTGACGGCAGGTTTATTGATCGCTAATACGCAGGATGATTCGCATGGCGCAGGACAGATACGTCCAGTGAATTCAGGAAAATTGTTTGTTGAAACTAAAATATCATAAGCGAGCTTCCAGTTTCCATGATATGCAGCGTCATTGAATTCAGGAATATTATTTCCAAGTGGGCAACCGGAATGGCAAAATGGAACACCGCAATCCATGCAGCGACCAGCTTGTTTTATGGTAAGGTTTTCATCAACGTTACCTTCGACTTCTTTATAGTCATGAAGACGTTCAGCAATGTTCCGTTTTTTTGGAACTTCCCGTTCGTTTTCTAAAAATCCAGTTGGCTTGCCCATGCAGTCGTTATTGATTAATCGTTAATGTTTGATAGAAATTCACAGGGACGGGTTAACGATTAACAGTTAATGGTTCACGTTTATTTATTTTTCTTTTCTCAAGCACAGCTTTGTATTCTGTTGGCATCACCTTCACAAAATCAGAAAACACCTTCTTCCAGTTTTTGATAAGATTTTCTGCGGTTTTGCTGCCAGTTAGTGTATGATGCTCAATGATCATGGAATGAAGAGATTCTTCATCTTCCTTATCAAGTGTATCCAGCATCACCATTTCCATGTTGATGTTTTGTGTGAAAGTTTTCTTTGGATCAAACACATAAGCGATTCCACCGCTCATACCTGCAGCAAAGTTTCTTCCAGTGTCGCCCAACACAACCACTACACCACCGGTCATGTATTCGCAACCGTGATCACCAAGTCCTTCCACAACGGCTTTTACTCCCGAGTTCCTTACGGCAAAACGCTCTCCTGCCCTTCCGCGAATAAATACATCGCCGGAAGTTCCACCATACAATGCCACATTACCGATGATAATATTCTGAGCAGGATCGTAATTGATTCGTTTGTCAGGATAGACTACAAGTTTTGCTCCTGAGAGTCCTTTGCCAAAGTAATCATTGGTGTCGCCCTCCAATTCAAAGGTGATTCCTTTCGCAGCAAAAGCACCGAAGCTTTGTCCTGCAGTACCTCTGAACTTGAAATGAATTCCACCTTTATCAAGCTCAGCATTCGCCATTGCTGAGCTGGTGTATTTCTTAGTGATCTCATTCGAAAGCATTGCACCTACAGCACGATCTTCATTTGTGATCGCGAACACGCCATGCACAGATTCTTTTTCTTCTAAAAATGGCTTAGCGATCTTGATCAGAGTCCGGTCAAGCACACGTTCAATTTCATGATCCTGGTCTTCCTGTCGGAACAAAGCAGTATCCAAACTGATTGGCTCTTTATATAATATTGGAGAAAGATCAAGGTTGGTGAACTTCCATCGTTCATCTGATTCCTTGAATTCCAGGTAATCACTTTGACCGACCATCTCATTCACGGTGCGGAATCCAAGTTCGGCCATTACTTCACGAAGTTCTTCTGCAAGGAATGTAAAGAGATTCACCACATATTCAGGCTTACCTGTAAACAATGCTCGCAGTTCTTTATTTTGAGTGGCCACTCCAACGGGACATGTATTTAAATGACACTTGCGCATCATGATACAACCTGTTGTTACCAATGCTGCTGTAGCAACACCCCACTCCTCAGCACCTAACATTGCTGCAATGGCAAGATCCCGACCCGTGCGAATCTGCCCATCAGTTTGCAACACAACACGACCTCGTAATTTATTTCTTACTAATGTTTGATGCGCTTCTGCCAAACCTAATTCCCATGGAAGACCAGCATGACGAATTGAACTTAGCGGTGATGCACCTGTTCCTCCATCATGTCCTGAGATGAGTATCACATCGGCATGAGCCTTCGCAACGCCGGATGCAATCGTGCCAACACCTGCTTCTGAAACCAACTTTACACTGATGCGTGCTTCGCGATTTGCGTTTTTTAAATCGAAGATCAATTGAGCAAGATCTTCAATGGAATAAATATCATGATGCGGTGGAGGAGATATCAATCCAACACCAGGAGTTGAATGTCGCACACGACCGATCCAGTCATCTACTTTATGACCTGGAAGTTGTCCACCTTCACCAGGCTTTGCTCCCTGAGCCATCTTTATCTGGAGCTCTTTTGCATTCGATAAATAATAACTGGTTACACCAAATCTTCCCGAAGCAACCTGTTTGATTGCTGAGTTTTCCCAGTCGCCATTTTCCTTACGGTGAAACCGAGCTTCATCTTCGCCACCCTCACCGCAATTGCTTTTGCCGCCAATACGATTCATCGCAATCGCGAGCGTACTGTGTGCTTCATGAGAAATAGATCCAAAAGACATAGCTCCTGTAGCAAAACGCTTGAAAATGTTTTCAACAGGCTCGACTTCACTGATGGGAATAGATTTTCCTTTACGGAATTTTAAAAGGCTACGGAGCGTAACTGCCTTCTCACTCTGATCATTAATGAGTGAAGAATACTTTTTAAATAGTTGAAAGTCGTTGGTCTTCGTCGAATGCTGAAGAAGATGAATGGTCTGAGGATTGAATAAGTGTGCTTCGCCGCGCTGTTTCCATTGATAAACACCACCCACTTCCAATTGAATAGCCTCTTGTGAAGTCTTTGGAAACGCAAGTCTGTGCTTAGCTAATGCCTCTTTTGCAATATCATCAAGTGTAAGGCCGCTGATGCGCGAAACTGTTCCTGTAAAATAATGATCGACTACTTCCTTACTGATTCCCAACGCTTCAAAGATCTGCGCACCATGATACGATTGTAATGTGCTGATTCCCATTTTGCTCATGATCTTGAGCAATTCACCATTAACGGCTTTCTTATAATTATATAATGCCTCTTCTTCTGTAAGATCTTCGCGAAGCAATCCTCTCTTCTTCATGTCGAAGATCGTTTGGAAAACGAGATAAGGATTGACACCAGAAGCTCCGTATCCTAATAGTGTTGCATAGTGATGTGTTTCCCAGACGTCTCCAGCCTCCACAAGAATCCCAACCTTACCACGAAGTCCTTTGCGAATAAGATCATGATGCACTGCAGCAACTGCCAGCAAGGATGGAATCTGGGCGTGACCACTGTCAAAACTTCTATCCGATAAAAGAATGATTGTGAATCCATCCTCAACTGCATCTGTCACATATTGACAAACGCGATTCAATCCTTTCTCCAAAGCACCCGGAGATCCATCTGATTTGAAATAAGTATAAATCGTTTTTGTCTGAAGATGACGGTGATCGATGTATCTTATTTTTTCAAGATCACTGTTGGATAGAATAGGTGTTGGTAACTCAAGAGTAATGCAGTGCTCGGGAGTTTCTTCAAGAAGATTGAGGGAACCACCCACATGTGTTACCAATGACATCACCAATCGTTCGCGTATAGAATCGATCGGAGGATTGGTGACCTGCGCAAAAAGTTGTTTGAAATAACTTGAAAGATGTTGTGCCTGGTTGGATAGCACTGCCAATGGAATATCACTTCCCATTGAACCTAATGCTTCCTTACCAGTCTCACACATTTGCGTTAAGACAACGCGCACATCTTCTGTTGTATAACCAAATGAAATTTGTCTTCTGATAAAAGTTCTTGGATCATACTTATGAAAACTTCCTCCAGGTTCTGGAAGATCCTGTAACCTCACTTTATTAAGTCGTACCCATTCGCCATACGGCTGACGAGTACAAATACTTTTCTTTAATTCATCATCGCTGATGATACGGCCCTGCTCCAGATCAACAACAAACATTTTTCCGGGTTGCAGTCTTCCTTTCGTAACAACCTTAGCGGGATCAATGTCCAACACACCAACTTCTGATGCCATGATGATGCGATCATCATCCGTCACAACATAGCGAGATGGCCTTAATCCGTTTCTGTCAAGAGTAGCTCCGACAATTTTCCCATCAGTAAATGTTATCGATGCCGGTCCATCCCATGGTTCCATGAGATTGGCGTGGTATTCATAAAAATCTTTTTTCTCCTGACCCATTTGCTCATTGCCATCCCATGCCTCCGGGATCAACATCATCATCACATGTGGTAATGACCTGCCGGAATGCAATAACAATTCAACAACATTATCGAGATTGGAGGAATCTGATTGTGCTGGATTGCAAATCGGCAGAATCATATCCAGCTCTTCACGCGTAAAGAATTCGGATGAGAAGAAAGCTTCCTTTGATTTTAGCCAATTGATATTGCCCTGGATAGTATTGATCTCTCCATTATGAGCAATGTATCGGAAAGGCTGAGCCAATCGCCATGAAGGAAAAGTGTTGGTAGAAAAGCGTGAATGAATCACTGCCAATGCTGAGACTACTTCTTCATGTTCAAGGTCGGCGAAATAATGCTTCAGCTGTCTTGATGTAAGCATGCCTTTGTAGGCAATGGTTTTGTAAGAGAGTGATGAAAAATAGAATTGATTATTGACTCCCTGGACGGATTCAGTTACGATCCGTGTCGTATGCATTCTGAGAACAAAAAGCTTTCTTTCAAACTCATCAGGGTCGCTGATAGACTCAGGCCGTTTGATGAAAATCTGCTCCATAACCGGCTCAGCACGGAGGGCCGTTTCGCCGATTTCATTGTTTTTTGTGGGCAAAAGACGATAGCCCAGCAGGGCCATTTTCATCTTTTTGATCTGGCGATTCAGGACCGTCCGGCATTCCTCCCTGGCCTTGGGATCGCGGGGAAAAAACACCAATCCAACCGCGTATTGGCCATAGGAGGGCAGTTTTATGCCTAATTTATTACATTCGTTGGTGAAGAATTCGTGGGGAATCTGGATCAAAATCCCGGCTCCGTCGCCCGTATTGGCCTCACAGCCACATGCCCCCCGGTGGCTCATTCGTTCAAGCATGGTAATGGCGTCCATGACCAGCTGATGCGATTTGCGTGCTTTGATGTTGGCAATGAACCCGACTCCACAAGAGTCTTTTTCAAAGCTGGGATGGTAAAGTCCCTGTTGCTCGTTCACAATCTCTTTCAATCTCTTCGATCCGGTTAAAAAAGTGTAAAGCACACGCCGGACGAAATAAATTTACTAGGATAGAATCAACATAGCGACTCCTTGTAAGAGTATTTTCAAAATCAATGGTATTTCTGACTAACGATCGGTAGCGAAAACGATTGTTATTTGATCTTTTGTTTTAGGTGTCTACTCATGTCTCAATGCCTTGATTGGATTTGACATCGAAGCCTTTAATGATTCATAGCCAACCGTCAATAAAGTGATCACAGCTATTAAACCAATCGCTCCTGCGAATACAAAAACAGAAAGTGGAGTACGATATTCAAATCCCTGGAGCCATTGATTTGTTAAGTAGTATGCAACAGGCAATGCGATGACACAAGCAATCAGTAAGAGCTTACCAAATACACCGAGCAACAAAAGCAGTACTTGCGTGTTGCTCGCTCCCATCGTTTTGCGAATTCCAATTTCTTTAATGCGTTGTTGCGACATGAATGATGCAAGTCCATAGAGACCAACACATGTGATAAGAATCGCAAGCCATGAAAACTTTTCCGTTAGCGCTGCAACTTTGGTTTCGCTTTCATACATGCGACCAAACTCTTCATCGATGAACCAATAATCAAATCCGAAATTTGGAAATACAGTCTTCCATGTTTTTTCGATGAACTGAATTTTCTCAGTAATTTTTCCTTGCGGTAAACGAATGTGAATGATGCGATCTTCAGTATGTGGTTTCGGTGCAATGGCAAGGGGTTCAATCTTTTTATGCATAGACCGATAAGGGAAATCATCTACAACACCGATTACTGTTCCGGTGATTGGAAGAAGAGTGGTGTCCCTTCTTCTATTATATCCATTCACAAGTTCCGGGCGAATGATTGATTTTCCCACCACCTCTTCTGCAGTAAGGTGCAATGCTTTTACAGCAGACATATTCAAAATAACAGAAGTACTGTCCGCAATATTCTTTGGATCAAAGTCACGACCAGCGATTATTTTCAGATCAAACGCTCCTGGAAAAAAGTAATCTCCGTTCAATTGAAACCACTGATGCTTCTCTTCACTGATTTCAGGAAACTGCATCTCCATATTGATCGGACCGAAGAAATCCAGGCGCGGCAAATGATTGGCAAGCGTCATGTTTTCAATTTCAGTATCATTCTGAACGGCGTTCTTAAAAACGAGGTAACGCTCGTTGTCAGCAGGTCCCGTAAACCCTCCATATCGGATCGAAATGATCTGCTTTCCTGCCTCGTTTAACTTCGAGTCTCTCATCAGACTCATTTGACGGACAAGAATGACAGTACCCACAAGAAGTGTAACCGCTACGACAAACTGAACTGTAGTAAGGAATTGACGGAAGATATTAGAGCCCTTTCGAAAGGCAAATTTCCCCTTCAAAACGGTGGCAGGTTCAAAACCTGAAACAAACAATGCCGGGTAGCTTCCCGCAAGGATGGTAACGAAGGCAATCACGCCGAAAATGATCAACAACATCGGTCCATTCATGATGTGCTGAAGGGTGAATGTCTTACCCGTTAGATTGTTGAATTGAGGAGTGAATAACAAGACCAAAAGGATCGCGATCAATGCTGAGATGAGTACCAGAATGAAAGACTCCAGCATGAATTGAAAGAATAATTGAGCACGAACCCCACCAAACGTTTTTCTAAGTCCGATTTCACGCGCACGGCTGGCTGACTTTGCGGTAGAGAGATTTATATAATTAATACACGCGACCATCAGGATCAGTATAGCAATGGTAATGAACACGTATACTGATTTTATATCAGCTGTTTTATGATCAATAGTCCAGTCCATTTCTTTATCAAAATGAATGTCTGTGATCTTACGAATGACAGGAGTGAATTTGAAATCCCATTTATTTTTGGCGATCAGATCATTTGCTTTCTTTTGAAGATCTGCCTGGATGGATGGAATCTTTTCCGGATTTGTACAGATGAAATAGGATTGAGAGAAGTAATTGTTTCCATTGTTATCTCCCATCGATGTGTTAAGCTTATTCTCAAGATCTTCGATGTATGGTTTCAGTGCGAGAACGTTAGCAACAAACTTTGGATTAACGTGTGAGTTGGAAGGAAGATCTTTTGAGATGGCTGTTACCATCATTTCTATTTTATTACCACGCGTTGCATACGTGTGAGAGATGATCAATGACTTATTGATCGGATCCTCATTACCGAACAATTCTTTGGCTGTTGATTCTGTGAGAACAATGCTGTTGAGTTCTTTCAGAGGATTATTCCTATCACCTTTAACAATTGGAAGATAGATGACCTGTGCGAAGCTCGGCTCTGCCCAAACCATATCTTCAGTCATCAGCGTGCGATCATTCTTTTCATTGTGAAGACTCGTTGGCATTCCATAGGTATCATAGCTTGTGATTCCACCTACTCCTGGATAATTCGCCTGTATATAATTGTCCCAACCCGCTGGAGCGTAAGGAGCAGCCTCTTTTTCTCCATTGGCAAAATTCAACACATAACCCATGCGGTATGTATTAGTAGCATCAGGATGCATCGTGTCATAGGTCAGCTCGTCTTTCACATAGAGCAGAATGAATAGCGCAGAGGCTAATCCGAGCGCTAGTCCAAACATGTTGACAACAGCAAAACCCCGCTGTTTAATGATGTTGCGAAAAGCCAGTAGAAGGTAGTTTAGAAGCATATTGGGCGGTTATACTATTTAAAGAGATGTCATGAGCATTGGAAAATTGGCCTATCCTTTTGGCAGATTTACATCCTGAAAAAGAGAAACGTCGGTTATTTACTTCGATTACAAGGTTTAGTTACGCAATAGATGCTAGAAAGGCCGATTCTGATGCTTGTACAAATCTGGAGAGAAAACGTTTGAAACTATCACATATGCTGTTTTTACCCAAAAAAAGCCATTTTCCCTAAAAAGGAGTTTGCATAAGGGAAGTTTTATGTTACAACTTGTTACATCTCAGGACTATTAATTACACTCCCAGCCTGCCGGGCCCCTTATCATTCGGTTTTTACTGTTAGGTATTAAACTTTTAGCTTTCCACTTTTAAACGTCCCCTCATGATACACGAGTACATACAATCCCATCAGGAGCAATTCCTCAACGAACTTTTTGAATTACTAAGAATACCTTCTGTAAGCGCAGACAGTCGTCATGCTGGCGATGTTCGGAAGGCAGCTGAGTATGTTGTGGAAAAGCTGAAGGCGGCAGGTGCTGAAAAAGTTGAGTTAATGGAAACCAAAGGTCATCCCATTGTTTATGGTGAGAAGATGGTCGATCCAAAGAAACCGACCGTTTTGGTGTATGGTCACTATGATGTACAGCCTCCTGATCCTCTTGATCTGTGGAATACACCCCCCTTTGAGCCGACAGTGCGTGACGGAAAAATTTATGCACGCGGTGCTTGTGATGATAAAGGACAATTTTATATGCACGTCAAGGCATTTGAAATTATGATGAAACATAACATGCTAAGTTGTAATGTGAAGTTCATGATCGAAGGTGAAGAAGAGGTTGGATCGGATAACCTTGGTACTTTTGTAAAAGCAAACAAGGAAAGACTGAAGGCAGATGTGATTTTGATTTCAGACACATCTTTGATCTCATTGAATCAACCTTCCATTACTGTTGGTTTGCGCGGATTAAGTTATATGGAAGTGGAGGTGACGGGCCCCAACAGAGATCTTCATTCAGGTGTTTATGGTGGTGCTGTTGCAAATCCTGTTAATATTTTGAGCAAGATGATCGCATCCATGCATGACGAAGATGGAAGAATTACGATTCCCGGATTTTATGATAAAGTAGCTGAGCTATCCAGCGATGAACGAAAGGCAATCAACAATGCTCCTTTTGATCTGAATGATTATAAAAAAGAGTTAGGCATCGAAGAGATCAAAGGAGAGAGAGGATATACAACGATTGAGCGAACAGGTATTCGTCCGACGTTGGATGTGAATGGCATCTGGGGTGGGTATACAGGTGAAGGTGCAAAGACAGTGTTGCCATCAAAAGCACATGCAAAAATTTCAATGCGGCTGGTACCAAATCAAAGTCCTCAGGAGATCACGGATTTGTTCACCAAACATTTTATATCAATAGCACCTAAGTCAGTGAAGGTAAAAGTAATTGCACATCATGGTGGCGAGCCTGCAGTGACACCAACGGATTCAAAAGCATATCATGCTGCGAGTAAAGCTTTCGAAGAAGTTTGGGGTAAGAATCCGATACCCACACGCGATGGAGGCAGCATTCCAATCGTTGCGTTATTTAAAAAGGAACTGGGCCTCGACACAGTATTAATGGGATTCGGTCTTGATACCGATGCATTGCACTCACCCAATGAACATTATGGCATTAAGAATTTCCTGATTGGAATCGAAACGATTGTGGCGTTTCATAAGTATTATGGAATGGGGAAGTAGAACCACTTGTTTGAAATGCTTGCTGTCTCATCAGTTCACCATATATCCCCTGAATTTGTACTTCATAAAAAAGAAATAGCAATTTCAGAATCATATCATGTAATTGAATTGGTTTTTAAACACACCTATTAATTTCATAGTTTTAGGTAAGGGGCTGCTTTTTTAGCGGCCCTTTTTTATCCCCCTCATCTTTTATGAAGCACATCACACTCCTTGTATTGAGTTTGCTAATAGCACTGGGATGCCAGGCTCAGGAATCATTCAATACTTTAAGTGCAATGACCGATCACATCCTGGCATATCAGGCGGACAATGGTGCACTTTCGCGTAAATACACCATTCGTGAATCAGATGAGTATTATTCCAGATTTAGTAAGCTTCATAGTGATTGGCTGAACAAATTGAAAAGCATTCAGTTTGAATCGTTAAATCAAACAGGAAAAATTGATTACATCCTTTTAAAAAATCTTATTGAACGTGAAGAGTATGCTCTTCAACAGAACAAACGGGAATTTGAACAGATCCAGTCATCAATAAGGTTTGGGGATAAGATTCTGCCGTTAGTGATTCTCAGAAGAAAAGGTGCTGTCCTCGATGGGGAGAAGACGGCCGCTGCTTTCAATGAGTTAAAAAAAGATGTTCAGCTGAAACAGCAGGAGATTGAAAAATTACCAAAGTACAATGAGCGACTTGCCAACAGGGCAAGCAATGCAGCGCAAGGTTATAAAGCGGCACTTCGCGACTTATTCAGATTTTATAATGATTATGATCCGCAATTCACATGGTGGACAAAAGCTCCCTATGCGGAGTTGGACACTACTCTTGCTCAATACGTGCGTTTTCTGAAGAACTGGAAGACGATCGATGTATCCAAAGATGATGGCAGCGGAATCTTTGGAAATCCAATTGGTCGTGAAGAGATTATCAAGAGCCTTGAGTTTGAAATGATACCCTACACTCCTGAAGATCTGGTTGAAATTGCCAACAAGGAATTTGCATGGTGTGAAAAGGAAATGTTGAAAGCATCTGCAGAGATGGGCTTTGGTGATAAATGGAAAGATGCTTTGGAAAAAGTCAAGAATGATCACGTTGCGGAAGGTCGTCAACCTGAGTACCTGGAATTTCTGGCAACAGAAGCAATTGATTACGTTGAGAAGAATAATCTTGTAACTGTGCCAACATTGGCAAAAGAAGTCTGGCGCATGACCATGATGAGTCCTGAACAACAAAAGTTCAGCCCTTTCTTTTTGGGAGGTGAAGTCCTGCAAATTGCTTTTCCTACCAGCACCATGCCACAGGAAGATAAAATGATGAGTCTTCGTGGTAACAATAAACATTTTGCACGGGCAACAGTCCATCATGAACTCATACCGGGTCATCACCTGCAGTTATTCATGAATAGTCGTTATCATCCTGAACGACGTAATTTCAGCACACCTTTTTCTGTTGAAGGTTGGGCAGTGTATTGGGAGATGATATTATGGGACAAGGGTTTTCAGAAGTCGCCGGAGAACAGAGTGGGAATGCTCTTCTGGAGAATGCATCGTTGTGCAAGAATAATTTTCTCGCTCAACTATCATATGAATAAGTGGACTCCGCAAACTTGTATTGATTTTCTTGTCGATAAAGTGGGTCATGAACGTGCCAACGCAACAGCAGAGGTGAGAAGATCTTTCACGGGAGGTTATCCACCGCTCTATCAATTAGCATACATGATCGGAGCGAAACAATATTATGCGTTGCGCACGGAACTCGTCAATACAGGAAAAATCAAGGAAAAAGATTACCATGATGCGATTCTTCAAAACGGATCAATTCCCGTGGAAATGATGAGAGCATTATTGACAAATGATCGGCTCTCAAGGGATTTTAAAACATCATGGAAGTTTAAGTAAGAGCTCTTAAGTAATCTTTCTGCCGTTCATAACGGTAGAATAGTAAAGTCCCTATAGATTTTAAATATTCACAGCCTTATTCAAATAAGTATGATTAAAAGATTTTTAGTAATAGTGCTTTGCTTCCTGGCAACGCATCTGGCCATTGGTCAGAACTATAGCAACCATGCACAACTGACGCAGCGAGTGAAGGCGCTGGAATCTGCAAATCCAACGCTGACCAAATTGCAGTCTCTCACCAAAACAAGTGGGGGAAAAGATATTTGGGTTCTTGAAATTGGTTCGGGTGACCGGGCCAACCATCCAGCTATTGTTGTGGTGGGAGGAGTGGAGGGATATCACTTACTCGGTCAGGAGTTAGCGGTTGGCTTTGCGGAAAAACTTTTAGCAAACGCACAAAAGGATAGTATTAAAAATCTTTTGAGTACAACAACATTTTATGTTTTCCCATCGGTTAGTCCGGATGCAGCAGAACAATATTTTGACAAAGTCAAGTATGAACGAAGTGCCAATGCAACATCAACCGACGATGATCGTGATGGTAAGATGAATGAAGATCCTTTTGAGGACCTCAACAACGATGGTTTAATATCCATGGTACGAATCGAAGACCCATCTGGTAAATGGAGAACACATCCAGCTGATAACAGGATCATGGTGATGGCTAATGCCGAAAAGGGCGAACAAGGAAAATACATTCTTATCTCTGAAGGAATTAATAATGACAAGGATGGTAAGACCAATGAAGATCCTGAAGGAGGAATACAATTCAACAAGAGTCTGACATTCGACCCACCTTACTTTATGCCGGGGGCTGGAGAACATCCTGTATCTGAATTGGAGAACCGCGCAGTACTTGATTATCTGTATGAACGATTTAATGTATTTGCAGTCGTTACGTTCGGGCCAACCAACAATCTTTCAGAACCCTGGAAATTTGATAAAAGCAAAAACGCCGGCCGTGTGCCAATGGGCATCCTTGAAAATGATGCGCGTCCGAATAAAATTGCCTCTGATCTTTATAAGAAAAGCGTTTCGCTTAAAGATGCTCCCGTTGTAGGAGGAAGCAAAGGGGATTTTGTTCAATGGGCTTACTTCCATTACGGTCGTCAAAGTTTCAGCACATCAGGATGGTGGGTTCCTAAATTTGAAATTCCAAAAGATACTGTTCAGGCAAAAAAATATAAGGTTAATGATGATAAGAATACAGATGTTGATTTCATCCGATGGGCTGAAAAAGAAGGAGTGGATGCATTCACCCCATGGCAGAAAATAAATCATCCTGATTATGTTGGGAAGAATGCTGAAGTAGGAGGGTTTAAGCCATTTGTGAAAATGAATCCTCCATATAAAATGGTAAATAAACTTGCGGAGGATCACACAAAATTTATTCTCTCTCTTGCCTCGAAGAAACCAGAAATAGATGTCATCGGACAAAAAACTGAATCGCTGGAAAATGGTGTGAGTCGCATTACCATAACTATTCAAAACAAAGGACTCTTTTCAGCCATTGCTGATATCGGAAAGAACAACAACTTCAACAAACTTGTGAAAATCACTTTGACAACCACAGGCGATCAGATGATCATCAGCGGAAATAAAGTAACGCTGTTGCCCAATCTTGAAGCTGGTGAAACAAAAGAACTAAGCTGGCTGATAAAGGGTAAGGGCAAAGCAACAGTGGAGGCCGGTTCACCACAGACAGGAGTGAAAAAAATTGACATTAACCTTTAATCGAATCAGCATGAGATCTTTCATCTATATATTCTTTCTTTTATCGGTAGCAGTTTCATCAATAGCTCAGGAAGCCAACGGAGTTTTTCGCGCGGCAGGAAGCCCCGAAAATCCTAAAGTGCCCATTTCCTGGAATCGTTACTATAATCATGCAGGGATCACAGATATCTGTAAGAAACTGGCGGCAGCACATCCTGATCTTATCAAGCTTGGAACCATTGGTAAAAGTTTTCAGGGTCGCGAAATGTGGGTATTGACTGTAACCGATTTCACGAAAGGCAAACCGGAAGAGAAGCCTGCCATGTACATCGATGGAAATATTCACTCCAATGAAATTCAGGGAACAGAAATGGCGATGTACACAGCATGGTATCTCGCAGAATCATTTAAGGATGTAGCATTTATAAAAGAACTCCTGGCAGATAAAGTTTTCTACATCGTCCCGACAATCAATCCGGATGCCCGTGATCATTTTATGAAAGAACCGAACTCTCCCAACAGCCCACGTTCAGGAGTTATGCCAGTGGATAATGATCGTGATGGATTGATCAATGAAGATGGATTTAGTGATCTGGATGGTGATGGAAACATTACTCAGATGATCCGCAAAAATCCAAATGGGAGATTTAAGAAAGATCCTAATGATCCACGGAGATTGATTCTTGCGAAGACGGATGAACCAGGAGGATATGAGCAATTGGGTTATGAAGGGATTGATAAGGATGGTGATGGCCGTGTCAATGAAGATGGAACAGGTTACTATGATCCTAATCGTGACTGGGCATGGAAGTGGCAGCCAAACTATATTCAGAACGGAGCATTTAAGTATCCATTCTCAATACCAGAAAACAGAAACGTGCGTGATTTTGTCATCACTCATCCCAACATTGCAGGAGCACAAAGCTTTCATAATTCAGGCGGAATGATTCTTCGTGGTCCGGGGGCGGAAGAAGACATCAGTACCTATAATGCTGATGATGTTAGAATATATGATGCGATTGGAAAAAAAGGGGAGTTGTTAATTCCTGGTTATAATTATCTGGTGGTGTACAAAGATCTCTACACAGCATGGGGTGGTGAGCTCGATTGGTTTTATGGAAGTCGTGGGGCATATACATTCTCCAATGAGCTTTTCAATTCTTATCAATATTTTCATAAGAAAGGCGACGAAGAAAGATCGGGCCCTGGAGAAGCATATGAATTTGACAAGTCATTGTTATTCGGCGATGCAATTGTTGCATGGAAGGAATTCACTCATCCTCAGTTTGGAAAAATAGAGATAGGTGGTCCAAAGAAAAACTTCACGCGTGCCGATCCGGGATTCTTATTGGAAAGCGATGCACACCGCAACATGGCATTTTGTGTTTATCACGCTTACAGCATGCCGAAACTTGAAATAGATGAGATCACAGAAAGATCGTTAGGAGGAGGACTTATAGAAGTAACAGCAGTCATCGCCAACAAACGTATCATGCCTACACACTCAAGTCAGGATTTGAAATTCAAAATTGAAAGACCTGATTACATCCGTATCGAAGGCGCTTCTGTGGTGGCTGGGCTCATCGTTGAGAATCGTGACATGAATTTGATTCGTGAACAAAAAACAAATCCTAATCAACTTGAAGTTGACAATATTCCAGGAATGGGATCTGTAACTGTTCGTTGGATCATCAGTGGAGGAAAGACATATTCCGTAAAGGTTGATAGTAAAAAAGGCGGAACAGCGAGTAAGCAGAAATAGCAATTGTGTTATTCTATGAAGCCATCGCTTCTTTTAAAAACCCGTTAACAGCGGGTTTTTGCTTTCATGGATTGTCTTCCGGGCTGCAATTCACGCTGTTTTTTGTTAATGATTTTTAAATTGTGATGATTGCCTTACTCTCCACCAACGATTTTGCTGTGAGTTGCGTTACCTTAGCATTCGTTTTACAGACCATATTATAATGCGTTCAATACATATTTTAATTTTCCTGCTGATCGGATATTGCACATCTTCATCTGGCCAGGTGCTCAATCCAACTAAATGGAAATACACTGCTTCTAAAACTTCAGTAGCTATTGGTGAAGAGATTGAATTAATCTTCTCAGCTGAAATTGAGGCGAACTGGTATCTCTACTCCAATGAGTTCGACTGTGAAGATGGCCCTATAAAGACTACTGTGAATTTTATAGCTGACCCGAGTTATAAGCTTGTCGGTAATCTTCGTGCTATCAATCCTTTGGATAAGCATGATAAAAACTTTGAATGTGATGTGAAAATATTTAAAGTCAAAGGTGAGTTCCGTCAGAAAATAAAAATTCTAAAATCGACTCTCAGAATTAAAGGAGAGAGCGATTATCAGACTTGTAGTGATCTTAATGGAGTATGCGTCCCGGGCAGTGAGGAGTTTTCTTTTGACAACATCATCACAGTAAGCGGCGAAAAAAAAAATGATGATTCAAATCAGGAAGAGACAGCAAGCACTGTAACATTAAATACCGACACCACAGTTGTTGCAACGACAACGGTTACGCCCCAGGAAATTTATGGCGCTAATAAGGGACCTCAACTCGATCCGGCCCTCATTCAGGAAACAGGTGGAAAGTCTCTTTGGGGATTTTTCCTTTTCGCATTCATCGCAGGCCTGGCAGCATTACTAACACCATGTGTATTTCCTATGATCCCAATGACGGTGAGCTTTTTCACAGGTCGTGGAACAAAAGTTCAGGCATTGATCTATGGAGCATGCATCATTATTATTTATACACTCATTGGAGCAGTGCTTGCACCCTTGATGGGACCCGAAACAGCAAATCATCTTTCAACGGAATGGATTCCAAATCTTATCTTCTTTGCTGTGTTCATCGTTTTTGGACTTTCTTTTTTAGGATTGTTTGAGATCACACTGCCAGGAACTTTTATTAACAAGGTTGATCAGCAATCAGAGAAAGGCGGACTGTCAGGAGTTTTCTTCATGGCATTTACATTGGTGCTCGTTTCATTTTCTTGTACCGGCCCCCTGGTTGGAAGTATTCTGGTTTCGTCAGCTGGTGGCGAATTTCTGAAACCAATTATTGGCATGTTTGGTTTTTCTGCGGCCTTTGCCATTCCGTTTACACTCTTTGCTTTTTTTCCTGGATGGTTAAAATCATTGCCGAAATCAGGTGGATGGCTAAACACAGTGAAGGTTGTATTAGGATTCATTGAAATAGCATTGGCATTCAAATTCCTTAGCATTGCGGATCAGGCGTTTCATTGGCGGATACTTGATCGCGAAGTAAATCTTGCCATCTGGATTGTAATCGGCGTACTCATTGGACTTTATCTGATGAAAGCATTCCGTTTGCCGGGAGACACAGGTGCTGATGCCGAGAATAAGATTGTAAGTGTATTAAGAGTTTCTCTTGCCATCGTGATGTTCACATTTGTGGTTTATCTGATTCCAGGAATGTGGGGAGCACCTTTAAAGGCTTTGGCAGGATATCTTCCTCCTATGTCAACTCACGATTTCGATTTGATAGGCGCTGCACGCAAAGACAAGCCTAATGAAATATGTGATGTTCCAAAGTATTCCGAGTTTTTGCATTTCCCTCACGGTATCAGTGGATACTTTGATTACGATCAGGCAATTGCATGTGCGCGGCAGCAAAAAAAGCCTTTGTTCATTGACTTCACTGGCCATGGCTGTACAAACTGTCGTGAAATGGAAGCGAGAGTTTGGTCCGACCCCGCAGTATTGCAAAGATTAAAAGAAGATTATGTTGTTGTTGCTTTGTATGTCGATGATAAAACTGAGCTTCCTGAAAGCGAATGGTACACATCTACCTATGATAATAAAGTAAAGAAGACGATGGGCAAGCAGCATGCTGATCTTCAGATCACAAATCTTAATAATAATGCACAACCGTTTTATGTATTAGTTGGAAAAGATGAACGAGTGCTGGTGTCCCCAAAGCCTTACGATTTGAATGTTGATCATTTTGTAAAATTCCTTGATGAAGGTAAGAAGAGGTACAAGGAATTGTATCCGTAATTAGAACCAAATGACAAATGTCAGCATGATATATATGTCATAAATGCTGACCGGTGTGCTCAAAAAAAATTTCTTTGACTTTTCGTACATTTGCGCCTCAGTTTTAGTCGTTATTTTATTTTTTAACCTAAGTCTGCCGTGAGAATCTGGAAAATTGTAGCAAGTGTTGGAGTTGGCGTCGCATTATTAGCAGCAGGATACTTCCTAACCGATCGCGTTGCGGTATCGGAATGGATGGATGAGTATGCTGAAGAGCAACCTATTCAGGAAGAAAAGCCTGAAGAGCCTCAACCTGTCGTTTTGTACGGAATGGTTGTTAATGATCTTCAGATTACAGAAGATGTTGTTAAAAGGAATCAACGATTCTCGGATCTCTTCCAGGGATATTATGTTCCGGCGCATGTTCAGCAACAGCTCAGCTTACTATCACGCGATACATTTGACTTCAGAAAAATTTCTACTAACAAGAAGTACACGCTTATTTCAGAGCCCGATTCACTGAGATCTATTCGTGCGTTGATTTATGAGCCCAATCCTATTGACTATTATATTTTTCACTTTAAGGATTCCATGCGTGTTGAGCAAGGTCGTCGTCAGGTAGTGACATTGGAGAAAGAAGTAGCGGGAGTAATTGGATCAAGTCTTTCCGAGACAATTGAAAAACTTGGAATATCACATGAGTTGACTAATCGCTTCGTCGATATTTTTGCATGGCAGATTGATTTTGCTCGCTTGCAAAAGGGAGATCGCTTCAAACTTTTTTATGAAGAACAATCTGTCAACAATCAGGCAATCGGAATCGGAAAGATTCTTGGTATTTACTTCGAACACTTTAATCATCCATATTACGCAGTGCCCTTTGATCAGGGAGATGGCATTGATTATTTCGATGACGAAAGAAAAAGTTTGCGCAAAGCGCTGTTAAAGTATCCTATTGAATTCACACGTATCAGTTCACGTTATAATCTTAACCGATTCCATCCGGTAGCAAAAGTTTTCCGTGCTCATCTCGGTACCGACTTTGCTGCGCCAACCGGAACTCCCATCAGAACCGTTGGCGATGGTATTGTATTGGAAGCAGGTTATAAATCCAACAATGGTAATTATGTGAAGGTGCGTCACAATGCCACATACACAACACAATATCTTCATATGTCTAAGATAGCTCCCGGTATGCGTGCAGGAGAGAGAGTCAGGCAAGGTGAAACAATTGGCTTTGTCGGCAGCACTGGCCTTGCTACAGGGCCACATTTGTGTTATCGATTCTGGAGAAATGGCGTTCAGGTAGACGCTCTGCGCGTAGAACTGCCTCCTTCCCAGCCAGTGAAAAATGAGTTTGTTGTCCAGTTTGATGAAGCTAAAACACGTGTTATCAAGCGACTGGATATGATTCTCCTGCCAGAACCACCCATCATTGTGGCCAGAAACTAGCCGGTATTTTTGTTGACGTTTTTTTAAGGACAGAATTTACTCAGATACGACTTCCCGTATATAAGTTTGTCTTTATATATTAATAGCCTATTCAATTATGGGTTGTTCGCATAACCCAAAACAATGAGGAGACTCCTGGTTGGTTTATTGTTTTTATTCTCCCTTTCTGTTGAAGCCCAAAAGGTAGCAGTGGTGATGAGTGGAGGTGCAGCAAAAGGCATCGCTCACATCGGAATGCTCAAGGCTTTGGAAGAAAATGATATCCCTATTGATTATGTTGTGGGGACTTCGATGGGTGGTATCATCGCAGGATGTTATGCGGCAGGGATGAGTCCTGAGCAAATCGAGCAGACAATGCTCAATGATAATCTTCTAAGATGGATCAACGGTCAACTTGAAGACGGATACAATTACTACTACAACAAGAACGACGTTCATCCTTCCTTTGTCAAACTGAATCTGTCACTCGACTCGACTTTTAACTTTAACTTAAACAGTAGTCTCGCCAATGATATCTCTCTGAATTTTGCAATGGCAGAGAAGATGGCCCAGCCTTCCGCTATTGCAAAAGGTAATTTTGACAGCCTGTTTGTTCCTCTCCGGCTGGTCGCGGCAGAAATATTCACTCAGCATGAAGTAATTCTTAAAGGGGGATCTCTGGGAGATGCTCTTCGCGCAACGCAGACAGTTCCGTTTTTCTATAATCCCATTCGCGTTGATGGTCAGTATCTGTTTGATGGTGGCGTTTATAATAATTTCCCTGTCGATGTGGCTCAAAAGGAATTTAATCCCGAAGTAGTGATTGGATGTAACGTATCCAGTAAGATCTATGATGAGTATCCTAAGGACGAAGACGACAAACTGATTTCTAAATCGCTGCTTTATCTTTTGTTGGATAAGTCAAATCCGAATGATGTTCCTGCTACGGGAATTTATATCCAACCCAATCTTAAATCGTTTACCAGCTTCGATTTCAAAAAAGCAAAAGCACTCATTGATAGTGGTTATGCTGAGACGATGCGACTGATGCCTGAGATCAAGGCAAAGATTGCAAGACAAAGAGCATGTGAAGATGTTGCGGCAGCGAGAAACAAATTCAATAACCGTACGAGTCCCCTGCTGGTGGACAATATTGTCATGGGTGGATTTAACTCTTCACAAAAACGTTATATCAATAATTTCTTTAAAAGCGGGCAAAGACCTCTTTACTTCAGTGATGTAAAATCCGGTTACTACAGACTGGTATCGGAAGACTACTTCAGAAATATCTATCCAAGCTTTTCATTTAATCCGGATACGCGTCGTTTTAATTTTCAACTGGCAAGAAGACCTAACAATAATTTTCAGGTTGACTTCGGTGGCGTCATTGCAACAAGAAACATCAGCAACATTTTTCTTGGTTTGAACTATTACTACTTCAACCGGATACTTACTCATGCCAGTGCGAATTTTTATACCGGAAGTTTTTATAAATCAGCACAACTAAAGGCCAGACTTGATTTCCCCAATTTTGGACAATTCTATATTGAGCCGGAAGCAACTTTCAATGACTGGAATTTTACTGAGAGTAGTGATATCATCGTAAAAAAATCAAACTCAACAATCCTTGATCGTATTGATCGCAAGGTGGGTGTTAGCATAGGTATGCCTGTTGGCAAAAGATTCAAGGCATCTGCAAATGCCAACTACATTAATAATACTGATCAATACATCGATACAGATATTCTTATCTCTACTGATACCCTTGATGTATTGAAATTGATTGGCGCACGATTTGGATTTCACTTATCGACAAACACACTTAACAGAAAGCAATATGCTTCAACAGGAAAAGCTTATGATTTTGGAATTGATTGGTTTGATGTGAACGAAAGCCTTACGCCGGGAACAACTTCAGTACTTCGAAATTCACCTATTGAAGACACCCGAAGACTTTGGGTAAGAGGATCTTTACGAATGGAGCAATACTTCAGAAAAGGATTCTATAGTTCGGGATATTATCTGCACGCAAATTTTTCCAATCAGCCTGTGTTTGCAAATTATCAGGGAACGATCATCAATGCCCCTGGCTTTTTCCCAATACAGGATAGCCGCATACTGCTGCTTCAGAATTTTCGTGCCTTCAACTTTGTGGCTGGTGGCTGGAGAAATGTTTTCTCGGTGAGAAAAAATCTTGACTTCCGATTAGAAGGTTATCTTTTCAAGCCGTTGGAGTCTATTTCAAAAGGCGAAAATCAGAACCCTGTTCTCAATGATGAGATCACCAAAATATACTTTGCTGGTACTGCCGGATTGGTTATGCATTCGACGATCGGCCCGATCAGTTTAAGCGTCAATTACTATGATGACCCAAGAAATCAGGTCGGAGTTCTGCTGCATATTGGATTCTTATTGTTCAATAAAACCTCAATGGAGTAAGAAACTCCATTTCGCCACCACCAGAAGTGATGTTTTAAGCCTGAAAATGGCCGCAGCCATTAATGAAAGGTTAAGTTTTTTAAAATTTTAATTAAGTTTAACCTTTCAATTACACCCTCATTCCTATTTCCGCATGAAGAGATACCTAATCCCGTTCCTGGTATATATATTTTGCTCCCTCCAGGGAAATGCTCAAGTAGTCCAATGGGCTTCGAAAGTGATAGAATTCTCATCGGAATTGACCCCTGTTCAATACTCAGCGCAGCAAGCACTTGGCAAACCAAATGTTTTACCAGAAGGAGGTCAGAATCCAAATGCCTGGACACCCGATAAACCACGTCGTCAGGAATTTCTGAAGCTTGGATATGCCAAGCCAATGCAGATTGTACAGATAGCCATTGCTGAATCCCATAATCCAAGTGCGGTTTTTAAAATATATGCATACGAAGAAAATGGTACCGAGCATTTGTTGAGAAGCATCAACCCAGGACCGAAACCTCAAAAGGCCCGGATGCTAAATGTGATTGTTGAAAAGACTCCTTATAAAGTAGCAGCAATAAAACTTGAATTTGATGGAGAAGCATTAAATGATTATTTCTCCATTGACGCAGTTGCTATCACTGATTCAAATTATCCAATCATTGCAGACATCTCCATTCCAGAGTTACTAAGCAAAGGACTCATCATTGAAAAACTGGACAAGAATGTAAATAGTGATTTTAGTGAGTTGAACCCGTTGCTTTCTACCGATGGCAAAACACTTTACTTCTCAAGATCAAACCATCCTGAAAACATGGGTGGTGTAAATGATAAAGAAGACATTTGGTTTTCTGAATTGGGATCTGATGGAAAGTGGACCCTTGCAAAAAATATGGGACCTAAGTTTAACAATGAAGGACCAAACTTTGTCAATGCGATTGCGTCTACACCCGATGGCCAGTCTGTCCTGATTCTTGGAAATAAATATCTTCCAAATGGAAAAATGCTGGCAGGTGTATCCATGAGTACCAACATTAATGGTAACTGGACAAAGCCGATGGCAATGAATATTGAGAACGATTATAATTTTAATGAGAGAGCAAATTACTTTCTGGCGAATACCAAAAAGACATTGATCATGTCTGTTGAACGTGAGGATTCAAAAGGAGGAAGAGATCTTTATGTAAGCTTCCAAAAGAAAGATAGTGTCTGGTCAGAGCCTTTGAATCTTGGAAGCGTTGTCAATACTGCGAATGAAGAGTCCGCTCCCTTTCTGGCTGCTGATGACAAGACCTTATACTTTTCTTCCAATGGATTTAGTGGTTTCGGGGGATCTGATGTGTATGTTACCACACGCCTGGATGACACCTGGACAAACTGGTCAGAGCCCCTCAACATGGGACCAGACATTAACTCCAAGCTTGACGATCTGTTCTTTAACATTCCTTCAGCAAGTGAGTTTGCATATTATTCCCGTGGCATCACTCCGGACAATGCCGATATCTTTCGCGTAAAGCTGCCTGTTTATAAAAGCCCTGAAACAATTGTTATTGTAAAAGGCAAACTCATCGATAGCAAAACAGGTAAGCCTGTTGGTGCAAAAATTATTTATGAAAGACTTCCTGACGGAAAAGAAGTTGGTGTCGTCTATTCAAATCCTGAAACAGGAGAGTATGAAATTCATTTGCCAGCAGGACAGAAGTACGGAGTTCGCGCGGAAGCAGAAGGCCATTTGTCTGAAAGCCAGAACCTGGATCTGACAAACGTGACAAAGGATGGCGCTGTTGAAGTACAGAATTTCCAGCTTGCACCGATTGGAGTTGCTGAGATTGCTCCTGATGCAAGCATTGTTCTGAACAATATCTTCTTTGACGTTAACAAAGCAGTTCTGAAAGATTCATCTTTCCCTGAATTGAACAGATTGGTGCAATTGATGAAGGAAAAAACAAGCATGACTGTTGAGATTTCAGGACACGCTGATGCGACTGGTCCTGAAGATTGGAACCTGACATTATCAGGATGGCGCGCAAATGCAGTTTCCAAGTACTTGACAGAAAAAGGAATTGATAGTGGACGTATCACTACCATTCCTTATGGAGAAACAAAACCTATTGATAACAACGACACTAAAGAAGGTCGTAAGAAAAACAGACGTGTAGAATTTAAGATCATTAAACTTTAATTGTAAATGAAAAAAGTTAATGTGCTGATTTTGCTGAGTGCAATTATCTCAATTGCATCTTTTGGACAGCAAAAGGATACGGTTGTTTTTGCAACAGGAAGTATTTTCAATAGCAATACGAAGGAACCTGTTTCGGCCAAGATATCTTATGAAAGCCTTCCATATGGAAATCTTGTTGGGATGATCAACGGGAGTAGCTTTTCTTTTCCGATGTACAACAATGAGAAGTATGAGATCACAGTAGAGGCTCCTGGCTTTTCGCCAGCTAAATACATGCTGGATCCTGCTTCCGCTAATGCAGAGCGAAAAGTTGTTCAGGATGTTGCCCTGGGACTTCCCGTATCTGCGGCCGCTACAGCAGAGACTACTCACACCGTTGGAAAAGTTATGCGCCTCGATGCGCTTATCTTTCAACAGCGTTCTGCCATCATCACCCCTGAATCATATCCCGAATTGAATACAGTAGCTCAAATGCTCCATTCAAATCCTAAAATGGTGATTCAGCTGGAAGGACACACTGATACACGTGGTGACGCAAAACTGAATCTTAAGCTTTCTCAACAGCGCGTGGATGCGGTAAGAAATTACCTCCTTTCCAAAGGCGTTTCCAAAGGCAGAGTTAAAACAAAAGCATTTGGAGGAACCTCACCGATCAGCAAAGAAAATACAGAAGAAGCTCATAAGCTCAACAGAAGAGTAGAGGCCCGTATTCTCGAAAACTAGTTAGAAGCCAGAATTAAAAGTTTCTTAATCTGAACATTACGAAGATGATTGATGCAAATCGTCTTTCTCTTTTCGTCATCAGATAATTCAAGAACGCTATTCAACAGCAGAGCTCCCAATTCACCGCAGCGTGGTGAATTATATAAGGCGGCAGATTTTTCAAGAGCAACGCAGCCCGCCAGCAAGTCACGGCGATTGTAAGCTTTCACTGCCTGATTGAAGTACAAAAGAGCTGAAAGTTTTTCCGGTGATACAGATTGATACAATTTGAAACTGTAAGCGTATTGTGATTTGCCGTTGCTTGCCGTAATAATTTTGTTGTTATGGTATTCTCCTATGCGTTTTGTTATTTCTTCTTTGTGTGTGATAAAACCACCCCAGCGATCAGTGGTTTCCAAAAGCACCTCTCCCTTTGTAGTGTGAACGATAAGGAAAATATGATAATTAGTCTCTATCACCTCGTAAGAGAAATCAAGTCCATCAAGGATGTTGCTGAATAATGCAGTTGCAGTCAGGCAATCGTAACGTCCTGTTGTAAAAATTTCCTTGAAGTCAGCGTATGCTTCATACTTTTTTAAGAAAGTGCTGTGTGCTTTTTGAAAAGCCCTATGCAAAAGTTTTTCTTCTGACAGGCCAGCATTGGAAAGAGTAGCAACAAAGGAATGAACTTTGAGTTTTGCCTCTTCGCTTATAGACTGATCAACATCATTTGTCGCAAGAAAAGCATCAAGATTGTTCTGCGATTGCGCTGCAAAACCTGCCAGTACCAACAATATAATAATGAGCTTCTTCACCCCTCTGTTAACAAATACATAATAAACTTAACACACAGGTAACATATATGCAATGTTCTTAACATTGGCGTAACATTAGGGTGGTGTTTCTAAAACGGCTATTTTTAATGGATTAGAGCTAAAAAGATGGAAATCACCACTGAAAAGACTGCCTTGTTACCCCTTAAGCTGGCTTTTGAAAGACAGCGGTCAAAGAGTTTTTTGCTTAGAAAAGAGCCTTTGAAAGAGCGAACCAGCAGGCTCGTCAAGCTTGAAAAATGGATTAATACTAATCGCGAAAGGATCAAGGAATCCGTTCATGCAGATTTCAACAAGCCATTACTTGAAGTTGATACAACAGAGATCTATCCTGTACTGACGGAAATAAGACACACTCTTAAACACATCGAAGAATGGTCGCGACCAAAGAAAATTGATGCGACGCTATCATACATTGGAACACGCGCTGAGATCAGATATGAACCAAAAGGAGTCTGCCTCATCATTGCTCCCTGGAATTTCCCATTCAATCTATGCGTAGGCCCGCTGGTATCTTGTCTTGCAGCCGGAAATACAGTGATCATCAAACCTTCAGAGATGACTCCATCAACGTCAAGGCTATTGAAAGCTATGATGGGAGAAATATTTGAAGAAGATATTGTTACAGTTGTTGAGGGAGGAGCGGAAGTTTCGCAAACACTGCTTGAATTTCCTTTTGATCACATTTTCTTTACCGGAAGTCCTTCGGTTGGAAAGGTAGTCATGAAGGCAGCCTCACAAAATCTTACCTCCGTTACTCTGGAACTCGGAGGAAAATCACCAACGATCATTGATGCTTCTGCTAATCTGAATGATGCGGCAAAGCGAATTGCTTTTGGTAAATTCCTTAACAATGGACAAACGTGTATTGCTCCTGACTATATTCTGATTGAAGAATCGATTCAGAAAAAATTCATTGATAAGTTAAAGAAAGAAATTGAAGCACTTTTTGGAGAGGGTAAACTTGTAAGTGAAAGCTCTCCGAATTATGCACGCATTGTCAATGCACGGCATTTCCAACGAATCAATGATTTGTTAAAAGACGCAGTTGAAAAAGGAGCAACGCCAGACATGATGGGATCAATCAATGCATCATCCAATTTTATTCCTCCGGTTATTCTTTCCAATCTGTCATCAGATTCAAAAATCCTTGAAGAAGAAATATTCGGTCCAATCCTTCCGGTAATCACTTTCAAAAGCAGGGATGAGGTTGTGCAGCAAGTGAATAGCAGACCAAAGCCTCTGGCGCTCTATATTTTCAGTCAGAAGAATGACTTCAGAGAGTTTGTTCTTCAAAATACTTCTGCAGGAGGTGTCTGCATCAACGAATGCATTTTACAGTTTACTCACCCTAATCTTCCGTTTGGCGGGGTCAACAATAGTGGCATCGGGAAATCCCATGGGTATTTTGGCTTCATGGCATTTTCAAATGAAAAACCTATTCTCAGGCAAAAAAGTGGATGGTCAGCACCCTATTTACTGCACCCCCCATATACACAGAAGATGAAAAAGATCGTTGACATCCTGTTGAGGTGGTTTTAACCCGATCTTAATCTTGTAAACGAACTGTTGGAGCAGGATTTTGTAATTTTACGGTTCGTTGTATCTCAAAAATTTTAATGTATGGTGAAGAAGATTCTGATTGGATTGGCAATTTTTTTTGTAGTCCTCATTGGTGCGGCAATGATTTTGCCGGTGGTTTTTAAAGATGATATAAAAGCAGCGATCGACAAGGCAATTGCAGAAAATGTAAACGCTGATGTGGTATTCGAGGTAGACAACTTTAGCCTGTCTGTTTTCAGACATTTCCCCAACATCACAGCAGAGATCAAAGAACTTGGAGTATTCAACCGGGCTCCGTTTGAAGGAGAACATCTCTTCGTGGTAGATCGTCTTGAGATAGAACTTAATCTTATGGATGTTCTCTTCGGGGATCAAATGCGCCTCAAAGGAATAACTCTTGTGAAGCCTCAGATCAGTGTGAAGGTTTTGCCTGATGGTCGTGCCAATTACGACATAGCCGTTCCATCAAAAGATACAGTTCAAACCGCAGAGGAGCCGTCTAAATATTCTTTTGGAATTGATCATTGGGAAATTCAAAATGGCTCAGTTGTTTATGATGACAAATCCATTCCTTACTTCTTATCTATTAAGGGTCTCAATCACACGGGCAGTGGAGATTTTACTCAGGATGTTTTTGATTTAAGAACTCACACAGTAGCAGATACAGTGAACACCTCCATGGGAGAAATGCAATTCCTTACAAATAAGCGAGCTGAGATTGACGCCGTAATTTCCATCAGCGAAAACATAACGAAGTATACGTTCAAAGAGAACTCAGCAAAGATCAACGACTTTGTAATGGGATTTGATGGTTGGTTCAAGATGAATCCTGACAACTTTGGAATGGACATAACATTTAAGAGCCCTGAAAATACATTTAAAAGTCTTCTCTCCCTGGTACCAGGGATGTACACCAAGGATTTTAAAAGTATTGAAACTAAGGGTGATCTCGCATTCTCGGGGTTCGTGAAGGGAACATACAGTGATAAGCAAATGCCAGCATTCAATCTTGATTTGAAAGTCAAGGATGCAATGTTTAAATATCCTGACCTTCCAACAGCGGTCAACAACATCAATATGGACTTACTGGTCGATAACAAGGATGGAGTCATCAATAATACAATGGTCGACCTGAAAAAACTTCACCTCGATTTCGGATCTAATCCGATCGATGCACGAATTCTGATTGAAAACCTTCGCGACTATCGTATGGATGGAAATCTGAAAGCAAAACTCAATCTCGCTGAATTGAGCAAAATGTTTCCAATGGATGGTCTTGAAATGAAAGGGTTTTATTCTGTGGATGCCTCTGCAAAAGGAGTGTATGACAGCATTAGGAAGATTATTCCTGCAATGGATGTTTCAATGGCACTGTCTGACGGATATGTTAAATCTTCCAAGTTTCCATTACCTCTGGAGAATCTAAAAATGTCAGCCACGATCAAGAACACTTCTGGAAGAATGGCAGAGACATTCATCGCGGTGAATGATTTTTCAATGTTGCTGGATGGAGAAAAGCTAACCGCTAGTTTACTTCTGCAGAATCTTGATGACTATACATGGGACTTAAAAGCAAATGGTGGAGTAGACCTTGAAAAGATGACGAAGATCTTCCCTTTGGAAGGCATGACCATCGCAGGAAAAGTGAAAGCAGATATTCAGACAAAAGGAAAGATGTCTGATGTGACAGCAAAGAGATATGACAAGCTTCCAACAAGCGGAACAGCATCTCTTCGTGCATTCAAGTATGTTGCAAAGGATCTTCCACAAGTAACACTGTCGGAAGCAGACGCCTCATTCAATCCACAAAAGATTGAGTTGACCAAATTGAATGGTACGGTTGGTAAAAGTGATTTCAATGTAACAGGAGTGGTAACAAATTACATTGCTTATGTACTGAGTAATGAAACGATCAAAGGTTCTGTGAATTTTAATTCAAAACTTTTTGATCTAAACGAATTTATGACAGATAGCGGTACCCCGGCAACAACAGATACCACTTCATTCGGTGTGATTCCGATTCCTAAAAATATTGACTTCATAATGAAGTCAACCGTTAGCGAAGTAAGGATGATGGACTACACAATTACCAATGCAAGCGGAGACGTGATCTTGAAGGATGGCATCGCGAATTTAAATGGACTGAAATTCAACATGCTGGGTGGCGCATTTGCGATGAGTGGAACATACAATGCGAATGATATCAAGCATCCCAAGTATGATATGGATGTGAAAATAGAGAGCCTTTCCATTCAGAAAGCGGCGGCCTCATTCTCTATCATAAAAACCTATGCACCGATTGCCGGAATGGTCAATGGTTTATTCTCAACGAACTTTAAGATCAATGGAGAACTCAATAAAAATATGATGCCGAACATGGGGACGGTAAACATGGATGGTCTTATTAAAGTTGCTGAAGCTTCATTAACGCAATCAAAACTTGTATCGGGAATTACAAGCCTGACGAAACTTAACAACACAGACCAGGTTTCATTGAAAGATGTACTGATGTCAGCCAATATTTCAAACGGCCGGTTCAGCGTAAAGCCATTTGATGTGAAATTCGGTGACTATGCTACTACCATCACGGGTAGTACCGGCCTTGATCAATCGATTGACTATTCTTTGAAAATGATGGTTCCCGCAGGTCAGATGGGTGCACAACTTCAAGGGTTTATCAATCAGTATACCGGTAGTAACAATGCCACTGACAAGATACCGGTTACTATTGGTGTTGGTGGAACGTTTAAAGATCCCAAAACGAAATTGATAGCCGCAGAACAGAAGGCACAAATCAAGGAAGCGGTAACCAAAGCCGCCCAGGAAAAAGCAAAAGATGCTGCTCAAAAGATTATCGAAGGAAAGAAACCTGAAGATGTTGTTAAAGATCTTTTGAATGGAAAGAAGACGACAGACACAACCAAAGCAGCCGCGCAAGACACAACTAAAAAGGCAGCAGATCCGGTAAATCAATTGATGAAACTGAAGAGCCTGTTAAAAAAGAAACCGTAGAAGGTTTTGAAGTTGAGAATAAAGAAGCGGTGATCTTCTTTATTCTCAATCTTTTAATATTGAATTATTTCATTCTCGACAGATCGCCACCGGTAAAAAATCCTTCTTTGAGTAATTGAACTAACTGTTCTTTAGTGGGGTTGATCTGATAATACGTATCGTCCTTGCGTTCAATTTCTTTAACCGTAAGTTTCTTTTTGTTAAGTTTTTTAAGAATATCTTTTCTTTTCTTATCATCAGATACATTGATGGATAAGAACTGAATATCTCCGCTGGGTTTTTGTTTAATAACTCTCAGCACCCACTGATCTCCGGAACGGAAGTTCACAAAGCAATAATCCTCAAAATACTTAATAACCAGGGAATCACTTATCACCCCGCGACCCAGCCAATCATTGTCATCAGTATCCTTGATATGATAGCCCCAGGATTCAACAATAACAGTATCGGTTTCTTTTCCGTCTTCATCGATTCCCACATAACGACCTTGCAACGCCTTAGGAACTTCTTTAAGTGCAGGAACGCCCACAGGCTGTGGTTCACGAAAAGAAACTTCCTTGCAGGAATAAAGCAGAAGAGACCAAACAAATATTAAGCAAGCTGTTTTAATTTTCACTTGATTTGAGTTTGAGTGGATAATGATTACCGAAGGTAAGGATAATTTAAAACTCCCTTAGAAATGTGTCTGGCGCTATAACGAAACCGTTAACACATAGTTTCGATCAGCTTTTCTTTTCACTTAGAATTTCTCCAATAATTCTCAGGCCATCGAGTGTAAGTTGAGGATCTACCGTATGGAAAAATCCTTTCAAAGACGTAATGACGAATGATAATCCACCAGTGGCGACGGCAGGACACTCTGTTTTTAATTCCTTTCGGATCGCCAGAACCACGCTTTTAACCAGCCCCTCATATCCAATGACAATTCCTGACTGAATAGCAGTTACTGTATTTCGACCCAATGCTGAAGTTGGCATTTCTAATGGAACGTCGAAAAGTTTGGCAGTATTTTGAGACAGGGCCCGCACGGCAGTACGCAATCCTGGTACGATTGAAACTCCCAATATTTTTCCTTCGCCGGAAACAGTGGTGAATGTCAATGCAGTGCCGAAATCTACTACGATGCAGGTTTGTTTAAATTTGGAAAACGCTGCCATTGCGTTGGAAACTAAATCAGATCCAATCTCAAAAGGATTCAATACCTCAAGCGGAAGCTTATCATAAACAGCAGGTCCAAGAATGATGGGTTCTCTTTTGAAGAGAGAACGAACTACATTTTTTATTTTGTCTGTCAATCCAGGAACAACGCTGCTTATGACAATGATGTCAATATTATCAATGGAGACATTTGCCTCAAGGAGAGAGTCACGGATTTTTATTCCATAGAAAAGCTCTGGTTGATCGGTGCGGGAAGGAATTCTCCACACCTGCCAGTCTGTGCCATTCCACAAACCCATCGTGATATCACTATTTCCAATGTCAAACGCAATTAGCATGCGGGAAAGATAATTAAATTCGCAAAACATTACTGTCCGCCTGGCACATATGAGAAAATCGGTTGACGAAATCGTGGAAGACCTGCCGAAGAATGAAAAGATGATTGTTAAGCGTCTTCGGTTACTTGTGAAAGAGTGTCTGCCAGGGGCTGAAGAGAAGGGCTACTATTCTTTTAATGTCCCATTTTACAAACACCATCGCATGATATGTTTCATTTGGCCACCATCATTATTTGAAGGTATGGAAAAGACAAAGGAAGCACATGATAAGAAAGGCGTAACGCTTGGGTTTTGCCAGGGCAATCTCATGGCTAACGATGAAGGACTTCTTCAGAAGGAAAACAGGAAACAGGTTTATTGCATGTATTTCAAAAAACTGAGTGATATTAATGATGATCAGATCCGGGCGTTGCTGTTTGAAGCAGATGCAATTGATCAGAGATTTAAGAAACCCAGGAAACTCTGATCAATGAGATTAGAAAAATCTCAGTCCGACTTTTGCTCCCCACCACATTTTTAGATTAGTTCCACTGCCATACGTGTGATCGTTGATGATGGATGGCGAAAAATTGCTGAACAGTGCTGGATAGTCTGTGTAAGATGAATTTGTCAGGTATCCATTCAAAGTCACGCCGCCATAGATTGAAAACTTTCTTGCCAGACGAAAATCCAATCCAAGATGCACCTTATTGAGAAGACTGAGTTCACTGGTGAAATCTCCTTTGCTTACATGTTGTGAAGTTATATCTGCATTCAACTGAAGCCAGCGTGTTAACTTTGGTGCTGTTCCGATTCCATAACCAAATGTCCATACGTTTGTGCTGTTGATAGTGTGTTCTGGTTTTATTCCCGCAAGGATAATGTTATAGAATTTTTGTGCTCCCGTTCTGAAAGCTACGTTAGTATAAAAAATCTCGTCAGCAGACACTTCCAGTTTGTGGTATCCGCTTTTCACAATGCTTACAAGACCGATCGGAACTCCGCTTAAGCTATCCGCGACATTAAATAAACCAATTTGCGTTCCGCTTACTTTTTTTCCATAGTTAAAGAACGCAGAGATTTGTGAACCTGTAATGTGGTCCGTAGCAATGTTGCTGAAGCCTGCAATCTGAGGACCGATGTATCTGCTGGTTTGTAAGTTGGCAAAACCCGCTACCTGTACTCCGTGTGATGGACCATTAACAAGATTGGCAAATCCTGCTACCTGCACTCCATCCGCTGACGAGAGATTGACATTGCCGAATCCTGCTACCTGGACACCTTTGAAATCGTGAAAGTTTACATTTCCAAATCCTGTCAACTGCGCCGCTTTGGTCTCACCACCATTCACATTAAAAAATCCGGAGGCCTGCACACCGTAAACATTTCCTCCTACCAGGTTTCCGAGACCAGCAATCTGAAGCCAGCTTACATCACCACGATCAATGTTGGCGAAAAACCCCAACTCTATCTGACGCGTTCCCATTGAATAACCGCCCAGCATATTGATTGAGTAATTATTGATGACGTTTCCGCTGAGTGATCCATTCGAACCAAGAAAGGGTAAGAGTGAAATTTGAATATCGCTGTAAAGTGTATCGCTGATGTTTCTGACATTAGGTTCATCATTGTAGGGCATCGCGAGTTCTTCTTTTATGGAATCTTTAGGAGATGTAGTAGCCTGAACGATCAACGAATCTTTTCCTAATGGCTCAATCAAAATATTGAGATATTGATTGCCGGGCGCTGTGATGGTCACCAGCGTATCCCGATAGTCGCGCTTACTAACCGCAATTGAAGCCGTCTGATCTTTTTTATCAAGTTTCATCTTGAAATAACCATACTCATCTGTGATGACGGAGGTGACGGATTTTTTATCGTAGACGCTAACATCAGCGATTCTTTCTTTTGTTACAGCATCTTCAACATATCCACTGATGATAACGGCAATGGTAGACGGTTGTGGTTTAACAATGACCTTTGTAAGAATAAGATGATTACTTTTCTCTTTATAGTCCATTCCTCCTTTGAAGATCTCATTGAGAATTTCTCTCACAGTTTTATTTGACGCAGTTAATGTGACAGTTTGATCATTAGAAATGATGGAGGAATTATAAGAAAATGAAAATTTTCCTTCTTGTGCAATGCGGGAAAGGGTAGCTGGAATTTTTTCTTCAGAAAAGCTCACCGTTAATTTTCTTTCCAGAATAGGAACTTTCTGCGCATAGAGTG
This sequence comes from Cyclobacteriaceae bacterium, assembly GCA_013141055.1. Lineage (NCBI taxonomy): Bacteria > Pseudomonadati > Bacteroidota > Cytophagia > Cytophagales > Cyclobacteriaceae > Cyclobacteriaceae bacterium. The sequence continues at coordinate 2,102,629 of JABFRS010000001.1, read as the reverse complement.
AAGAAAAAATCAGCAAGAACACCCAAGCAAGAAAAACCTGTTTCATCACGGTAATTACTGATTGCAGGCAGTGCCAGTTAGAACAAACTCCTTATCATTTTTTGAAACCTTAAGCTTCAGTGTCTCAGCAATGACATCGACAATGGTTTCAATTGATTCACCATGGAAATTAACAGTTATGAGACAGGTATTCAGAGCAGGGTTGTCAAGCTTTATTTTTATGTTGTAAACCTCACTGATCTTGGAGATTACAGATTTCAGATCCGTATTATTGAAACTGAATATCCGGGTTTTATAAGAAAGCACGTTGGTATCAATCTTTTCAAGACGCGTAAACTCTTTTAAACGCTTATTGTAAATACCGGTCTCCCCCATTTTAAGGTCAAGACCTTCGTCTTTTAAAGTATAAATCTGAACCTCACCTGTTTTTACAGTTACAACCACAGTATCACTTTCAGGATAAGCCTTTACATTGAAAGAAGTACCAATATCACGCACAAGCACTTCTTCAGCCTCAATAACGAAAGGTTTTTCTTCCTCATGTTTAACTTCAAAGAATCCCTCACCCTTCAATTTTACCTTGCGGATTTTTTCTTGAGGAGCATACTCATAACTGATAGATGATTTTTTATTGAGGAACGCGGTACTTCCATCAGGAAGAGTATCCTGAGCTGTAGTAGCATCCGAAACAAATTCGAAAGTTTGTGAGGGTGGAGAATAGAGAAACTGATATCCAAAAATTCCTACACCCAACAGGAGTATGACACTAGCAGCAATTCTAAGAAGTTTATAATTTCTTGAACCCTGCATTAAGAACATATGATTATCAGATCTGGATTCATGCAGTTTGCTTTGAACCTTTTTCCAGGCAGCATCTGCATCGAAATTTAATTGAACCGTATTGGATGCGGCGGTATCAAAAATCTTTTTTACCTGATCAAAGTACTTTTGATTTTCAGCACTGATCTGAAGCCATGCGGTAAGGCGTGACTGTTCATCAGCACTGGCTTCGTCAGCCAAAACCTTTCCAATCAAATCATCGATATCGTTAATGTCTCTTTCCAAGTTATTCGACCCAGTCCTTCATAAATATTAATAATAACGGCAAATAATCCTTGAGCTGACTGCGCATGATCTTAAGCGCTTTCCCCATATGATTCTCTACAGTCTTTACTGAAATACTGAGTTGTTCAGCGATCTCAGCATACTTTAATTCTTCAAAGCGGCTTAATTGAAAAACAATTCTGCATTGTTCAGGCAATGCTTTCATCGCTTCGTATATTTTTTGTTCAAGTTCTAACGCCAGTACAGCTTGCCCTACTTCTTCATGCACGGGTTCACCACCGGCCATTTCGTATTTGGCATGCACCTTCTTTACCTTAACATGCTTGATCACATTAAGGCAGGCGTTGCGGACCATACGATACAGGTAAGACTTCATGGAAGTTTGTATTTCAATAGAATTTCTTTTGTCCCAGATACCTATAAAAGCAGATTGAACAACCTCCTCAGCCTCATCCCTGTCATTAAGAAAGGAATAGGCATAATTGCATAACGGCTTATAATAGGTCTTAAATAGCATCTCAAAAGCACTTTCGTTGCCCTCCTGTAACGCGGTAAATACCTGTTGCTCGAGTAAATCCACTGCTTTTGGTTGAAATACAGTGCAATTTACGGTTTTGGGCTTCTGAGGTTATGACAACTTAAAAGCTTATTCCCCCTAGTTAGCCTAAGAGAGAATTTTTGGGGCCTAACTTTTTTCATTAATCGGGCAAAGGATTAGCGGTTTTGAATCAGATCGCTTGCCTTTTCGGCGATCATAATGGTAGGAGCGTTTGTATTTCCACTTGAAATGCGAGGCATAATGGACGCATCAACGACGCGAAGATTTTCTATTCCATAAACACGAAGCTTAGGATCTACCACCGCCATTTCATCGACTCCCATTTTGCAGGTTCCAACCGGATGATAAACACATTCTGCTGATTGTTCGATGTATCGAAGCCAGTCATCATCAGAGGAATGAAGAGCAGGCAAGTGAGTCCTTATTCGAAATGAATCAAATGAGGATGCTTCCAATACTTCCATTGCTTTTCTACCTCCGGCGATTAGAACCTTAACATCTTCAGATTCTGAAAGATAATTAGGTTGAGTGATGGGCGCCTCAGTCGGATTAGCACTCCACAAGCTTACGTATCCACGACTTAAAGGGCGAACTTGAGTAGGAAGAATAGTATAACCATCCATTCGTGTGAAAGAATCAAGATCATACATGTCGGCAACTTTCTCCACACCTGAATTGGTTGGTGTGAATTGAAACTGAAGATCAGGAGTAGCGATCTCTTCCGAAGACTTTAAAAAAGCAACTGCTTCCAATGGTCCAATGGATAAAGGACCGCTCTTTGTGAAAAGATATTTTATGATCTCAATCGCCTGTCGGTGTAAAGGAAGATAATGATTGTTACTGATGGGCTTGTTGCAAAGGCTGCTGACAGGGTAAAACAAATGATCATGAAGATTCTTTCCCACTCCAGGAAGATCTCTTTTATGCTCGATTCCAAGCTCTTTTAACTCATTTTTCGGACCTATTCCAGAAAGCAAGAGCAATTTAGGAGACTCAAAGGCGCCTGCACTCAGAATGACTTCTCTTTTTGCTCTCGCGACAAGCGTATTGCTTTGATCGTTCATGAATTCAATTCCCTTTGCACTATCATTTTCAATAATGATGCGCTTGCAGATCGCTCTTGTTATGATCGTAAGATTTTTTCGATGAACGATAGGAGTCAGGAAAGCTCTGGCAGCACTCATCCTCCTGGAATCCTTCATCGTATACTGAAACCATCCTGCACCTTCCTGAGATGCTCCATTCACATCGTTATTCAGAAGAATACCTTTTTCAGCGCAAGCGTCAATAAATGCTTTGCCAAGAACAGTGTGGTGCCAGTAAGCCTGTGTTATGTTTAAAGGTCCGCCTTTGCTATGAAAATCATTTTCAAACTGTTCGTTGTTCTCTGATTTTTTGAAATAGGGTAACACTTCGCTATAACTCCAACCTTTGCAACCAAGTGAATTCCAATGATCGTAATCTTCTTTCTGTCCACGGATGTATGCCATTGCATTGGTAGAACTTGATCCACCTAATACTTTTCCTCTTGGGTGATAGATCTTCCGATTGGCAAGATTTGCCTGTGGTTCTGTGTAATAGCAATTCCAGTCAATAGAACTGTGATGCAATTTCATGTAAGCTCCGGGCAATTGAATGAACGGATGATTGTCTTTACCACCAGCCTCGAGCAGCAAAACGGTTTTGGACGGATCCTCGGTTAAGCGGTTTGCCAGAACACAACCTGCCGAACCAGCTCCAACAATTATGTAGTCGTATGTCATGCTTCCAAGAAGAATTTAAATATACATCCGACATCCCATACAGGAAGAACCGTCATTTGAGCTCAAAACGAGCCATTTCAAATTTTTTTGAAAAAACCGAATATTTACTGAACACTGTTTAGTAATTTTACGTACACGTTCAAAGTTATGGGAATCGAAGACAGAAAGCAGCGGCACAAGGAAGATCTGAAGGAGACAATCTTAAAAGCGGCTAAGGAATTGTTTCTTGAAAAGGGATATGAAGCAACTTCGATGAGAAATATTGCTGAGAAGATTGAATACAGTCCCGCAACCATTTACCTCCATTTTAAAGATAAGAATGAAGTGTTTTATGCTCTTCATAAAGAGGGTTTCAGGATGTTGGTAGCAGCCTTTAAAACATTGGAAAATGTCTCTGATCCGTTTGAGCGATTAAAGGCAATGGGTCACGTTTATATCAATTTTGCCTCTGAAAACCCTGATTTTTATCAGCTTATGTTTGTTATGCATGAACCTTTGGAGGTGCTTGAACTTGATCTTACGCTATGCTGGGACGAAGGAGATGACGCATTCCGTTATTTGTTGGAAACCGTTATAGCATGTCAGAACAATGGATACTTCCGGAACTTTGAACCGAATGGATTTTCGTTTTTGGTATGGTCAACCGTTCATGGTCTTGCCTCTCTTCGCACGAGTGGTCACCTTGATCATGTACGTCAGGTAAAGACGGAAATGGCGAACATTAATCAGGTCACTGATCATACAATGAACACCTTTATCTCCATGCTGGAACGACTCAAGTAAAAAAATTTACCTAATCAATAAACACTGTTCATTATGAAAACAGTTATCAGTACCTTATTAATCGCCTTTTTCCTGGTATTAGCCCAGAATGTCAGGTCCCAAACTGTTCTGGAGGAATACATCAGAGAGGGATTGGCAAATAATATCGTTTTAAAGCAAAGAAATATTGCTTTGGAGAAGGCGATGCTGTCTCTACGCATTGCAAATAGTTACTTCACACCAACAGTTGGTTTACAGGGCAACTACACAAGTGGCAATGGAGGAAGAAGTATTGCTATTCCGGTAGGGGATCTTTTGAATCCTGTTTATTCTACACTTAATCAACTGACAGGCAGTGATGCATTTCCTCAGATTGAAAATGTAAACCAGAATTTTTTTCCTTATAATTTTTATGATGCGAAGGTTCACACCACTGTATCGATTATCAACACAGACCTTATTTACAACAGAAAGATTTCGCAACAGCAGGTAGTGCTTCAGGAATTTGAGGCAGACATCTATAAACGTGAACTCATTAAGAATATCAAGGTTGCATACTTTAATTATCTAAGTGCTAACGAAGCAATCAGAATTTACGAAAGTGCCCTGAAGCGTGGAGAAGAGGGGAAACGTGTGAATGAATCTTTGCTTGAAAATGGTAAAGGACTTCCGGCCTACATTTTAAGATCTCAAAGTGAAATTGAAACAACGAGCGCTCAAAAATCAGATGCGGAAAGACAAGTCCAGAATGCACAGCTGTACTTCAACTTTTTATTGAATCGCAAAAGCAATGAGGTTGTTCAGGCAACGCTTGATGCTCAGGAGGAATTTTCAAAACTAAACCTTACGGTTAGTGATTCGCTTTCTACTCAAAACCGGGAAGAGTTAAAGATGCTGCGAGAAAGTATTTCCCTAAGCAACAACATTGTAAAAATGAATAAGCTTTTTTGGGTACCAAAGGTAAATGGCTTTCTTGATCTTGGCTCTCAGGCGCAAGACTGGAAAGTGAGTAGTGCTTCGCGGTATTATCTTCTAGGTGTACAGTTAGACGTACCCATATTCGCAGCCAACAGAAATCGGAATAAGTCAAAGATGACGAGTCTTGATTTGAAATCAGCCCAACTTGGATTCTCAAACAATGCACAGCAGATCAATCTAAGCGCACAGGCAGCTAAGAATAATTTGTACACTGCTCATCAGAATTATCAATCGGCTAAAAAGCAGGAGGAAGCGGCCACCAGCTACCAGAAGTTAATTGACAAGGGATACAAAGAAGGAGTCAATACGTTTATTGAAGCCATCGATGCACGCAATCAATTAACACAAGCGCAGCTTCAGGTTTCAATCAGCAGGTATCGTGTGCTTTCAGCAGCAGCTCAATATGAACGAGAAACTGCGAGCTATGCTATTAATTAAAACATTCAGAATAAAATTCATGACTATGAAAAACTTTATACTCCCTTTAACAATTGTTGCCATTCTTGCTCAGGCTTGTGGAAAGAAGACTGAAGTTCAACAAGAGGATGTCAGTAATATAATTCCAGTAAAGGTGATGACTCTTGCTAAAAGCAGTGTTCAACCAGTGATTCAGGTCTCAGGTCAGTTAACAACCGATGATGAAACCTATCTTTCCTTTAAGCCAGGCGGTGTAATTCGTTCGATCAACGTAAGAGAAGGAGATGCCATCCGCAAAGGCCAATTACTTGCAACATTGGATCTGACAGAGATCAATGCAACCGTTGCTCAGGCAACGCTGGCATTTGAAAAAGCGCAACGTGATTTTAATCGGTTCTCAAAACTTTATAAAGACAGCGTTGTCACTCTGGAGCAATTCCAGAATAGTCAGACAGGATTTTCCATTGCACAAAAGCAACTCGAAACGGCGCAGTTCAACAGAAGTTTTTCAGAGATACGTGCTCTTTCTGATGGATATGTTTTGAAAAAATTTGTCAGCGAAGGACAGGTGATCAGTTCGGGATCAGCAGTATTGCTTACCAACGGTGCGAAGAAAGGGGGCTGGATTGTTCGTTGTGGAGTAGGTGATAGGGATTGGTCATCTATTTCCCTAAAAGATATCGCAAGAGTTTCGATTGATGCATTTCCTGATGAATCGTTTACTGCGATAGTGACTCGCAAGTCTGAAGGAACAGATCCACAATCCGGATCATTCACATTAGAACTGACGATCAATGAAAAGCCGGCTCATTCTTTTGCTACCGGAATGTTTGGAAAGGCAAGTATCACACCTTCCCGCACGAGTGAATCCTGGATAATCCCATTTGATGCTTTACTGGATAGCGATGCACAGCATGGGTATGTTTTTATCACAGAAGATAACAAGTCAGCAAAAAAGGTTAAGGTTATTTTAGGAAGCATCTCAAGAGATCATGTGCAGATAACCTCCGGACTTGAAAAAGCAAAGTCACTGATCATTTCTGGTAGCGCTTACCTCACTGATAATTCTGCTATTCGCATTATCGAGTAACACTTGACTCCTCTTCAATTTTAAGTTAGTCCTTATGAAAATATCCGAATACGCAGTAAAGAATTATCAATTCACACTCGTGATCTTTTTAATGATCATTGCGTTGGGTGTGACTACGATTTTAAATATGCCTCGCTCTGAGGATCCGGAAATTCACGCGCCACAATTTCCAATAGTTGTGATCTATCCGGGGACCAGTCCCAAGGATATGGAAGAACTGGTGGCGGAACCCATAGAACGAAAAGTAACAAGCCTGGAGGGTATAAAGCGGGTAAAAACCAACATTAGCGATGGTGTTGTGGTGTTGTTCGTTGAATATAAGTATGAAAGCAATCTTGAGGAAAAGTATCAGGAGCTTGTTCGTGAAGTGAATTCTCTACGTGATGAACTGCCCAAAGATATTAGCAGTGTGGAGGTTAGAAAGGTACTGCCCTCTGATGTAAATGTAATCCAGCTGGCACTTGTTTCAGAAAATGCGACGAGAGATAAACTTCGTGAAAGCGCAGAAAATCTTCAGGATGAACTTGAAAAAATCAATACACTTAAGAGAGTTAAAATATTTGGTTTGCCCGATCCAATAGTCAGAGTTGATCTCCAATTGGAGAAGATGGCATCCATGCGCATTCCATTAGATGCGGTCACGGGGAGTATTCAAAGTGAAATCGCTAACATTCCGGGAGGAAGTGTTGATGCGGGAAACAAATCGTTCAATATAAAAACTAGCGGAAATTACACTGACATCAATGAGATAAAATCAACCGTTATTTATTCGATCAATGGAAAAAATGTTTTGCTTCAGGATGTTGCAAATGTCTACTTCGATTATTCTGAAGAGAAGCACATTACACGACTCAATGGACATCGATGTGTATTTATAGTTGCCGCCCAGAAGCCCGGAGAAAATATTTCAAAAACACAGCTTCAGTATTTACCAGTAATTGAAAAATTCAAAAAAACATTACCATCCAACATTGATCTTGTTCATCATTTTGATCAGGCGAATAATGTCAACACACGTCTCAGTGGATTGGGTGTAGATTTTATTATTGCAATTCTTTTGGTTGCCTTTACACTATTGCCATTAGGTCAGCGCGCGGCCTTGATTGTAATGATATCCATTCCACTTTCACTCGCGATTGGAATCACACTGATGAATGTACTGGGATTTAATTTAAATCAGTTGAGTATTGTCGGGTTGGTAGTGGCCCTTGGACTTCTGGTGGATGACAGTATTGTGGTCGTTGAGAACATTGAACGATGGATGAGAGAAGGACATTCACGAATGGACGCTACTCTAAAAGGAACAAAGCAAATTGGGATGGCAGTTTTAGGATGCACCGTCACGTTGATCATTTCTTTTATGCCTTTGGTGTTTCTTCCGGAAGCAGCTGGAGAATTTATACGCAGTCTGCCAATGGGTGTCATAACATGTGTTCTTGCATCACTTCTGGTGTCGCTTACTATCATTCCATTCTTATCAAGTCGTTTATTGAAAGAACATACTGGACATCCTGACGGCAACATGTTCATGCGTGCACTGAAGAAAGTCATTCACGGAAGTTATGGTCCAATCCTTGAGAGAGCTTTGGCAAGACCATATGTTACTATTGCTGTTGCGTTGGCAATTTTCATAGGATCTCTTCAATTGTTTCCAGTGATTGGGTTTAGCCTTTTCCCAGCTTCAGAAAAACCGCAATTTCTTGTAGAAGTGACCACGCCTCTTCAGTCGAATCTTAATTATACCAATGATGTGACAAAGAAGATTGAATCAGAACTAAAGAAACATGCCGAAGTAAAATACTTTGCCACAAATGTTGGAAAGGGAAATCCCCGGATATATTACAATGTTATTCCAGAGAATGAACGCACAGACTATTCGCAAATTTTTGTGCAGCTCAAAGAAGATACAAAGCCTGAAACGAAGCTCGCAATCATTGAAGAACTTAGAAAAAAATGGACTCCTTATCCCGATGCTAAAGTTGAAGTTAAGAATTTTGAACAGGGACCACCTATCGTAGCTCCGGTGGAGGTCAGACTGTTTGGTGAAAATCTGGATACGCTGAGAACATTGGCGGCTTCCGTTGAAAATTTATTAACAAAGACAGAAGGAACTATCTACATCAACAATCCTGTGACTCATTTAAAGTCTGACATACGATTGAAGATCAACAAGGATAAAGCAAGGATGTTAGGAATTCCAACGGTCAGCATTGATCGTACGGTAAGGCTTGCTATTTCAGGACTTAACGCGGGTCAATTCTCCGATGAGGATGGCGATGATTATGAGATTGTTGTTACAAAAGCAAAGGAAGAGCATCCGACGCTGGATGTTCTGGAAAATCTTTATATCAATAATTCTGCCGGACAGGCGATTCCCCTGAAGCAAGTAGCACAGCTTGGCTTCGAATCCTCACCGATAAAAATTGATCATTACGATAAAACGAGAATTGTATCTGTAAGTGCTTTTGTTAAAAAAGGATATCTGAGCGATAACGTTACAAAGAATGTGATCACAAAAATGAATGCACTTAAACTGCCGGCAGGCTATACTTATGAAATGGGTGGTGAGCTGGAATCCCGCAATGAATCTTTCGGCGGCTTTATGAGTGTTATCATCATTACTGTTTTTCTTTTCATCGCAGTATTGATCCTTGAGTTCGGAACTTTTAAAAGCACCTTGATTGTACTATCTGTTATTCCACTGGGGATGGTAGGGGCGGTTCTTGCATTACTGGTAACAGGAAATTCTTTATCATTCATTGCCATTGTTGGGATGATTGCTTTGGCAGGAATTGAAGTTAAGAACACAATTTTGCTGGTTGATTTCACTAACCAATTAAGGGAACAGGGACGACCTTTGGAGGACGCAATCAGGGAAGCAGGCGAAGTTAGATTCCTTCCGATCATACTAACTTCACTAACTGCCATTGGAGGATTGATGCCAATCGCTATTTCCACTAACCCGTTGATAAGTCCGCTTGCAATCGTTTTAATCGGTGGATTGATCAGTTCTACAGTGCTTTCAAGAGTGGTAACGCCTGTTGTTTACAAACTAATTCCCCCAAGGATTACCGTACAATCAAAATAAAATCAAGGAAAACGCGTCTTATGATGGGAAATATTGCAAACTTGACTTGTGTAAGGCAACGATAAACCCCCTATCTATGTATAACAAGGTTGTCATTTCGGTGCTTCAAAATGTTTTAAGTACCCATCAAAAGGAGTTAACCAGTAAAACAGATTTCAAATCATTGGGAGCAACTGCTGCAGAATTGAATTGGGTGCTGTTTGAAACAGAGCAAAGACTTCACATTCAGTTACCGGAAGTAGCGATTACCCAGGACTCGACAATTAAAGATCTGTTGAAGACAGTTGTAGTGAGCTATCCTGTTTAGGAAAATCAAAAATCTCTTCCTTCTCCCTCTTTCATTGTAGTAAAATCCTCTTTGGCAATATTGTTATTACGAAGAGCGACCTCAAGAGCATTAACAGGCTCTTCATCCCCATCATCCGCCAATGGGAAGGTTCCAAAATGTGTGGCAATACTTTGTGCTGACTTTATCTCCTGATGAATCTTGACAGCCTCTTCTGGTGAACAATGGATAGGGGACATAAACCATTCAGGCTTATATGCTCCAATAGGTATCAATGCAATGTTGATGGGATTACATCTGGCGCCGATCTCCTTAAAAATAAATTCGTTGTAACCTGTATCACCAACAAAGTAAATATTTCCCCCAGGCCGGTTAATGACAAATCCACACCATAATGTTGCGTCTCGATCGAACATTCCGCGACTTGAAAAATGCTGCGCGGGTACAGCCTGAATCCTGATAGATTCCGTAAATGAAAATTCCTGCCACCAGTCAAGATCAGTGACATCTTTAAAGTTGTGCTGATCAAGAAATGCTTTCACACCCAATGCCGTTATGATCCTGGGATGATGCTGGTTGGAAAGCTTCTTCAACGTCATAATATCGAGATGATCATAGTGATTATGACTTAATAAGATCACATCAATTTTTGGAAGATCTTCAATTCGAATTCCAGGTGGTCTCATTCTTTTAGGCCCTGCCCATGAGAATGGACTAACACGTTCGCTCCAGACAGGATCGGTAAGGATATTGATTCCATCAGTTTGGATCAGGAATGTAGAATGATTTACAAATGTGATGCGGGTTCCGCGACCTACTCGTTCAGGAGGTTTATTGCCTGCGCCAATTTCTTTTTTCTCTGTCCATGGAGTTCTTTTCCTTTTCCTCATCCATTCAAATACATCTGAGAGACCTTTCGCGGGTCGGCCTCCAGGGGTAAAAAATTTTTTACCATCGAAGTGATCCGTGACGGGACCAGAATATTTTGGCCCAGACAGGAAGTAGCCTGTCAAGACAATGAAAAGGAAGCAAAACAGGATAAACACAAGGAAATAGATCATGGAGAAATGGGAGTATAAATACTATGACGATTTACGTCATTTTCTATTGCAAACTTCTGCAGATCATTCTATAATTTTTTGTTAGAAGCAAAGGGTATAAAACTTACCTTCGTCAGAAAGAAAAGAACGGAATGAAATTCAACACAGAAGAGATTAATCAATTAATAAGGAAACGCAGATCGGTTTTTCAAAGGGACTATAGCGGAGTGAAGGTTAATGAAGACATTATTCGACAAATGCTGGAAAATGCCAATTGGGCACCCAATCATAAAATGACTGAGCCCTGGCGTTTTGTCGTTTTTACTGGTGACGGAATAAAAAGACTGGCTGAATTTCAGGCAGCTTGTTATAAAGAGGTTACCATGAAAACAGATTCATTCAAGGAAGATCGCTATCAGGGTTTGCTGACAAAACCAATGCTGTCATCTCATATTATAGCCGTCGGGATGAAGCGTGATGAAAGAAAAAGTCCGCCGGAAATTGAAGAATTGGGAGCGGTATACTGTGCTGTTGAGAATATGTACCTCACGGCTACTGCTTATGGAGTAGGTTGCTATTTGAGTTCTGGTGGCATAACCTATTTTGAAGAAGCAAAGGAATTTTTCGGCCTGGGTAAGGAAGATAAACTTTTGGGTTTCTTACACGTGGGTGTTCCTAAGGGTGAAATACCCGATGGCAGAAGAAGACCAATCGAAGAAAAAGTAAAATGGATCAACTCATAACTCAATAACGTATCCCATGAGCATTCCTTCTAAAGATTCTATCACCGAGGCACACGAGCGAATCAAACCTTACATTCATCACACACCCGTTATGACCAGCGCTTCAGTAGATGAAATGGCGGGTTGTAATATTTTCTTTAAATGTGAAAACTTTCAGAAAGTCGGTGCCTTTAAAGCAAGGGGAGCGATGAATGCTTCATTGAAATTAACTCCTGAACTTAAAGAAAAAGGAGTTGCAACGCATTCATCGGGCAATCATGCACAGGCTTTGGCAAGAGCTGCAAAAATACTCGGCATCAAATCATACATTGTTATGCCACGAACCGCTCCTGAAATAAAGAAGCGTGGAGTTCGCGGTTATGGTGGCGAAATTTTTGAATGCGAACCAACCTTAGCTGCACGTGAATCAACACTTGCTGATGTAGTGAAGAAAACAGGAGCTACCGAGATTCATCCATTTAATAATTACGATGTGATGGAAGGGCAGGCAACCTGTGCAAAAGAGTTGTTTGAAGAAGTCAGCGATCTGGATTTTATCGTCGCGCCTGTTGGAGGTGGTGGATTGTTAAGTGGCACGGCCCTTGCGAAAAAGTATTTCTCACCTAAAACAAAAGTAATTGCAGGTGAGCCGGAATTAGTCAATGATGCATTTCGCTCAATGCAGGCAGGAAAGATTGAGGCGGCCTCAACCACTACTAGTATTGCTGATGGATTACTCACTTCATTAGGGGATAAAACATTTCCCATCATTCACGAGAATGTTGAAGAGATAATCACAGTGACGGATGAAGAGATTGTTGAAGCAATGCGAATTGTTTGGGAACGTCTGAAAATAGTGATCGAAACCTCCTGTGCAGTACCCTTTGCTGCGGTTTTGAAGGAGAAGAAGAAATTTGCAGGAAAGAAAGTTGGTATCATTCTCTCAGGTGGAAATGTTGATCTCAATAAGGTTGGAAAACTTTTCTCCTGATGAGAGAATACACAAAGCCTCTTCAGCCGTTTGATGAATTTCTCAAAAAGATTCTTCGCTACGCCGGTTTTGCCATAATGATTATAGGAGCCTCACTTGGAATCGGTGTAGTGGGATATCATTACACAAACGATCTCGACTGGTTGGACTCGCTTCTCAATGCTTCTATGATCCTTACAGGAATGGGTCCCGTTGATCCTATGAAAAATGATGGAGCTAAATGGTTTGCTTCGGTGTATGCAATTTTCAGTGGAGTTGTTTTCCTAAGCACGGTCGCGGTATTCCTGACACCAATTGTTCACCGGTTTTTACACAAGCATCATCTCGATGACTCCTCTAAATAAAAAGAGCTCCGATGTGGAGCTCTTTTTATTGATAGAAATTGATTCTAATTTGTTTTTTTCTTGATCTCGTCAAACTTATTGACGGCAGCTTTCTTTGGAAAGACATTATCGGTAACATTAATGTCAGCTGTTTCCAGGTTTGGATCGATTACAATATTTACAACTTCCTTTTCCTTTACGAATACCTTTTTCACTTCTGTTTCATTCAATCTCCAGATCTCTGCAGGCAGCCTTTCAAGTTCTTTGGATCCGTCTTTAAAGGTCCACTCAATAATTACAGGACTAACTAAACCTCCTGTGTTTTTCAAGGTCACTTCATAAAGATTTTTTCCATCAAGCTTTTTGCGAACTGATCCATCATCAATACGACTGCGGAAATCACGATAGTCTGTTTCGGGCGTATTGGTTACAGTAAACTCCTGCGGCCCATTGCTGAAATCAACTGCTTTGTCCTTTGATAACGTTGCGGACAGATCCCCCGCCTTTACAGAAATATTTTTCTTCTCCGGATCAACGGTGGTCGTTTTTACTTTAAACCATTTCACATTATCGACAGTAAGATCAACATTGTCTGTAGAATAGAACCATCCTCTCCAGAACCAGTCAAGATCAACTGCCGAAGCATCTTCCATTGTGCGAAAGAAATCTGATGGCTTAGGGTGCTTGAATGCCCATCGTTGCGAATACTCTTTGAACGCTTTATCAAAAAGCTCCGGACCCATTACAGTTTCTCTCAAAAGAGTCAAAGCTGCAGCAGGCTTGTTATATCCATTTGGACCAAAGCTTCTTCCCTGGTTATCCGACATTGCCATGATAGGCCTCATCATTGCTTTATCACCTTTCATGAAAGAAACGATTCCCTTTGGAGTGTTTGAGACATGATCCAGCTTTGGATATCGCTCTTTGATAGTTTCTTTTTCAAGGAAAGAATTTAACCCTTCGTCCATCCAGGTATCCTTACGTTCATCGGAATTAATGATCATTGGGAAGTAATTGTGTCCAACTTCATGCACGATCACACTTACAGTTCTTGTTAGTGTCCGTTCCGAAATGGTTCCATCTTTTGCAGGCCTGCCACCATTGAAGGAAATCATTGGATATTCCATTCCACCGCCTACCCAATTGCATGAGTAAGCTGTTGGATAGGGATAATCGATTGTTCTGGCTGAATAAACATCCAGCGTATTTTTAATAGCCATTGTTGACTCTTTCGACCAAAGAGTATAGCCTTCTTTTGGATAGAGTGACTGACCCAATGGATTATTGCCTCCGTTTTTTATGGCCATGGCGTCCCAGATATACTTGCGGGAAGAGGAGAAAGCAAAGTCGCGCACGTTATCAGCATGAAATTCCCATGTGCTCTTCTTTTTTGAACGTTCCTTTTCTTTTTTGATTGCTTCATCCTGCGTTACAATAAATACAGGCTGATCAAAAGTCTTTCTGGCAGTTTCAAATCGGGCCATCTGGTCTTTTGTTAAGACGTCTTTTGGATTTTGAAGCCAACCCGAAGCACCAACGATATGATCGGAGGGCACTGTAATTTTCACTTTATAGTTTCCAAAGGTTAAAGCAAACTCACCTGCTCCAAGAAACTGTTTATTCTGCCAACCTTCGTAGTCATCAAACACACACATGCGTGGAAACCATTGTGCAATGAAGTAGATGTAATTTCCATCAGCAGGGAAGAACTCCATTCCGCTTCTTCCACTGATCATCATCATATCATTGATATTGTAAGACCATGAAATCTTGAATGTGAATTTCTCACCTTTCTTCAATGGCTGAGGAAGATCAACACGCATCATCGTATTGTTAATGATATATGGAAGATCTTTGTCCATGGCATCCTTTACCAGCTTGATGCTATAACCACCTTTGTAATCGAAAAGACTTGTGGTCGTTGCCAGCATTTTAGCAGGAATTGAATCACGAATTGTGCCGCCAGAAGTTTTTTTGGTCATGCTGCCATCCGCATTGATATTCTGATCAAGTTGAAGCCAGAGATATTTGAGATCTTCAGGGGCATTATTAAAATAGGTAATCGTCTCAGATCCTGTGATCGTTTGATTTTCATCATTCAACTCAACATCAATAACGTAATCAGCTTTTTGTTGCCAATAGCTTGCTCCTGGCGCACCTGAACTACTTCTGTAACTATTGGGTGTTGGGAGCATTTGGCCGAGCTGCTCAAACTTTCCCTGCCATTTTGGTTGTTGATCCTGAGCGCCCGCTGTTAATGAAGCAAGCAGTACAAGAACGATAAGGTGTATTTTATTCATAGTGTTTTATTTCTTTTCTAATTACTCGCCTTCTTCTTGATCTCATCAAACTTATTCACTTTCGCCACTCTTGGAAACACATTATCACCATCATTAATATCGGTGGTTTCCTTCTTTGGATCAAGAACAATATTGATGACTTCCTTCGTCTTCATGAAAACTTTGGTGACGGTCTTTTCATTGCTGCGCCAGATCTCTACCGGAATTTTTTCTATTTCCTTGGTCCCGTCTTTATACGTCCACTCAATAATGATTGGCATCACAAGTTCTCCTTTATTCGTAAAAGTTATCTCATAAAAATTATTGTTTTCCATTTTTGAGATAAGAGCTTTATCATCTACTCTGTTTTGAAAGTCGCTGTAAAAACGTGCATCAGTTGGAATTACAGAGAAAGGTTGAGGGCCACCACTGAAGTCATCATTCTTCTTTTCGTCACCACCGGTCGTTGAAGAAGTCAGGTCTCCTTTCTTTATACTCTTTCCTTTATTCTCAACATTGTTTTGTTCTTTTTTCACCTGATACCACTTCACTTTATCAATGGATTGATCACAGATATCAGTCGTGTAGAACCAACCTCTCCAGAACCAATCGAGATCTACTGCAGATGCATCTTCCATTGTGCGGAAGAAATCCGCTGGTTTTGGATGATGAAAAGCCCATCGCTGAGCATACTCCTTAAATGCTTTGTCAAATAATTCAGGCCCCATGATTGTTTCGCGAAGAATATTTAGCCCCGCAGCACATTTGGAATATTGTTCGTTACCAAAATTTGAACGAACAACTGATTCTGAATTAACCATCAACGGTCGTTGTAGTGTTGCATCACCTTTCATGTAAGGGACGATGGTAGAAGCTGGTCCTCTTCTTTGTGGCATGTCAGGATAGTTTTCAACCTGAGTGCGATATTGAACAAAGGTATCAAGACCCTCATCCATCCAGGTCCATTGACGCTCGTCACTGTTGATGATCATTGGAAAGAAGTTGTGACCTACTTCATGAACAACAACTCCCACCAGAGCCCACTTTGTGCGATCGTTGAATGTTCCGTCTTTATTAGGACGGGCACCGTTAAAGCAGATCATGGGATATTCCATTCCGAGCGAAGCATTGTGAACGGAAGTTGCCTGAGGATAAGGATAGTCAATTGTATATTTTGAATACGTAGAGATAGCTGCCTTTACAGCCTTTGTAGATTCTTGTTCCCAAAGTGGATTTCCCTCTTTTGGATAGTATGACATTGCCAATGGTGTTTTGTCTCCGATCTTAACGGCCATAGCATCCCATATGAATTTACGGGAAGTTGCAAATGCGAAATCACGGACATTATCGGCTTTGAATTTCCAGACTTTCTTTTCTTTTGATTTTGTTTTTTCACGAACGATTGCCTCAGCCTGTGTAGCAATGAGTACCGGCTTGTCAAAAGTTATCTTTGCTTTTTCGAAACGTTCTATCTGTGTTGAAGTCAAAACCTCTTTAGGATTTTGAATCATACCGGTTGCAGCAACAATATGATCCGATGGAACTGTAAGATTCACTTCATAGTTTCCAAAGTTCAAAGTGAATTCACCTTGTCCCCAGAATTGTTTGTTCTGCCATCCAATAACATCATCATACACACACATGCGCGGAAACCACTGGGCAATGATGTATGAGTAATTGCCGTCTTCAGGAAAATACTCCATACCGCTACGACCATCGTTCATCGTTGCATCCAACATGCGATCATTAATGTTAAAGGACCACTCTATAGCAATTGAAAGTTTTTGACCTGCCTGTAATGTCTGTAAAAGATCAACCCTCATCATTGTTTGATTGATCGTGTAGGAAAGACTTTTTCCGGAAGCATCTTTTACACTTTTAATTTTAAAACCACCGTCAAAATCTGAAATTCTCAGATTGGAAGCGATGGTTTTAGTGTTAATAGAATCCCTGATGGTTGTACTTTTTACCTTCTGACCATCATTATTCTTTTCATTGATGTTCTGATCAAGCTGAAGCCAGAGATACTTTAATGCATCCGGAGAATTATTGGAATAAGTAATTGTTTCAGAACCTGTGATGCTTTGGTTATCATCGTTGAGCTCAGCATTGATGACGTAATCTGCTTGTTGTTGCCAGTACTTTGGGCCTGGTGCACCAGATCCCGATCGGAATTCATTAGGGGATGGTAATTGCTGGTCGAGTTGCTCAAACTTCCCTTTCCATTGTGCTTTTTGCTCTTGTGCAAACAGAACAGTGCTGGAAAGGAGGGTGATGAATAGAAGTAATTTCTTCATGGTTAATGGTTTTGGTCAGTGCTTGAAAAGGAAAGAATAACAGTTTAAAATAATCTGTCTTTTATTAAAATGAGAGAGATTCCGGCTATAGCTGATGACAGGACCATTTTAAGATCTCTGCGGTTAGTACCCAATAAATCAATAGCAATAAAGCTAATGGATAGAAAAATCCCAACGATTATTATTTGACCGAATTCCAGACCCACATTAAAGGCAAAAAGCTGTGTGAGAATGCTTTTGTCCTTACCCAAAAGGGCCTTCAGATAGTTGGAAAAGCCCATCCCATGGATCAGACCAAAGAGTAATGCAAGGACGTAGTTCGTTTGTACCCGAACCTGGGTGAGAGCCGTTTCCTTTCGGAAAAGATTAGAAAAAGCAGTGATGAAAATGGTGATCGGTATCAGCAACTCGATGAGTGACGGATTCACTGATATAATATCCAATGTGGAAAGGGCCAGAGTAATTGAGTGACCAATGGTAAATGCAGTGATAAGGATCAATATCTGTTTCCAATCCTTAGCGACGTAGACCGCGCATAAGGCCAGCACAAAAAGGATGTGATCATATCCGTTAGTGAAATCAAGAATGTGGTCTCTGCCAAGACCGAAGTAAAGCTGGAATTCCGACATTATTCAGGAGACCTAATGTGCTAAGATCGGAAAGAAAAATCGAAATCACAGACACAAAAAGATTGACACGGTTTTTGCAACGCAGTAATTAAATGAATTTAAAAGAAATACTGTTTACTTTTGAGCTATGATGATCATTCTGATAAGATTATTGCTTGTATGGTTTCCGCATCCCATACATGTTTCGGTAACGGAAATGGAATATAATGAAAAAGCAAAGTCATTTCAGATCACTTCACGCATCTTCATAGATGATCTTGAACTCTCAGTTCGCAAACAAATTCATCAGGAATCACTGGATCTCCTGGAACCCAAGAACGGCAAAACGGTTGATGACCTTGTCCGTGCTTATTTAGGTGAGCATTTCATTATAAAGCTTGACGGAAAGATTGCCAAGATAAATTTTCTCACCCATGAGATTGAAGATGCTGCAATGATCTGTTATCTGGAAATTGAAAATGTAAAAAAAATCAAGAGCCTTGAAGTCACAAACAGTGTTATTCAGGAAATACATTCAGATCAATCCAACCTTGTGCATGTGACATATAAAGGGCCTGTGAAAAGCTATCGCCTTACATCCGATCAGCCAACAGATACTTTCAAATTTGAATCGAAATAAAATAAAACTTAAACTATGCGTACGAAGATCATTGCCGGTAACTGGAAAATGAATAAAAATCTGGATGAAGCGAAAGCTCTTGCGGTAGAAGTTAAAAATCTGGTGAGCAAAGAAATTACAGGTAATGCAAAAATCATCCTCTGTGTTCCATATCCTTTTTTGATTTCTGTTAAAGATCAATTGACACAGTCTTCAATCTCTGTCGGAGCTCAGAACTGCAGTGAGCATGATTCCGGAGCTTATACCGGTGAGGTGTCGGCGGCAATGTTATCAAGTATGTCAATTCCGTACGTGATTTTAGGTCACAGCGAGCGACGCCAGTATTTTGGTGAGGAAGGAAAGCTTCTTGCACAAAAAGTTGATAAGGTGCTCGCTAATAATCTGATTCCCATTTTTTGCTGTGGTGAGCCTTTGGAAATCCGTGAAAAAGGAACTCACGAATCCCTTGTACGTCAACAGGTTGAAGAAAGCTTGTTTCATCTTTCAGCGGATGCCCTAAAGAAGGTGGTCATTGCTTACGAGCCTGTATGGGCGATCGGAACCGGTAAGACAGCAACGTCACAGCAAGCTCAGGACATGCACGCCGTGATACGAAAACAATTGGCTGGTAAGTACGGTGAAGACGTAGCTCAGACAATTCCGATATTGTACGGTGGCAGTGTTAAGCCAGACAATGCAAAAGAAATTTTCTCCTGTCAGGATGTAAATGGAGGACTTGTTGGAGGAGCCTCTTTAAAAGCAAAGGACTTCGTTGATATTATTAAGGGAGCATAATCTCTTCATTTTTTTATATCGTTGTTGGTTAATGATCTCCAACAACGATATAATTTTTTTACAGAGCAGATTGAATGTCATGGATAAGATCTTCCGGATCTTCAATTCCAACGGAGAACCGTAACAGCTTATCAGAAATTCCAACAACTTTTCTTTCTGCGGCGGTTAGCTTGGAATGAGAAGTTTTGAAGGGTGAGCAGATCGTAGATTCAACTCCTCCAAGACTGATTGCCTTGCGAATGAACTTCAGTTTTTTAATAAACTTTTCAGGATCAGATTTTACTTCGAAAGAAAGCATACCACCAAATCCTCCGGTCATTTGCTTCTTTGCGATCGCGTGACCCGGATGATTCCTTAATCCCGGATAAAAGACATTTCCAATTTTGGATTCGGATTCTAAGAACTCCGCTATCTTTTTTGCATTTTCATTTTGCTGACGTACACGAAGCACGATGGTCTTGAGACTCCGCTCAACGAGATAACAAGTATTGGCATCCAGGCTTCCACCGAAGAGTGCAGCACTCGTCTTGATTTTCTCAGTGATTTTTTTTGAACTTACCATCACGCCGCAGCATATATCACTATGCCCGCCGATGTATTTGGTTCCACTATGTAAAATTACATCGATCCCAAGATCAATAGGATTTTGATTAACAGGTGAAGCAAAAGTGTTATCGATCATAGTAATAAGACCATGCTTCTTTGCGATCTTACTTACAGATGAAATGTCAGTTATTTTTAAAAGAGGATTGGAGGGAGTTTCGATGTAAATGACCTTCGTTTGCTTCCGGATCGCTTTTTCAAAATTATCCGGATCGGAAGCATCCACCATTGTAAAATCAATATTGTAACGATTCAATAGCTGAAAGGCAGCAAAGTGAGTTCCCCCATAGAGATCATTTTGAAAAATAATATGGTCGCCGGCTTTCAGAACAGCAAGCATGGAAGTTAAGATTGCCGCCATACCCGAGCTGAATACAACTCCGTCCTCACCATTTTCAAGAGAAGCCATCTTTTTTACAACAGCATCCTGGTTCGGCGTGTTAAAGTATCTCGGATATCTTACAATCTGTTCATAGTCATATGCTGAAGAGGTATAAATAGGATTGGTTAGTCCGCCAAACTCCTGATCTCCAATAGAACCCACGTGAACGGACTGTGTAAGCTTGGAAACTTTTTTCTTGATTGCCATGATGAAAGATAATATGCAAATAACCAATTCGCGCACTCCGCGCCTATGGTTTACAAGGAAATTGCTTAGCTTTTGATCTCAACCTAACAAATAATCATCATGGCACAAGAACTAAACAGGGGAGTGGGGGGTAGCCTTCCAAATTCTCAGGCGAAAGAATGGATTAAGAATTATAAAGACAAAAATCCTGGAGAAATTCAAAGTCATTTTTTTGGTTCGGATATCATTCTAACAATATTAAGTCAGGCGGATTGTGTGGGGGTTCGCATTCACTATGCTCTTGATGAGAAGGGTGTAAAACAACTTATTCTTGTTGGAGCAAAAGAAAACGGAAACAATATCTGGCCAAGCACAACGGACAGTACACCATCAGGTATTATGGCTGATAATAGTTGGCCGTGTCCTCCCATGTGTACAGGAAATGATGATTAAGAACAAACGAATCTCATGAGTATTTTACTTTTCTTAACGATTGCGGTGACTTTTTCACCATTAATTCCTTTACTCATTTATTGGATCACGTTAAAGCGCCAGGAACCTCACATAAAGTTCCTGGCATTTATATTGATTACCTCTTTTAGTTGTGATTTTTTATCCATGATCAATTACATGTGGATAAGAGTTCCAGAGATTAATTCAGTTGCTACAAACATCTATGGATTTGGTGCAATATTTTTTATAAGCTTGCTGTACAAGAATCAATTTCCCAATAAGTTCAGTAAGTTGTTTTGGGTAGCGATTGGTGTTCTTTCCCTCATCTGGGTTTATAATACGGTTTACTATAATGGGATTATTGTAACATCAAATGAATTCATCCCTTCTAGTATCGTTTTTATAATTTACTCGATCTTTTTTTTCTACAGATTAATTCAGGATTTACCGACAACTCAAATTCAAAGACTTCCAATGTTTTGGATCAATGCTGGCTTTCTGATTTACTATGCGGGGACAATCGTTTTATTTATTATCTCGGACTATCTCATTAACGTTAAGAATGATCCAATGATCAGTTATTGGTCCTTTCATAACTTTCTAATGATCATAAGACATATAATTTTTGCAATTGGATTATGGCAGGTAACACACAAGACCAGATCCCTTTAATATTTTCACTCACAACAGCTGTGATGCTCATAATGGCAATTGCCATTGTGCTGTTCATCGTCTTCTACCAAAAGAAGATGCTTCAGGAACAGCTTACCCGTCAGTTGCTGGAAGTTGATCACAGAAAACGAATGATGGCGGCAGAAATGCAATCGCGTGAAAATGAGCGTGGTAGGCTGTCAAAAGAGATTCATGATGGTGTTGGAGTTATGCTGCAAGCCTTACGGGCCACTACTCTGGCGGTTGCAAAAAACGCATCAGAAGAAGATCGTCAGGAGTTGGGAGAGCAGATCAATGAGATCACAGATACGGTTCGGAATATGGCTTATAATCTGATGCCACCGTCACTGGAAAAATTTGGATTGAAAGAAACACTCGATGAGTTTACTACGAAATTGAATCGCTTTAATTCCAATATGAAATTCATTTTTTCTCAGGATGGACAACCTGGTACATTGGATAGCTGGCAGCAGCTTACCCTCTATCGCATTGTGCAGGAGTCAACCAACAATGCGATCAAACATTCGCAGGCATCGGAAGTGACAATCGCTATGATCTGGAGTAAGGAATTGCTGACCCTTCTCATTGGTGACAATTGAAAGGGATTTGATTTTCCAAGTGAAGAGAATAAAAGTCATGGTCGTCACGGGCTTGGACTTTATAGTCTTGAGAATCGCGCCTCTTTATTAGGAGGCTCCATTAAGTTTAGTGCAAACCTTCCATCAGGAACATTATTAACTATTCAATTGCCCATTCATGCATAAGATAAACTTGTTAATAGCAGATGATCATCGCTTGTTCCGCAAGGCAATGGTCAGACTTTTGAAAACATTTGACCGCATTGGAGAAGTGTGGGAAGCTGAAAATGGAAAAGAATGTATTGAAATGGTAGGTCAGCATCCTGTTCAGGTTTTACTGCTGGATCTTGAAATGCCACGCATGAATGGAGTTGAAGCAGCAGAAACACTCATTGCCAAGTATCCTGATTTGAAGATCATTGTTCTTACCATGCATGACAGTGAGAAGTATATGATTCACATGCTTGAAATGGGTGTTCATTCCTTTCTCCTAAAAAATGCAGAGCCTGAAGAACTCATGGATGCCATTGTTTCCGTTATGGAAAAGGATTTCTATCACAGTGAAAAGTTATCGAAACTCCTGACCAAGAATCTAAAAGAGAAGCTGCGTAAGAAAAGACCTTCGTTTAAGAAAACAGTGAACCTTACCGAACGCGAAAGAGAAATTCTTGAGTTGATTTGTCGTGAAAGAACAACCAAGGAAATCAGCCAGCAGCTTTCAATCAGTGAAGGAACAATCAATGTTCATAAGCATAATCTTCAAATCAAACTCGGCGTTAAATCGGTCATTGGACTTATTCGATTTGCCTATGAATCAGGTATTCTCAGGTAATTTTCATCTTTCAGAATCTAAATAATCCTTTAGTTTTTCTATAGGATCCTTTAGATGATTTTTAACTCACTTTTGTAGCGAAAAGTTACTTTTCAGTATCAAAAACATCTGTTTTGATACTCATCCTTAAGTTTTAGAGATTTTAGACCATGGCCAGACCTGAATCCTCGCCTCAAGTCCCCTTTTTTATGGACGATCTTACCTACGGTTTTAAAAATCTAACGGTTTTTTTTGGTTTAAGTGAAGGTGCTCGCAGTCCATTGGCAGAAAGAGGTTCTTGAAGAGATTGAGCATACGCTTTGCCCTCCGAGGTGGTATGTCCGTTCCATGACAAGTGGTTTGGATGCATTGCTCTCAGCAAGAGCAGAACAGTATGATTTGATTTTTTGTTGTCTCGACCTGCCAATGGTCACGGGTATTGAGTTCGCTAGGTCTGTGCGAAATCTTTCAGCAAATAAAAACACTCCCATCATCTTCCTCTCAGATGGTGAAGAAACAGAAGGTCAGCGCGAACTATTAAGCAAGTTGAAAACAGACTGGTTAACTGTTGAGGAAATAGGATCTCTCAAGGATTTGAAAATTTAGAATCCGTAATGCTTCAGGAATTCATTGATATTGAAACTTCCCAAAAGGAAGCCCGCTATGCCTTGCCACCCTGCTTAGATCATGGGTCTGAAATTCATTTTGCTACGCTTTCTCCAATAGAAAAAGGATATTTTCTTGGAGTGGAAGGCGGACCCATTGTTCGTGAGGGAATGAATGAACTGTATGAATGTCTTAGGGCCAACGATGAGAAAAGAATAAGTAACTGGTTTGATACTTATGGTCCGCAGACAAGAAAAAATAAACAAAAAATTCTACGGTCTCTTCCTTTAAACCTGCCATTATCCTGCATCAATTACATACAGAATGTTAATTATGATTATTTCGATGAACTTAAAAAACAGTACAAGTTCTATCTCGCAGGGGAATCATCTTTTGGTTATTCTATCGCCAACTCTACAAATGATATTTCTGAAAAAAAGGAATCAACAGTGCTATTCAGCATTGGAGGAATACATTCTTTAGGTATTGGTAATCCGGAAGATGACCTTGATGTTTCTATTGGCAAACTAAAAAACCGAATCAGGCAGATAAAAGGAGAGGAACCTCTTGAGGATGTTAACCTCAAAAAATGGGCACATCCGCCTTTGTTTATGAGATTGGCAAATCATTTTGGCAATGGCTTATTTGGACATGCACGAAGTTTATCAGAAGACACTCAAACCATCCTTGATCAAAAGAAACATCTTGATAAAGGTGTAATAAAGACCTGCGGTTATGATGTTGCATGCGAGTTGCTGGGGTTAGATGAATCCCTGCAGCCTACCGGATCCAGAAGAATTCTTATTGATATGCAACATCTTAGTGCTGCCTCCCGCAACGATTTATATCAGAAGATTTTCAGAAAGTTCAACAAGAATATAAATCCCCATCATCCGATCCCGGTGGTTTTTACAGAAGCTGCATATAGCGGAGTTGATTTCCTTGGCGAGATGATCAAAAACGTTCGGGATAAATCAGAATCTGATAATTTTAGAATACAGGGTTATTATGGCGGAAGCATTAACCTGTCCGATGAGGACGTTCTGGAAGTATTTTGGAGTCAGGGATTCATATCATTATCATTAGAGAATTGGAAACTTGGAAATCCCTCCGGAGGCTTAGAGAATTTTTTCATTACGAATGCCCGGACACGGACTCTAAAACTTTTAAGCAGACAGATAGCGGGCCTAGTCAGTATTCCCTTTGCGTACAATCTTCCGTCACCGCTCACCATTTGGGATTACATTAATATAGGAAGTGGCTTGACCGGATCGGATGTGAGAATGGATCGATATCGTTCAGAAAATTTCATGCACATACTGGAGCAAGATCTTGAAGAGGTATTAGTGCGTCTAAAAAGAGAAGAGCCTGTATGGTTTGGAAGCTATCGCCCGGAAGCCCTCGTAAAAAAAATCTGTCACGACAACGTAAAAGAGTTTGTTCTTAAGAACTTTTGACAAGAGAAGTAACTAAGGATTTTTCATCGTAAGTTGTATGTGATATGCAATCAACTGACTTTACCCTTCACCCGGAAGTCCAAAAAACGCTTTCTGACCTAAAGGCACATTTTGATTCATCCAAGGATGGTGGAGGCAATCAATTTATTGTTTCTGACATAATAGATGATGAAGGACATCAGTATGTAAATCTTGTCCAGGAGGGTGGTGGTGTTTTAGGTATTGCATTAGTTGGATACACCTATATTCTTGAACAGATGGGAATAAGGTTTTTAAATCTCGCAGGCACCAGTGCAGGAGCTATCAATACAATTCTCATCAGTGCCATTGGAAGCAAGAAAGAAGAAAAATCGAAATCAATTCTTCATCATCTTGGGAGTCTTGATCTTTTCACATTTGTAGATGGTTTCTGGGTTTGGAAATTTCTCATCAAACAAGCCACCTCCAGTACAAGCTTTTTAAAGCGACTGAAAAAATTAATAACAGGAATTTTGTCCCTTGCATTAATACTTGCTACAGCCAGTACGGCTTATTATTTTTTCTTTCCTTCCGCAAATCCACAAATACTTCAATGGTTGATGGTATCAACTTTCGTTTTCATTGTTCTGGTAGTTGTGCTGATATCAACTGTTGTTTGGTTAACTGGTAAATTCAGAAAAACCGGATGGGGACTTAATCCTGGAGACAATTTTAAAAAATGGATTGCCTCTATTCTGAAAGAGAATAACGTCAACACACTAGAGGATTGGCAAAGAAAGATTCATGAAATGCCTTCTGATCTTCGTGTTAGAAGTCCGCGAACCGAAAACATATCAGACATAAAGCCAGAAGTGTGTCTCATTACTTCTGACATCACCTCTCAGGTAAAAGTTGAATTCCCAAGAATGGCTTGCCTGTACTGGAAAGATTTTTTAAAAGTAAATCCGGCTGAATTTGTAAGAGCGTCAATGTCTATCCCTGTTTTTTTTCAGGCATCCAGGATAAAAGATATTCCCTCAAATGATCCGGAAGTCATTAAGTGTTGGAAAGAAATGCTGAGTTATGAAGGCGAAATCCCTGAAACCGCCATGATGGTTGACGGTGGTCTGCTTTCAAACTTTCCCATCAATATTTTCTTTAATCCCTCCATCGAAATCGCCCGACTTCCAACGCTCGGAATCAAACTCGATGATGATGATGCCAAACCTAAGCAGACTTTTTTCCAGCTCGGTAGTTATTTGTGGGCGATCTTCAATACGGTGAGATATTATTATGATCGTGATTTCCTGATCAAGAATAGCATATTTGAAAAGTGCATTGGAAGAATTGATGTAAGAAAATTTAATTGGCTGAACTTTAATCTTACGGAAAAGGAGAAGGCGCAACTTTTCGTTCAGGGTGCAACGGCGGCTTCCAAATTTCTTAAAGAATTTGATTGGGAGGGATTCAAGAACTATCGAAGAGAAAAAAAAGAGCTTATTCAGAAAATCAAATAAAGATGAGGTCTTTGAAAAAACTAATCTTCATAACCGCGTTGGTTGTCAGTGCATGCACGGTCACCTTTATAACAGGCTATGATCAGATCATCGACACAACGCTTACAAAAATGAAAAGTGATTTTAATCTTCACTTTATCAAGCTGAGCAGAACCATTCAGGATAGCGATCCTGTAAATCAGAAGTTTGATAATTTTCAGGATTACTATGACCATCTCGAGGTGGATCTTATTACTTTGAATGGCAGATCTAAAAATCTTGGTGAGAAAGGAGACATTGTAAGGAAACAAATTCAGAACCTTGACAGTATTATGCATGCTTTTGAGAATATGCATAAGAAAGGTATTCCGGATAGGGCAGGTGATGATCGACGGGATATTCGCAACAGCATCAATTCATCCTTTGATGCAGTTATCAGACTTCAGGAAGAGCTAAGAAGTTCAGGAAAAGTCAACTCTAAATAGCTTTCTGCCATGGAGACAATTAATTACAAGCAAGTCATCGCGGATTCATTATCAGCTACTAAAGCGGAACTAGGGAAGTCCTGGAAAAATTTCAAACCATATGCGGAGCATGAGCTGAAACAATTCGCTGAGAATATTGAGTTTCTTGGAAAACTTAAGCTTGATGGTGTTATAGAAGATGTTGAATTGAAGGAAAGGCTGGAACTGCAAAGACTTTCGCTTAAGAACGTTTTACTTTCTATGAAGGGAGTTGGATTGATAACAGCACAAAATGCTGTAAACGCAGTGTTAAAAATTGTAGAAAAGGCTCTTTTAAAAGCGCTCGGAATCAGTCTTCCTTTGTGAACGCTTTTCATTATATTGTAATACTTAACATAAATTTGATGAGCACTACCCCACGCGATTCATTTGCATTTAAACTCATTTCCTATTTAAGCACACTTGAAAAAGTGGCGATCCTAATGCTCTCCATTGGGCTTGCCCTGACTTACTTTAATCTGGATGGACAACTCGTTATCGTTATTTCGTTAGTAGCGTTGGCTGGAGTTTTCTTTTTATCCGCTTTCGCAATTCGTGAAACTCCTGTAGATGCGAATGAGCAACTGGGCTTCAGGGAATTGCTCACCTATACAATTCTTCCCAAGTCAATGGGTAAGTTTTGCGATTTCCGTAGTCGGCATGATCCTTTTCATTATCAAAAGCCCACCAGAACAATTTAGAATGCTGCTGGTCATCGGAACAGGTGTGATTCTTATTTCTACACTGATATTGATGTATGCCTTTATTTCCAAAACCAAGAATGCGGAAAGATTAACACCACTTTTGTATCGCGCAATTCCAATTTTGCTGGTGAACACGTATATTCTTTCACACGCAACCAATCAACCGTTAGCATAGTCTTTGTCATCAGACTATTCCGTATCTTCACGGAGGTATGACCGATATGAAAGGATTGATTTGTTTCTTTTTGTTTTTAATTCCTGCGAGAGCTCTTACACAATCAGATTCTACTTCAATTTCTGTTTCAAATCCTGGATACCGGATTATCTACCATGGAACAAAGCTTAAACCAGAGGAAACTACATACTCGATAACAGTCGTTGTCACAGACATCCGAAATACTAACGGGACTATTCGCTTTAAATTCTATGATGACACAACTCCATTCCCTCATGACACAGGGTTTCTCAAGGTAGTGGTCGATAAATCTGAGGTTGTTAATGGAACGCTAACGAAGACTTTTTACGGATTTAAGTCTCAAAACATGGCAATTGCATTATTAGATGATGAGAATAATGATGTTAAGCTTGAGATGGGATGGTTCCTCCCCAAAGAAGGCCATGCTTTTTCAGATTACTTTCACGCCGCTTTGAGAAGACCTGTTTATAGTGACTTTAAATTTTTCCTTAAAGGGGATAAAAAGGTCATTATGAAAATGAAGTATTACTAAGAGTCACTTCAGACTCATTCTCCAAAATACATATTACCGAACTTTAACTCTGTAAAAGGATTGCTACTTTTGGCGAAAGTTATCCTATGAAAGCATATATTATAGTTGACGTCAATATCACGGATCCTGTTAGATATGAGGATTATAAAAAACTAACCCCCGGATCTCTTGTGCCTTTTGATGGCAAATTTATTGTCAGAGGAGGCTTGACGGAGACCTTAGAGGGAAGTTGGAAACCCAACAGACTGGTTGTACTTGAATTTCCATCGCTGGAAAAAGCGAAACAATGGTGGTCATCTGACATTTACGGCCCCGCGAAAATAATCAGGCAATCGGCTTCATCGACTCAGATGATCGTTGCAGAAGGAATTTGAAATTATAAATAAGAATAACACGCCATGACAAAATTTATAGAGCTACCCGTAACAGAAGATGATGAATCACGCATCGTTCTGGTAAATACTTCCGTGATTGGAAGAATTTATAAAAACCCTCAGACCAATTCACGGAGTATAGTTGAGTTAAACTATCACAGCATTAATGACGCACCTGTATATCTGGAAGTTGAGCTTCCTTATGAGAAATTGCGATTGAGTTTTCTGGAGGCCTGATCGGAATCTTATCTACTTTTTTCGCGCTGCCTTCTTTGGAACTTTAGCACCATCTCTACGCGCCTCAGAGAGACCAATTGCGATTGCTTGCTTGCGACTGGTAACTTTTTTCCCGCCTTTGCCGCTTCTAAGCTTGCCACTCTTCATTTCCTCCATGGCTCTTTTCACTTTTTTCTGAGCCCCCTTTGAATACTTTGCCATAAATTTTTTTTCAACGGGTTCAAAAAAATCATGCCACGTAAACTTTGTAATTCACTTCTGGATTAAGCTTTTCATGTTTTTTTATTTTTTTTCCGGATCCGGGAATAACGATGAGTTATATATTGTCTAATGGGTATAAATAAAATGATTATGAAAAAGAACTTGATTTTGGCGGGCATGATGATGGTGAGTACGATCATTTTTGCTCAGCATGGAAAGCATGCCCCTTCGGCAAAAACCGGAAAGAAGCTGGAGAAACTGAAAACGGAACTTCTACTCACAGATGATCAATATGTGCGCGTGAAGGCTATTAATGAAAAATTTGCTGCGAGTTATACAAAACTAAAGAAGGATACTGCCATGTCTGTTGGTACATCGCAAAAACAACATGTGAAGCTCAGAACGGATCAGGAAGCGCAAATAAAAAGTGTTTTGAATGAACCGCAGTTGGCAAAATGGAATTCAATGACGAAAAAAAAGAATGGTCGGGGAAAACATGGAAGAGATAAGCATCGCCGGGATCACAAGGGATAAGTAGTTTAGTTTGTTTTAATAAAGTGATGGGCCTGATCTCGAACCTGAGATTGGGCCTTTTCATTTCTTATTCAAAACATGCAGACAGAGCTCATAGGAGTAAAGTGATTTTCTTGTTAAGTTTATTCTGTGAGCAAGTCTATTTTGAGGTTTTATTTCTTAGGGCTGTTTTTCTTTTTTTCAATTGAAAGTTCAGAAGGTCAACCTGAACTGATTGCTGGTTTATCGGGAAATCAAATTGAACCTATTGGGCAATTTCAGGGAAGCAAAATTGGCCAATTCGATCTGAGGAACTACAATTTTGAAAAGGACGGACAAGCCAGCCTGACGGGCATTTGGGAATTTCACTGGAGAAAAATGCTCACTCCGGACAACATTAACCTTGATAAGGATTCATCTTCAATCCATGTTCCAGGATCCTGGCATCGTCAGGGCAACTACCCATCAAAAGGTTACGCTACTTATCGAGCAACACTCCTTTTATCACCGAATCAACCTGAATTATCAATGTACTTTCCTTACATCAACTCGGCTTCGAGAATCTGGATGAACGGAAGGCTTGTAACGGAAACCGGAATAGCGGATGTTAATGAGGACGGTTACAAACCTCAATTGGCAAATATTTTAGTCACTATTCCGTCCGGAACTCCAGTGGTTGAAATCGTAATTCAGGCAGTTAATTATTCTTACTTCAGTGCAGGTGTTTCCACGGCACCAAGAATTGATAAGACGTCAACTCTTTTTCGTTCCGTGGAAAAGGCAAATGGGATTGAGAATTTTTTTGCTGGAAGCCTGATGTCCATGTTCATTTATCAGATCATTTTATACTTTCTTATTGGTCGCGAAAAACCTTATTTATGGCTGGCATTGATTTGTTTGGGTGTTGCCATTCGATCATTGATTGTTCATGGGGGCTCATTTCTTTTACCCAACATCATACCATCGATCGATTGGGAACTTTGGAAGAAGCTTGAATTTGGAAGCGTGTACGCTGTGATTGCTTTCTTTCCGCTATACATTTATCATTTGTTCCCGGGTTATGCTCCGAAGAAACCCGTTATCTTTTTTGTTGCCGTAGCGGTGATCATGTGCACCACGGTAATAGTTACAAATCAGTATATCTATGGAGCGTTGCTGGAACTTTGCAATGGGATGTTATTGCTGACATTTATCTATGCGATTTATTCAATCTTAAAAGCATGGAGAGCAAAAAGTAATGACGCCAAAATCATTCTCTTGGGCGTCCTTGCAGCTTTTCCTTTTATCCTTACGGAAATCATTCAAAACTCCAGATTCTTTTATCCGAAGCATTTTGAATTTATGTACCTGGTGGAATTGGGTCTCCTTGCCTTTCTTCTTTTCCAGGTTTACTTATTGGCAAACCATTATGGAAAGGCCTATCGCAATCTTGAATCACTGAATCTTAACCTTGAAAAAATTGTAACAGAGCGCACGAGCCAACTCACTACTGCCAATACCGTAAAGGACAGATTGCTCTCCGTAATGTCTCATGATATCAAAAGCCCTCTTAATTCATTGAGAGGAATTCTTCAGATATATAATAAGGGATCAATATCGCAGCAGGAATTTGGTCACTTTGCTCAGCACATTGAGAATGATCTAAGTAAAACAAATCTACTGGTTGAAAATATTGTATTCTGGACAGCCAGCCAACTAAAAGGAGTGGTTGTAAAAAAGGAAAAATTTAACCTTGGACTTTTAACCGAAGAGATAGTTCAATTGTTTCAAACTATGTCTGCCTCAAAGCAGATCACACTCAATCACAATGTGCCAAATGATTTCATGATTATTTCGGATCGGAATATTCTGAATTTTGTCATACGAAATATGATTGCCAACGCAGTGAAGTTCTCATTTGAAGGGGGTGAAGTGAACATCATAGTAAGCCGCTCAAATGAGGGTCTTCTGATTCAGATCAAAGATAAGGGAGTCGGAATGAATGAAATTACGCTTGCTTCATTGCTGAGGCCGGATCGCACCATGAGCACATCAGGAACGAGCAATGAAAAAGGAACAGGTCTTGGTCTCGCTCTTTGTCTTGAGTATTTGCAAAAACTTGGAGGGCAGCTTTCAGTGGAAAGTATTGAAGGAAAAGGAAGTATGTTCAGTATCGTTCTGCCAACAGAAACTGAGGAGTAATAAAAATTAGTTGAACAGTCTTTGAAAAAAACCTTTCTTCTTAACATGCAGAAGATCCAAAGCTGTTTTTAATCTTGCCAGAGAAGCTGAATCTTTAATAATAAACTGATGAACACCAAGTGTCATCACCTCAGTCTGTACTTTCAAATCGCTTAAAGTCGTATAATAAATAATAGGCGTGGACGGAGAAACCTTCTTCAATTCTTTGAGACAATCCAAACCCGTTAGTGTGGAGTTTCCAAAAAAATGATCCAGCACAATCGCAAAAGGTTTTTCATTAAGATGCGGATACATTTCAAATGGATCTGAAAATGTTCTTACAATGTAATCGCCAAGCATCTGCTCAAAATGAACCTGAAGCATTTTCTGATGGATAGGATTGTCCTCGACGATAAACACAAGGCTTTTTGACATGGAGATGAATTAGGGGAGAGCAAATGTATATATAAATCGATGCTTTCTCAATTCGATCCATAACTTGCAGGATCTAGCAACTGGCACATGCAAACCAATATTCCTCAATCGTCTGATCTATTAAATGAGCTGATGTTCAGCACATCACGAAGTAGTG
Organism: Cyclobacteriaceae bacterium; assembly: GCA_013141055.1. Classification (NCBI taxonomy): domain Bacteria; kingdom Pseudomonadati; phylum Bacteroidota; class Cytophagia; order Cytophagales; family Cyclobacteriaceae; species Cyclobacteriaceae bacterium. The sequence continues at coordinate 2,069,733 of JABFRS010000001.1, read as the reverse complement.
GACCAGGTGGTCAGAATGTTAATAAGGTGAATACAAAAGTAACGTTGAAATTTGATGTTAACCGTTCCGCCATTCTCACAGAAGATCAGAAGGAGTCCATTATAAAGAGTTTGGCTTCACGCCTGACAAATGATGGCATTCTCGTCATCACGGCTCAGGAGAAAAGATCACAGTTGCAGAATAAAGAGCAAACCCTCGAAAAGCTTGATCGCTTGTTGTTAAAGATTTTCACTCCCCGAAAGGCAAGAAAAGCAACAAAACCAACCAAAACAGCTCAACATAAACGAGTAAACGAAAAGAAACTGCGTGGACAGAAAAAGCAGTGGCGTCAAAAGCCTGAATAGAGTAATTTGAGTTTTAATAATTCTCCCTGGCAATAAAAAGTTAGTGAGCGGTATTAGTCATCCAGCTATGCGAAAACTTTTTCACCAATTTCTTAAAAGCTTACAGTATGCAAAGGTCTATCTGTATCGTCGCATCTGGAGATTTCCAAAAGCCAGACCTTTTTTAAGAAAGTGTGGAGAGCTTCTCAGGATTATTGAAAAATATTTTGACACACATCCAAGAGCCCGCCGATGGGCAAAGATCACTGCTCCACCGCTGGCCTTTCTATTTCTTCTCATCTTTTTAATTTGGGTAGAGACGCCTGGAAATCGTGAATTAAGAAACATTCAGAATCAGGTGGCCTCTGAAGTTTATAGCGCAGATAGTGTTCTATTGGGAAGATACTTTTTGGAAGATCGCACTGAGATCAAATATGAAGACATATCACCAGCGGTAATTGATGCCCTGATCTCCACTGAAGATATCAGATTCTATAGCCATAGTGGTGTTGATTATAAAAGCCTGGGACGAGTTCTTATAAAATCCATCATTCAGCAAGATGAATCCGCAGGTGGAGGCAGTACACTCACTCAACAACTCGCGAAAAACCTTTATCCAAGAAAGCGTTATTGGATTCTTCCAATGCTTTTGAACAAGCTTCGTGAAGTCAGAATTGCTCGCAAACTTGAAAGTATTTATACAAAGGAGCAACTCCTCACACTTTATCTGAATACTGTTCCATTTGCTGACAACGTTTTTGGAATTCAAGCCGCGGCGGAAAGATTTTATTCTATTTCAGCACGTGATCTTAAAACGGATCAGGCGGCGTTGTTGGTCGGGATGCTTAAAGCAACGCATAGCTATAATCCCAGATTGTTTCCTGACAGAGCACTCGTCAGAAGGAATGTGGTGCTTCGTCAAATGGTGAAGTATAACAAATTGGATTCGATCACCGCTGATTCGTTGAAGGCGCTTCCTGTTGAACTTGAATACAATAAGATATCCTTCCATGAAGGACTCGCTCCTTACTTCAGGGAGTATGTAAAGTCGGAGCTTATGACATGGTGTGCCAATCACGAAAAAGAGGATGGCACTCCTTATAATCTTTATACGGATGGATTAAAAATTTATACCACTATTGATTCGCGTCTTCAGGAATTTGCAGAGACCGCAATGGTCCAGCAGATGACTGAAATACAAAAGACATTTTTTGATCATTGGGGAAAACAAAAACCATGGAAGGGTAAAGAGGAGGTTCTTGAACAGGCAATACAACGCTCCACCCGATATCAAAAACTTGTGGAGCAGGGCTTATCGGAAGAAGATATTCTTGCCGAATTACAAAAACCTGTTCCCATGTTAATTTTTACTTGGGAGGGAGTCAAGGAGACGACCATTAGTCCGTTGGACTCAATCATTCATCATTTGCAATACCTCAATGCCGGCTTCCTTGCACTTGATCCTGCGAATGGTAAGGTGAAGGCATGGGTAGGAGGCATTGATCATGACTTTTTTCAATTTGATCATGTCAAGGAATCAACGAAACGTCAGGTTGGCTCCATTTTCAAACCGATTGTGTTTGCAATGGCTCTGGAAGAAGGAGTGGAACCTTGTGAACTTATTTCGGCTGAGCGTCAAACCTATATTGATAAGGAAGGAGAGAAATGGACTCCGAGAAATTCCCAGGTAGATTATGAAGTTGAGTATTCAATGCGTGGAGCTTTGGCGTATTCCGTTAATACAGTTGCTGTAAAACTTATCGAAATGGCAGGTGTTAAGAATACGATTGATCTCGCGAGAAAAATGGGAATCACAAGTGATATGCCGGAAGTCCCCTCGATTTCATTAGGAGCATCTTCTATTTCACTTTTGGAAATGACTGCAGCCTATTCCTGCATTGCCAATAATGGGTTGCCCAATACTCCTTATTTTATCGGCACGATTCAAGACCTGGATGGAAAGATATATGAAGATTTCAAGCCTGAAGCAAAAACGGAAAAGGCAATGTCCTCAGAGACGGCTGCTTTGGTAACCAATATGATGAGAACAGTGGTAACAGAAGGCACGGCATCACGACTACGATGGAAGTATGGCGTATTGACTGATGTAGCCGGAAAAACTGGTACCACACAAGCTAATGCTGATGGATGGTTTATGGCTATCACTCCTAATCTAGTGATGGGTTCATGGGTAGGAGCAGATGATCCAAGAATTAGATTCAGAAGTACAGAACTTGGACAAGGTTCCAATACTGCCTTGCCGATTACAGGATATTTTTTGAAGCAAATGAATAAAGACCCAAAATTCAAAAAACTCTCCGATGCAAAATTTCCTCCGTTATCTGCAAGCCTTCAGGAGAAACTGAATTGTGATCTTTACGAATTGAGTGATACCCTGCAAGCACAGATCAGAAGAATCATTTTCAAAAGAGACTCTACAATTCTTGCCGACACACTTGTTGCGCCTCCGCCGGAAAGTTTCTTACAGGTGATTTATCAGCGAAAGCTAAAAATGCAAAAGGTACTTCATCAACGTGATTCTATTCGATTGCTTGAAGTAGAAATTATTGAAGGAGATAATGATCCGGAGAAATAGAAACTACCAGTCGTCCTTTGATTTTTTAAACTGAAATTTATCAGTAAAGGCCTGATCCAATAATCCCAGCATGTTAGGGCGGCACCAGTTTTCTGAGAGTACGGTTCCGCTGTTTTTGCAAGCGTAGTTGGTAAGATTATCTTTTTCCTTGATCATCTTATATTCAATATTGCCTGTTAGCTGAATAGATCTGAATGTAACTCTGTATTTACCATCCTTAACCCCAATAGAAACTTCTCCACTGAAATTTCCGGATTGAATAATCATGGGAGTTCCAACCTGACTGAATTGAAATTTCTTATAATCAACAGTAATACCTTCTACGTTAAGAGTTAATCCGGTTGCCGTTGTTGCTACGTTTACGACGAAAGGAAGAGTCTTGTAATATTTCTCCAGCTTCGCGACAGAAATAGAATCTTCACTAAAGATCTTTTGATAAATGATCTGCTGCTCTTCGATCTTGAAATCCTGATAGGTGACCGTTTGAGCACTGGCCAAACCCGATATTGAAACGAAAACAAAAAACATCAGTTTTTTCATAAGACTCTATTTAGACTCCAAAGATAATCAAGCAAAATTAAACAGTATTCATAAGCCATTATCAACGATTACAAAGTAATATCCGATCTTTGTAATTCGTTGAAGTAACACATGGAAAACGGAATAATAAAGCTAAAACAGGACCAAACTCTTGGCGAGGAAATAGCCAATAGCATCAGCCATGGAGTGGGTTTTCTTGGAGCTCTTGCAGTTACACCGCTTCTCATCATTTCTGCTATTCCTTCCGGAGCGGCTGCAATTGTAGGGGTTAGCATTTTCGGGACAACCATGATGTTGCTGTATCTCGCCTCTACGCTTTATCACGCATTTCCGAAAAGCAGAACTAAAAACCTGTTTCAGATATTCGATCATGGAGCAATCTTTTTATTAATCGCCGGTACTTATACGCCTTTCACATTAGGCCTTTTGAGAGGTGCCTGGGGATGGAGTTTGTTTGGTGTCGTTTGGGGACTTGCCATTCTTGGAATAGTTATCAAGTCAGTGGGTGGAGCGAATAGCGGTAAGCTATCAACCGCACTTTATCTCGCTATGGGTTGGATCGCAGTGATTGCAATAAAACCTTTATGGGAAAGCATGGATGCCTGGGGCCTCTTCTGGTTACTGGGAGGAGGAATAATGTACTCCGCTGGTGTCTTCTTTTTCGTTAAGGATCAGATCAAATACAGTCATTTCATCTGGCATTTATTTGTGCTGGCGGGAACAGCTTGTCATATAGTGGCTATTTTTAAATATGCAAACTAAAGAGTGTCCTTCCTGTGCAATGATGATTGAAGCTTCTTCAAAGAAATGCCCAATCTGTCAATATGAATTTCCTTCAACAGCGATTGGATTTAAACTTGTAGCGTTCTTGCTAGCGTTGCTTTTTATCTATTTGATTTTTTTTCGATAGACTATAATACGACACTCCACTTGCCTTGGTCATTTTTCATATACGAAAGGCCATTGGTCATTACAAAAATTGTTCTTCCGGAATCGTCCGTGAAGCTTTTTCGCTCTGATACCTGAATTCCATTGTTCTCGCGTGTAAGAAAAACTCTTAAAGCTGTGATGGATGGAGAAATATCCTCCAGTGACTGATCATCACCTTCTCTTACAAATGCTGAGCTCATAACAGATTGTATAAATTATGTTTTCTGTTTGCGTTTCTTCGCAGATGGGAAAAGAACGTTGTTGAGAATAAGTCTGTAGCCAGGTGAATGAGGATGCAGATTAAGATCAGTTGGTGTTCTTCTTCCGCCTCGCCCGCCGCCACCTCCGCCTCCGGCGACTCCTTCAGGATCATGACCACTATAGAAGGTCCAGTGGCCACGACCCAACTCTCCATACATGTAGCGAACATTATTGACTTTTCTGTTTTCACCCAGCACAAGTACATCAGGCTTTATCACGTATTTATTAAAAGAAGAAGTTTGCCCCATAAATTCCTTAATTACATTTTCATGATTTTGAGTCAACATGGATGGCACAACATCCCATTTAGCAGAGAAATTAAACACTATAAAAAAATCATTATGAGCTTCAAAAAAATCGGGCCTTCCGGTATTGATATCTGAGAATCTTCTGCTCAAGCCAGGCTCAAGAGTAAAATTTTCGAATGCCAGCGTTTTGGTGAAATCGAGCTTGCTTTGTGAGTCTGCATCCGAGTCATCACCATCATAAATGCTTTCACTGATATCCACACCATCAGCGGCAAGAGCGATATCAAACGTTTCAGCGCCGGAACACATTGCAAACAAAAATCCTCCTCCTGCGCAAAAGGCCTTGATTCTCTTTGCAACAGCGAGCTTCATCTGCGATACTTTTTCAAACCCAAGCTGACGCGCGGTTGCTTCCTGTAATTTGGATTCGAGTACCGCTGACTCCCTTCTCATAAAACGTCCATGCTGCCCGGTAAAGTCCTCATGATGTAGGTGAAGCCAATCATATTTTAAAAGATGATCGCTAATGATTTCTTCATCATAAATAATAGTATAGGGGATTTCAGCATAATCGAGTGCTGCGATAACCGCATCCGTATCGTCGCCCACTAATGCATTTTTGGGAGAGTATACTGCAATTTTTGGCGCAGTCTCCAGCTTTACTAGACTCATATTTACTTCAGGTGCGGAAATTTCCTGAAGGATGGCATTTGTTCGGGTAACATTTAGCAACTCAAACGAAACGCCACGGATAACGCATTCACTTTCAAAGTAACTTGAATGAGTGATGAGAAAACCTCCCCCGCGATAGTTTAACAGCCAATCAACGGAACCACCTTTTTTTAAAACATCGAAAGCAATTCCATAGGCTTTCAAATGATTCTTCTGATGTTCGTCCATGGGGATGAGTATGGAATTACTCCTGCCTAAAAAGGAAAGAGTAATAAAAAGCAGGCTTAAATAAATTTTAAACATGACCTACTGTATCTTGTGAATGGACGTTGATAAATCTCCGAATATTTTCCCGGTTTAACAATATAAATTCCACAGCTTCATGAAGCGATCTGTGTCCTTATTGGTGTTTATAAGCTTCCGGTTAATCTCTTTTTCGCAAGAGATTCATCCCCACGTTAATGCTCATTCACACAATGATTATGAAAACCCGCAACCATTGATCCATGCTTACAATAAAGGATTCATGTCGGTGGAAGCAGATGTACATCTTGTTAATGGAAGACTTCGGGTGTCTCACAACGCTCCCGATTCAAAAGCCAGGTTGCTTAGTGAATTATACCTAAGACCTTTGGATAGCATCGCTGCGATTCAGAGAAGTACCAATCCGAAGTATGGATCGTTTTTCCTGATGATCGATATTAAAACTGAAGCCGAAGTCACCTATCGCACGCTCGACCAGTTATTGCGAGGTTATAACTTACTAACCTGTTTAAATGCAGATCATAATTGTCCAGTAGTTATTTTTCTATCAGGGAATCGTCCTGTTGACTTGATTATAAAGGATCCCAATTCAAGAATTGCTTTGGACGGAAGGCCCTCAGACTTAGGTAAAAATTATCCAACGCATAAAATGCCTGTCATTAGCGATAATTTTAACAACTGGTCATCATGGAATGGAAAATCGAAACCAGCCGATGGAGCGCTTGACAGAATAAAAGACTTGGCAAAACGAGTTCATGCTGAAGGAAAGAAACTTCGTCTTTGGGCGATACCTGATAATGAACTGGCATGGCAAACTCTACTGGATACAGGAGTGGATCTTATCAATACAGATCATATTGATGAATTGGATAAATTCCTAACTGAGAAGGGTCTTTAAGTCAATCGACTTTGATGACTCTTTTTTCCAGATTGCTTTTAATTGCGGCCTCAATAAGTTGAATGACTTGCATAGCTTGTTCTGGTCTTACTTCAAGCTCTTTGTTCTCCCGAATCACTTCGTAGATGTTCTGATAGAACCCGAGATAATTTCCCGGAAGGGTTTCAATCTTTCCTTCAAAGTGAGCTCCATCGATCTCTGTATTCAACTTGCCCCAGAATTTTTCTGCTTCAGTTCCCCAGCCAGCACTTCCTGGTATTTGATGAATTTTTAACGCCTCTTCCTGTGGATCAATTCCATACTTAACGAATGATCCATTCACTCCATGCAACGTGTAAAACGGACCTGGTTCACGAACAAGATAGCTTGACTTTACAATAACATTCATGCCTTCGTAAATCAATCGTAAATCGTAAAAGTCTTCTACTTTCCCGCCAGGTCTTTGTATTCCAATGATGGCGCTTACTGACTTTGGTTTACCAAATAAAACCAGCACCTGATCAAGCATGTGAGATCCAAGATTATAAAGAATACCTGACCCAGGACCGGGTTCCTCTTTCCATGTATTTGGAGCTATATAATTTCTGAATCGATCATAATGAGCTTCAAACTCTACAATCTTCCCTACCGATCCAGAAGAAATTATTTTTTTAAGAGTCATGAAGGCTCCGTCCCATCTCCTGCTTTGAAATACGGATAGAGTAAGTTTCTTTTTTTTGGCTAATGCGATCAACTCCGCGGCATCGGAACTTGTATTTGTGAATGGTTTTTCAACAATAACATGTTTGCCGGCTTCAAGAGCTTTTACAGTGTAATCGTAATGGGTGTCATTGGGTGTGTTGACCACGACAAGTTCAACTTCACTATCATTTAGAACTTCTTCAAGACTTCTTGCAACCTTTACGGAAGGGTAATACTGTCTGGATTTATCAGTTGTCCTTTGTAAAATGCTTTTTAAGGTGAACCCCTTATGAACATCCAGTAGCGGGGCGTGAAAGATTTCTCCCGACATCCCGTAAGAGAGTATTGATGTTACAATTGGTTTAGAACTCATACTTTCTTTATTCCTTGGTGGTTTTTAACACCGTCAGTATGGGTTCCGACTGCACTCCTGATTCAGTCATTCTTTTTTTCAAATCACTCGAATTGATAAGGTCCTTTGCTTTCTTGACGTCGTTTGTTGCGAACATGACGTTCACGATGTTCGGATCTTCTGCATTAGTTGAGATCGAAAGAAGATCAAGGCCTGCTTCGTTATGAATCGGTTCATCCTCATCGAAGAATTTTTTCCATATGGCATAATCCGCGACAGCATGGGACAAAATGATGCAATACATTTTATCTGTTTTTCCTGTCGCGAAATATTTTATATCATAAAATCGAACGACCGGTGTTGAAGAGACACCTGCCAATGTCATTCCTTCTTTTAAACCATCGGCATTAAATAAATTTTTAGCCTCATCGTGACTCTTTGTCAATTCAAATACCGTGATGACATTAGGATCTTCAGGATTTGTGTAAATACTGATTCTTGATTCGGGATCCGCAGTGCTGGAATAAATCTTTAACCATTCCTGGTAATCTTTTACCGAATGAGTTACTCCAATGGAAGTGTTGCCTGAATAAGCAGACAGCGTAACAGAGTCAAATGCCTCGGAATTTTCAGATTGCTTGCTGGCGTTTCCACCACCACAACCATACAGTAAGAGGGAAAAAACAAAGAATATATACAGGATGGTGATGTGTAATTTGCTCATAGCTTTGGGTAATGAATTGAAAAGTTAGGGAAAATTACGATGCTAAAGGAAAGAGCAGAAAAGGATTGTCTTCTTCCTTTCTTTTCAGAACATTATTCATAGATTTCTAACTGTTCAAAGTTACTTTGCAGCCGATGAAAGATTTTAAAAAGTATTACTTACTGGAAGCTCCACCGGAGGAAGTATTTCATGCATTGACCATTCCGGCAACGATTCAACTTTGGACGGGTGAACCAGCAGAAATGTCCCTTGACGCAGGTGCAGAGTTTTCACTTTGGGATGGAAGTATCACGGGAAAGAATCTGGAATTTGATCCCGGAAAAAAGATTGTTCAGCAATGGTATTTTGGTGAGCAGGAAGAACCTTCCATTGTTACCATCACACTTCATCCGCATAAACAGGGAACATCCGTTGAGCTTAATCACACAAACATTCCTGATGAAGACTTTGAGGATATAGTTTCAGGCTGGAACGAAGAGTATTTTGGGTCACTTCAGGAATTTTATTCCTAACACATAAAGCATCACTTCAAGTCAGACGCTCCCCATAAGGCCTTGAATTTTTTAATCTGCAGGTAAACATTACGTCTTTGTTGCCTTTGCGTGAATTGCACCGTTATCGCTTGAACCCCAAGGGTTTAATTTACGTTATTTGTACAACCACTACGTATATGAAAACAATGCGCAAACTTGCCATTCTGGAGTCCCTGGACGCCATGGATCATGTCCAGATGGAGAAGGTGCTGACGTACATCAAGGAAGTACTGAAGCAAGAGCAGGCAACTGACAGCAGACGATTCAGACAACAGGCGATGGAGCAGATCCGTCTAGCCTTGCGTTCGGACAAGAGCTCTCGGGTGTCAGTTTAGACCCTTCCAAAAAACACGTTAAAAAGGCACTTTTCAGTGCTTGTGGGACTTTCTTCCCTTAAACAATTCGAAAATTTCTCTAATTGGGTGAGTTGGTCATTAATCAACCGCAACCCAAATTCTTTTTCAGGTCTCGGGCTGGCAATCCGCCAAAATCAAATTGCTTTGATTCTTTTGCGTCTTCATCTGGTAAGACCTTTTTAGCCTCCTTCGTTTTTTTGACCTCTTTCTTTTTATCCTTCTTTTTCATTGTGATTATTCAGGAGTAAAAACTGTTTCCAGCGCATGAAAATTCTAGGAGCCATCTTATATTCGCCTGTTTAAATTTAATCTAAATAAGTTTTGACAGCAATTCTGAAATCGGTAGCCCTTATGAAACCTGGCGAAACCGCGGTTATATCAGGATTTACAGATGAACCACTTTCAGTGAAATTGCTTGAGATGGGATTTCTTCCCGGCACCGTAGTGAGGTTTAATTTTTCAGCTCCATTCGGAGATCCGGTCTGTGTGAATGTTTCGGGTTTTGATGTTTCATTGAGACTTGAAGAAGCCAATACAATTTCTATCCTCGACTGATGGCTGCCGAACGAAGACTGAAGATTGCATTGGTGGGTAAACCTAATTCGGGTAAGTCATCTTTATTTAATCAACTAACAGGACTCAATCAAAAAATCGGAAACTTTCCAGGGATCACCGTTGATAAACGCATGGGCTTCTGTCAGCTGGATGATCATACCAGTGCGGAGATCATTGACTTGCCGGGTATCTACAGCTTGTATCCACGTACGCTGGATGAAAAGATTGTAGTAGAAATTCTCACGAATAAAAATGATGAGAACTTTCCTGATCGTATTGCAGTGATTGCTGATGCGACCAATCTAAAGAACTGCCTTCTTCTTTTAACTCAATTGATTGATCTTGGTCTGCCAGTAGTGCTTGCACTCAACATGATGGACCTTGCTGCAAAATCCGGGTTGAGTCTTGATGTGAAGAAATTATCAAAGCAACTTGATATACCGGTTGTCATGATCAATGCTCGTCAAGGGTTTGGTCTTGATGAGTTAAAAAAGCAACTTCTTTCCGAAGCAATCCCCTCACAAAGAAAAATCTTTCAACCTCTCGCTGAAATAAATGATGCGTTGAATGAAATTCAAAAGCATTTCAATCTATCAACTTCTTATGAGGCATTTCAATATATTCAACAGCCCCAGAATCTTGTTTTCCTTTCAAAGGAGAATCGCGAGTTTATAAAAACCATTGAAACACAAAAGAATTTCTTCCCACATAAGTATCAGGGCGCAGAAACCATTCATCGTTATGGATTTATTCAGGAAGTCCTGGATTCTGTCATCATAAAATCAGCAGGCCATGAATGGAAAGGATTTTCCAACAAGCTTGATAAGATACTGACACATAAGATCTGGGGCTACCTGATTTTCTTTTCCCTGCTGTTCCTCATCTTTCAATCGGTATTTGCATTAGCACAAATTCCAATGGACGCTATTGATAGAGGATTTGCGGATCTCAGTAGTTTTCTAACAAAGCATTTGCCGGAAGGCCCATTGTTCGAGTTGATCTCCAGCGGAATTGTGCCGGGTATTGGAGGAATTGTCATCTTCATTCCTCAGATCGCCATACTCTTTGCTTTTATCTCCATTCTTGAAGAGACCGGATATATGTCACGGGTAGTTTTCCTGATGGATAAGATCATGAGGAAGTTTGGAATGAGTGGTCGTAGTGTTGTCCCTCTGATGTCAGGTCTTGCATGTGCTATACCAGCGATCATGGCGACGCGCACAATCGACAATTGGAAGGATCGCCTCATAACTATTTTTGTTACTCCATTGATGAGTTGTTCTGCGCGACTGCCAGTGTTTGCAATTCTGGTCGCGTTGATTGTTCCGGAAGAAAGAGTCTTTGGAATCATCAGCCTTCAGGGCATCGCTTTGATGGGCTTGTATCTTCTTGGTTTTGTTGGTGTGCTGTTCACCGCATTGCTCATGAAAATAATGATCAAGGTCAATGAACGCAGCTATCTAATTATGGAGATGCCAACATACCGCATGCCTAAGTGGTCTAATGTTGGATACACGATCGTTGAGAAGACAAAAGCTTTTGTGTTTGAAGCTGGAAAAATAATTATAGCGGTATCGATTATACTGTGGGTGTTGGCAAGTTATGGTCCTAAGGAGGTTATGGATAATGCTCGTGCAACCGTTCAGGCAGAATCACAGAATTTAAGATTAACTGAAGAAGGTTATGAAAACAGAGTTGCGGCCTATAAGCTTGAGCATTCTTATGCAGGGATCATGGGTAAATGGATGGAGCCTGTCATTCGTCCACTGGGGTTTGATTGGAAAATTGGAATTGCACTCATAACCTCTTTTGCTGCCAGGGAAGTATTTGTCAGCACCATTGCAACGATCTATAGCCTGGGGAGCACAGACGATCACCTGACCATCAAGGAGAGACTAAAAGAAGAGATCAATCCTGAGACAGGAGGGAAGCGATTTACTCCTGCAGTAGGGTTCTCACTTTTGGTATTTTATACGTTTGCCATGCAATGCATGAGCACATTAGCCATTGTGAAAAGAGAAACTAAAGGATGGAAATGGCCGCTTATTCAGCTATTCTATATGACAGGATTGGCGTATGTTTCTGCCCTTGTTGTGTATCAGATCCTCTCCTGATTCTTCCTATCTTTCGAAAAACATTTTTAATGCAAAAGCTATTCTTCCTCTCTTTTGTTTTTCTGCTTTCATGTTCAGTTGGCAAGTCCCCCAACAAGTTTTCTGATGCTGGGATAGTAAAAATTTATGATCTTAAAGACAGAAGAGCAACGGACAGCTTATTGATTTTTTTACGATCGGAGAATGTAAGTTATAGAAGAGAGGCGGCTCTTGCCTTTGCTTCTGTTCAGGATTCTTTAGCATCTCTTTCTTTAGGAACTGCATTACTGGAAGATCCTGATAATGAAGTGAAAAGAAACGCGGCATTTTCTCTGGGACAAACGGGTGGAACGCAGGCTGTAAATGCACTTATTCCCGCCATTGAAATCAGCGATAGAAATGTTTTGAGTGAGGTTTTAGAAGCTTTAGGAAAAACGATTCAAAAGGAGGATATCAAAATTCTAACCGACTTCAACTCAAAAGATACTTTGATTGAGGAGGGACAGGCAAGGGGATTTTATCAGCTAAGCCTCAGAAGGAAGGCGGATAGTACGGTAACAATTAAAGCTTCAGAGTATCTCGATTCAAAAAAATCTTTTCAAACACGTTTGGCAGCAGCAAACTATTTTGCGCGTTCGCAAAAGTTAGAAGGAGAGAACTTTAATGAAAGACTTATCAACGCAGCGCAGATGGATGTTCATCCCGAGGTGCGGATGGCATCAATCTCTGGGTTTCGGCACATTGAAGTAACAAAGGCCTTGCCTGTGATCAATAAAATTTCAATCTCTGACAAGGATTTTCGTGTGAGGATAAGTGCAATCAGAGCCTGCCAGAATTTCCCACTCATGGAAACTCAGGATATTGTTTTCAAAGGACTGGAAGATCCTGATGAAATGGTTAGAGTGGCTGCGTCAGAAGTAATAAGAAGTAAGATTGAGAAGCCGTTGAACAGACTTTCGCCAAGCATATCGTCTGCAAATAACACAAGAGTAAAAGCGAATCTCTATGCGGCTTTGCTAAAGTCAGAATCCCCTGAGGGATTTGTGCAGGAGATCATAGACAATTATCAGACAGCTTCACCATATTATAAAGCAAATTTGCTTTCAGCTTTGGGAGAAGCACAAGGAGCGAATCAGGCAAAGGCATTTGAGTTTCTTTCACAGGAACTTCTGAATGATAAGAATGAAAAAGTAATTACTACTTCTGCTGCAGATGCAATTGTATCGATTAACAGAAACTTCATGAAACAGGCATCAGCGCAAGGAGGCTGGACGGTTTATCCTCCGTTGAGTGCGTCACCTACCACCATGGATCCAACACTTTTTATTGGCGTGTATAAAAAAGCGATTGCAAAAGGTGATGAAGCAGTGAGTGGAATTATTGCGGGTGCCTTAATGAATAAGGATCTTCATTACAAAGAGCAGTTAACAGACATCACTTTCCTTAAAGAAGCAAAAGCAAAATTGAGCCTTCCCAAGGATCTTGAGTCCCTGCAGCCATTGGAAAATGCTATTGCATATTTGGAGGGAAGAGAAAAGCCGGCCCCATTGAAGAATAAATTCAATCACCCAATCGATTGGGAAACAGTAAAGACCATAAACTCTGATCAGAAAATTGAGATCAAGACCAGTAAGGGAACTATCGTTCTGAAATTGTTGATTGAGGATTCACCTGGATCTGCTATCAATTTTGTAGAACTGGTGAAACGAAATTATTATGACGGAAAATTCTTCCATCGAGTAGTACCTAATTTTGTAATTCAAACAGGTTGCAATCGCGGTGATGGCTATGGCGGTGAGGACTATTCAATCCGATCGGAGTTTTCGCTTAGAAAATATAATACAGGGTCGGTAGGAATGGCCTCAGCAGGCAAGGATACAGAAGGAACACAATGGTTTATCACCCATTCACCAACGCCTCATCTTGATGGAAGATATACCATCTTTGCAGAAACAATTTCCGGAATGGAGATTGTTCATAAAATTGAAGTCGGAGATAAGATCATTGAAGCAAGACTAAAAGATTAATACCTGAATTTTTAAAACCGTGAAAGAGAAAATCGGAGTACTGGGTGGAGGTCAATTGGGTAGAATGTTAATTCAGAAAGGAATTGATTGGAATATTGATTTTGCAGTGTTGGATCCTGATCACAATGCTCCCTGTAAACAATTGGCCAGTTTCACTCATGGAAGATTAACTGATTATGAAACCGTACTTGATTTCGGTGCCACTTGTGATATCGTTACTATTGAAATAGAGAACGTTAATACTGCGGCTCTAAAAAAACTCGAACAGCAGGGAAAGAAAGTATTTCCTCAGCCACAGATCATTGAGTTGATTCAGGACAAACGCATTCAAAAGCAATTTTATAAGGACCGGAAGATACCAACATCTGAGTTTGTCCTGGTTGAGAATCGTGAAGACGCCAAAAAGCATAAGGATTTTCTTCCAGCTGTAAACAAACTGGGAAAGGAAGGTTATGATGGAAGAGGCGTTCAATTGATTCGTACTTCAGATGATCTTGAGAAAGCTTTTGATGCTCCCGGGTTGTTGGAAAAATATGTGAGCTTTCAAAAGGAAATTTCTGTGATCGTTGCCCGCAATGAAAAAGGTGAAATTGTTTCTTACCCACCAGTCGAAATGGTCTTTCACCCGGAAGCTAATCTCGTTGAATATCTTTTTTCTCCGGCCCAGATATCAAATGAAATAGCTGAGCAGGCTGACACGATTGCAAGAAGAGTGATCATGGATCTGAACATGGTTGGACTTCTTGCTGTGGAAATGTTTGTTACTAAAACGGGAGAGGTACTCGTAAATGAAGTCGCTCCACGACCACATAACAGCGGTCACCAAACCATCGAAGCAAATGTAACTTCCCAGTATGAGCAGCATCTTCGGAGCATCCTTAACCTGCCTTTAGGCGATACCTCGATGATTCTACCAAGTGCCATGGTAAATCTTCTTGGTGAAGACGGTTACTCCGGTCCCGCAAAGTATGAAGGCATAGAAGAAGTTTTGAAAGTACCCGGGATCTACGTTCACCTTTACGGCAAGGCGGCCACCAAGCCCTTTAGAAAAATGGGTCACGTAACAATTGTTGATGCAGATATGGAAAGTTTGAGGAAGAAAGCCAACTTTGTAAAACACACCCTCAAAGTCATCGCATGAGCAAACCAGCAATAGGCATTATCATGGGCAGTCAATCGGATCTTAAGATCATGAAGGAAGCTGCTGAGTTCCTGGAAGAGTTGGGAATTGATTTTGAGCTGACAATCGTTTCAGCACATAGGACTCCTTCAAAAATGGTTGACTATGCAACTTCTGCCCGTGATCGCGGATTGAAAGTAATTATTGCGGGTGCGGGTGGTGCAGCTCATCTTCCGGGAATGGTTGCTGCTATGACATCACTTCCGGTTATTGGGGTTCCGGTAAAATCTTCTAATTCTATTGATGGCTGGGATTCAGTCCTATCCATATTGCAAATGCCAGGTGGCGTTCCGGTTGCAACCGTGGCGCTTAATGGTGCTAAAAATGCAGGCATACTGGCCGCACAAATCATCGGAACGGTTGACAAGAAGATCGCTAAAAAGCTTGATCTCTATAAAAAAGACATGGGCAGTAAAGTGGAAGAATCTGCAAATCACCTGCATAAAAAGGGTTGGAAAGCCATTTAGGCCGGGTTCAGTTGCCATTCGTCTGAAATAAAAGTGGTACCTTCTCGTTCTTTTTCTCATGGATCCTGGATCAAAAGGCTGGTTAAAAGAATACCTGGAGTTTCGCCTGAAACTACTACAGGAACTGACTGCAGAGGGACGCAAGTCTTCGCATCCTGATCATTCATTGTACAGAGTTATTCAGCCGACGGGCATTATGTATGGACAGCCGGTCAATGTTTTTGATCATCCCAATTCAAGCGAGTGGAATGAGAAAGACCGGATGAAAATTCTGCTGGCAGAGAGCCTTATCAGCAGTTCACTTTTATTTCATGATAAGCCCGTTAAGAATACGGATGAAATGTCCGTGGTTGCCTTGAAGACACTGGAAAGTATTACTAATTTTTATAATCATGTTTTCCCAGAGCTTTCGACTTCCACAAAGACAATCTTTGGAAGAAAGAAAACCTCACTTGAGCTGGCGGAAAAAATTCTTGACAAAAGAATTGAACATACCACAGAGAACAAAGGAAATTTCTGGACTCAGTTTTTTCATAACTCCCTTTTATTTCTTGACATATTCATCTTTGGTCAGTGGATTCATACCAACGCAGACAAGATTGTCTCAGATTTTTTCAAGTATGAAAGAGAAGAACTGCGGACATCTCTTGTGAAAATTATGGCTGCAGCCGCTCATGCTAATCATATTCTTGAATTTGAAGAACGAAGATTGATGGAGTACTTTCTTCAAAGCGCTCAGCTTTCTCCTGCCAAGAGAAAGGAATGCCAGACAATTTTTGAGGAAGGTATTTCAATAGAGGAAATTAATTTGCCTACCAATAACTCATGGCTATTAAAGAAGTATTTTCTTGAAATCGCCGTTCTCACCATCTGGGCAGATAAGAAAGTTGAAGATCTTGAATTATCCTTCTTGAAAAGACTGGCAGAGACATTTTCCTTTTCAGAAGATGACCTTGACAATAGCATGGTGGCCATTGAAGGTTTTGTTCTGGAGCATTGGGAAGAATTGAGTGCTCTTCAGGATAAGAAGAAATTTGAAGAAGTGAGTGATCAATATATAAAGAGAGTTTCAAAGATCACGGACAAGAACAGAAGCCGGCTTATAAAAGAGATTCAGGAAAGTGAAGATCTGATGGCTCTATTGATCAGAGCACGTTCGGCGGAGCTCAATGATGAAGAAAAACAGAAATTAAGAGTGTTGCTAATTGATGTAATGAAGGCAATTCCGACGTTTGTCATCATATCTCTGCCACAAAGATTTTTGACACTGCCGATATTGATGCAGATCCTGCCTAAAAACTTTATTACAGAAAGTCTGGGAGATTAATGATCGGCTGCTTTTTCCTTTTTAGGCACCAGCATTGAAAACACAATAGCAAGTGTCAGGGTAGCAATGATCACAATGAAGGACAACATTACAGGGATCTCAAAGTGAATGATCTCCAGCAACATTTTCGCTCCAATGAAGAAGAGGATCACAGACAATCCTTTTTGAAGGAGGTAGAATTTGTCAATAATACCCGCCAACAGGAAGAACATTGCACGTAAGCCTAAAACTGCGAAGATGTTTGAAGTATAGATCAGAAACTCATTTTGAGTAATGGCAAAAGCCGCAGGAATTGAATCCACAGCAAAAAGAAGATCGGTTGTCTCAATCAGAACAACTACCAGGAATAATGGTGTGAAATAGAATTTTCCGTTCTCACGAAATAAAAAACGACCGCCTTTTTCATCCTTGCTGATCGGAAGATACTTCCTGCATAGACGCATGATCGGATTTTTCTCAGGATCAATCTTTTCATCACTGTCTTCAAAATAGATCTTGACTCCTGAATAGATAAGAAGAACTCCGAAGACATACAGTAACCAATGGAATTCAGCGATCAGGTATGCGCCAACGAAGATGAAAATTCCTCTGAAGAATACGGCACCCAGGATTCCCCAGAAAAGGATCTTGTGATAGTACTCTTCCTTAACAGTAAAGTACTTTAGAATAAGAAGGATAACGAAAATGTTGTCAACCGATAGAGCGTACTCAGTCAGGTAAGCAGAAAAATACTCGAGCAAAGCATCCGCGCCACCATCTGCGCTATCATCAAAATGATATACCAGATAGCCGAATAGGGTGCTAACCAATACCCAGAAGATGGATTGGTAGAGCGCAGTTCTAGTGCTGATCTTATGAGCTTTCTTATTAAGAATGCCTAAGTCAAGGACCATGAAAACCACTATGATGACGGCAAAGACTCCGAACAAAATAGTTTCTACAGAGCTGTTATTTCTAAACAGAGAGAAGAGGAGCATGCTAAATATTATCCGCGTTTTTGGCTAAAAAAGAGGTGATTACCGGTCAACTGGCCCATAATCACCTCTATTCAAGCAACAAAGCTAAAAATTAATCTTAAAACCTGAAACCTTACACATGTATATACTACCAGCAGGTTATAGGAAACCTAATAATGACGTTTTATTGACATTTAGAGCAAACACCTTGAATAAGAAGATTTAGCTCTTTTGGCATGTATCCTTTAGGCAAATGGATCGTCGGAATCTCAACATCTTCAAGGCAATTAGTTTGTCCACAATCGATGCACTTGAAATGGACATGCTCGTGATGATGTTCACCAGTAGTGCAATGATCCTTGCAAAGCGCATATTTCAAACTACCCTGATCATCCAGCACTTTATGAACAACTCCTTTATCAAGGAAGGTTTTGAGCGTTCGGTAAACTGTAACGCGATCGTATGTTTCGGCTACTTGTTTCTCAATATCTGAGTATGAAAGAGCATATGGATTTTGAATAAACAGATTAAGGATATCAGAACGACTTGCCGTGCTGCGCAATTTGAAATCCCTTAAAATCTTCTCATCCGACCTTCTCATGATTCTCCCATTGAAGCATTAGCAAGTTACGATAAATACCATTGTCCAGAGCGGATAACTCATCGTGTGAACCCGACTCGGCAATCTGACCATCCTTTATTACAAGAATACGATCCGCCTTCCGGATCGTGCTAAGACGGTGAGCAATAACAATCGTAGTTCTGTTTTCCATCAGCTTTTCTAAAGCACTCTGCACAAGTTGTTCTGACTTCGCATCCAATGAACTGGTGGCTTCATCCAATATAAGGATGGAAGGATTTTTAAGAATGGCTCTCGCGATTGCAATGCGCTGACGTTGTCCACCGGAAAGCTTTACACCACGATCACCAACAAGTGTTTCAAACTTTTCAGGAAAACTTTCTATGAATTCCATTGCATTTGCCTGAGTTGCAGCTGCATGAATTTCCTCTTCTGTTGATAAAGGATTCCCGTAAGCAATATTTTCACGAATAGTGCCTCCAAATAAGATCACTTCCTGTGGAACGATACCAATGTTTTCGCGATAAGCAGAGAGTCCATAGGAAGTAATGTCATTTCCATCAACGAGTATTTTTCCATGCGACAAAGGATAAAACCTCATCAGCAAACTTGCAATGGTCGACTTACCGGAGCCGGATGGACCCACCAAGGCAACTTTTTCGCCTGGCTTTATAGAAATGGAGATAGATTTAAGAACAGTAATGTCTGACCGGGTTGGATAAGCAAATTCAACCTGATCATAAGAAATTGCTCCTTTTAATTTTAATGAGTGATACGTTGAGTTATTCTCGTCAGGCTGATCAAGGATCTCCAGCATTCTTTCAGATGCTCCAATGGATCGCTGAACCTGACTGTAGATATCTCCGAGACCTGCAATGGATGCGCCGATAAACATTGTGTAGAATACAAACGTCACTAATTCACCTGGAGTTATTTCTCCTGTCTGAACGAGTGTGCCGCCATACCAGATCACGCCGACAATTCCACCGAATAGGGCAAGAATAGTAAACGAGATAAATAGTCCACGGTATTTAGCAGCGTGAATGGCAGTAGTCACCACTTCCGCCAGTGATTTTTTATAACGGGCAGCTTCAAAAATCTCATTGGTAAATGATTTTACGACAGCTATGGATTGCATCGTCTCTTCAACGATGACATTAGTCCCGGCCAATTGATCCTGTGTTTTCTTTGAAAGCTTTCTGATAAATTTTCCAAAGACCAATGCTCCGATAACCAACACAGGGAAAGTCAGAACCATGAACAAGGTAAGCTTTGGTGTTAATATCAGGATCACTGTAGTTCCGATAATGAGCACGAGCACTTGCCTCATTAATTCAGCAAGGGTTGTCGTGAACGTATCTTGTAATGTTCCAACATCAGAAGTAATGCGACTTAACAATTCACCTATCCTCCGGTTATCGAAAAAAGTCATCGGAAGCCAGATGATCTTTTTATAAATGGCCTGACGCAGATCAGCAAGGGTTCGCTCGCTGACGATTGAAAAAGTATAAACACGAATGAAAGAGAAGGCACTTTGTACAACGAGAACAGCAAGGAGTGCCAATGCTATTTGGTTGACACTGGTCAGAAAGAAATCCTTTTTCCCAGTTGCAACATCCAGAATCTTACCGGCAAGAAAAGGAAACGATAGTGTTGTAGCGCTTGATAATGCCAATGCAAGCAGTCCGCCTGCAAAAATTTTCTTGTATGGCAGGACAAACTGAAAAATGCCAAGGAGTTTGCGAAGATTAGAGGATGTGATGGGCTTCTTTTCGCCTTCTGATAGAAATGATCTTTTCGCCACTTAGAGATATTATTAAAGAATGAAAAATGAGAGAATTAATGAGTCGGGGCGGAGTACAATAAGACGTAAAGAACAGGATTTTATTTTAAGATTATTGATCGATCTGTCCCTGAAGTGAGAAGTGGACCGTATCGCGGAGGATCAACTTTTGAAAACCTTCCAGTGAGTAGTTTTTAAGAACAGGTTTTCCTTCCTCCTCTTCAAACTCCATTGTCAGGTTGCGACTATTGAAAAAAAGCAAGCTCTTTTCTGTAATGGTGGCTTCAATTTTTTTGAGCCCTGAGAAATCGTTGTGGTAATAGAATCTTAAGTTCGTTATTGGAGCATTGGCAGAAAGGTACTGACGGACTTTAAGATTGCTTTGGGTGTCTTTAACGGGATCCTGAATAGAGTATTCATTTCGATAGATTGGTTTGTTAATGATCTCTAATTCCCTGAAAACTTCAAGTTCCGATCTCCATCCTGCACCGGAAGGCAGAAAAGTTGTATCGGATTTTGTTCCACTTACTTGTGAGGTTTTGCCCAACACACGTGCTTGTTGACTCAATTGACTAACCTGATGATCAATCAAATTCTCAAAGTCATATATTTTATCAGAGGATTTCTCTTGTTGTGAACAAGACCCAAACAATAATAACAGGAGGCTCAGACCTACATATGCAATTGCTTTCATTGATTATAATCCCTGTGTTTCGGCGATCAGCTCTGCAAGATCTTTGACATTAACCTGTCCCTCTTTTTCCTTGTTCTTCACTCCATCACTCATCATCGTCATACAAAACGGACAAGCTACAGCAATAGTTGTTGCGCCTGTGGCAAGAGCTTCTTCAGCACGCTCAATATTGATATCCTTATCCCCTTTCTCAGGTTCCTTAAACATTTGTGCTCCGCCTGCTCCACAGCATAATCCCGTGGTACGGCATCGTTTCATCTCAACTAGATCCGCATCAAGCGATTCCAATACTTCACGCGGAGCTTCATAGATATTATTCGCTCTTCCCAGATAACATGAGTCGTGATAGGTAATTTTTTTTCCTTTGAATGAACCACCTTCCGTCATTTTGATTTTCCCATCATTGATCAATTGATTAATGAAAGTTGAATGATGAATGACTTCATAGTTCCCCCCTAATTCAGGGTATTCGTTTTTTAATGTATTGAAACAATGAGGACATGCAGTGACAATCTTTTTTACATTATATCCATTCAGAATTGAGATGTTGTTCATTGCCTGCATTTGAAAAAGAAATTCATTGCCTGCTCTGCGTGCGGGATCACCAGTGCAGGTTTCTTCATTTCCCAGGACAGCGAACTTTGTTCCTACGGCATTAAGAATTTTTACGAAAGCTTTTGTAACACGTTTGGCGCGATCGTCAAAGGAGCCAGCGCATCCAACCCAGAATAGGATTTCCGGTGTTTCGCCTTTTGCTATAAGATCTGCTATCGTAGGAACGTTCATCAGTGATTCTTGGTTAATTTCTGTTCAGGCAAATATCTACTTGTCTTCTTTTGACCAGTTAAAACGATCCGATGGTGAAAACTTCCATGGAGCAAAACTTGTTTCAATATTCTGAAACATTGAATTCCATTGTGCAGGCGCCCCCGATTCTTCCATAGAAACATAACGTCTCATCTCAAGAATAATTTCAAGCGGATTGATCATTACAGGACAAGCCTCTACGCATGCATTGCAACTGGTACAGGCATTGATCTCTTCTTTAGTAGTGTAATCCCCCAGGAGAGATTTTCCGTCGTTTAATCCTGCGCCGCCTTTTTCCAGACTCTTTCCAACATCTTCCATGCGATCGCGAACATCCATCATGATCTTTCTTGGAGATAATTTTTTACCAGTAATGTTGGCAGGGCATTCAGAAGTACATCTTCCACATTC
The DNA here is from genome assembly GCA_013141055.1 of Cyclobacteriaceae bacterium. Classification (NCBI taxonomy): domain Bacteria; kingdom Pseudomonadati; phylum Bacteroidota; class Cytophagia; order Cytophagales; family Cyclobacteriaceae; species Cyclobacteriaceae bacterium. The sequence continues at coordinate 2,047,475 of JABFRS010000001.1, read as the reverse complement.
GGTACAAGAATAGGCAGCCATGAGATTGGTCCATGTTAGATCGTTAATATCCTTTGCACCGAATCTTCCAGGTTCTCCTGCTGGCACTTCCGTTGTGGGCAGACCAAGCATAGACTTTACCTCGCGTGTTACCACGGGCATATTCACAATCTGACCTTTCGGTTCAAGCCTTGCATAAAAGGTGTTTGGGAAGGCAAGGAAAATGTGGAGGTGTTTTGAGTATGTTATGTAGACAGAGAATCCAAGAATACCGATGATGTGAAACCACCACATGAATCGTTCAATGAATTCAAGAGATGGAGTGCTGATGTTTTGTAATAATGGAATAAGAAATGAACTGAAGAATAGGCTTCCGGTTGCAGTATAATGTTCACTGCGGGTTTGTAAGATCTGATCACTTGCATTCATCGTAAGAATGGCAAACATCAGAATGATTTCAATCGAAAGGATAAGATTTCCATCCAGGCGTGGCCAGCCATTCAATTCAGGAGATTGTAGTCGTGGAACTTTTGTTATGTTTCGGCGAATTAAAAATGCGAAGCAGGAGAAGAGAACAGCAATAGCGAGAAACTCAAAGAAATTCATCAGCACATTATATAGACCTCCTATATATGGAGCGAAAATCCGATGCGTTCCGGCAAGTCCGTCAATGATAAATTCAAGAACTTCCAGATTTATGATGAGAAACCCGGCATATATAAAGAAGTGAAGCGTTGCGGGCACAACTCTCTTGAACATTTTTTTTTGCCCGAATGCTACCAGCATCATGTTCTTCAGGCGATCACCCTTGTGGTCGTTAATAACACTTGCTTTGCCTAAAAGAATGTTGCTTTTAATCCTTATTACTCTCTTTCGAATGAAATATCCGGCGATAGCGAGAACAATTAAAAAGAGAACTTGCTGGAGGTAGGCCATGAGTAATTGATATCAGTCAAAATTAGCTCACAAATTCTGTAAAATCATTTACTGCTTTAAAACAGCCCACAATTTGTACCGTTTCTAATTTTATATACTTTTGTGGCCCCCATCCGCCAAACGGTGGAGTATTTAAAGGTGACGTAGCTCAGTTGGTAGAGCAAAGGACTGAAAATCCTTGTGTCGGGGGTTCAACTCCCTCCGTCACCACAAAAAGGCCTCTCTGCATCAGCGGAGAGGCTTTTATTTTGATATCGCTTTTGCAGCAATAAAGGCAGTAGTCCAGGCAGATTGAAAGTTAAACCCTCCCGTTTCTCCATCAACATTGAGAACTTCTCCAGCAAAAAACAGCCCTTTCAACTTCTTACTTTCCATTGTTTCAAGATCAATCTCTTTCAGATCAACACCGCCGCAGGTAACAAACTCTTCTTTGAAAGTAGTCTTACCCTGAATCCTGAAAGGCGTTCTTACAATAAATTCGATAAGACGATTCACAACTTTCGAGGGAGCTTCTGCCCAAACCATTTTTTCACCAACCTCTGCCTTAATGCATAACTTTTCCCAAAGTCGTTGAGGTATCTGAAATAATGGATGCGACATGATCTGCTTCTTGCCTTCGAGACGATTCTTCTCTTTCATAAGATTCCTCACCGAGTCTTCAGTTTCTTCACCAGTCCAGTTTATCAATGCTGTGAACTGATAGTTGACCTCATGAAGATAAACAGCGGCCCAGGCAGAAAGACGAATTACTCCGGGACCACTAAGTCCCCAATGAGTTATGAGAACCGGTCCCTGAGAAGCGAATTTTGTACCGGCAATCTTAACTTCAGCATTTTGTACAGCAACGCCCATGAGATCCGTAAACTCTTTTGAGGGATCATTGAAAGTAAACAGAGATGGTATTGGACTAATGATGGTGTGACCGGTGGATTTGATCCAACTATAAGCGCTTGCCTGTGGATGACCACCAATAGCAATTAAAACCTTTGATGCCGAAAAAATTTTTTCATTTCTGGTCTTAACAATCAGGATATCATCCGGTTTTTGAATCGATGAAACCTCTGTTGAAATAATGATTTCAATCTTTGCTTTTTGGACCTCACGTTGAAAACATTCGATGATAGTCTCGGAGTTTTCCGTTATAGGAAACATTCTTCCATCATCTTCTGTGATAAGCTCCACACCTTTTCTTTCAAACCACCGAACGGTATCAGAGACCTGAAAAATTCTAAAAATTTGTTTGAATTCTTTCTGACCTCTTGGATAATGCTTTGAAAGAGGAGAGGCCTCAAAGCAATGATGCGTCACATTGCATCGTCCGCCACCAGATATCCTGACCTTTGATAATAGCTTTGTCGACTTTTCGAGGATTACTATTTTCTGATCAGGGTTTTGATTGAAAGCCTCAATGGCAGCAAAGAAACCTGCTGCCCCACCTCCAACGATGATCAGATCATACTGCATCAAAAAATATCAACTTGTCCCTGGAGAATTTGCTCAAGGGTATCGCGTTGACGAATAAGTTTTGCTTTCCCATCGATGATCATAACCTCTGCCGGACGTACACGTGAATTGTAATTGGAAGCCATCATGTATCCGTAAGCTCCTGCATTTTCAAATACAAGCAAATCATCCTCCCTTACCTCGGCAAGATTACGATCTGTTCCAAAAGTATCGGTCTCGCAGATATTCCCAACGACGGTATAGGTTTTTACTGCACCGTTAGGATTGGAAACATTTATAATCTCATGGTAGGAGTTGTACATCATGGGCCTGATGAGATGATTGAGACCAGAGTTAACACCAACGAAAGTCACCGTTGGATTTTGTTTCACGACGTTGCTTTTCACAAGAAGATAACCACATTCACTCACAAGATATTTTCCGGGCTCGATCCATAGCTCAAGCTTCCTTCCATTCTGACTTTCAAAATCAGCAAAGAGTTTTCTTAATCGTGAACCGAGCTCTTGAACATCTGTTGTCTTGTCTCCCTTTTGATAGGAAACTTTAAATCCACCACCAAAGTCAAGGGACTTAATAGAAGGAATATCATGCGCGATCTTGAAAAGGATTTCGCCCATTTTTAGAAAAACGTCGATCTCAAGAATTTCTGAGCCTGTATGAATAAGCAATCCATTCAGATTGATCTCATATCGTTCAACGATATTGAGGATTTCAGGAAGCTGTTGAACTGAAATGCCAAATTTTGAGTTACTATGGCCAGTTGAGATCTTAAGATTTCCGCCAGCCATAATATTTGGATTCAGCCGAATGCCGCAGGGATATGAGCTTCCATACTTCTTTCCAAATTTTTCAAGTACTGATAAGTTGTCAAGATTCACATTAAGACCCCACTTCACCGCCTGAATAAGTTCGTCGAAATCAACACCACTCGGAGTGAACATGATTTCGCTTGGCAGAAAGCCGGCTTTCATTGCAATTTGAGCCTCTTCACCTGAAACGACATCTACACCCACGCCATTTTTGCGCATGAGCTTAAGAACAGAAATGTTAGTAAGTGCTTTGGCAGCAAACTTGATTTTAAGATCCGCACCTGAGAAGGCTTGCTTCAAATTGTTTATCTGTTGCTCAATTTTAGCAGCATCATAAATATATAATGGTGTTCCGAACTCTTTTGCCAAAGACCCGAAGGAGATTCCCTGTACCTGATATGAACCGTTATTCAATTCCATAAAAAAATAAAGGCCAAAGATAATGGGAGAAATGGAGAATAAAGAGAAGTAGAAGAATTGGAGAAGTGGGGTAAATTAGTGGCCTGGTCTATCTTCTAAGTATGATGAAACCGAAACACCAGGAATTTTGTTGTAAACACATCTTCTATCTATGAAGTTATTTTTCAGATCATCAGGTCAGGGCGCACCACTCATCATTCTTCACGGTCTATTTGGTTCATCAGACAACTGGTATTCTTTGGCAAAAGTATTTGCTGAGAAATTCACAGTGTATGTTGTAGATCAAAGAAATCATGGTCAGTCACCACATACTGAAGAGATGAATTACTCATTGCTGGCGGAAGATCTCAATGACTTTATTGTTGAGCACTCCATTCAACAGCCTGTTATTATGGGACACAGTATGGGTGGAAAAACAGCGATGAATTTTGCTGTAAAATATCCTGAGAAATTAAGCAAGCTGATTGTTGTTGACATTGTACCGAAGAATTACCCAATCCATCATGATGCTATTCTTGAGGGGCTGAAATCTATTCCCCTGGATACCCTTGCCTCCAGAAATGAGGCAGATACTATTCTCTCAAAGTTTGTTGCGGAAGCAGATGTGCGTCAGTTTTTGTTGAAAAACCTTTCCAGAAAAAGCGAAGGTGGTTTTGAATGGAAATTAAACGTAGCAGCAATTGATAATAACATTGAACAAATGGGGGTTGGTATGATTTACTCTGGAAAATGTGACAAGCCTTCTCTTTTCATTGAAGGAAAAAAATCTAATTATTACAAGGAAGGTGATGAAGCGTTGATCAGGACTCTTTTCCCTAATGCCGAGTTTGCTGTGTTGGATACCGGTCATTGGGTTCAGGCTGAAAAGCCTGGAGAGTTCGCAGCGCTTGTTTCAAGTTACCTTGCCAAGTAACATGGATGATTTCAAAAACATTTTATTCCTCGACATTGAAACCGTAGCCTGCACAGAACATCACTCATCGTTGGACGAACGGATGAAAGTTCAGTGGGCGCGCAAGGCTTCTTTCTTCAAGCAACGAAATGAAGAAGCAACAGATGAAAACTTGTTTCATGAGCGGGCAGGTATCTATGCTGAGTTTGGAAAGATTGTCACAATAGCCATAGGGAGGTTCACGGAAAATGAAGGAGGTGAACGTTGCCTGAAGACAAAGTACTTTGCCCATCATGATGAAGCAACCCTTCTTCAGGAATTCAAAACCGCCCTGGAGAAGATGGAACCCAACCTTCGGCTTTGCGCCCACAACGGAAAAGAGTTTGATTTCCCTTATCTTTGCAGAAGAATGTTGGTCAACGGCATTGCTCTTCCCCCAGTTTTGGACCTTTCCGGAAGAAAATCGTGGGACATCCCTCACATTGATACACTTGAATTATGGAAATTCGGTGATTATAAACATTATACCTCTCTCGATCTTTTGGCAGCGATATTTAACATCCCCACAAGCAAAGGTGAGCTTGATGGATCGATGGTTAATAGAACGTATTACAGGGATAAGGATTTAAAGAAGATCGGTGAGTATTGTGTTGGAGATGTAGTGGCGGTGGCACAATTATTTTTAAAAATGAAAGCGTTGAGCTTGATCTCAACAGATAATATTATTAACACTTAATTTTTACTACCGAAGTGGTGGTAAAAAGAAATTTATGTCAAAGAAAAAATTTAAAGAACAAAAACAAAAAAAACAAAAGAACGAAAGCGCATCATTGCGTCAGGCAATACTCTCCTTCTTCGACGAAAGTCCAGGCGCATCTTATACTTTTAAAGAACTCGCGCGACAAATAGGTCCAAAGAACAAAGCAGCCAATAAAGATTTATTTACTGTCCTTGAACAACTTGAATCTTCCGGTAAGATCCTTCAATTACCGGATGGTAGTTTCGGATCCGCTAAAAAAGCAGAAACACTGGAAGGTATAGTTGATCACGTCAACCAGCGCTTTGCCTATGTAAATACGGGCGGAGAAACTGACGTCTACGTTCGTGATCGCGATATGGGAGGCGCCCTTCATGGCGACACGGTAAGAATCTCAATTATTAAAAAACATAAAGGAGAAAAACCGGAAGGCAGAGTCGAAGAAATTGTGAAAAGAAACCGCACCCGATTTGTCGGACGACTGGAAGTTTCACCAAATAGATTTGCATTCGTGGTGCCCGATTTTAAAAAGATATATCAGGACTTTTTCATTTATCAGGATAATGTCGGAGAAGCAAAAAATAATGATAAAGTCTTATTTGAAGTAACGAAGTGGGGAAATGGAGATAAAAATCCGGAAGCCAAAGTAATTGAGATATTGGGTAAGACTGGTGAGAATGAGGCTGAGATCCATTCCATCATGGCGGAGTTTGATCTACCATTCCGTTTTCCTGAAAACGTTTTGCATGAATCTGAAAAGATCCAGGATAAGATTTCCAATGAAGAGATTAAGAAACGTAGAGACTTTCGTGATGTCCTCACATTTACAATTGACCCTGAAGATGCCAAGGATTTTGATGATGCGATATCTTTCAAAGAACTGGACAACGGATTAATTGAAGTTGGTGTGCACATTGCGGATGTCACTCATTATGTCGTACCGGGTACCATTCTTGATGATGATGCATTCGATCGCGCAACATCAGTTTATCTTGTGGATCGCACAGTTCCCATGCTTCCGGAAAGATTATCCAATGGCCTATGTTCACTTCGTCCTAACGAAACGAAACTGACTTTTGCCGCTGTATTTGAGATTGATAGAAATGGTAGGGTTCAGAATGAGTGGTTCGGAAGAACAGTCATTCATTCAGATCACCGTTTTTCGTATGAGCAGGCGCAGGAGGTAATTGAAGCGGGTGAAGGAAAATTTGCCAATGAGATCAAAATACTAAATGACATTGCTCACAAGCTTCGTAAAGAACGCTTCACAAGAGGAGCTGTCAACTTTGAAACGACAGAGGTAAAATTCAAGCTGGATGAAAAGGGCAAGCCATTAGCAGTTGTTCCAAAAGTTCGCAAGGACGCACACAAACTGATTGAAGAGTATATGTTGCTTGCAAACAAAGCAGTGGCAACCTATATCTATAAGCTTAAGAAAGGTGGAGATAAAAATACTTTCGTGTATCGTACTCACGATTTTCCAAATCCTGAAAAGGTCAGTGACTTTGCATTATTTGCCAAGCAGTTTGGCCACAGTCTTCAAACGGAAGAGAATGCAGTTTCGAAGTCACTTAACAAGCTGATGGATGAAATTGAAGGCAAGCCTGAACAAGGTGTCTTACAATCATTAGCTGTACGGGCAATGGCAAAAGCAAAGTACACTACGGATCCAAAAGGACATTTTGGTCTTGCGTTTGACCATTACACACACTTTACCTCTCCGATCCGAAGATATCCGGATATGATGGTGCATCGATTGTTGCAGCATTACCTGGATGAAGGAAAGCCAGTGAACAAAGCTGATTTTGAAAAGAAGTGTATCCATTCTTCTGAACGTGAAAAACGTGCAGCTGATGCTGAACGCGCTTCTATCAAGTACAAACAGGTAGAGTTTATGAGCCTAGCGGAAGATAAGTTGTACGCCGGGATCATTACAGGTGTCACTGATTTTGGAATATTCATTGAGATTATTGAAACTAAATGTGAAGGCATGGTTCGCATGTCCGACATGAAGGATGATTTTTATGATTATGATGAAAAGAACTACCGTGTTGTAGGAAGAAAGAACAAGAAAGTATATCGTCTTGGAGATGAAGTGGAGGTGAGGGTTAAGAAAACAGATGTTGACAAACGCACTATGGACCTTGCATTTGAAAATGGTCCGGAGGATGCTTCAAGGGGCGAACGTTTCTTCGAGCCAAGAGTCACGAAAGAAAAAGAACGCCCACGTCCAGGTCAAAAGCGCAGGAAGAAGTAATGGAAAAATATCTATCCTTGCTGGAGGCTGAGATAAAAAATCAGAAATTTGGTTCTTCGCCAGCTTCACTCTATGATCCTATACGCTATATCATGTCCCTTGGCGGGAAACGTCTTCGTCCAATACTGACGATGCTTTCTTATTCTTTGTTTAAGGAAGATGTTTCGCGCATTGTGAAGTATGCTGCTGCAGTGGAGGCTTTTCACAACTTTACACTTCTTCATGATGACATTATGGATAATGCTCCTTTGAGAAGAGGAAAGGCAACTGTCCATGAAAAATGGAATGTTAACACAGCTATTCTTTCAGGTGATGTCATGCTGGTTAAAGTGTATGACATGTTCCTGGACCTGGATAATGATAAACTTTCGGAAGTGTTGTCTCTTTTCAACGCGTGTGCTGCAGGTGTTTGTGAGGGTCAGCAATGGGACATGGAGTTTGAATCAAAGAAAAATATTAGCGAAGCTCAATACATTGAAATGATAAGATTGAAGACGGCGGTCCTGCTGGGCTTTAGTCTTGAATTAGGAGCATTGCTGGCAGGAGCTTCTCAAAAAGACAGGAAAATCCTTTACGAAGCGGGGATCAATCTTGGAATAGGATTTCAATTAAAAGATGATCTTCTGGATGTCTACGCTGATAAGCTAAAATTCGGTAAGCAGGTAGGGGGAGATATTATAGCCAATAAAAAAACATTTCTTCTGATCAAAGCTTTGGAAAAAGCAAAGGGCAATGAAAAGAAAGAATTGAATGCGTGGCTTCTAAAAACGAAGTTCGATAAAAAGAAAAAAGTTAAAGCTGTTACTCTTCTTTACGATCAGCTTGACATCAAAACCCTGACAGAGATCAAGGTCAATGAATATTTTCAAAAAGGATTTGAGGGAATTGGCAAGTTATCGATAGGTAAAACAAGTCAGCCGCTGATTGACTTTGCGAAGGATCTCGTCCATCGTCAAAAATAAAACTACTTTCTTTTATAGTAGAATAACTTTGCCCGCGTGCCCTTTGCATTCTCACTTAATGTATAGAAACCGGAATTATCCAAAGCCCATCCAATAGACTCTCCTTGCGGCTCCCGACTGTAAGGGATTTCTACCGGTGGAGTTTTAAGTAACTCAACAATGGATTCGTCCCCTTTTTTCTTCCAGTAATATATATGATCATAGTTTCTAAGTAACACTTCTTTCCCATCGAAAGAAATAGATCCACCATTAATATAAGTCAGCGGAATGCTTATTTTTTTTGTTGCTACAAGTGTATCTCCATCAAAGGGATGTGTTATTTCATAAAGTCTTACTTCGCTTTCCCGTTTTGAAACGATATACAGATTTTTACTTGCGGGATCAAACATGAGAGTTTCTGAATCACGGGAACCGTCATCCAACTTAACGATAAGAGTATCAAATTCAGTAATCTTTTCATCATCATCGATCGCTGGCTCAACAAGACGATAAATGTATTTAATATCATAGAGGCCAATATTGTCCCCGATATCCCCTATGTATAAATAGGAAGTATTTTCTTTCGGTCCGGCTCCAATGGTAATATCTTCCCAATCGCGGTTCTTGATCTTGGAAAGTTTGAAGGTCTTTTGTGTTTTTGCTTCCTTGTCGAGTAGAAAAATATGTGCAGGATTTCCGCTATCGTTATGTGTCCACAATAAATCAGGATTTCGCTGACTTGCAATCAGACCAGAGGCTTCTTCCAGTTTATCATTTTTGTTTACCCCAACGGCAACTGCTTTTTCAAAAAGAGAGTAGTCTTTTTCAGGCGCTTTACATCCAATCAAAGAAAGGAATAGTGAAAAGAATAAAATTTTTGAAATGATCTTATGCCTTGTCATGCGGACAAATCTAAGGAGAAAATCTTTCGAAAACTGCTTTTATTAAGACGATAGCACAGTCTTAATCAATATCCAAACACTATAGACTTCTTTGTAATTTATCATAGAGGGTTTACTCATTGAAAGTGTAAGTTGAAACTTCTTTCCTATATCCTTTTTCTTCTGAGTACTTTTGCCCTGTGGAAGATGAAAACATTGAATTAGAAGACGAACAGGATGATGAGTTGTTCGAGCATCACCGGATTGTAGTGGATGCCGGGCAGAACTTATTGCGCATCGATAAGTTTTTAATGGATCGGTTGCCGAATGCTACACGAACAAAAGTTCAGGAAGGGATTCACAATGGGTTCATTAAAGTAAACGACAATCAGGTCAAGCCAAATCACAAGATCCATCCTGGAGATGTCATTACGGTTTCAATGCCTGAACCTCCGCGTGACAATGAGGTTAAACCTGAGAATATTCCTCTGAATATTGTCTATGAGGATGAACATTTGCTAGTGGTGAATAAAGAAGCAGGTATGGTCGTTCATCCGGCTTTTCAGAATTGGTCAGGTACATTGGTCAATGCTCTTACCTATCATTTTCAGAATCTTCCTGAGATGCCAGGAAATACTGGTAGACCAGGGCTCGTTCACCGCATCGATAAAGATACCTCGGGACTATTGGTGATTGCCAAGTCGGAGTTAGCCATTACACAACTTGCCCGACAGTTTTATGATCACAGCATTCAAAGAACTTATTGGGCTTTGGTGTGGGGTGAGCCGGCAACGGAACAAGGAACGATCAACATCAATGTTGGGCGAAGTTTGAAAGACAGAAGGGTGACGGCTGCTTTCCCGGAAGGTGACTTCGGCCGTACTGCTATCACGCATTATAAGGTGTTGAAACAAATGCGATACGTTACGCTTCTGGAGTGCAAGTTGGAAACAGGAAGAACGCATCAGATTCGGGCACACATGAAATTTATAGGGCATCCATTATTCAATGATGCTACGTATGGTGGAGATCAGGTTTTAAAAGGTACCACCTTTTCCAAGTATCGTCAGTTTGTTGATAATTGTTTTAAGATCATGCCGCGTCAGGCACTTCATGCAAAGACTTTAGGATTTATTCATCCTGTGACAAAGGAATTTGTTCAATTTGATTCAGAACTTCCTACCGATTTCAAGGACTTGATGGAGAAGTGGGAGAATTATGTGAAGTATAACTAATTGCGTTGAGCAGTCAAGTATTCTAAATCGACTCGGCGTAAAATACCCGCTTTACCCGCTCACTTGTATTCGTTAGTATTTCGTAAGGAATAGTGTCGATCCATTTCGCAACCTGATGAATGGGTAACCCTGGACCAAAAATAATTGCTTCATCACCTTCTTTCACATTGATACCTGTGATGTCTACCATGGTCATGTCCATACAAACATTGCCAATAACGGGAGCCAGCTTTCCGTCAATCAGAACCTTTCCCTTACCCCGACTGAAATTTCTGCTGTAACCATCTGCATAGCCGATAGCGATGGTCGCTAGCGTCAGATTCTTTTCAGCTTTTCCTCTTCTGCCATAACCAATCGTTTCTCCTGCTTTAATGTTTTTGATTTGGGATATAACGGTTTTAATAGAAGCGACTGGTTTAAGATCTGCGTGGCCATCTTCTGTTGGATCGACACCATAAAGGCCAATGCCAAGACGCACCATATCAAACTGGTATTGCGGTAAGCGAATAATTCCTGGAGAATTCAGTAGATGACGGATCGGACGATAGCCAATCTGCTTCTCGGTCTTTTCTGCCATTCTGATAAAAGAAGTTGCCTGCTGGGAAGAAAAATTATCGTGCTCTTGTTCATCGGCACCGGAGAGATGAGAAAAAACCGATGCGATCCTGATGTTTTTATTTTGCTTAATAATATCCAAAGCATCATCGAGCTGATCTTCTTCGAATCCAAGTCGATGCATGCCTGTATCCAACTTTAAATGAATAGAGCATTCTTTTCCATTGAGAAAGGCGATCAGTGATCTTAATAATTTGAGATTGTATACTTCCGGTTCAAGATGATACTCCAGCAAGAGTCCAAAGCTCTCTTCCGATGGATTCATTATCATGATTGGCAATGAGATATTATTCTTACGAAGCTCAATACCTTCGTCGGGATAAGCCACACCCAGATAGTCGATGCGGTGATATTGCAACATGTTTGCAACCTCTTCACTTCCGCTTCCATAGGCAAAAGCTTTTACCATCGCCATCAGCTTTGTTCCGGGGTTCAGTTTCGATTTAAAGTAATTAAGATTGTGAATCATGGCATTCATGTCCACCTCCATTACAGTACCATGAACTTTTCTCTGAAGACGCTGAGCGATTTTTTCAAATTGAAATGATCTTGCGCCTTTGATCAACACAACTTCATCAGCGAATGAATCTGAGTTAAATTTTTCCAGGAAAGCGGAGGTAGAAGGAAAGAAGTCTCCAGATTCAAAGGATGATTGATGGGCGAAAAGCGTCGGCCCGATGCCAATAAATTTTTTCACCTGCCCATCAGCAATCAGTTCTTTAATATCTTTTATCAACTCGCTCACAGGAAGACCTGATTGCAAAACATCTGATAGAATAAGAGTCTTTTTCATCTTTTGCTGATTCTTCAGGTAATCAAGACTGATTTGTAAACCAGCAAGATCATTATTATAAGAATCATCAATGAGAGTGCATCGATTAATGCCCTGCTTTAGTTCCAATCGCATCGGAACAGATTGTAAAAGCATAATTCTTTCCTGAATATCTGCAGGTGAATAATTTCGCAGAAGCATAAAAGCCATTACATGAAATGCATTCTCCTGAGATGCAGCATCCCGGAATGGAAGACTTAGTTTGAATTTTTGTGATTTGAATGAGACATCAAAATTTTCGATATCAGATCTTATAATCTGGATGTCTGCCTCTTTTGAAAAGCCCCACGAAAGTGTGGAGGTCTTGGCTTTATGAAGAGTGTCATGTATCAGAGAATGATCTCTGCAATAGATAACTCTTTCGCAATGAATAAACAGTTTTGCTTTTTCTGTTGCTTTCTCTTCTCTTGAAGAAAATCCTTCATCATGGGCGCTTCCAAGATTTGTAAAAACCCCTATTGTAGGATGAATGATCTTTTCAAGATTAACCATTTCTCCGGGCCGCGAAATTCCTGCTTCGAAAATCCCAAGCTCATGATTTTTCTGAATTTGCCAAACAGATATTGGAACTCCTACCTGAGAGTTATAGCTACCTGGATTTTTTACGATTTGAAGATCTGTGGAAAGAACATGAAACAACCATTCTTTTACAATTGTTTTTCCATTGCTTCCTGTGATCCCAACGATTGGAATTTGAAATGAATTTCTATGTAATGCCGCCAGTGTCTGAAGTGCAGCAACAGAAGATTTTACTTTAAGAATGTTGGCACCTTTGAATGATGCAATATCAAGATCCTGCTCAACAATAAACTGACGAACACCTAACTGGTACAACTCTTTTAAAAAGACATGACCATCATGACGATCTCCCTTAATGGCAAAGAAGAGAGATTCCTGCCTGATTACAGCTTTACGACTGTCAATGAGTAGATTTTGAATGAGCCTGTCCTCAGCGAGTTGCAGAAGAATTCCATCCAGAGAATGTTGTAGGTCTTTAAAGTGCATTAGAAAAGGCGCGATCCGTTCGGCACGTTTTTATCAATTGATGTGAGCACTACTTTTCCTTCTTCATCAGGAAACCCTGTTACCAATACTTCAGAGAGAAATCCCCCAATTTGTTTGGGTGGGAAATTGACAACACAAACCACCTGACGACCCGGAAGGTCTTCCAACTGATAATGATGGGTGATCTGAGCACTGGATTTTTTTGTGCCAAATTCAGGCCCAAGGTCGATCCAGAGTTTGAAAGCCGGTTTTCTGGCTTCTGGAAAGGGTTCCGCCCGCACGACAGTTCCTGCCCGCAGGTCTACATTGTTAAACTCCGCCCATGTAATCATTTGCCAAATTTTTATATATTCGCAACTCACCCAACGGTACTGAACCAACTAAGTAAGCAGAAAACATGAAAGTAAAGGTTTCCTATCTTTTAGCCACTTTCATCTCAATATTCCTGCTTGTGCTTTCTGCACAAGGTCAGGATGAGTTACCTCTGATTGAAATTCAAGATCCCGCTCATCGTGAATTTAACCTGGACGAAGATAAGGCACTGATCTATGATCATTCAAGTCATTCCAATACAGTAAGAGATTCTACAGCCCAAGTGATGCCAAAAATCACTCCATCACTTCCTATTAAGATTGCTAAGCCGGAAGGTAAAAACAACGTAAAGGAGAAGGAAGAAACGGACGCTCTTTCATTTAATTTTCTCTACTACTTCATTCAGAAGTTCAAGATGTCTGATCTTATTGATCAGTAATTAAGGCATTTCTTTACCCATCACCCACTTAAGCATTTCAAACCAATCCTGCAGATCAATTGTGATCTCATTGGATCGTGAAGCTTCAGCAATTCTTTCAGGTTGAGTAGTTCCGATGATTGGAAAAATATTGGAGGGATGCTTCATCAGCCAGGCCAAAGCAAGTTGACTATACGAAGCATTGTACTTTGATGCTTTGTTAAAAATTTCCCGTTCTTCCACAGATAGCGTTTTTCCTCCGGCCAACGGCGACCATGCCATGGGAGATGCTTTGAATTCCATCAACGTATCAAGGTCACCATTAAAAAACGGATCAATACGGGAAAGTGAAATCTCAATTTGATTTGTCACTAATGGAAAATCGAGATAGCGTTGGAGTACTCGGAATTGTGATGGGGTGAAATTAGAAACACCAAAGTGTAAAACTTTTCCATCTTTTTTCAATTTTGTGAATGCTTCTGCTACTTCCGTAGGATTCAGAAGCGGATCAGGACGATGGATGAGCAAAAGATCGAGGTGATTGGTGCCCAGCATTGAGAGAGAGTTTTCTGTGCTCCAAAGAATGTGTTCTTTGGAAGTATCATAGTGCTTAATCCAGGTAGCGGGTCTTTTTGATGAAGGAAATTTGATTCCGCATTTGGAAACCAACTCCATCCCTGATCGCAAGGATGGAGTTTTCTTTAAAATATTTCCAAAGATTTCTTCATTTCCATGATCACCATAAATGTCTGCGTGATCGAATGTTGTTATCCCTGAATCGAGAGCAGTATCAATCAATCGTTCGACTACCTGAGATGAAACGGTATGCCAGCGCCATGCTCCTGCAATAACGCGTGAAAATTCCGGACCCTCCGGATGTAATTTTTGTTTGGTTATCAAGCTCCGGCGTGCTGATAACACTTTCCACCTTTAGCTGAAGTCATGCGCTTGCATTGAGTGCCATCGGCAGTTTTACCAGTGCACTGTGTTGCTTTGTCTTTGAAGTGATCTTCTGGTTTGCAGATACTGCAGGAAGTTTTTCCTCCTTTTTTTGCTGCGGCTAAAGTCATGTCTTTGGCATCACCAGAAAGACGGCAATCAGCAGTATGATATTTAGTTCCTTTTTCAGAAGCGTAAACAGTCTGACTGAAACCTTTGATTGCTACTGCGAAGAAAAGGACAACACTTAGGATGAATATTTTTTTCATGATTAAAATAGGTTAGGGATGCAATTTCACTTTTTTCAACGGAATAGAAAAATGAGTTGTCAGGCGACACTCATTCAAAATTTCAATAAAGTTTCAGTATCAATTCAGCAATGCACCCTTAAGGCGAAGTAATTCTGTCTCTGAGACTTTAGCGTTGTAGCGCGCGGCAATCAACAAGTTGTAGGCATCTGCTAAACTTTGTTGCGCAGTGCGAAGGTCCAGAGCTGTAGTAACGCCTCTTTTGAAACCTTCAAGCGCGATTGTAACATTTTCCCTTGCCAATAGAATATTTTCTTCATTGATCAATAACGTCTTTTTTGCATTGTCATAATTGATGAATGCATTGCGAACACCCACAACAGCAATAGTTAATTGCTGACTATAAATAAGCTTTTGGCGATCAAGATTAATTTTAGCGGTACCAATAAGACGGTTGATGTTCATTCCATTTAGAATCGGGAATGATATGGTGGCGCCATAATTGAATCCCTGACCACGTGTGAACTTCTGCGCAACAGGACTCGTTGCTAATTCATTTTCCTGCTGATTGAAAGTATAGGAGGATGTAAGATTGATAACAGGTGATCGTGAAGCACGATTCTCACGAACGACAAGCGTTGCGATATCAATATTCTTTTTTGCAGCCAATACAGTTTGGTTGGAGTTTTCAATTCCGTTGATGATTTCTTCCATGGTAATGGAAAGATTAATTGGAATCGAATCAGAAACATCATAGACGTCCGGCAACTCCATTCCAAGACTTCCATTCAACTGATCTTTTAACTGCTGGATCAGCGTTTCCTGACTGAGAATAGCAGTACGCTGTGAATTCAGATCTACTTTTGCCTGAAGCAATTCAGGCTTGCCGCCTGTTCCAACCTGAAGTTTTTTTTCTGCAAGTTTTACTCGTTCTTCACTTACCTTCATTAATTCCTGAACAGCGCGTAGTTGTTGTTTTTGTCTGATGATGTTGAAATAGTTGGAAATGATGTTCGCAGTTGTGTTCATCATTTGATTGCGAACATTGATCTCACCCAATACAGCCAACTCTTCGATACGTTTTCTTGTTGCAAACATCCTGGTGCCATCAAAAATGGTCCAGAGTAATTGAACGTTTCCGTTAATAGTTGTGGACTTTGCTCCTGAACGAACAGTTTCTACCGATCGGATGGTATCGTTACCAAAAGTTTGATTTCGTGAATCAAGTGAGTTTCTATTGTAAGATCCATTTGCATTGATCTGCGGAAGGAAGGCACCAAAAGCAAACCGGTTGTCATTTGCGGCAAGTGCTGATGTCTCCTTCTGAACAAGGATATCGTAATTCTTTTGCAATCCGATTCTGATGGCCTCATCTAATTGGACAACTTGTCCATTCGCATTAATCAGAAAAAGAACACCGAGAAATAATCCGTAAACTCTAACCTTCATAAGCCAACTCCTTGTGGGGTTCAATGGTTTTACCCGTTTCAAAATCAATATGTTTTTTCTTCCTGGACAGGAATGAATACATGGAAGGAATAACAAAGAGTGTAAGAATAAGAGAGAATAATACCCCTCCAACAATTACAATCCCCAATGGAATACGACTTGTGGAAGCATCCCCTAATGATAATGCGAGTGGTAATGATCCAAGGGCCATAGCAAGGCTGGTCATTAAAATCGGACGAAGACGAAGCCTTGATGCTTCAATCACAGCTTCAAATTTGGAAAGTCCTTCTTCACGTTTTTTATTGGCGAACTCCACAATCAAAATTCCATTCTTTGTTACCAATCCAATTAACATAATCATACCAATCTGGGAGAAGATGTTGATGGTCTGATTGAAAATATAAAGAGAAAGAAAAGCACCACTGATCGCCAAAGGCACGGTGAACATGATAATCAATGGATCAACAAAACTTTCAAATTGTGCAGAGAGGATCAGATAGATCAGAATCAAAGCCAGTAAGAACGCAAATGATGTGTTGCTTGAGCTTTCTGCAAAGTCGCGGGAATTACCAGCAAGGGAAGTAGTGAATGTATCATCCAGTTCCTTGGCAGCGATTTCTCTCATCACCTCGATTCCATCTCCAATTGTTTTGCCTGGAGCAAGACCTGCAGAAATGGTTGCTGACTTATAACGATTAAAATGATACAGTGATGGTGGTGTTGAAGATTCCTCCACGGTGATAACATTATCGATAGAGATCAGCTCGCCTGAGCTTGTGCGCACGTATAATTTTTTCAAATCATCAGGATCATCGCGGTTAAGACGTGATACCTGACCCATTACCTGATACTGTTTACCATCTTTTGTGAAGTATCCGAAGCGAAGATTACTGTATGCGAGTTGAAGTGTTTGAGAAATATCCTGAACGCTTATCCCCAATTGTGTTGCTTTCAGACGATTGATCTGAACTTTTAATTCAGGTTTGTTGAACTTCAAGTCTATGTCAACACCTTGCAAAGTTGGGTTGCTATTCGCAGCGTCCAGAAATTTCGGTAACACTTCTTTTAATTTTTCGAAGTTGTTGTTCTGAATAACAAATGCAACAGGCAATCCGCCCCGACGATTTACAGAAATAGTTTGTTCCTGAATAGGGAAAGCCCTGCCTTCCTGGAAGCGTCCCATGTTACGACTGACCATATCAACAATCTGTTGCTGGGATCTGTTTCTTTCTTTTGGTTCAACCAAAGAAACCCGAACGGCTCCGGAATTTACCGAGCCTCCTGAGCGTCCTGCTGCTGTCAATGATAAAACTGTTTTAGCTTCTTTTACAGAATCCATTACAAACTTGGCCACCTTGTCGACATAATTGTCCATGTAATCGTACGAAGTTCCTTCCGGTGCTGATAATTGAAGCCGGAATTGATTTCGATCTTCCAATGGAGCCAGTTCAGACTGTAAAGTATTTCCAATCAAATAAGCAGAGGCAAAACACAAAACAATGATAACGAATGCCACCCACCGAATCTTCATAAATCCGTTCAGCAAACGACCATACCCGTTTTCCATTCCCTCAAAAAAGGGTTCTGACCAATTATAAAATCTTGAATGACTATGAGTCTTTCGTGTAAGCATCACACTCAATACCGGTGTAAGTGTCAGTGATACAAAAGCTGAAACCAAAACGGCTCCAGCCACTACGATACCAAATTCCCTGAACAGACGACCGACAAAACCTTCAAGGAATACGATAGGAAGAAATACAACCGCGAGTGTGATGGAGGTTGAAATAACAGCAAAGAAGATTTCTTTAGAACCTTCCCTTGCAGCCTGATATTTATTCATCCCGCTTTCAAGCTTCTTATAAATATTTTCAGTGACCACAATACCATCATCCACCACCAACCCGGTGGCGAGTACGATTCCAAGCATAGTGAGCACATTGATAGAGAACCCCAGAAGGTACATGATAAAGAATGTAGCAATCAATGAAACAGGAATATCAATCAAAGGACGAACCGCAATCAAAAAGTCGCGGAAGAAAAGATAGATGATCAATACAACCAGCAGGATAGAAATAACAAGAGTCTCCTGAACTTCGGTAATGGACCGTTTGATAAAGAAAGTCTGATCAATAAGGATATTGGTTTTCATATCCGTTGGAATCTCTTTCTTTAACTGATCATAACGTTTGTAAAATTCATCTGAGATCGCAACATAGTTGGATCCAGGAAGAGGAGTGATGGCAAGACCAACCATTCCAATGCGGCTTTCACGCAGAATTGATTCTTCATTTTCAGGACCAAGAACAGCCTGACCGATGTCTCTCAACCGGATATCACCAGCTGTAGTGGATCGTATGATTACGTTGCTGAAATCCTCTTCTGTGTATAATCTTCCAAAGGTCCTGACAGAAAGTTCAGTGGCATCGCCTGCAATCTTTCCGGAAGGTAATTCAATATTTTCACGGTTTAAGGCCTGCTGAACATCCAGAGCTGTAAGATTATAAGCACTTAGCTTTGCTGGGTCAATCCAGATGCGCATGGCATATTTTTTCTCACCCCAAACCTGTACACTGCTAACACCAGGAATAGTTTGAAGACGCTCTACCAATACATTGTTTGCATACTCGGTAAGCTGAAGATGATTGCGTGTATCGCTCTGCACCGTCATGGTAATGATCACATCAGCAGAGGCATCTGCTTTTGAAACTACGGGAGGTGAAGTAAGATCCTGTGGGAGAGATCGTGTTGCCTGTGAAACTTTATCACGCACATCGTTAGCAGCAGCTTCAAGATCAACACCCAATTCAAATTCAATATTGATACTGCTGGATCCAACACTTGAGCTGGAAGAGATATTCTTGATTCCGGCAATCCCATTGATGGATTTTTCTAATGGTTCAGTGATCTGTGATTCAATGATGTCGGCGTTGGCACCGGAATAAGAAGTGCTCACACTGATGTTAGGAGGATCAATGGCTGGATAATCCCGAACCCCCAGGAAAGTAAAACCAATAGCACCGAATAGTACGATGATAATGTTCAACACAAATGTGAGAACAGGACGCCGGATACTTAGCTCTGAGATATTCATAACTATTTTGGTAAGCGCTTCACTTTTGTAACTTTTAACTTAACGTTAGGTCGGATCGCCATTAGACCAGTGGTAACGACAGTGTCACCTGCACGCAATCCTTTCAACACCTGTATGTAAGCGGAATCACGAATTCCGGTTTCAACTACAGTGAAGCGGGCACTGTCTTTTTTGAAAACAATCACTTGTTTGTTGCGTGCTTGCGGAATGATGGATTGTGTTGGAATCATTAATGCAACAGAGTCCTCGCCTAATTGAAGATTAACTTTAGCAAATACTCCCGGAACAAGTTCATTGTCTTTCTCAGAAACTATTGCTCTGATCTTCAGCGTGCGGGTGTTCTGTTCAACATTTCCTTCTGTAGCCAATACAATCGCTCTGTGTTCTTTTTTTCCTCCATCCACTGTGAACTTTACTGTATATCCTTTCGCAATGTTTTGAGCATATTTTTCAGGAACTGAAAATTCTAACTTCAATTGTTTGATATCCCGAAGAGAAGTGATGATATCTGTTGGTGATAAGTAAGCCCCCAGACTCACACTGCGAAGACCAATTTGACCTTCATAAGGAGCGCGTATCTCTGTTTTTGAAATGGAAATTCTTATGGTTTGAATATCTGCTTTGAGATTATCTACATTCAAAGCACTCAGGTCAAAATCCTGCTGACTGATACCGTTGATGGTTAGCAATTCACGTTGGCGTTCAACAGTTTTTACTGCGATCTCCAACTGTACTTGTAATTTTTTTAACTGAGCCTGTAAGTCCTGATCAAAAAGTTTAACCAGCAAAAATCCTTTGGGGACAATGGTTCCTTCCGGAAGGTTAAGCTGGATGATACGACCGCTTACTTCGGCACGGATCTGAGTCTCTTCTGCTGGCAGCAGTGTTCCGGGTACTTCAACGTCTTCACTAACGGTACTCTGATTGACGATAAATCCCTCAACAGAAATAGGACCTGAATTCCGTCGCGCAGCACCCTGGGTGGATGCATCTTTCTTGGAATTACATCCCGAAATGAAGAAGGATGAAAAAATTAAAATCACAGTAAAATTCCTTACCAATCGCATAAAAAATGATTTCTGGGGTATAAACAGAGGTGTAAAGTTCTAACGTTAACGGCTCATTTGCATACTAGGTCCTCAAAAGAATGGCAGACGGTTATTTGGTATGACTTATGGTTCCTTTTCCTGTCAATATTCCCCAAAATCGAGGCATTCCTCATGAAACTTCATCAACCCGCATTGACTACCCTCTGAAAGCACATAAAGTATGCCATCGAGGCGGTTTTTAATTGGTTGAAGCTGGTTCAAGTGAGGGGCAGCAAATTTACTTTTTTGTCCCGATTCAACCCTCAGTTTTTGTTCGGCCATTACCAAAGCACTTCCAGTCATTTTCTTGCAGTTTATTCGATTATTCATAAATTGTGTAATTGATACACAAATAATGCAGGCAATTAAAATCTCAGTGGATGCGGTGGTCTTTGGCTATGATCCCGTTGAAGGAGTTTCAGTACTTCTCATTACACGCAAGTTTGAGCCATTTCAGAAATTCTGGGCACTGCCCGGGGGTCTTGTAAAAAATGATGAGTCATTGGAGGAAGCAGTTCATCGTGAATTGAAGGAGGAAGCTGGAATAGATGTCAACTATCTTGAACAACTGTACTCTTTCGGTAAACCTGAACGCGATCCAAGGAACAGGGTGATCTCTGTTGCTTACTATGGTTTGGTGCGACCAAAAGACTTTCACATTTCAGCGCAGACTGATGCAGAAGACGTAGCATGGTTCAATATCAGAAAGCTTCCGAAACTTGCGTTTGATCATAAGCAGATTGTTGATCTCGCTATAAAGAGATTGCAAGGGAAGATTGCATATGAACCAATAGGCTTTGAATTGCTGGATAAGAAATTCCCGTTCTCAGATCTTGAGAAATTGTATCAGGCACTTCTTGGAAGAGATCTTGATAGAAGAAATTTCAAGAAGAAGATCATCGGCTATGGCTTTCTGGAAGAGCTGGAGGAGAGTGTGCAAAGAGGCGTAGGCCGGCCTGCGGCACTCTATCAGTTTAACAAAAAGAAATATTTTGAGCTAAAAGAAAGCGGCTACAACTTCGATCTTTTCCTTTGATAATCAGCACTTTACATAATTATTGTACTTTTTACACAAAATAGCTTACGATTGCGCATCCTTATCTATAAATTTGCGTACATATTACACAAATAACATTTTATGAATAGCATTGGAGTAATAGTAGCCCGGTTTCAGTCGCCGTACCTGCACGAAGGACACAAAGCCCTTTTGCAGTCGGTGAAAAAGGATCATAACAGGATTGTCATTGTACTCGGCGTTTCACCGGTTCGGAGCAGCCGGAGAAATCCACTTGACTTTCACACCCGCGAAAAAATGATCAAGAAGGAATTCCCGGAAGTAGTAGTGCTTCCCATTCCGGATCATCCATTGGATAATAAATGGTCACAAAATCTTGACACACTATTAACCAATTCATTTCCAGGATCAAAGTTTAAATTATATGGAAGCCGCAAGAGTTTTATTCCGCATTATACCGGAAAGTCCGATGTAGTGGAGTTACCGGAAACGGGGGAGCATAGTGCTACCCTGATCCGTGAACAAATCAGCGACAGAGTGCTGGACACAGAGGAGTTCAGAACAGGAATCATCTACGCTTGTTCAAACGTCTATGAAAAAGTTTATCCTACTGTTGACATCGCTGTTTTCAGAAACCAAAAAGCTGAAATGCTGATGGGTAGAAAGACGATTGATAATAAGTGGAGACTTCTTGGAGGCTTTGCAGATCCTACTGATGAAAGTTTTGAAAATGCTGCCAGAAGGGAACTTACAGAAGAGTGTGGACCGATCGAAATAACGGACATGATCTATGAAAAGTCCTTTCGTGTGAACGACTGGAGATACCGCTCCGAGGTTGATAAGATCATCACAACACTGTTTTCCACCGATTTTATCAATGGAAACCCAATGGGAAGCGATGATATCGCAGAAGTACGATGGTTCAGGCTCGCAGAAGTTGCCGCCCTGATGGAACAGCATGACACTGCTGAAGAGCATTACCCTCAACTTTCTTTATTAATGAACAAGTACAATTCTAAATAAATGTGTTTATGAAAACGCAAAATCTTTTATTACTCGCAGACGCCTACAAATATTCACACTATAACTTATATGCACCCGGCACAACTAAAATTTATTCATACCTGGAAAGTCGTGGAGGAATATTTGATTCCACAGTTTTTTATGGACTTCAATATTATCTCAAGGAGTATTTGCAAGGTCCGGCATTCACAAAAGAGAACATTGATGAAGCCGAAGAGATTTTAAATGGAGTCTTTGGAAGAAAAGGGGTTTTTAAAAGAGAGAATTTCGATCACATCCTTCAACAATATGGTGGGAATCTTCCGGTACGGATCAAGGCGGTGCCAGAAGGGACAATCGTTCCAGTAAAGAACGCATTGATGACTATTGAAAATACTGATCCGAAATGTTTCTGGCTCACCAATTTCCTGGAGACACTGCTTATGCAGGTATGGTACCCATCCACGGTTGCTACGTTATCACACGAGATCAGAAAAATTGTTGAAATGAATTTTGATCAAACAGCTTCTGAAGAATCAAAAAACTCGATCGACTTTGTTTTAAATGATTTTGGCTTTCGCGGAGTAAGCTCTGTTGAAAGTGCAGGACTCGGTGGCTCTGCGCATCTGCTGAATTTCATGGGAAGTGACACAGTATATGCATCATTAGTTGCCAAGAAGTATTATGAAGCAAAGAAAGTCTACGGTATGTCTGTTCCTGCTACCGAGCACTCTATCATGACATTAAAAGGTGTAAATGGAGAGAAAGAGATTTTTGAAAACCTTTTGAATGCTTATCCTGATGGAATACTTTCTGTAGTAAGTGATTCTTACAATATTTTTAATGCAGTCGGTGAACTATGGGGAAATGAATTTAAAGACAGAATTCTTCAACGCAACGGAACACTCGTCATCCGCCCTGATTCAGGAGATCCTGTTCAAACTTTGCTGAAAGTATTTGAAATTCTGTTTGAGCGATTTGGATTCACTATCAATAGCAAAGGTTACCGTGTATTGCCCAAACAGGTAAGAGTTATTCAGGGAGATGGAATCGATCATGATTCTATTCAATCAATTTACGAAGCACTTAAAAGAAATGGTATCTCTGCTGAAAACCTGCTATTAGGAATGGGAGGAGCATTATTACAGAAGGTCAATCGCGATACTCAGAAATTTGCCCTCAAGTGTTCTTATGCGGAAGTCGGTGGACAGAAGATTGATGTTCGAAAATCTCCTATGGAAATAAATGAAAACGGTGAGATGATACAATCATTCAAAGCCTCAAAAGCAGGAAGATTGAAATTGATTCAGACACAGGAAGGATTGAAAACTATCGCAGAAAGCAATCCGGGAGAAGATGTCATGAAAACAGTCTTTGAAAACGGCGAACTCAAAAAGACCTATACGTTTGAACAAATACGTGATCGCGTCAATACTGAAACACTTGTAACTGCCTGATTTATGGAAAACATTGTAAAACTTTACGCCACCAGCACAGCCGGGAAATTGGGAGAGGCAATTGCGAAGCAGCTTGGCTATCCTCTTCACACCACACAGGTAGAGAAATTTTCAGATGGTGAATTGTTTGTAAAATTCAATGAGAGCATTCGTGGCAACGTCATTTTTCTTATAGGAAAAGTCAACATGCCTTATGAACATTTTTTTGAATTATTGATGACAATCGATGCGGCCCGCAGATCATCTGCAAAGGAGGTGATCCTTGTCATTCCATATTTACCTCATAGTCGCCAGGAAAGACGTGATGGACAGAGAACAGCCATCTCTTCAAGAATGGTGGCAGACATGATTCAGATGATGGGTGCCGATAGGTTGATCACACTTGATCTTCACACCAATGCAATTGAGGGATTTTATAAAATTCCGGTAGATCCACTTTCTTCTTTAAAACTTTTTCTTGAACACATTGAGCAGTCCAAAATCAAGAACTTGTGCCTGTGCAGTCCTGACTTTGGAGGAATCAAGCGCGTGAAGCAATACAAGAAAAATCTTGATGCTGATATGGTGGTGATCAACAAGGAACGATTGACTGCCAATGCTGTGGCCAAAATGGAGATCATTGGAGATGTGACTAACAAAAATGTGATCATTATTGATGATCTCGTGGATACTGCAGGAACTCTTTGCAAAGCAGCAGATCTTCTCATCGAACGTGGAGCGAAATCAGTAAGAGCGTATTGTACGCACGGTGTGCTAAGTGATCCTGCGATACAGAATCTGACCAACTGTAAAATTGAAAAGCTTTTTATTTCAGATACCGTAATGGAATCTGTTGATAATCCTAAAATTGAAGTGATCACCTGTGCACCAGTACTGGCTACGGCCATCGAGAATATTATTTCCAATAAAAGTCTAAGTCAGTTATGATCACTCGTGCTATAGAAAATTGTGTAAGACACGCCAAAGCCAGAGGTTGGGCAAAAACATATTGGGCATTTGACATACATGGAACGATGTTGAAACCCACGTATACTGCGAATGAGATCAGCAAGGAGTTTTATCCCATGGCTAAGGAAGTGATGCA
This sequence comes from Cyclobacteriaceae bacterium, assembly GCA_013141055.1. NCBI lineage: Bacteria > Pseudomonadati > Bacteroidota > Cytophagia > Cytophagales > Cyclobacteriaceae > Cyclobacteriaceae bacterium. The sequence continues at coordinate 2,022,346 of JABFRS010000001.1, read as the reverse complement.
GCTATTGAGTAAGCGAACCGATATTGTAAGAATACTTTATACCTGTTCATATCCACATGAGATCGAACAGTATCTGGAATATTTTACAAAACACGACATTCATTTCGACTATGTGAATTGCAATCCGGAAGTGGCCGATGGAGCTTATGGATATTACAAAGACAAAATGTATTTCAATGTGCTCATGGATGATAAAGCTGGTTTTGATGGTGAGAACGACTGGAAGGAAATGCTTGAGTTAATAAAGGAAGAGTATGGCGGAGTTTAGGGACGTTTTAAGAAATATCCTTTTCGAAAAGATCAAAACCGGTTTCTTTTTCACCATCGTGCTATGTGCACACTTTCCATCCATTGCTCAAACATCAGAGGGAAATAATCGGGATACGCTTACACACAAACAACTCGAGGAAGTTATCATTTCAAGTGTGCGAGCCAGCAGTCAGATGCCGGTGACAGAGTTCACGCTTAAGCGAGAAGAGATAAAAGTAAATTATACAGGGCAGGAGATGGCAGTGATACTTGCAAGAACTCCCTCTTTTACCTGGTATTCTGATGGGGGTCACTATACAGGATACTCAACGATGCGTCTTCGCGGAATAGACCAGACCCGCATCAATTTCACATTGAATGGTGTACCCTTGAATGAACCGGAAGATCAGGGTGCTTACTTTTCAAACTATCCTGACTTTTTAAATAACGTTCAGTCTATTCAGGTGCAGCGCGGCGTTGGAACAAGTACCAATGGCACAACGTCTTATGCTGGCTCTGTCAATTTTGAATCACCATCATTGCTCGATTCAGCAGGTGGTGAAATTCAATTAAGCTATGGTTCGTATCGTACTTCGCAACTTAGTGCTCAATATCATACTGGCTTATTGAAGAACAAGACAGCATTTTATTTCCGCTACTCCAATACTGCAACGGATGGTTTCAGAGATCATTCAGGCACACAAGGTCATTCACTGTTTTTTGGTGGAGGATATTTTGGTAAAAAATCCATTCTGAAACTTACCGGCTTCAGTGGAGGATCAAACAGTAGTCAGGCGTATCTGGCGACCAGCAAGACGGACCTTGAAGCAGATTATCGAATCAACTATTTAAGACCGGATGAACGGGATGATTTTATGCAAACCCTGATCATGCTTCAGTATTCAGCAACACTTTCACAGTATAGTTATTTGCAGGCAAGTGGATATTACAATTACCTCAGCGGCAATTATGAGGTGTATTCTGATCCGGACAAATTGAACTTTGCTCTTCAGTCTGATTTCTGGGGAGGAATGGCAAACTATCAGTTGGAGAAGAATAATATCAACCTGAACATTGGCATCCATGCAAATCAATATCATCGAAAGCATGCTCTGCGTGTGCGACCGGATCTCAGCCAGAATCTTTATCTCAACGATGGGAAGAAAACAGAGGCCTCAGCATTTGTACAGATTATCTACACGATCGATAAACTTTCATTGTTTGCCGATGTTCAGGTCAGGACTGTTAAGTTTGACTATGTGGCCGACGAAAGTGTCACACTGCCATTTGAAAGTGTTACCTGGAATTTTCTCAATCCTAAAGTAGGAGCTTCTCTTCAACTGGACCCTCATCGTAAAGTATATGTTTCTGTTGGGAAAACAACGCGTGAACCAACCCGCAATGATATGTTTGCAGGGTATGATAACATTGACGCCGTAAATTATTCTGAAGTTTCCGATTTCACGAAAGTGAAACCAGAGTCAGTAATTGATGCGGAGGCTGGAATGAAATTCAGTTTTGTGAATTTTTCCCTTGATGCAAATGTTTACTCCATGCATTTTACAAATGAAATTGCAGCCATTGGCCAGTTGAGTTATATCGGACTGCCTTTAAGAAAAAATGTTCCATCGAGTTTCAGAAATGGCCTGGAAATCTCTATGCATGCAAGACTTTTAGATAAAATTACTTTTGACACTCAGGCAAACCTCAGTCACAATCGTATTGATGAATACACTTCTGAATCAGACAATATGACCTATAAAAATGTAAGTCCTCTGCTGGCTCCAGCCGCGGTGATCAATCAATCGATTGGATATAGTGTCACCAGCAAATTTGATATTGAAGCGAATGTCCGTTACTCCGATCGCTCTTATCTGACAAATACCAACGATGAGAACTTTACGGTGGCTTCATCCCTTATCACCAATGCCTCAATGAAAGTGAAAATAGCAAGCCATCACACCCTGACATTGATGGTCAATAATCTTTTTGATGAGAAGTATTATACAGCGGGATATGTAGCCAACAACGAATCACACTATTTTGCAATGGCGACAAGAAATTATTATGTAACGTTGAATTTAAAATTCTAACGTTAGAGTATGTCAGCGATAGAAATTGGTGCAGTAATATTCAGTCTTTTGTCAGTAGGCTTTGCAATTCGCAGGAGTGTATGGAACTGGCCTCTCGGGATTATCGGTGTGGCATTATATCTGGTCCTGTTTTATGAGGTGAAGCTCTTTGCAGATATGATCCTCCAGGCAGTCTTTGTTGTTCAGGGAATTTATGGATGGTATCTGTGGACAAAAAACAGGAACATAGATCACATTGTTAATGTCGCAGTGTTAAATCTTAAACAGAGACTGCTGATTACTGTAGCAATTGTTATGTTTTCAATTTTGTGGGCAGAAGCACTTATAAGATATACGGAGGCTTCTATGCCATATGTTGATGCATTAGCATCTACCCTAAGCTTTGCAGCTACATGGACCATGGCCCGAAGAAAAATTGAATGCTGGATATTGTGGATAACTGCTGACATTATATACATTGGTTTGTTTTGGTATAAAGAACTATTTCTTTCATCGGGTATCTACACATTATTTCTGGTGCTCGCTGTTATCGGATTTATCAGATGGAACAAAAACCTTATCAATACGGCTTCACATTAGGTAAATTCATGCCTCCCCATGAGGGACATCTCCAGTTGATCGCGGAGGCTGAAAAGTATGTCCGGAATCTTTACATCCTGGTAGGTACGCTTGAAAGAGAACCAATACCGGGTGAATTGAGATTTCAGTGGATGGAGGAATTGAATCCGAATCATACCGTTATCCACATCACTGATGATCTTCCATCGTATCCGCATGAGCATCCTGACTTCTGGAAAATCTGGACAGCAGTTTTCAAAAAGTATTTACCGGTAGAGCCTGAAGTATTCTTTTGTGGAGAAGATTATGGAGATGAGGTGGCGCAGCATCTTCGTATCAAGCATATACGCGTTGACAGAACCAGATTTCCAATCGTAATTTCTGCCACTGAGATCAGATTAAACCCATTTCTTCACTGGGATATGATACCCGCAGTTGTTAAGCCTTACTTTGTGAAGAGGATTGTTCTCACAGGGCCGGAGTCTACAGGTAAGACAACTCTGGCTCAGAAACTGGCGGAGCACTTTAATACCAATTGGGTGGAGGAGTATGGGCATGAGCATTTTGATAAGGTCAATGGGAAATTGGTACGGGAAGATTTTCTCATCATAGCGAGAACGCAAATGGAGAGAGAAGATCAGAAAGCAAAGATATCAAACAGACTTTTGTTTTGTGATACAGACCTGATGGTAACTCAGATCTTTGGCGAGCTTTACCTTAATGAAAGTCTTTCATGGATCATGAACGCGAGCAAGCAAAGAAAGTACGACCTGTTTTTGCTGATGGATATTGATGTTCCATGGATCGATGATGGAACACGGGAGTTTCCACATTTCCGTCAGCAGCACTTCGACAGGCTTAAAAAGGAATTGGAGTTGCGTGGTCTTCCTTACGTTGTCGTTTCGGGAAACTATGAGGAGAGATTTCAGCACGCAATAGAAGCTGTTGACAGACTAATGAAGTGAACGACCTGTAATTATGAGTTCTTCTTGTTAATTTGAACAACCGAAACCTGCAGCAGAAATGTTTTTATTAATCCCCGGTCGTCACCAGCTTCTTACAAATTTTCAGTTTGAATACATTTCCGGGCTTTTACAGAAAGGATCAGAGGTAAAAGATATTGAAGGCAAATTGTTGGGGAATGAAAGGATTGAGGCGATCATCTTTGCCGTCACTTCTGCCAATCACAGCAATACCCGCAGGAATCCATTGGCGTTTTATCTTCGCGCGTTGATGATTGAAAGCTTTGGAAGGGATCTGAATGTTCCGTGCTTTATTTATGGCATCGATGATGTGGGTAGTGTGATGAATTTTTCTCAGTACACCCTCAAAAGAATTCATCACGAAAGTGAAGGGATGTTTGATCTCACTCCGGAGAATACATGGGTAATCTGCTCAACACCAGTTTTGGAAATGTATGAGCGGGATGGATTCAGAATACTTCCGGCTGAGCTTCGCGATCGCAAAGGATGGAAGCATCATACAGTGCTTCCATGGGATGTAGTAGAAACAATTGCATCTGATACGATGTGGTTTGAGAATAAAATCATTTATTCAAAAATGCATTCCTCTTCCATCAATGTCTGGAATAAATACCGCTTGGGTGAAAAGGTGCGATTGCTTTTCCGGGATAAGATGATTAGCGATGATGGAGACATTACAACCACCCGGGATTACAATACTTATGTTCGGCAGATGGATGAGATCGCCGGACTGAAATATAATGACACAGCTCCTTACTTAAAACCCGGGAGAATCGGAGACATCGGATGTGCGGTGGGTTCCTGGATCAAGCTTGCCTGTGAAGATGAACGCTTTCGCGAATCTGATTTTTATGGAATAGAAGTAGCGCGTCATTTGTTTGATATTTGCCAGCAGCGCAAGAGTAATGGTGAATTCAAGAATCCGTTTATTTTTTTCTCTCAGAGAAATGCTGTGACCGGCCTGGTGTTTGATCGGAATTCTATGAACACAATTCACACATCATCACTCACTCATGAAATTGAATCGTATGGAAGTCGCGCAGACCTGTTGTCATTTATTAAAAATCGTTTTGAAGAGCTGGCTCCTGGAGGAGTGTGGGTAAATCGTGATGTGGTAGGGCCAGCAAATAAACATCAGACGGTATTGATGAAACTGAATGATACCGATGGCCGCAATGAAGATTTTGACAAGACTTTTTCGACACGTGAAGTGTTAGCGGATTATTTAAAAGGCCTTTCAACCTATGGACGTTTCAAAAGATTTGTTCTTGATTTCAGGAAGAAGGAGGGATATCGTCTGAAGTATGAACCAGTTGAGATGAACGGCTCAGAATATTTTCGGTTAGAATTGAAAGATGCCTGCGAGTTTATGAGTCGAAAGGACTATTGCGACAATTGGGAAAGTGAAATGCATGAGACGTTTTGCTTTTGGGATGTTGATGAATGGAAGGATCACTTGAAAGAGGTAGGGTTTTCCATATCAGAGAAATCAAAAGCTTATACCAATGAATGGATTGTAGCGAACAGGCTGGAAGGAAAGGTTGATTTGCTGAATGACTCTTTTCATAACGTACCCTTTCCGGTTACAAACATGATGATGATTGCAGTGAAGAATTAATGGATAGCATTCGGTTGAGAATTTGGCAATTGATGTAAAAGCCAAGGAGAACAGAAAACCTTTTATGATAAGATAAAAAAGAGTACCCGGGGCGGGACTTGAACCCGCACAGACATTTCTGTCCACAGGATTTTAAGTCCTGCGTGTCTACCAATTTCACCACCCGGGCAAAGTCTGTTGTTTGATCGCAGTAAAAGAAAAAAGTGTGGGTGAATGCCCCACACTTTTTGCGATCAATCATAACGATCAACCAACTCTGAGCGGGAAACGAGACTCGAACTCGCGACCCCGACCTTGGCAAGGTCGTGCTCTACCAACTGAGCTACTCCCGCTTGTATCCACCAAAGCTTTTGGTGGATTGGAGTCCGTTTTAAGGCTTTTTGTTCTCTGAAAGTGGCCAAACTTTCCTAAAAAGCTGAAATTTCCCTTAAAACGGAATGCAAAGTTAAGCGTGATTCCTAAATCTGCAAATCCTGACTGGGAATCACCACTTTCTTTGCATTCGCCATATCGGCGGCTCTATTTCGTATTCAAAAATTCGTTGAACTTCGTAACGTTCGATTTGAAACTGAAAATATCAGCTAGGGTATAATATTCTGATTTGTCATTCGTAAAATCATACGCATACTTAATGAACTCCAGCGTCTGATCTTCAAAGGAAAACAATTTTGAAAGACTTCTTACCTGATCCAATGACAAGCATTTGTTTTTTATAGCCTGCTTTGCAATGGACATCTTTGAATCTCTGAATGCCTGTGCATCAATTGCACTCACCATTGCATTGTATTGTGTCTCCGGTACTTCGCAAGAGGACGCTACTGTTTGTGCAATTGGTTCGGGTTCAACTCTAACAGGCTGAACAAATTCTTGCACTGGCTCCACAATCTCTTGCTGTGCAGTGTTGGTTGCCCAAATAGATCTGTTACCAACATAGATCACCATATTACCATCATTCTGAACCACAAGTACTGCATTCGGATTGCCATACGTATTCGAAGACCATACAGCAGAGTTTGTGTTATACAGAACAAGATTTCCATCAGCCTGCATAACACATTTATTTACTTTACCATTCGTTGCTGTTGCCCACAGCGCAACATCCGCGCCACCTGTTCTTTTATAAAGCACAAGATTTCTATCATCTTGAAACACAAGAAAATATTTTCCATTGGCAGAATTCAAGACACTTCCCATCGGAAATTCCTGACCACAGCAGATACGATCAGCAGGAGCTTCAGCGGTATTGGTTGCCCATATGGCTTTAGTACCTGCGTAGATTACCATATTGCCATCATCCTGAACCACTAACATTGCATTAGGATTGCCATAGGTATTGGAAGACCAGACAGCAACGGGACCGCTATACAATACAAGATTTCCATCCGCCTGCATAACACACTTATTTACTTTTCCATTGGTAGCAGTAGCCCACAAAGGTTTGTCGGCTCCTCCATCTCTTTTATACAGAACAAGATTTCTGTCATCCTGAAATACAAGGAAAAATTTACCATTAGGGGATGTAAGTACAGAGCCCATCGGGAATAGTTCACCGCAGCAAAGGCGGTCCTTTGAAAATGCATGCTGACCTATGATCAGCATACATAAAACCAAAATCAATCTTTTCATAAAATGGGATTAGGGGTTAATGAGTTAATAGAGGGGATTCATTTAACTTAGGTAAATAAATATAATATAGGAAACCCTGATTGCCAATTCTATGCCACTTTTAAAAAGCCGCATTTTCCCCTTCCCCGAATTGATTTTTGCTTATTAAGATGACCTATGAATGTTGGTCAATGATCCTTTTTAGATACTCCGATTGCACAACTCCGGATTGTCGCCATACCAATTTCCCTTCTTTAAAAAGTGCTAATGTCGGAACGCCTTGTACCTGATACGCTGACGCAAGCTTAGGATTTTTATCGACATCAATTTTAATGATCCTTGCCTTATCACCAGTCTTTGATTTAAGATCTTCCAGAATTGGCGCCATCATTTTGCAAGGTCCGCACCACTCTGCCGAAAAATCAACGAGCGTTGGAGTTTTACCAGAGATCAGTTCCTGAAATGAGCCGTGTGCCATGCAAATAAGATTTTATATACTATCATGATTACAACAACTGTGCCTTCAGATAGTGGCTATTTTGTTGAATCTGTGAAATGCCTGCGGGTTTTTTCCTGGCTGAATTTATCTTTATTAAAGTCAGAAGAACCTCCTTTCGGGATGCTTAAGGATTTGAATTCATCACTCTTAAGAATCTTTGCCTGATAGATGATTTGCCCAACATGAGATGGATAATGTGCAAGCTGTCGCTGAATAGCCTCCAATACAGTCTGCCCTTCGTTACGAATATAGATAAGGGAAGAGAGATCTGAAGGCTTTAAACCTTCTAATGCATCAAATAAACTCTTCCAGCCCTTATCCCACGCCTCCATCATTTCTTTTTTACTGGCATAAGTTTCGTCAAACTCTGCTTCGCGGTTGCGCCACGGCTTTTCGCCATCTGTTGTAAGAAAATCTGTAAAACGTGAAAGCATGTTGCCGCTCAGATGATGAACGATCAATGCAATGCTATTACTGGCGGGGTTAGGTTGAGTCAATACCTGTTCATCATTCAATTGATCCATTGCTTTTTCGCCAAGACCTTTGTAATAACGAAAAAGCTTGATGGAACTGGAAAGAAAATTATCTTCAATAATCGATGACATCTTCTTGTACTGGTTTTTGTGTTTCACCTCGTTGAAGTGGAGGGCGGTCTTTTTCCATTTGCTTTCTCAATTCCTGCGCATGCTGTTTGTCGGTAGATTTTAAGATATGCTTCGGTACTTCTTTCAAATCCCAGATTAATCCAACAGCAGCAAATGCACGAAGTATATAATAAGAGATATCAATTTCCCACCAGAAAAATCCCTGACGTGACGCTACTTCATAATAATGGTGATTGTTGTGCCAGCCTTCACCCAACGTTAATAATGCGAGCCACAAATTATTTTTTGATTCATCACCAGTTTTATATCGTGGCTTTCCAAAATGGTGCATGATGGAATTGATAGAGAAGGTAGCATGATATAAGACCACTGTACTGAGAAAAAATCCAATGAACAAAGTAGACAAGCCAGCAGAAGTGAACATTGTCAGAATACTGCCCCCGTTAACAATCCCGCCTAACGCCGTTACTAAAACAGCAAGTGAAACCGGAGCCACCAGATAATGCTTATTCAACCATACCAGTTCCGGATACTTGGCGTAATCGCCAATGACCTTATAATCTGTTTTCTTAAAATCAGGTCCAACAATCCAGCCCACATGTGAATACCAGAATCCATAAACTTTCATAGAGTGAGGATCCTGTGGCGTATCACTGTGACGATGATGATGACGGTGATGTGCAGCCCACCACAATGCTCCCTTTTGTGCAGAGGTCTGCGCCATAAAAGCAATGATGAACTGAAAGAAGCGTGATGTTTTGTAAGACTTGTGAGCAAAGTAACGATGATATCCGCCAGTGATCCAGAACATGCGATACACATATAAGAACAGGCACACCATCCAATCGAAGAAAGTTGCACCCGTAAACAATGCTCCTAACGGAAGAAGATGAACTATTCCGAAAGCAATCTCCTGGGAAAGTATCGGTTTGCTGCGTGCTTCCGGAGCGGTATTAGTTGCGTCTGTCATATCAGTTTTCAATCAAAAAATTAGGACCCCACAGTCAATTTCAAACATAAAAGTACGGGTTTCTGTTCAAAACAGCCCCCTCAACCCAGTATGGCACTATATGAACAGAAGTTAGGGGTTTCCCTCACTAACACTTAGAAATCAAGGTTTTACACTATCTTTGTGGGAATGAATCAGGCTCAAACCATAGCCCTTTATCAACCGACGCTCACTTCGATCGCCTATAACCTGGTGCGCTCAAAAGCCGATGCGGAAGATATCGTTCAGGAGACATTTTTGAAGTGGTTGAGCATCGATACTGAGAAGATTCAAAACACCAAGGCATATCTGATTACAGCAGTTAAAAACAACTGTCTGAATCACATTAATTCGCTTAAAAAGAAGAAGGAGGAATACCTCGACTCCATTAATGTTTCGGAATTCATTCACCGTTTTAAAGAGAATAATTTCGCTCATCTTGATCTCGAAGCAGACCTTGCAAAGGCGTTTAAAGTCATGCAGGCCAAACTGGAGCCATTGGAAAGAGCAGCTTATCTTTTGAAAGAAGTGTTTGATTTTGACTACGAAGCTCTTCAGGAGGTGGTCAACAAGAAAAAGGATCATTGCCGCCAGCTGGTCTGTCGTGCTAAAAAGAAACTCAGCGAAGAGACTTCAAAAATGCACTTTGAACTGCCGGATGCGTCAAAACTGATGGCAAGTTTCCGCAAGGCCTGCGAACTGGGGAATCCGGAAGAATTGGTCCAGGACCTCAAAAAGGACATTTCTACCTCGCCGGAATAAATTTTTAAAGATTTTTACCCAAATCTGTCACAAATCAATCCCTGTATTGTCTTACACCGACAGTCCACAATGGACTGGAACTAACCTATAACTGGCTTTAGATGTTAATCATTCTCGGGTTCTTTGCAGCGCACTGGTATCTGTCATTATTTTTCCAGACGTTCTTTCTTCACAGGTATGCTGCTCACAAAGCGTTTACCATGAGTCCTTTCATGGAAAAGGTGACTTTCATCCTTACCTGGATATTTCAAGGGTCCAACTATTTAAGTCCTTATGGATATGGTGTTATGCACCGTATGCATCATGCATATGCGGATACAGAAGATGATCCACATTCACCAAAGTATGATGAAACCATCTGGAATATGATGTGGAAAACCAGAACGATCTATTCTTCCATTGCCAACAAGACAATGGTTCCGGATAAACGTTTCACAGAAGGTGTTCCGCAGTGGCCTGCTTTCGACAAGTTCGCCCGCTCATGGCCGTCACGTCTTTTCTGGGGAATAACATACGTAGCTATTTACTGGCAATTTGCTACAGCTTGGTGGCTGTGGTTGTTGTTGCCAATTCACTTTTTGATGAGCCCTATTCACGGAGCGATCATCAACTGGTTTGCACATAAATATGGTTATCGCAATTTCGAAGTAGGAGATACTTCTAGAAATTTTCTACCCGTTGACTTTTTGATGATGGGCGAAAGCTATCACAACAATCACCATAAGAATGGTGGTCGTGCCAACTTTGGCGGAATTCGCTGGCATGAGATTGATCCAACGTATCAAATGATCAAGTTCCTTAACTTCATTGGCGCTATTCAAATTGCCAAGCAGAAGGAAATGAAAATAGAAGAGATCAAGAAAGCAGCATAGGCTTTCTGAATTATAGAATGAAAACCCTGAAGTCACCCTTCAGGGTTTTTTCATGCCTGAAAACCAGTAGCCACCTCTGACCATTCGGGTAAACCATTCTTCACTCTCATATTCTTACTATCGACTTCTATCCTTAACTTGACATTCTTTAAAATCCCCCAATATGAATAAACTATTAATCTTCGTTGGAATTGTCCTCTTTGCCTTTGGGTGCACACCAAAAAAGGAGGAGACTGCTGCTGTTTCAAAATATCCCATTACAAAAAAAGGTGATGTTGTTGATACACTTTTCGGGACCGCTGTTGCGGATCCTTATCGCTGGTTGGAAAATGATACAACCAAAGAAACTGCCGATTGGGTAGCTGCTGAGAACGAAGTGACATTTGCCTATCTGAAAAACATTCCTTTCCGTGAGGACATTCGTAAGAGACTGGATGAAGTTCAGAATTACGAAAGACTTGGAACGCCTCATCGCGAAGGTGAATACTATTATTATTCAAAGAACAGCGGACTTCAAAATCATAATGTTCAATACAGAAAGAAGGGAGAAGACGGAGCAGAGGAAGTTTATCTCGATCCAAACACTTTCTCAAAGGATGGAACAACAGCACTGAGCGGAATGTCTTTCTCCAAAGACGGCTCTTTGGTAGCATGTCTGCTTCAATTTGGTGGATCCGACTGGCGTCAGGCGGTCATTCTTAATGCTGCAGACAAATCGATGATCGGAGATACTTTGCGTGACCTGAAGTTTACAGGTATTTCATGGAAAGGAAATGATGGATTCTATTATGGCAGCTATGATAAGCCAAAGGGTTCTGAACTTTCGGCTCAGACACAGTTTCATAAATTGTATTATCACAAGCTTGGAACAGCTCAGTCTTCTGACAAACTGGTTTTTGGCGGTGAGAAAACTCCTCGCCGATACATTGGTGCGGGCTTGACAGAAGATGAACGTTTCCTTATTGTAAGTGCTTCTACCAGCACAACAGGAAATGAATTATATGTTCAGGATCTGAGCAATCCATCTGGTAAACTCGTTCCGATCGTAAGCAATTTTGATAACAATCACTCTTTTGTTGATAATGACGGAGGCACGTTAATCATTCAAACAGATTTGAATGCACCGAACAGCAAAATTATATCGGTCGATTTCTCCAAGCCAACCCCTGACAACTGGAAGGACATCGTTCCGGAATCAACCAATGCAATGCAGGGTGTTTCAACAGCGAACAAGAAAATGTTTATCAATTATCTGAAAGATGCAAGCACATATGTTGTGCAGTATGACTTCAAGGGTAAAAAGGAAAGAGAAGTTGAGCTTCCTGGAATTGGGTCTGCGAATGGTTTTGGCGGAAGAATGGATGATAAGCAGGTCTATTACACCTATACTTCATTCACATCACCGGCGTCCATCTATAAATTTGAAATCGCGTCTGGCAAGTCATCATTGTACGCTCAACCAAAAGTGGATTTTACTCCATCCGATTATGAAACCAAACAGGTGTTTTATACCAGCAAGGACGGTACGAAGATTCCGATGTTCATTGTTCATAAAAAAGGCATCGAACTTAATGGCAAGAATCCAACATGGTTATATGCTTATGGGGGATTTGGCATAAGCCTTACACCAGGTTTCAGCACTTCACGTGTTGTATGGCTGGAGAACGGAGGCATTTTTGCACAGCCCAATTTAAGAGGAGGTGGTGAGTATGGTGAAAAATGGCATGATGCAGGTCGTCAGATGAACAAACAAAATGTGTTCGATGATTTCATCGCTGCAGGCGAGTATCTCATCAGCGAAAAATATACTTCATCCGATTATCTTGCTGTAGTGGGTGGATCGAATGGAGGTTTGTTGGTAGGTGCTACCATGACTCAGCGTCCAGACCTTATGAAAGTGGCATTGCCTGCAGTCGGAGTTATGGACATGCTCCGCTATCATAAGTTCACGGCAGGTGCAGGATGGAAGTATGATTATGGTACAGCGGACGATTCAAAGGAAATGTTTGAGTACATCAAGAAGTATTCTCCAGTGAACGCTCTTGTTCCGGGAACGGCTTATCCTGCTACCCTGATCACAACGGCAGATCATGATGATCGTGTGGTCCCATCGCATTCTTTCAAGTTTGCTGCGGCGCTTCAGGAAGCAAACTCTGCAAGTACACCATCATTAATTCGCATTGACACAAAATCAGGTCATGGATCATCCAATCTTTCAAAGGCTTTGGATACACAGGCAGATATGTTTGCTTTCACCTGGTATAACATGGGTGTGATTCCTCCATTCGTTAAAAAATCTATGTAAGGATGATCAGGGAAGGAACGATTCAGGATTTGCCGCGTGTGCTTGAACTTATAAAGGAGCTTGCCGAATATGAGCGAGCTCCTCACGAGGTGATTAATACAGTAGTACAAATGGAGAAGGATGGTTTCGGTCCTAATCCTATTTACGGTTTTTTTGTTGCAGAGAATGAAAGGGGAATTGTAGGATTGTCACTTTATTATTGGAGATACTCTACATGGAAAGGAAAGAGGCTGTACCTCGAGGATATTATTGTTACTGAGAAAGAGAGAGGTGCAGGTTATGGAAAATTGCTTTTCGATGTCACTATGAAGAAGGCATTGGAAGAAAATTGCAGCGGAATGATGTGGCAGGTTCTTGAATGGAATGAACCTGCCATTAATTTTTATAAGAAATATGGCGCCAAGCTGGATGATGAATGGACCAATTGCAACCTGGAAAAAACTCAACTGGAGGAAAAAGTTAACGCACTGAAATAGTCAGAAAGTAGTTTTTACTCCGGCCTTTGTTTGTCTTTCAACTCTTACCTCATTACCAGGAGTGCACTCCAATACCCACAGATTACCTTTAGAGTCGATTAACCCACCTGTTGGCATCCATTCAGAGGAGGTAGTGAAAATTATTTCTTCACGGCCCACACTCGTAAATTTCTTCACAACATTAGCATTGGTGATCGCAGTGTAAATATTTCCTTCCCGATCATCCCAAACTCCCATTACCGAATTCTGATTTTTAGTGGTGGATTTGGTCCATTTTTTATCGGCAATACCTGAAGCAATGGTTTTAACCTTTCCGGAATTATCTACCTTTTTCAGATCCTGAAAGTCCACAACATAAACTTCCCCATGATCATTTGACGTCATGTAGCGGATGTTGTGAAAGCATTGGTCTCCAAGTGTTGTGATCGAACTGTCGCTATTCTTGCGTGCTACCTTCTGGCATTCTTTAGACCGATCCGCCCAATACATTCTTCCGAAATGATCCCTTACAAAACTGTAATCCTCCAGAAAGCCTTTGGTTTCTGGAATGATCTTACTGATGTTTCCATCCGGAGATAGCTTCCAGACATAATGAAACCATGGTTGTGGTTTGTCACTATCATACCACAAGTGCTCACCATAGAGATTATCCTTTTCATCCATAAATAATTCATGACTGTGTACACTTCTTACAGCGATAGACTTTTTTCCGCTGGCGTCGATTTTCCAGATGTGTGTCAAGTCGGTGTAGTAGATATTTCCTTTGGAATCTTCAACAATTCCGATTCCAGGATGAGTAAAACCCGACAATGGAAGTGCTAGCATAATAAAAATGATTGTTTTCATAACTCCAGTCGCGTTAAAATTTCTGATGGATTTTCTGTTTTTATATTGATAAACTTGTCAATGACTTTCCTTTTGCGATAAATGAAAATGGTGTTTAATGCTTGAGGGTTAATAAGGAAAAGCTTTGATGTTTCCGGATCTTGAACGGAAGGCACAAACGTCAACGCGCAGTTTTTGAGTTGATACACATTTGCAAGAGCACTTAATTTTAATTTCAATTCCTCTTCGGATTTTTTATCAGGATTTGTGTACATGGCAAAGACGCGGAGTTTGGTTGATCCACTCTTTTCAATAATGGGTTCAAAATTCTTTAGAAGATTCATCAGAGGCTTTAAATCAGGGGAATTCCACCAGATCATTACACCTTGTCCAAAGCCATAACTGCACATAGGGCAGCGATTGGTTCCTTTGTCTTTTCCTGAAACGTGATAAGGATCAAATGCGGGACAGGATTCTCCAACGGAAAGACCAGATGAAATACCGGTTTGCTTTTGAACTGGATAATTAGGGATGTGAAGTCCGAGTGTAATGTTACGTTCTGCGTAATGCACACCATTCTTTTCCCCGATAATCATGACGCCGCTTCCGCCACGATTTTCATTTTTATTCCTTAACGCTGTTGTCAATAAAGGATCTTCATCAAAAAAGAGATCGTCTATGTAGTATTCATTCAGCTTAGATTCTTTGACCGTCATGTGGATGTGAGCAGGATTTTTTTCATTTGGATAAGGTGCTGGTTCGATGGTAAAGATTTTATACTCCCCACTCGTGCCTGTCTTCACCCAACCCCTTAATTCGCCGTGACGTTTTGCAAAAATTTGATTTTTTCCGGAAGCATATACACCCTTTGCATTAGTGTGATAATAATAAAGGATCACGTCCCGTGCCGGAGTTTTTCCATCTGGTTGATAGATGATCCCAGAGACTATCAGTTTTTTATGGGAATTTTTCCAGGCCAATGTAGTGTCGGCAGAGTTGATTGTTTTTGGAATTCCATCGAACATTAATTCACAACCGTCGCATCCACCTCCGACAATTTGTGAGAAGGTGGTTTTGCTGACGAGCATAAGAGAGAGTATTAAAATTGAAGGCGCGCGCATATTTTTTACTCAACAATACGGGCTTTTTTGAAGGAGGTGAAGTCAAGATCCCTTAAAATAGACCAATGAAGCCGTTTTTCGACCAACGTAAAGGCAACTGAACTTGCTTACGGCCGGATTGCAGTAATTTTATTTCTATGAAGAGGTCGTTCCGCAAGTTCTATATCGTTTTGTTTTGGGTACTGATTACCCTGATTGTTCTGTATGACAGAAGATTTCTGATTCAGAAGATCGGTCTTGGGCATTTTGCTGAATGTACAGTCGTGCGGGTAGGCCTTCTGATGGCGCTATCGTATCTGAATCTGAATGTGTTGATGCCCAGACTTCTTGAAAGAGGAAGAGTTATTGTCTATGCTGTTTTATTGGGTGCCTCAATCGCAGTTTACATATACCTTCAGCAGTTGTATGATGTTTATCTCTATGGTTTGGTGCTTGGAGATCAGGATAGTCGTACACTGGGAGCGGCATCCACCTATCTTATTTTCACAACGGTATGGTATCTCATTCTGACAATCGTTTTCTACAAAGCATTGGAATGGTATGAACAGAAGAAGCAGGTAGAAGGGCTTGAAGAAGAGATTCGGCAGCTGAAAGAAAAAGAATCGATGCTCGTCAAAGAAGAGGATAGTTCTGAAATGTTTATAAAATCCGGCACAAAAAAAGTGCGCATTGACCGGGATGCTATTACCTATGTTCAGGGATTAAAAGACTATGCAATTTTATACACTTCGGCAGATAAGCTGATTGTGAAGGGAACTTTAAAAAGTGTAGAGGAGATGTTTCCATCCGGAATGTTGGTCCGTATTCACAAGTCATACCTGGTTGCCAGAAAAAAAGTATCATCCGTTTCTTCCAGTAAGGTGATGCTGGGAAGTCAGCCCGTACCAGTGGGCAGGAGCTACCGTGAGAATGCTGAAAAAATTATGCTTTAATTAATTTCTTCCAGCAATGTTCTGAATGAAGGAGCGCGTTCACCGAATTTTTTTGTTACAGCATCCCGTAAAGATGGAGCGAATTCATCTAGATATTTTTCAAATTCATTTAATGACTTCACGGAATATTGTACAGCATAAGAAACGGATTCCTCATTTTCTGTCGAAAGCACTTTATAGATCTTATAGCTTAAAAAAAGACGCGTTGCCATCACATGAGGAATGTGATATTCTTTCATCCACTTAAGCCATTCCTGCTCAACAGACTTATCAACACCCGTAGTTACATTATAGATAATCATGTTTCAAAAATAGCTAAAGAGCGGGAATTTTTTTGATGGGTTCCAGGATCATTCCACGGTAATAGATTTCACAGCCTTCTGATTGAAACTGAATCTTTCCTTTTGTCAACGGTGTTTCTTTTCCGTTGTCCACCTGCCTTGAATGATATAATCTCATCACCACGACGCCATTGACAACATGCACACTGGAATCTGCGCTGCAGTAAAGATCCAATGTATTCCATTCACCGGTAGGTTTTTCGGCATCAGGATTTTTCCAGCAACGTCTGCCAGTCGGACTACCTTCACTAAAAATTGTCATAATCCCTTTTGCATCATATCGTAATTCCTTCTTTTCATTTTTGGTGGCGGGCACATCAAAAATTCCGCCAGCTACACCCCAATAATCTCCTGTGTCGCCTTCCTGAATTTGAAATTCCTGAGATCGCATCCACGCACGCGCATCCGCTCCATGAGGACCAACTGCATGATACAGTAGCCCGCTATCCCGCTTCCGATCCTTAAAAGATGGAATTTTATTTTGACCCCATTTAAATTGAATTGTTAGATGATAATTCTCAAACTCGTTTTTTGTGGAAATTCCAGCAAACGATTCTCCTGATATTCTCAAAGCAGGCGCACCATCAATGGTGACGACCGAAAACACATGATCAGGATCATTGTTTATGCCCGGTGATGGAATTTCTTTGGAAGCAGAGGCAACATAAGTATCCCATCCGTTGAGATCTTTTCCATTGAATAGGTATGTCTTCTTGTCGTCAACTTTAAAATTGGACAAGAAAAGTATGATCAGGATAAGAATAATCGAACGCATGAGTAGATGGCTTTATGATTGAACGTAATCCCTAAGATATTCAAAATGAGGAGTGAGATCACCATTCTCTGCAATTACTGCTCTGGCAATGATCCTCTCGGCATCCTCTACAAGTAAAGGTTTTAGTATTCTGTCAATGAGATCTCTTCCGAATTCTTCCGATGAGCTCCTGGGTAATTCGCAAGGAAGATTATCAATTGCCATGACGGTGATAAATGCATCATTACTGAGAGGAGGCTTTATAGCATCACTAGCAGGATCATAATCGTATAAGGGATCAATAATAGAACTCGCGCGTTTTGTGCTGGGAATGGATCCATTAATATCGCACGTGATGTCAGCAATAACTTTGATCTTGAAATCTTTTGAAAGCATATCTTCCCTGGAGAAAAGATGAGGAGCCTTTGGATTCCAGAAAGCTCCTGCTAAAAGTATATCACTGACCTTGACGAAATCATTGAAATGAGAAGTGTACTTTTCAGGATGATGATGAAATTCATCCCGATTAAAAGTTCCACCTTCTTTTCTTTTATGGTATTCAGCGCTGCTGAGTTGTGTATAAACCGGTTCCGAGAATGACTGTTGAAGAAAATCATCTGGCTTTACCTTTCGGATGCCTGCAGTGTCCAATGTTTCCATGGCACCTTTTGCAACTCTTCCTGCGCCGGTAAGGACGATTTTTATGGCAGGAAGCTTTACATTTCTCAGCTCAAGCTTAAGATCATTTATATCATAGCACTCAAACGCACGTCGCAGAGAAAAAAGATTGAATCGTTTGCCGTATGTCCACAAGCCATTGTAAGCCCCTACGATTCCTGCGAAACGACCGAAAGCCACAAGGCGATTCCCTTGCGTGTCGCGCAATGTTTCATAATCAATCAGTCTTATTCTTTTCTTCAGGATTTCCTGGAGCAATTTTTTGTTGTGGGGTTGCTTCTTAAGTGTGTGGGAGAAAAAGAGATAAGTTTTATTTGCAAGCAGATCGGGAATCTGGACCTCTTTAATGCCGAAAAGAATGTCGCATTGACGTACATCTTTTACAACAGGAATGTTCAATGCTTGGAATTCATCATCATGAAAGCAGCGAGTAGGGCTTTCCTGACAAACGATCTTTACTGACGGATACCGTTGCATGATCTCCTGAACCTGAAGCGGACTAAATGCCGCTCTTTTATCAGCTGGAACTCTTCCTTCGTGAATCAGACCAATGGATACGGGTTTCATTGAGCTAATCTAGTGAAAATGTTAGTCGTTAATCCGAATGCATCGGATATTACACTCCAATATGTTTGGTGTTACTTAACTCTCCAGCAATCCTCCCAGAAGAGAACTTGATTCTTTGCGACTATTTGATCCGTATGGCGCGAGTGCCTGAACCAATTTGCGAATCGGCATAGATTGTAACCAGACCTTTCCGGTGCCGCGAAGTGTTGCCAGAAAAATTCCTTCACCTCCGAAGATCATAGACTTCAGACTTCCTGAAGTTTCAACATCAAAATTAATTTGCGATTCAAAAGCAACAACACATCCTGTGTCGACGCGCAATGTTTCATTGTTGAGAGTTCTTTCAATGACCGTACCGCCTGCATGAACGAATGCTTTTCCATCACCCTGAAGTTTTTCGAGAATGAATCCTTCACCTCCAACCAGACCTGCACCGATCTTTCGGTTAAAGAAAATAGAAAGCTTGGTTCCGAAGGCAGCACATAGAAACCCATCCTTTTGAACGATCAATTCATTGTTACGGCTGGTGGCAAGATCAATTGGAATGACGGTGCCTGGATACGGTGCAGAGAATCCAACCTTTGCTTTTTTGTTACCGCGATTGGTGAAATGCGTCATGAATAAAGACTCACCCGTTAGCACACGACTTCCCGCCGAGATAAGTTTATCAAAAATGCTCTGATTGGTAGAGGAACCATCACCCATTTTTGTCTCGAACTGAATACCATCCTCCATAAACAGCATGGCACCAGCTTCTGCGATTACTGTCTCTGAAGGATCGAGTTCAATTTCTACAATTTGAATGCTTTCGCCTTTTATCTGATAATCAATTTCGTGTGATTTCATTGTCATGGGTTTATTTCGTCTAACGAAAATGGCGTGAGAGTGTTATGCTTGAAAATCTGCTAATAAAAAAAATCGCTCTTTCGGAGCGATTTTATTACTTTTTTGTTTTGCCTTTTTTCTTCCTCTCTTCAGCCTCTTCTCTTTCGAGAAGCTTTTTATCATCTACATTTTTATTGAGGAATTCATTAATTTTTTCAATGTTCATGCTTGAACGAATTTCTCCGAAAGTATCAATGGAAACTTCAAGACCATCCAACTCTTTATGAACACGAGGCTTTGGCTTGATCTTTTGATTTTTTCTGGTTGATGTTGGTTTCTTTGCCATGATCAGGAAATTTTAACTTTTACAGTTTCTAGTGCATAACTAATTCTCTTAACAACTTCATCTCTGCCAAGAATCTCCATAGTCATCATGAGATCAGGACCTGATGAAGTGCCGGTTAACGATGTGCGTAGCACCTGTAGTATCTGTCCGGTTTTGATGTTCAGGCTTGCGGTTACCTTCTCAAGAAGTTCTTTAGCTCCCTCTGAAGTGAGCTGATCCACTTGTCTAATTTCATCATGATAAGCACTCAATACTTTAACGGCATCATCATTCCACTTCTTTACCACAACCTGCTCATCGAATGTTGTTGGTGCAATAAAGAAAAATTTACCCTGCAACCAGAAGTCATTGGGGAAAGTAACGCGATCTTTCATCACAGCAATAATTTTCCTTGCTTTAACGGTGTCGCATTGAATATTCTCTTTCTTCAGAGCATCAAATAAAAACTGAATGAGCTGGTCTTCGGGTTTATTTCTGAGATATTGCTCGTTGAACCAGTTTGCTTTTTGAATATCAAACTTTGCTCCTGCTTTTCCGATACGGTCTAATGTAAATGTATCAATCAATTGCTCCATCGAAAAGATTTCTTGCTCTGTTCCGGGATTCCAGCCAAGGAATGCAAGAAAGTTGATGAGTGCATCCGGAAGATATCCCTTTTCGCGAAAGCCTTGAGCAAATTCATTTGTCTTTGGATCGGTCCAGTTGATGGGAAAGATTGGAAAGCCCATCTTATCTGCATCACGTTTGCTCAACTTTCCATTGCCATCAGGTTTTAATAATAATGGTAGATGTGCAAACTCAGGCATATCTTTTTCCCAACCCAGATAACGATACAATAAAACGTGGAGCGGAGCAGAAGGAAGCCACTCTTCTCCACGAATCACGTGAGAGATTTTCATCAGATAATCGTCAACGACATTCGCCAAATGATAGGTTGGCATCCCATCTGATTTCATTAATACTTTATCATCAACCTGTGAAGAGTTAACGATGACTTCTCCACGAATAAGATCATTCAACCGTACCTCTTCGTTGGCCGGAACCTTTAACCGGATTACGTGCTTTTCACCAGCCGATAGTTTTTGCTCTACCTCATTAGTGGAAAGCGTCAAAGAATTTTTCATCTGAAGGCGCGTTGTGCCATCATACTGGGCATTCGGAGTTGCCTTCCGCATGATTTCCAATTCATCTTCAGTATCAAAGGCATAATACGCTTTACCATCAGTGATCAACTTCTGTGCATATTGTTTATAAATGGGTTTGCGTTCTGATTGACGATAAGGAGCATGGGGTCCTCCCACGCTGACACCTTCATCAATTTTTATACCTGCCCATGAAAGAGATTCAATAATAAACTCTTCTGCCCCCGGCACATAACGACCCTGATCCGTGTCTTCAATGCGAAGGATCATAGTGCCTTTGTGCTTTCTTGCTAGCAAGTAATTATACAACGCCGTGCGAACTCCACCAATATGAAGGGCGCCAGTGGGACTGGGGGCAAACCTTACTCTTACTTCTCTCATTTTATAATTGAAACGGGCTCAAATGTACTAAATCCTGAACGATTGGATTTACAAAAACAGGCGGTGCAATGCTTCGCGTGTGGGTTTTAGCTGGAGCATAAAATTTGATCGTACGATAGAATAGATCAATGTGATAAAGAAGACTCCGCCTATCAAGTATAGCAGATTATCGGTTTGATACGTTGCGAAAATGGATCCAAACAATAGAACAATTGTCCAGAATAAAAGTAAGAATCGGGTAGTGGGAAAAAGCTTGTAGTCGACGAGAAGAATGCTGCCGGATCTTGTTGATTCTATCTGTCCGATGACCAGGGGAATATAATTGTTGGCACGATGTACGCGTAATGATATCCTGAAACGATCTTCTTTGATCCATCCATTAAATAAAAGTGTTTTCTCATTTGATTGAATGAAAGGTTTGTCGGAGGTTGCTTCTTCCAACAGCATGAAAATTTCGTCTGCTTTTATTGGCAGAACTACCGTTTCATTGAATCCGGGAATAATCTTTATCACTTAACGGCAATACATGAGATCTCTACATTAACATCTTTTGGCAACCGGCTTACTTCAATAGTTTCGCGTGCCGGTGGTTGACTTGCAAAATAGGATCCATACACTTCATTCACCTTCGGGAAATTATTCATGTCCTTAAGAAAAATAGTGCATTTAACTACACTTGAAAAATCCGTTTTTGCCGCGATCAGAATCTCTTTGATATTTTTCATTACCTGATGTGTCTCTTCCTGAATGTCACCCATCAGGATTTTCCCCGATGATTGATCAATCGCTACCTGCCCTGAGACGAACAACAGATTGCCTGCCTGGATCGCCTGACTGTATGGGCCAATGGGTTCTGGCGCTTTTGAAGAATAGATCACATTTTTTGACATAGGATCAGAAGCAGGGACAATCATTACCGGAGGTTCGTTCTTTTCATTGGGTTTCATAACGTATGCTTTACTTTTGATCAAATATGAGGAAAATTAAAGTCTGGTAATTTAGAAAACACACAAAATCTTAAATGGAAATTCTCATTATCGGAACGAAGTATCAGCATCAGGAGGTGCAACAGAAATTTGGATCCACACATTCCTATTTAGTTGTTCCAAACCACCAGGACCTGCATGCTATTCTCAAGACGAGTCCTGTTGTCTTTGATTTCATTATTGAAGACGATCCCTATCAATTGAATCATTACCAGGACAATCCTGATCTCATAGTATTTCTCAACACAACGTATACAAATCTTCATCAGCTTAATGTGAAAGGATTCAAAAATACTTTTATCGGATTTTGTGGTCTTCCAACTTTTTTAAACCGTGATATTTTTGAGGTTTCGTTGTCTTCAGAATCTGATGGAACCGTTTTGGAAGGAATTTGTAAAAAGCTTCAGACTGCTTTTCAGGTTGTTGCTGATCGCGTTGGCTTTGTAACACCAAGAGTGATCTGCATGATCATCAATGAAGCTTACTTTGCGATGGAAGAAGGAACGGCAACGAAGGAAGATATTGACCTTGCGATGAAACTTGGAACTAATTATCCTTTTGGCCCTTTTGAATGGTGCGAAAAAATCGGAAAGAAGAATGTTGTTGCGTTGCTTAACGCCATGTACCAAGACACCAATGATACCAGATATAAAGCCTGTGACCGATTGGTAAAAGAGTCCGGTGAATCTCACTAATTCTGTGGAAAAAAATCAACAGCGTTAAATCCCCCCGATTAATTAGCGGCGCCTATTACAGATTAATTTCAAGTTTGTCATGCGGCCCGGGAATTGTGAATAGTTGGTAAATTTCACAACTCACTATGAAAACCTTCAACTGGAAATGGGCAAAATCCAACACCAATGCTCCCGAAAGAAAGGAAGAGAGATTTGATTTCACAGTTCACTCATATGACCGATATGGTAATTATGATGAAGAGAACATCGTAGAATTTTCAAAACCTGTTGATTCACCAAAATTGAGAAACGAACCTTCTTCAGTTCACCAGAATCTGATCGTCTCTGTTCGCTGACTACAACAATTTAGATATTTAAAAGAGTGACAGGATGGTCACTCTTTTAAAATTATTCTACCGTTACAGATTTTGCAAGGTTTCTTGGCTGATCAACATTACAATTGCGCATCACGGCAATGTGATAGGAAAGTAATTGCAAAGGCACCACAGAAACCATTGGCATTAATGCCTCCGCAGTGGCAGGAACCTCAATAACAAATTCTGCCATAGATGGAATGAGCGTATCTCCTTCCGTAACAACGGCAATGACTCTTCCTTTTCTTGCTTTTACTTCCTGAATATTGGAAACCACCTTTTCGTAAGAACTATCTTTCGTAGCAATGAATACTACTGGCATTTCTTCATCAATCAAAGCGATTGGTCCGTGCTTCATCTCTGCTGCAGGATATCCTTCAGCATGTATGTAGGAAATTTCCTTAAGTTTCAATGCTCCTTCAAGGGCTACCGGGAAATTATAACCGCGACCCAGGTAAAGGAAATGACTCACATCTTTGAACTCTTCTGCAATTACCTTTATCTGATCGTTGAGCTTCAACACTTTCTCAACCTTGGAGGGAATATTTTCCATTTCCACCAGCATCTCATGTAGCTTTTGATCAGTGATCGTGCCTTTTGCACTGGCAACAATCAATGCAATCATGTTCAGTACAGTTAGCTGGGCTGTGAATGCTTTTGTACTTGCAACTCCTATTTCAGGACCTGCGTGAGTATAAGCTCCAGCGTGTGTTAATCTTGGAATAGAAGAACCCACCACATTGCAAACGCCGAAAATGATAGCGCCTTTTGATTTCGCTAATTCGATGGCGGCAAGGGTGTCAGCTGTTTCTCCCGATTGAGAAATTGCAATCACTACATCGCCTTCGCGAATAATAGGATTACGATAACGAAATTCCGAAGCATACTCTACTTCGGTTGGGATGCGACAAAACTCTTCAAAGAAATATTCCGATACGAGTCCGGCGTGCCATGATGTTCCACACGCTACAATCAATATCCGGTCTGCATTGATTAATTTTTTTATGTATTCACGAAGACCTCCAAGGATCAACCTGTTGCTGGTTGAATCTAAGCGTCCGCGCATACAGTCCATTATTGAACGGGGCTGCTCAAAAATCTCTTTTAACATGAAATGTTCAAAGCCTCCTTTTTCAAGGGCTTCAAGTTCCATGTCTACAGTTTGTATGTAAGGAGTTAATGGAAGATTGGCAACGTTCTTAATAGTAAGTTTACCACTATCAACAATAGCAATTTCCTGATCATTCAAATAGACTACTTCATTGGTGTATTCAATGATTGGCGTGGCGTCAGAAGCCATGAAAAATTCACCTTTACCAACACCTACTACCAATGGGCTTCCTTTACGTGCTGCAATCAGCAGATCCGGGTTTTCAAATGACATCACAACAATGGCATAGGCACCCACCACTTTTGTCAAAGCAAGACGGACTGCTTCATCAAGTGTGCATTGTTCTTTTTCCTGAATATCTTCAATGAAATGAATAAAGACTTCCGTATCTGTATCACTTAGAAAAGTGTGACCCTTTCGGATCAATTCTTTTTTTAGTGATGCATAATTTTCAATGATGCCATTATGAATGATGGCGAGTTTCTTGGTTGCGGAATAGTGAGGGTGAGCATTCTCATCGTTAGGTTCTCCGTGGGTGGCCCAACGGGTGTGCCCCATTCCTATATGACTTTTAAGATCGATGCCCTTGATATATCCTTCAAGTTCCGAAACTTTCCCCTTCTTTTTGTAGACGTTGAGGGCTCCATTCAGAAGAGCAATTCCAGTACTATCGTATCCACGATATTCAAGACGCTTCAAGCCTTTGATGATTACATCACTGGCCTGACGGTGTCCTACGTAGGCAACTATACCACACATATATTACCTTATTTTGACTACAGGTTTAGAATAATAGATTCTTAAAACGAGATTCGGATCGAGAACGACAGAGCTGGTGGATTTTCGATTATTGTCACCAAAGATAGATAGACCCAAAGCCTTTATTTTTCTTGGATCATTTTTCCGTTTGTAAAGTTGCTGAAAGAATTCGGTGAGGTAGATTTTCCCTATCTCATCTCCGGATATTGGAATTGAGGAGGCACCAAGATCGGTCACCACAGAAATAGCAGGTTCGCTAACGGTAGATCCCAATGAAAAATTTGAGCTAAATCTCGCGATATATGGATCTACCCTCAAAAACAATGAATCGCCCTGAATACTGTCAAGATAGGATACCCGGAAGTGATTCAAAGAATCTAGCACTCTTAAAGACAATGCTGGTGGAGCTTTTACAGTTCCAACATTTTTCACAATCAGTTCCACAGAATTGAATGCAACATTCAAAGCGGTGTCAGCAAAAGTGTAGAAGTTCTTAAGATCAAGTTTGGTTAACAATGAGGTTCCCCCCTGAATGTAAAGTCGGTTATCGAGTGGGCGAAATTCCTGAAATGGGACAATACCGCTGAGTGGAGTTCCTGTACGATCGGCTTTAATTGTTGAGAAACTGGAGATCAGACTATAGAATCCTGTGGTGTAATTGACCGAGGCAAAGAGAATATAATCAACCTTTACCTGCGTTCCCCCATCAGTATAGTATAAAGAAACCTTCGTATCCGTAACTCTTGGATTTGCATCGCGGAAAGTAGGATTCACACCTAGAATTTTATCACCCATTCCATTCGGAACCACAAATGCAAAGCCTCTGTATTTTCCTGTGAATGTCGCAAAGTCAGTCATCGTCTTAGTGATCGTCTTGAGATCATTAAGCAAATTATTGCCCATAGCACCCGGGATCTTGACCCTTACTCTGAATAACTTATTGTTAGCGGTATCAGCATCTGTGTTAAGAGCGATTGCATCATCAAAATCAGTTGCATTTACAGTGAAAGTAGTTTCAGCAAGCGGTAAAGCCGGAAGCGCTGGTGTTGTGTTATTGTAATAAGACCTTGAATAGTTTAGCGAATCAAGCAGTTCATACACCTGCAACTTTTGTGTGGAAGTGTTATGAGATCCGTAGTAATAAAAATCCAGATTTAACTGAAGTACCAAAGAGTCGAATGTAGCGGTCCCCGGAACAGTTGAAAAGTATGGGGGAGGTCCAAAACTTGCGAACCCACGCGCCTCGATGTTTCCAAATACAGGATCATTATACCTTCCAAAAAGTATACGGGTTACGTTTTCTCCTGTGGGATTAACCGTCAACAGGCGATCATATTGAATCACACTTGGATTAAGGGGGATGTCAATATAATTTACATCAAGGCGTGGAGGCTTAGGCAAACCAATAAAGTTCGCATCGTCCTTGCATGAAAAAATAATGAGCACTAAAAGGCAGAGCCAAAGGCTCGCCTTCTTACCCCGCCAGTTCTGTGTAAAGGTTGTAAAACGATTCAGTGTAATTATCGTCCTTCTCAATGGTTTCAACTTTCTTCTCTTTAATCTTCTTAACTAATCCTTCCAGTTTTTTATTGTCGCCCGCTACCGAAACAACATCGGCGAATTGAGCTCCCAGTTTAATGAATCCTTCATAATCCTGGGTCTTAAGGTGTCCAAGCATGTTGTCTTCAATGTCAATCATCTTGACTTTGCCCATAAGATCTCCTTTGAACTTATGAGTGAAGCTGTTATTGTAAATCGTGAAGACGGTCTTGGTGTTTTTAAATAACGGATCGTTTTTATAAGTCGTCTTCAGATACAATGGAATAAAGCTGGTAATCCAGTCATTGCAATGAACAATATCCGGAGTCCATCCAAGTTTACGGACGGTCTCAATAACACCTTTACAGAAGAAGATCGCACGCTCATCATTGTCCTCATAGAACTTGTTTTCCTTATCATGGAAAACGGATTTGCGATGGAAATAGTCTTCGTTGTCGATAAAATAGACCTGTAATTTTGCATTCGGAATGGAAGCGACTTTGATGATCAAAGGCTTTTCCTCGTCACCTACTGAAATATTAATTCCTGACAAACGGACAACTTCATGCAGCCTGTTCTTACGCTCGTTAATCAACCCAAATCTTGGCACCAGAATACGAATCTCCATCCCCTTCTCCTGCATCGCCTGTGGCAGCTTCCGTACAAATTCGGCTACCTCACATGTTTGAAGGAAAGGATTGATTTCGCTGGCAACATAAAGAATACGCAGTTTCGACATAGTGATGGTTTTTATTAAGAAAAAACAAGGACACAAAGGTACGGTAAATTCACCCCCTATTCAACTGTGAATCAATTATAAAGCCTATATTTGCGGCCTTCAAAAAAAGGGGTTTTTGATGCAGATTTTCAATAAAATCGAGCCTTTAAGGGCTTATTTAAGGCATCATAGAGACAACCATTTCTCCATCGGTTTAGTGCCAACAATGGGCGCCCTACACAACGGTCATTTAAGCCTTATTAAAGCTTCACGCCAGGTTAACAGAATTACGGTTTGCTCTATTTATGTTAATCCGGTACAATTCAATAATCCGGCGGATCTTGAAAAGTATCCCCGCACGCTCGAAGCTGATACTAAAATGCTTGAGGAAGCTGGCTGTGATGCCGTATTCTGTCCCTCCAATCAGGAGATGTATGACCAACCCAGTACCTTAAAGTTTGACTTCGGATCGCTGGATAAAATCCTGGAAGGGGAATTTCGTCCCGGTCACTTTAGTGGAGTTGCCCTGGTTGTTGCCAAACTGTTCAACATTGTTCAGCCAGACAAAGCTTACTTCGGCCAAAAAGATTTTCAACAATTCAAGGTAATCTCAAGAATGGTTGAAGAATTGAAATTTGATATTGAACTGATTGGTGCACCGATTATTCGTGAAGCAGATGGTCTCGCAATGTCATCCCGAAATGTTCGTTTGAGTAAAGAGGAAAGAAGCCGCGCAGTCATTTTGAATCAATGTTTGCGTAAAGCGTGTAAAGGTCTCCGCGATGGAGATAGTTTTTCTTCTGTGAAAAAAATGGTGACTGAAGAATGCAATAACAATAAGATCAGATTGGAATACCTGGCCATTGCCGATAAACACAACTTTACTCTTTTGGAAGATGTTAAGAATCCTGACAAAGTTGTTATTCTGATTGCCGCATTTGTTGGAGAGGTGCGGCTCATTGACAATATGCTTCTCGCTGATCATTAAAGACCCGGATTCGTATTATCTTCAACATAAAATACAAAGACTTGCCAAAAACCCTTCGAAATATTATTCAGTATGCCCTCATGATTGCTCTGACAGCAGCCTTGTTATGGTTCTCTTTGCGCGGCTTAAAAGGTGAAAATAAGATGGATACCATCTGGCAAGCATGGGAGAAATCAAACAAGATGTGGCTGTTCTTAATGGCGATTGTGGCCTATATAAGCCATTTTATCAGAGCGGAACGATGGAAAATGCTGCTCGTACCTTCCGGTAATTATGTCAAACTGACCAGTAGCTTTCTCTCTTTGATGATCGGATATCTTGTTAACCTCGCCGTGCCACGGGGAGGTGAGGTGTCACGCTGTTATAATCTCTATCAACTTGAAAAAACTCCGGTGGAAGTTTCATTCGGAACGGTGGTGGTTGAAAGAATTGCAGACGTGCTCTGTTTGTTGCTGGTCATCGTGATTGCTTTTGTTGTTGAGTGGGATAAACTCCTTGCTTTTATTTCTTCTTTGGGAATTGGATCCGGAGAGAGTGGTGAATTTCGTGTTCCCGTTTGGGCAATCATTGGATTGGTAGCATTGATCGCACTGATTGCCTTGGCATACAGCTTCCGTAAAAATGAAAAGTTATTAAAAGTAATATCGGGCTTTAAAGAAGGATTGCTTTCTGTTTTCAAACTGAAGAATAAATGGTTGTTCCTTTTTTATTCATTGTTTATCTGGTTCTTATATTTCCTGATGAGCTATTGTGTGATCAAAGCCTTTGACTCCACTGATTTCCTGGGCTTCAGTGCAGTGCTTGCCGTCTTTGCATTGGGAGCGATTGCCATGGCAGCTCCTTTACCTGGTGGGGCAGGTTCTTATCACACAATTGTTCCGATGGGATTAGTAGCATTGTATCAACTTCCTGAAGCAGACGCAATAACCTTTGTATTTATTTTTCATGCCTGGCAAACACTCACGATGATTGTGGGTGGAGTTGTATCTTTAATCATTAGCTACTGGCTTATTAAATGGAAAAAGCAGCCGACAAAATAAAAGACATTAAAACCGCAATGCAGATCGTTCTTCAGTGGAAGGAGGATGGCAAGAAAGTAGTGTTTACAAACGGGTGCTTTGATATTCTTCATCTTGGTCATGTAGATTACCTGGAGAAAGCTCGGATGTTGGGAGACAAGCTTGTGCTCGGTTTGAATACGGATGATTCGGTGAGCAGATTTAAAGGGCCTGAAAGACCCATCCAGGATCAGACTTCAAGGGCGCATATTCTCGCATCTCTTCAATTTATCGACATGGTGGTTTTTTTTAATGAAGACACTCCTTTTGACCTTATTTCAGCACTTATTCCCGATATTTTGGTGAAAGGAAGTGACTATTTGGCAGAAAATATCGTTGGCGCAGATGTTGTAATTAGGAATGGCGGGGTGGTAAAAACGATTGATTTTGTACCGGGATATTCCACCACAAGAATTGTAGAAAAAATTAAAAGAACATAATTAAACACAACTATGGGTGCATTATTAATTGGTGGGTTTTTCATGCTGATCGGATGGATAGTAAGCTCACGTCTTAAAAGTAAATTCAAGCTGTATTCAGAAACACATTTAACTAAAGATTTAACCGGTGCTGAAATCGCCCGCCTTATGCTGGCAGACAATGGCATCAATGATGTTCAGGTAGTAAGCGTTGAAGGTCAATTGACAGATCATTATGACCCGACAACAAAAACTGTTAACCTCAGCAAAGAAGTTTTCTTTGGTCGCAATGCAGCGGCAGCAGCAGTTGCTTCACACGAATGTGGTCATGCAGTTCAGCATGCAACAGCTTATAGCATGTTGCAATTTCGTTCGGCAATGGTCCCTGTTCAGAATATCAGCGCAAGGGTATTGAACTTTATGATGATGGCATTGCTCTTTGGAGGAATTTTCTTCGGAGGCATTCTTCCGGTCAAGACGGCTTTGTTGATCATGATTGTATGTTATGCTGTATTTGCATTGTTTGCGCTGGTGACATTACCGGTAGAGTTTGATGCAAGCAATCGTGCTTTGGCATGGGTGAAAACAAGAAACATTGTTACACCAGGAGAATATGGTATGGCTCAGGATGCATTGAAGTGGGCAGCAATGACCTACGTTGTAGCCGCAATTGGTGCAATCACCATGCTTGCATACTATGTGATGATGTATCTGGGAGTTGGAAGAAGTGATGACTAATTAAATAAGAAATTCAAAAATAAGGACCCTGCTTCGGCGGGGTTTTTTTATGAGCACATTTTAACAAACGTCCGCTTGTCAGTTAATTTTAATATGATTTGTGTGCTCAAGCTTTAGCTACCGTGAGGACTTTTTCAAATTAATATTGTTAATTCACAGCATGAATTTTCAGCTTACAGAAGAGCAGCTAGCGGTACAACAAGCAGCCCGCGACTTCGCGCAAAACGAATTACTTCCTGGCGTTATAGAAAGAGACACTCATGCCAAATTTCCTGAGGCCCTTCAGCGAAGGATGGGAGAACTTGGATTCATGGGAATGATGACTGACCCTAAGTATAATGGCGGCGGCATGGATACAATATCCTATGTGCTTGCCATGGAAGAACTTTCAAAAGTGGATGCCTCTGCTTCAGTAATGATGTCTGTTAACAATTCATTGGTGTGCTGGGGTCTGGAGAAAAACGGTTCCGAAGAGCAAAAAGAAAAATTTCTTAAGCCACTTGCTGCAGGAACAAAGCTTGGTGCATTCTGTCTTTCGGAACCGGAAGCAGGATCAGACGCTACAAGTCAACGGACAATTGCGGAAGATAAAGGCGATCATTACCTATTAAATGGTACCAAGAATTGGATTACCAATGGAAGCAGCGCACATATTTATCTTGTAATGGCTCAGACCGATGCTACTAAAAAGCATAAGGGAATTAACTGTTTGATCGTTGAAAGAGGAATGCCTGGTTTTGTAGTTGGTAAGAAGGAAGATAAAATGGGAATTCGCGGAAGCGATACACACTCATTGATGTTTACGGATGTGAAAGTGCCAAAAGCTAACCGGATCGGCGAAGAAGGATTTGGATTTACGTTTGCGATGGGTACACTCAACGGAGGACGCATTGGCATAGCTTCACAGGCATTGGGAATTGCTTCAGGCGCGTATGAGCTAGCACTAAAATATTCTAAAGAGCGCAAGGCATTCGGAAAATTTCTATCGGATCATCAGGCAATACAATTCAAGCTTGCAGAGATGGCAACCAAGATTGATGCCGCAAGATTGATGATCTGGAAAGCAGCAAATCTTAAGGATGAGAAAAAAGATTTTGTCAAAGCAGCTGCCATGGCCAAGCTATTTGCTTCACAGATCGCTCAGGAAGTAACAACAGAGGCCGTTCAGATCCATGGTGGATATGGATATGTGAAGGAGTATCATGTTGAGCGACTGATGCGCGATGCCAAGATCACACAGATCTATGAGGGAACGACGGAGATACAGAAGATGGTGATTTCACGAGAACTTCTGAGGTAATCTCAGCTTACAGTTTATTACCATGAACAGGACAGAAGTTCCAGTTTCCTTTAAGCTTTTCTTTGTCGACAGGACAAATCTTTGGAGGAAGTAACGACGCCAAAGGCAATGACCAGTTGAAAGTGCTGTTGTCGTGAATGACCTTAAACACTCCAGGTTTAGCGGCGAAGATCAGATTTTCACTTTTATCATTCTTAATGGAAAAGAAGAAAATATGCATTCCTTTTCCCAACTGACCTAATGCCTGGGCAAACACCGGCTTAAGATTTTGAGCAACAGACCTTGCTTCATCCGAAAGCTGATCCTCAGAAAGAGGTGAATATGTCTTCCCTGAAGCATCCATGACCTTGATACTTTTCCGGATTGTGGACTCGTCATTTACTTCGATGGCTCCATCCAAATGAATTGTTGCCTCAGCTGCACAAATGAGCATGTAATCTTTAAATATCATTTCAAGCTTCTCGGAAGTTCCAGGAGGAATCTGAGTATTTCCTGCCAGGGAAATTTTCCAATATTCTGAAGGTATCCACCATGAGAGATTCATCTTCTCACCTTCTTTGACCCATTGTTGAGAGTCTCTGATAAAGTCAGTGAGTACAACATCGGAAGGTTCCTGTGCGGAACAAACCAGCACAACAAATGAAAAGACCATTGTGAAAAGATTCTTCATCAGCATTGATTTAGGAGAGATAAACTTGAGGGACGTTTGCTTCGGTTATTATTTACCCGCTTCAACACTTTGGTTCCAGTCGTAGATCTTGTCACTTATCTCACTGAGAAGATCAGGGCTTTTTTCCAAAGCATTTCCAATAACAATCATATCAGCGCCGGCTTCGAGCGCAGCAATCGCTTTTTGCGGAGTTGTAATTCCACCACCAACAATCATTGGGACCTCAATAGATTTTCTGACAGCGGAGATCATCCGTGGGCTGATTTCGCGTTCTGCGCCGCTTCCAGCATCAAGATAAATAAGTTGAAGTCCTAACATTTCACCAGCCAATGCTGTACAGGCGGCAAGTGAATATTTGTCCTCTGGAATTGGGGTCGTATTGCTGATATATGCTACCGAAGTTGTGCGGCCTGAACTGATCAGCATGTATCCGGTAGGCAGCACCTCCATCCGGTTATTCTTTAATATCGGAGCTGCCTGAACATGTTGTCCTATCAGCAGATCCGGATTGCGTCCTGAGATCAATGAAAGAAAAAGAATTGCATCAGCAGAAGGATCAATTTGCAATGAACTTCCCGGAAAAAGAATGACCGGAATATTTACAGTTTCCTTAATGCTTTGAATGACATCGGATAGATAAGGTGTAGTGACCAGGCTTCCTCCTACAAAGAAGAAATCAACACAGTTCTCATTCGCCAGATGGATGAGATGCTTTAGCTTGGCAGGATCATCTGCCTTATCGGGGTCGACAAGAACAGCAATTGATTTTTTGCCAAGACGATGGCGCTGCTGAAGTATTTCAAGAATTTTCATCCTTCTTTTTTCTTGATTCGAGGTATTCAAAAAGCTTGTCCTTTGCGATGTTCAATAAGATGACAGAAGCCTGAGATAAAACCCTGTTGCCAACCATTCCTATCAATGAAGGTGCACTGCTTTCTTCTTCTTCAGCTTCTTCTTCAAAATCTTCCGCCGCCTCCTGAGGAGCCTTGACAACTTTCAGAAATTTCTTTCTTCGTTTCTTTTTCTTCTTGCTTCCGCCAGAGAACGTGCTTACCAGAAAATAGGTTGCTGCAAGAGATCCCCCAATGATCAATGCATTGGTAAGCATCTTGTCAGTCTTCTGAGACAATTCGCCAACCTCTTTTTCAAGTGCGCGCTTGTGACGATCTGATGTCTCTATCAGTTTTCTTTTTTCGGGATCTTGTGTTTCCAGTAGTTCCATAGCTTACTTTTTCCTTTTCATCAACTCAGTCATTTGCTTCTCAAAATACTGGAAGATTCCTTTTCTGGATACCAGTAAAACTAAAAAGGTAGCCAGATAGATCGATGCTACCGTCCAATATCCTGCATAAGAATCTTCAAAAAACTTGTTTAAAAAATGGGCCAGTCCAATGCTGAAAAAGATCAAAAAGAGAAATCCCACCAGAAAAAAGACTGCCATCATTAATGCCCGTGATACTGCTTTTGCAAGATCCTCACGAACCTCAATCTTCATTAATTCAATACGGGTCTCAACAAAACCGGTAAGGTTTTGAATCAGGCTATCAAGCTTTAGAAACTTAAGGATCGAGGCAGAAATGTTCTCCATAGGTATAGGGAATAAAGATAGGGAAATTAGAGGCATCAATTCAAGCTGACCATTGGCTGGAGGCGGCTGCAAATGACCTTTGTGAGTAGGGAATTCTCAGGGAATTAAAAGGAATATTACTTCTTTACAATTTTGTAAAGCTCTTCTGTGCTGATAACATTTCCGAGAGTGTCGCGCCTTTCCTTTTTTACAAGGAGATTCGAAGGGGAACTGATATAGCGCCAGGTGCTCACATTAACTTGTCGTTCATATTGTTTTTGAAAGACAAAAATGGAATCCAGGGAGAGGGATGGATTCAGGATAAGCCTGGGGAGGATTTCGCGGATGCATGATTTGAATTTTCCATCACGGTCTTCTCCATCGCGACAGAAGCCAGGTTTGTTGAGTTCAAAGAGTTCATTATTAATGATCAAGAGATTATTTTTCCGGTAAACTGAGTAGATCAGTGATGGCTCTGTATTTTTTTCTCCGGGATAGACAATCCGCATCGCCTGATTTTCAAATGTTTTCGTGATAACAGTAAAGTAGGTGGTCTTATTATTTTCAATCCGTTGATAGGTAAGCTCTGTAATACTTACTGCATCGCGATTGAAATAGATCAAAGAGAAGGGCACTATAAAAAACATCACGAGCAGATAGAGAAGTCCTGCCAAACGATACTTGAGTGTAATTCTTCCCAGTCCAGTGGCCAGCTTGATTGGAATCTCCCTAAGAGCTGGTATGGGGAAGAAAATCATGACTCCTATAAAATTGAATAGGAAGTGAGCAATAGCAATGCTGATGGCAATGTTAGAGTTTAACATCGCAGCAAGAAATGCACTGATTGTCGTTCCGATGTTGGCGCCAAGAATAAAAGGTACTGCGCTCCTAAGAGTAACAACTTTCTTTGCAACTAATGGTACAACTAAGGATGTTGTGACAGAGCTCGATCTGATAGCTGCCGTTGTCAATACGCCCCATGCAAATGATTTCAATGGGCTCTGAAAAAAGAAACGTTGAAATGTTTCAGACGAACCGAATCCCAAAAGTTTTGTAAGAACTTTTCTAAAAAATAGAATAGAACTGAAAAGGATTATTAATGAGATAACGATCAATATAAAACCATTTCCGATTGTGCTCACAATTGAGTCGGTGATGGCACTCAATCCGCCGCCGAGTAAGGAAAAGCTTCCCTGTGATGGACCAATCGGTTGTTTGAAAAGTGTGGTGGCAATGGATTCTGACAGATGAGAAAGAAACTGGAAGTAATATTCCAGTGGAAAAAGTATGAAGACTGTAAGAATATTAAAGAAGTCATGATACGTACCCGCAGCAACCGCCCTTCTGAATTCTTTTTTCTTTGGAAGGAATCCAAGTGAGACAATGGTGCTGGTGATAGTAGTTCCAACATTAGCGCCCATGATGATTGGAATTGCACTCTCTAAAGTAAGTGAACCGGATGCCACCAATGCGACAGTCATCGAGGTGGTTGCTGTGCTGCTTTGGATGATAGCTGTAATTAATAATCCAATGAACAATGCAGTAAATGGATTGGAAGTAGCAAGGATAATCGTCTCAGCAGCGGTCTTACCCAAATGCTGAAGAGAAGAAAGCATTAACTCCAGAGCAAAAAGGAATACAACTAAGGCTCCTACGATATAAGCGGTATTACGCAGAAGGATTCTCCACTGCGCTTTTCGGGAACCAATTGTTTCTGATGTAGGCTGTCCGCTCTTCATGCTGATCGGTAAAGATAGAAACCCAGCCGAAGGAATAAAGGAGTTAACAAATACTTAATTTAAGAATGCATGATCCCACGTTTTCGCAAGGTCATGACCAGAATTGAGTGGAAGTGATTTGAGAAATATCAGTGATTACCCAGTTCACGAAGGGCCATCCAGGCCATCAGACCGGGTCCAATTGTGAGAGCGTCTTCATCAATGTCGAATGTCGGCGTATGAACATATGAAGTAATTCCTTTTGCTTCATTGCGTGTGCCAAGTCGATAGAAGGAAGCAGGGATAACATGAGAATAATATGCGAAATCTTCGGACCCCAGAGTGAGATCAATGTCGACAACTTTGTCCTTGCCTACATATTCCTCAGCTGCCTTACGAATGCTTTGCGTAAGCCCTGGATTATTCTCAAGATAAGGATAGCCGTGAGAGATTGTCACTTCACAGCGTCCACCCATTCCTTCAGCAATGCCTTCCGCCATTTTTTGAATCTTTGCCAAAGCTTCCCTGCGCCATACTTCATTTAATGCACGAAATGTTCCGGCAATATTCACTTCATTGGGAATAATATTCGTTGCGCCTTCTGCCGAGATTTTCCCAAAGGAAAGAACCGTTGGCTGTTTGGGACTTGCATTCCTGCTAATAATCTGTTGTAAAGAAATAATAATATGGGAAGCGATCACAATAGGATCTACTGTAAGTTCAGGAGTTGAAGCATGACCACCTTTTCCAATAACTTTCAAATAGATTTCGTCGGAACTTGCCATGTACATTCCTTCCCGGAAACCGATCGTTCCAACAGGTAGCAAAGGCATTACATGCTGACCGATAATTGAATCAGGCCGTGGATTTTCCAAAGCACCTTCTTTGATCATAAAGGATGCACCACCTGGATTTTTTTCTTCTCCAGGTTGAAAGATCAATTTAACAGTTCCTTCAAACTGATCTTTCAGTGAGTTTAAAATTTTAGCAGTGCCCATCAGTGAAGATGTATGTACATCATGACCGCATGCATGCATCACTCCATTATTTTTTGATTTGTACTCTACTGTGTTTGCTTCAGTGATTGGAAGGGCATCCATATCCGCACGAAGTGCGATTGTTTTTTTGGCAGGGTTTTTTCCCTCGATAAGTACCACGATTCCTGTTCCAGCAATACCTTCGGTAGGCTTCATTCCCAGATCGCGAAGTGTTTGAGAGACAAATTTTGCAGTATTAAATTCCTGATAAGAAAGTTCAGGATTAGCATGCAAATGCCTGCGCCACTTTACTACTTCCTTTGCAGTATTTTTAGAAAGCTCTTGAACAGATTGGAGCAGTGACATTAGCGTACCAGAATTTTTTCAGGAACCAGTATTGCATTAGGGAATAATCTTTTCATGCGGAGAAGATCCTTTTGAGCCTCCAGTCTTGAAAAATAGCTTCCTACTTTAACACGGAATTTTGGCTGTGTGTATTCCATTTCTGAAGAAAGATCCCCAGCATCAGTTGACATTTTTTTCTTGGTGAGCATCGCTTCTTCACGATTCTGCCCGGAATAAATCTGAATCGTAAAGCCATCGATAAGTTTGCGCGAAGCATTGAAGTGGTTAATGCTATCCAGAACACCGTCTACCTTCTTATTAACATTGTAAACAGGAACGACCTCTTCTTTTTTCTGAAACTGAATCTGAACGGAAGAATCTACTGTCTCGGGAAATTTAGGACGGAGGGCCTGCAAATCTTCATGATAGTAAGGCTTTGAACTATTCTTCTGAGCAGCGCATGAGAAGGATGCCAAACACACCACAAACATCATACATGACCATGCTGTGCGATTTATAAGCTCTTCCATGTCTACAAAGTAATTCATTTTTGCCGACTTATTGTTCGATAACGATGCAACGACCGCTCTTGATGTCTTCCTCAACCTTTTTGTATTTCACATCTTTCGCTACACGACCATCCTGATATTGAACCGTAACCTTATCATTCCGCCCGGCCATCTTTTCAGATTTTACTGGCATGACTTTTTGCTCAACCTCATTTCTCGGAGCCTGTGGCGCACCACCTCCCTGAAGAAGAGATTGTGATTCATCCTTCTGCTCACTGAAACGTTGACGTTTTTGTGAACGAGCCTCCTGAAGACGCTCGGGTTCCTGGGTAGGAATGTCTGCCTTCATAAGGAAAGAGATTGTTTCTTCATTCACCCTTGCAATGAATCGTTTGAATGCTTCAAATCCTTCAAACTTATAGATCAACAATGGATCCTTTTGTTCATAAACCGCATTTTGAACACTTTGCTTCAGGTCATCCATGTCGCGAAGGTGTTCTTTCCATTGCATGTCGATGATCGCCAATGTGATCATTTTCTCCATCGAGCGAATCAATTCCGAATTATTGGTGTCAACACATTTCTTCAATGGAGCAGCAACTTCAATTTGCTTTATACCATCACTGAACGGCACCGAGATATTTTGAATATTCGCTCCGCGCGTCCGATAGATATCAAGAATAACCGGCAATGATTTTTGAGCAGCAGCTTTATTTTTTGACTCATAGTGATTAAGTGCCTGTTGATAGAGATTTTCTGCAAGCTTCGGCTGATCCCAGCTTGAATATTCATCTGCTGTGATGTTAAAATCAAGACCAAGGGTACTCAACAAATTCACTTTGAAATTTTCCAGTGTTTCTCCAGCCTTTGCGTTTGCGGCAAGGTCATCACAAGTATCAAATAGCATGTTGAGGATGTCCAATTGAAGACGTTCTCCAAACAATGCGTTCCTTCTTCTTTTGTAGATAACCTCACGCTGTGAGTTCATCACGTTATCATACTCCAGCAGTCGCTTGCGTATACCGAAGTTATTCTCCTCTACTTTTTTCTGTGCACGCTCGATAGAGTTGGTAACCATCGAATGGGAAATCACTTCTCCCTCTTTTAATCCAAGACGATCCATGATACGGGCAATACGCTCTGGCATGAACAAGCGCATCAGATTGTCTTCAAGAGAAACATAGAACTTGGAAGTTCCAGGATCTCCCTGACGACCTGAACGACCACGCAACTGACGATCCACGCGACGTGATTCGTGGCGTTCCGTTCCGATAATAGCAAGCCCACCTGCAGCGCGTGATTCCGGTGTTAGTTTAATATCTGTTCCGCGACCTGCCATGTTGGTGGCGATGGTAACAGTACTAGGCTTTCCTGCTTCTGCAACAATTTCTGCCTCGCGTTGATGTTGCTTTGCATTCAAGACATTGTGCTTGATCTTGCGAAGTTGCAACATGCGACTTAACAATTCTGATATTTCCACGGAAGTGGTACCAACAAGAACAGGTCTTCCCTCCTTTGTCAGCAATACAATTTCTTCTACTACAGCATTGAATTTCTCACGCATGGTTTTATGCACAAGATCATCCATATCCTTACGGGTGACGGGCCTGTTGGTTGGGATTGCAACAACATCCAATTTATAAATATCCCAGAGTTCTCCAGCTTCTGTCTCTGCTGTTCCGGTCATACCCGCAAGCTTGTGATACATGCGGAAATAATTCTGAAGGGTGATGGTGGCATACGTCTGTGTCGCGTCTTCTACCTTAACACTCTCTTTTGCTTCGATCGCCTGGTGTAATCCATCTGAATAGCGTCTTCCATCCAGTACACGACCTGTTTGCTCATCAACAATCTTCACTTTACCATCTACAATGATATATTCTGTATCACGCTCGAATAAAGTATAAGCTTTCAGTAACTGATTGATACTATGAATACGCTGTGACTTTGTTGAATACTCGCGAATCAACTCCTCTTTCTTCTGAAGCTGAGCAGCTGCATCGAGTGTCGTGTCTTTTTCAATCTGATTGAGCTCCA
This sequence comes from Cyclobacteriaceae bacterium, assembly GCA_013141055.1. Taxonomy (NCBI): domain Bacteria; kingdom Pseudomonadati; phylum Bacteroidota; class Cytophagia; order Cytophagales; family Cyclobacteriaceae; species Cyclobacteriaceae bacterium. Next base: position 1,982,334 of record JABFRS010000001.1, on the reverse strand, counting down.
TTCCTATTTCAGGAAGTATGAACAGCTTGGGATCTTCACCTTCACCGGTGATCAAATCAATCCCCTTGTCAGTAAGCTCAACACTATTATCTTTTTCATCGATCACAAAAAACAATGGAGCGTCTGCCTTTGGCATTTCCTTTTTGTTATCCTGCAAGTGATAGTTTTCAGTCTTCTGTAAAACATTCCTGTTTCCGGATTCACTAAGATATTTGATCAATGGTTTGAACTTCGGCATACCGCGATGGGCACGGAATAGAGCAAGCCCTCCATCTTTTTCATTTCCTTCCGCCAGTTGTTTCTTTGAATCATTCAAAAACTGAGTGATCAGCTTCTTTTGAGCTTCCACCACCTTAAAAATGCGTGGTTTCAAATCATAGAACTCATGCTGATCTCCGCGTGGAACAGGACCCGAAATGATTAGGGGTGTACGGGCTTCATCAACCAAAACACTATCCACCTCATCCACCATTGCATAGTGATGGCCACGTTGCACTAATTCTTCGGTTTCACGCGCCATATTATCACGCAGGTAATCAAAGCCGAATTCGTTATTGGTTCCGTATGTAATGTCTGCCTGGTATGCATTGCGACGTGCAATGGAATTTGGCTCATGTTTATCAATACAGTCAATAGTTAATCCATGAAACTGGAACAAGGGAGCCATCCATTCGCTATCGCGTGTTGCCAGATAATTATTCACGGTTACGATGTGTACTCCGCGCTTTGCCAATGCATTCAGGAATGTTGGGAAAGTTGCCACTAAGGTTTTTCCTTCACCCGTTGCCATTTCGGCAATCTTTCCTTCATGCAAAACAATACCACCAATGATCTGAACATCGTAATGAACCATGTCCCACTTGATGAGATTTCCGGCAGCCATCCATTGATTATGCCATAAAGCTTTATCGCCTGATATTTTTATGTTCTCATGACGAAGGGCCAGATGGTGATCCATTTCGGTAGCAGCCACTTCCAGATATTCATTTTCTTTAAAGCGCCTTGCGGTTTCACGAACAATCGCGAATGCTCTTGGAAGAACATCCATCAATACCTTTTCAAGTTCCTTATTTCTGTCTTTTTCGATCTGATCGATCTGATTAAAGATTGCTTCTTTTTCATGAAGATCAAGATCAGGATGATCATTCACTTGTTTGTGAAGGCCAGCCAATTGATCGTCGATAGGCTTCAGATTGGCGTTGATAATATCCTGAACTTCCGTGGTTTGTCCCCTTAGTTCGTCATGAGAGATCGACTTTAGTTTTTCACCCTCGCGTTGCGTGGCTTCCACCAGTGGCATCACTCGCTTAATATCTTTCTCGGATTTGGTGCCGAATAATTTGGCAATGAGTTTTAGCATGTCTATTCGTTAATCGTTCCTGTTTTTTTAGGCGCCGCCTTAATCAGTGTTTTTACCAATTGAAGCACATAAAATAACTTTCAAACGGGCCGTAAAGTTAAGATTTTCAGGGGTGCAATTATAGTTCCAAAGCGCCCCCGCAGGCGCATTTTGGCAGGAATTCTCCTAAAGAGGAGAGAAGTGAGGCTAAATGACCGATTCGGTCTCAAAAACCAGCTCAACAGGGCCAGTTAGAAAGATGTTATGAAATGTGCCGTTCTGGCGGGTTTCGAACTCAACCGTTAAAATTCCGCCTTTTGAATTCAACTTAATGGGAGAACTATACCCATAAACTTTTGCTACCGCCAACGCACAGGCAGTTGCTCCTGATCCACTGGAATAGGTTTCAGCTTCAACACCTCTTTCATAGATGCGAAACGTTACGCTTTGATCAGGACTTACCTCAATGAAATTTGCATTCGTTCCTTTCGGCTTGTAAAGATTAGAGTATCGGATCTTTCTTCCCTCTTCCGCTACAGGATAATTATGAATATCTGTTACAAAGCGAATGTTATGATCAGTGCCAGTATTAATATAGTAGTCGTCACCTTTTGACTCCACTGCATTCACATCTTTTAAAGAGAAGCGGACAAAACCTTTCGGTAATATCTTAGCAGTGTGAGGACCATCATAAGCAGAGAAGGAAGCTGTATCTTTTATGATGCCTAATTTGTTTGCGAAATGAACTGCTGCACGACAACCATTACCGCAGAAGCTTTCACTTCCATCGGCATTGCGATAAATCATTTTAAAGTTGTGAACAGGATCTTTTTCCAGCAGGATCAAACCATCCGCACCAATACCAAAGCGGCGATCGCAAATCTTTGCAACCTGTGCATCGGTGAAAGAAAGATTCCCTTCACGATTATCGGCAAGAACAAAGTCATTGCCAGCTGCCTGATATTTATAAAAATGAATTTTCATTTAGGAATGCCTGTACTGGAAAACTAAGTGGATTATTTTACTTCCTCGTAATCAACATATTCACCACCCTTTAGTCCGCCTTTCTTTTTAGGCTGTGGGGGAGCTGAGTTCATGTTGATGGTTCCTTCCGGTGGTTTTCTGAAATTGGGAGGAGTTTGCTTGGGCCCGGCAACCTTGAAAATAAGGCTGCTAACCTTATTCAGGACGTAGATCAGAAGCACCAGTATGATAATGAATTTCCACATAGTCGCGTAACCAAAAGTCAAAGTTAAAGTATTATTGAAAAATAAGTCGTTTTTAGCCTTTTTTTGGTCTATGGTTGAAGTGTTTTGAATTACATAACTTGAAACAGCAACTGATTTGTTCCTCTGTCATCCATAAATTATGCTCAGAAACTACATAAAAACCGCGATCCGAAGCTTGGTAAAGCAAAGGGTCTACACCTCCATTAATATTTTAGGTCTTGCCGTAAGTATAACGGCCTGCATCCTGATTGTGTTGTATGTAAAACATGAGACTTCTTACGACAAGTTTTATGCGGATTCAGACCGTATTTATAAGATGGTTTTGGAAAGGAAATATCCAAACCATGTGACCTACTTTTCGCCCATCCCTCACTCATTTGCGCCAGCCGTTCAGCGTGATTATCCTGAAGTGGAAAGTACGCTGATCATGCAGGGACCGAATCAAAACGTTGCGATCTCATACCGACCGCTGGAAGGTGAGACTAAATCCTTTGAGGAAGATTTTTTTCTTTTTGCTGATAGTTCGTTCTTTTCTTTTTTTGATATGAATCTGATCAAAGGAGATAAAAGAACTGCGCTCTCTGCGGCTGACCAGGTGATCGTATCACGTTCTTCCGCCCGAAAATATTTTGGAGAGGAAGATCCAATGGGGAAAACATTAAGTGGTGACTTCGGAGAATTTAAAGTAACAGGAATATTTGAAGATCAGCCGGATAACTCTCACATGAGATATGATTTTATTGGCTCCATTGATCTTTCACGACTTCTTAAAACTCTCAACTATACAGGTTTTGATTCACAGACTTATATAAAGTTAAAGCCAGGAGCAAGCGCCAGTGCTTTGGAAGCAAAATTTCCAGGCATGGTGGATAACTACGCTGCTGCAGAAATTGAAACAAAGCTGGGGAAGTCATGGATTGATTATAAGAAAGAAGGAAACGGATATCGTTATTTTTTGCAGCCTCTTACTGAAATCCACTTAGATCCTACCAATCTTGAGTTTACAATGTCGCCGAGTGGCAATAAAAAATATGTTTACTCCCTTTCTTTGATTGCTGTTCTGATTTTAGTGATTGCATGTATAAACTTCATGAACCTTGCCACCGCAAGATCGTCTGAGCGGGCAAGAGAAGTAGGAGTGAGGAAGGTAATGGGATCTCTTAAAGGAAACTTGATTGCTCAATTTCTCACAGAGGCATTCATATTGTCAGTCATCGGAACTCTGCTGGCAGTTGTTGGTGCTTATTTACTATTACCGTCTTTCAATGATCTGATTGCAAAGCAACTTCAACTAACATTGAATGCAGAGATGATTCTCGGGCTACTGGGATTTGCTTTGTTTGTAGGTCTTCTTGCCGGACTTTACCCTGCTTTTGTTTTATCAAGCTTCAATCCTGTTGTTGTGATGAAAGGAAATTTCATCAGCAGTTCAAAGGGTAAATGGCTTCGTAATGGGCTCGTCGTATTTCAATTCATGATTTCGATCATTCTGATCGTGGGAACACTTGTCGTTGGAAACCAGATGAGTTTCATGCAGAACAAGCAACTTGGTTTTGAAAAAGATCAGGTGTTGATGGTAAAGCGGGCCTTCGGTCTTCAAAAGAAAACGAACACATTCGTGGAGGAGGTCAAGACAATTCCAGGTGTTAATGCTGCGGCATGTTCGGGTTCAATGATAGGAAATCGGGATGATGTGTTTGGCCAGCAGTTTAAGGCAGCGGGATTTGATGAAATTCTTACTGTGAAAGCAATGGTGCTCGATGATGAATTCCCTGAGATGATAGGCCTTCATTTACAAGACGGCAAATTCTTTTCAAAGGAGACGAGCGATTCTTTGAGTGTCATATTAAATGAAACTGCCGTAAAGACGATTGGGCTGACAAATCCGATCGGTCATAAAATTTATAACTCTGACCCTCCGGGAAATAATGGCCAGGCAGGGGGTCTCTACTTTACTGTCATAGGAGTTGTTAAGAATTTCCATTTTCAATCTCTACGTGATGAGATCACACCATTAGTAATCTATAACAAAGAGCTTTTTGGTTCACAGGCAACCTTAAATTATGTCGCTATTCGAATTGAGTCTGGCAGATTCAAGGAGGTAATTGGCAAAGTCGAAAGCGCATGGAAGGAACTGGCACCGGATCAACCATTTCAGTACGAGTTTCTTGATGATAATCTTAGTCAGGGATATGCCGAAGAACAGCGGTCAGGAGTATTGTTCAGAGTCTTTTCAGGCCTGGCAGTAATCATTGCATGCGTTGGGTTATTTGGATTGTCAGCTTATACGGCAAGCCTCAGAACAAAAGAAATTGGGGTACGCAAAGTGCTCGGCGCTTCTGTTGGGGGAGTGGTAGTTTTATTATCAAAAGATTTTACAAGACTCGTCATTATTGCTTTTGTACTGGCAACACCTTTTTCATGGTGGATGATGGAGCAATGGCTCAGTGGATTTGCCTATAGAATTCCTGTTGGAGTAGAAGCTTTTGTGATAGCGGGATTATTAGCACTGGGCATTGCTTGGCTAACGGTAAGCTATCAGTCGATCAAGGCTGCAATTGTGAATCCGGTAAAATCATTGAGAAGCCAATAGTAATATAGGGATGAGATATGAACTCAATATCTCATCCCAAAATGTCTAACGACTCAGATAGAGATTTCTTTCTGAGTAAATATTGAGAAAATAATCGTCCATTAAATCATCGATGAAGTAGATCGCCTCACCCGTTGATTTCATTTCAGGACCCAATTCTTTATTTACTTCAGGGAATTTGCTAAAGGAGAACACAGGAACCTTGATCGCATAACCCTTCTTTGTAGGATTGAATGTGAAATCCTTCACCTTCTTTTCGCCCAACATCACTTTTGTGGCATAGTTAACGTAAGGCTCATCATATGCCTTGCAGATAAACGGGACCGTTCTTGATGCTCGTGGATTTGCTTCAATGATGTAAACAGTATCTCCTTTAATGGCGAACTGAATGTTGATCAATCCGACAGTTTTCAATGCCAAAGCAATTCTCTTTGTATACGTTTCGATTTGCTTCATTACAAAATCACCGAGGTTGTAAGGGGGAAGTACGGCGTATGAGTCACCGGAGTGAATACCGGCAGGCTCAATGTGTTGCATGATACCAATGATATAGACATCCTCTCCATCACAAATAGCATCAGCTTCTGCTTCGATAGCTCCGTCAAGGAAATGATCTAACAAAACCTTGTTTTCAGGAAGATGCTTCCAGATATCAAGAATATGATTCTCAAGCTCTGTTTCATTGATTACGATCTTCATGCTTTGGCCCCCCAAAACATAAGAAGGCCTTACCAACAATGGGAATCCAATCGTCTTGGAAACTTCGAGAGCTTCATCCGCATCTGTTGCAACTCCAAAATCAGGGTATGGAATATTGAGATCCTTTAAGAGTGATGAGAAGCTTCCGCGATCTTCGGCAAGGTCAAGGGCTTCATAAGAAGTTCCCATGATCTTCACGCCATACTTTTTAAGTTTTTCTGCAAGCTTCAATGCAGTCTGGCCGCCCAACTGAACGATAACGCCTTCTGGTTTTTCGTGTTGAATAATATCCCAAAGATGCTCCCAGAATACTGGTTCGAAATAAAGCTTATCAGCGATGTCAAAGTCAGTGGAAACTGTTTCAGGATTGCAATTGATCATGATTGCTTCATACCCACACTCTTTTGCTGCAAGAATTCCGTGCACGCAGGAGTAATCGAACTCAATACCCTGACCAATTCTGTTTGGACCAGAACCCAAAACAATTACTTTTTTCCGCGAAGAAGGTTTTGATTCATTTTCTGAATCGAAAGTTGAATAGTAGTAAGGCGTCTTTGCGTCAAATTCTGCTGCACAGGTATCCACGAGTTTGTAGACACGATTGATTCCCATCTCGCGACGCTTGAGATGTACCTGGCTTTCCTTGCAATCAATAAGATGTGCGATCTGACGATCCGCATAACCCTTCTCTTTTGCTGTACGCATCAACGATACCGGAATGGTATCCAGTGTATATTTTTCTATCTCTTGCTCAACCTCAATCAACTCCCAGATCTGATCCAAAAACCATTTGTCAATCTTTGTTAGATGCTGAATGGTCTTCATCGAAATGCCAAGCTTCATTGAATCATAAATATGGAACAAGCGATTCCAGCTTGGGCGCTCAAGACTGTGCAGAAGCTCAGCTTGATTTTTTACTTCTTTTCCATCAGCACCCAAACCATTTCTCCTGATCTCAAGTGACTGACATGCTTTTTGTAATGCTTCCTGGAAATTCCTTCCAATGCCCATTACCTCACCAACGGATTTCATTTGCAAGCCTAAGCGACGATCGGCACCGTGGAACTTATCAAAGTTCCAGCGAGGGATCTTTACGATGACATAATCAAGCGCAGGCTCGAAGTATGCTGTTGTGGTGCCGGTAATGGCATTGCTTAATTCATCAAGATTATAGCCAATGGCAAGCTTGGCGGCAATCTTTGCAATAGGATAACCTGTTGCTTTTGATGCAAGCGCTGAAGAGCGTGATACACGGGGATTGATTTCAATTCCAATGATCTGATCGTCGTTGTCGGGATTGACAGAGAACTGAACATTGCAGCCACCTGCAAACTTTCCGATACCATTCATCATCTTGATAGCAAGATCACGCATGTGCTGATAAACGGTATCCGGTAAGGTCATGGCAGGAGCAACGGTGATTGAGTCGCCTGTATGAATTCCCATTGGATCAAAATTCTCAATAGAGCAGATGATGATCACATTTCCATTTCCATCGCGAAGAAGTTCAAGCTCATATTCTTTCTAACCCATAATGCTTTGCTCCACCAGTACCTCGTGAATTGGTGATGCATGAAGCCCACGGTTAAGAGCAGCATCAAAGTCCTCTGGTTTTTCAACAAAGCCACCACCTGTTCCGCCAAGGGTAAACGATGGACGGATGACAAGAGGGAATCCGATTTCCTGAGCAATTTCTTTTCCTTCAAGGAAGGAGGTTGCTGTTGCGCCTTTGCAGACTCCAACATTCAGCTCATTCATTTTCAGACGGAATTTTTCGCGGTCCTCAGTCGTCTCAATCGCCAATATGTCAACTCCGATGATCTTTACTCCATAATGTTCCCAGATACCAGCCTTGTCACAGTCGATACAAAGATTCAAGGCGGTTTGCCCGCCCATTGTAGGAGAACAGCATCAACGTGATGCTTTTCCAAGATTTCCCTGATATACTTCTTTTCGAGAGGCTTAAGGTAAACGTGGTCGGCAGTTACCTTGTCAGTCATGATGGTTGCCGGATTGGAATTGATGAGGATCACCTCGATTCCTTCTTCACGAAGCGACCTTGAGGCCTGCGAACCGGCATAGTCGAATTCGCATGCCTGTCCGATTATAATTGGACCACTTCCGATGATTAATACTGAGCGAATACTGCGGTCTCTTGGCATGGCGGGATTGGATAAATCGGGCAAAAATAACCAGAGAATATTCGTATTCCGCAGAACGGAAAAATTAATTCTATGATATTTTGAACAAGTGAGTTGAGAGGTCGAAGTGAGGATATTTGCCCAAATAATTGTTATCGGATTGTGATCTATTTTTCGCAATTTTTAACTCGGTAAATCACGTAAGGGTATATCTGATAATTCAACGTCTTTCAAAGCAATCACCAGCAAATTCAAATGAACCTCAACCTCAAGGCCGCTGATCAGCAGACTTTTGATGCAATCGTTATCGGTTCCGGGATCAGTGGAGGCTGGGCAGCGAAAGAACTTTGTGAAAAGGGCTTGAAGGTCCTCCTGCTTGAAAGAGGCAAACCTTTAGTGCACCCCAATTATCCAACAGCAACTCTCTCTCCATGGGAAGTTCCCAATGCGAACAGGCTGACTCAGGAAGATCTCAAGAGATTCCCCATCCAGACAAGACACTATGCGATTAGGGCTGACAGTAAACATTACTTTATTGACGACCTGGAAAATCCTTACTCGGAAGTGCAGAGATTTGACTGGATCCGCGGAGACGTTGTAGGTGGGAGATCATTGCTTTGGGCAAGACAAACCTATCGTTTCAGTGACCTTGATTTTGAAGCCAACCTTATTGACGGACACGGAGTGGATTGGCCCATACGCTATAAAGACATTGCTCCCTGGTATGATTACGTCGAAAGCTTCATTGGGGTATCAGGGCAGACGGAAAATATTCCTCATTTGCCTGATGGGAAATTCCAACCGCCAATGGAATTGAATTGTGTAGAGAAACATTTCAAAAATATTGCTGAAGAAAAATTTCCTGGAAGGAAAGTAACAATAGGACGAACGGCGAATCTCACTGCTCCGGTAAAAGGACGCGGAACATGTCAATACAGAAATCTTTGTTATCGTGGCTGTCCTTATGGAGCATACTTCAGTACGAATGCCAGCACATTACCAGCAGCATTTGCTACGGGCAACTTAACCCTACGACCCAATTCCCTGGTTAATAAAATTATCTACGATGATAAAAAAGAAAAAGCGACAGGTGTTGAGATCATTGATACAGAAACAAATGAGACAACGGAATTTTATTCAAGTATTATTTTTCTGAATGCTTCCACTATGGCAACAACTGCCATTCTTTTGGGTTCGTTATCGAGTCGGTTTCCGAATGGCCTGGGCAATGACAGCGATCAGGTCGGAAGAAATATTATGGATCACCATAAAGGTGCAGGCGCTGAAGCGACGGTTGAGGGATTCGATGATCAGTATTATTCAGGAAGAAGACCCAATGGAATTTATGTCCCTCGCTTTCGCAATCTGAAAGAAAAAAGGAATGATTACATCCGTGGATTTGGTTATCAGGGTGGAGCATCGCGCCAGGGTTGGAGAAGCGATCTATATACTGATGCTATTGGTGATGAACTTAAAAAGGAAGCACAGGCGCCAGGCCCGTGGACAATGGGGCTAAGTGGTTTTGGAGAATGTCTTCCTTATTCGACGAATCGCGCTGTACTAAATACAGACAAGAAAGATAAATGGGGACGACCAACTCTAAGCGTTGATTGTGAGTTCAAAGAGAATGAGCATGCCATGCATCGCGACATTGCAATAGCCGCTGCTGAAATGCTTGAATCTGCTGGATTTAAAAATGTAAGACCTTATTCGACTATTTCTTTTCCCGGCAATGCAAATCACGAAATGGGTTCTGTCAGGATGGGAAGAGATTCAAAGACCTCCGTATTAAATGGATTCAATCAGATGCATGCCGTCAAAAACGTATTTATTACAGATGGATCTTTTATGACCTCGTCTTCATGTGTCAATCCTTCATTAACGTATATGGCGATGACAGCAAGAGCCTGTGCGTATGCGGTAGATGAGATGAAGAAAGGAAATATTTAAAAACTGGAATAGTGCAGAAATATTCTTCACTACTCCAGTCTTCTTACCTACTCGCCACGATCATACTTCTTATCAATGTTTGCAACTCCTTCAAGCATCCATGCCGGAGCGGGCGTTCCCTTCAGGTAATAGTCGAAGTATTGCTGCATGCGAACCAGAAAGTCTTTTTGATTTGCTTCGATTGCCAAATGATGACCTTCGTTTGGATAGGATAGAAAGATCACCTGCTTATTCAATCTTCTGGCAGCGTTATAATATTCAAGACCCTGGTTCCAATCCACCGCACCATCAGCAGTGCCATGAAGGATCATGAAAGGAGTTTTGATCTTTGGTGCATGAACCATTGGTGATTCGCGTTGATAAGCCTCGCGTGCCGACCATGGCGTCATATTTTTTCCCATTCGTACCTGCCCTATCTCCATAATGCCATGGTGATTGGTTCCAGTGCTTCCATAGATATTATTATAGAAGCTTTCAAGATTGGTAGGTGGTGCACCGGTAACTACACATGCAAACATATCTGTTTGTGTGAGGATGAATGAACTTTGATATCCACCCCAGCTATGTCCCTGCAAACCAATTTTCTTTGGATCGGCATAGCCGAGATCAATTACTTTTTTTGTGGCAGAGGTAATGCAATCCAGGGCACTCGTTCCGGGACGACCCTCATCATAGACATTATCGGGTTGGAAAACCAGATATCCATTGCTGGAATACAATGACATGTGTGGCCGGTCATCGTATGTAGGCATAGAATAGCTATTGTGTTCCTGCGACATCTTTTCGTAGAAGTAAACGATCATCGGATATTTCTTTCCAGCCTCATAATTAGCAGGAAGCGTTAGGGTACCCTGAAGCTTTTGTCCTTTGCTGTTGGTATAGTCAATTAGGACCCTCTTACCCCATGCATAATTTTTTTGCTGAGGGTTGGCATTCGTGACTTTTTTGGCATTCATAAAACCTGAATTGCTCACATAGTAATCGGGAAAATCAACGAAAGTCTGAACGTTGTAGAATACTTTGTCAGCATTCAATGCTTTTCTTGGTGGGCCATAATTCCGGTCTTCATATAGAACTACTTTTGGTTCCTGTCCTGCTATCACTGAGTAAAATCCAGACTTCTTAGTCCATTCACCATCCGCAGATAGAAGTATAGGTTTTTTGGTATCGATGAAAGGTTCCATCGGATCCATTGGAACGTAATTGAAATGAATTTCTTCTTTCGTGCCAACGCCAGCGGTAAGATTTGATGCTTTTGTTCCATCAAGAGAAAGCATCCAGAGATCATATTTGTGATTAACGACAACACTCTTTCCATCCTTTGTCCAACCCGCAACTCCAAAGGGAGGTTTTTCATGAGGATAAGGATGCTCCATATTCATGAAGCGAACAGGCGCTGCCTTTGAAATATTTGTTACTTTATTCGTTGAGAGATCAACGACGTGTAGGGATGAATCAAGCTGGAAGAGATAGTATTTACCATCTGGCGAATATCCGAGTGGACGGTTTACCAGCTTGGCAAAAAGTTCGCGCTTCCCGTCTTTCAATGTTACACGGTACAGATCCGCAGGAGAAACTCCCCAATTAACATCATCAATGTATGGTTTGTCATTGCGACCCACTGCATAGGTTGAATTTTTTGAAAGGTTTACATCTCTCAATGTTTCATCGCTGAGGCGCGAAAATATTCCTGTTGATGGATTTACGGAACACAAATAAGTGTATTTCTTATTTTGCTCAGAGCGCTTCATTTGAACAGATTGGATCTGTTCATCTTTCCAATGCCAGACATCAAGATTGGCGAGTGTGTCTTTGCTCATCTTTATCTTTTTCTCCTGCGCGCGGACGCCAATGAAAACCAGTGATCCATCATTTGAAAAGGCTGGTTTGAAATTCTCGCTCACAATATTTCTTTTAGGAAGACCAATAAGTGAAGAAGACGGGAAGATTTGTTTTCTGTAAGCCGGGGTCAGGACATTCATAAATACCAGTAATGAATTGTCTCTGTACATGGTCGTGTCGCGCGAAACTCCTTTCAGAATGGCGAGATGTTTTCCTTTATTAGCCCATTCAGATCGTAAAGCCGTTGCATCATCCCATGCAAGCTGACTGTAAGTAGCTGAATCGGTATCGAGTGTCTTCATTTCGCCCGTCCCAGTATTATATAAATAGAGCCCGTTGCCGCTCATTTTATCAGCATCCACTGTGTATGCCAGTAAATTTCCTTTCTGATTGAAAACGAAGGACCCTACGTTGCCAATATTCACCAGCGAACCATCATCCAGTTTTTTAAGAATAAGATCCTTGCCTTCATGTTTCGAATTGTCATCAGAAGGTTTTTTGCGGAGGACTGCATAGACAGCAGAATTATTGGAGAATGCAGCGGCGTCCATTCTGTCAATGACTGATTTCTTGCCGGTTTCCAGATTGAGAATACCCGCTGAGTTAAGAACCGGCTTCTTGTCTTTTTTGAGTTTCTTATCTTCTTCCCGTGAAGGCTTTATGACAAATGATACCCATTTGCTGTTCTCTGAAAATGCAGGACTTGCAGCAAACTTGACTTTGTAGATTTTATCAGACTCAAGATTTTTGATGATCAATGTATCGTTGCCGCCATTGACACGATGGCTGTAGGCAAACCATTTTCCGTCGTTGGAAATTACAGGATCAACAACTCTTGACCACTTAGCGTAATCTTTAATAGTAAGAGGTTTTTGCTGACTGAATGCAGTAGCTGCGATCAATAGCAAGGACAGTATCAGGATTGATTTTTTCATAAAGGTGCGGGTATGAAGGAAATTTAGTAAGAACGCACACAGAATGAGTCAGTGTTTTTATAAACGGTTGTTTTTGAAGATTGGAGAAGAATTATAAACAAGAGAAAAAGGCATCAAACCTTAAATCAGATTTCTGGCCTTTAGTTCAAGATACTTATTGATTGTATTCACTGTAAGTTGCTCCGGTGTAGTGAGAATGGATTGGATCCCTCTTCTCTTCAGCTCTTTTACAATCAACTTTTTATCATAGCTGAACTTCTCTGCAACCGCTTTGTAGTAAATATCTTTCACGGTACCAGCAGGAGATTCCAGCAATGATTTCATTTCAGTGTTTTCAAAAAAGATTACCACCAGTAAGTGACGCTGAGAAAGACTTTTCAGGTAGGGCAATTGTCTCTCCATTGAATAGACACTTTCAAAATTTGTAAACAGAAGCAGGAGGCTCCGCTGATTGATCTTGCTTCTCACCTGAGCATGAAGCATTGAATAATCTGATTCGCGGAAAGCGGTCTTTTGATGATACAGAACTTCCTGAATCACTGCCATCTGGTTGTTACGCCTGCTGGCCGGAAGCATCGTTCCAACCTTATCCTGAAAAGTAATCAATCCTGCCTTATCGAATTTTTTGATGGCAATGTTGGAGATCACAAGACAGGCATTGATCGCGTAGTCCAGAAGACTTAGTCCATTGAAAGGCATCTGCATCACACGACCTTTGTCAATAAGAGAATATACCTGCTGCGACCTTTCATCCTGAAACTGATTCACCATCAACCTGGATTTTCTCGCCGTTGCTTTCCAGTTCAGTGTGCGGATATCATCACCATTTACATACTCCTTGATCAGTTCAAATTCC